>JBPCON010000056.1:0-100402 GCA_051000215.1 Acidimicrobiales bacterium
CCATGAACCCCACGGTTCACAGCGGCCACGCCGCCCAGGTGGACCCTTCACCCAGCTCAACCAGGTGGGGCCAAATCAGACGAGCACAACCCGCTCAGGTGGGGCCAGATCAGGTGAGCACACCCACGACGCGGTCTGAACCGCGCTGGGTTGGTTGGAGAGCCTCCACGGGACCCGGGGCGGTTCATCCGGGGCGTTCACCTCGGGAGCGGCACGCTGAGGAGGACACCCCGGTGCTCACCGGGCCGTCACTTCTTTGTCCAGATGCCACCGCTCTCGCCCCGCCGGCCCTGGGCGATCTCCACCGAATAGCCGTCGGGATCGAACCCGGTCATGACCCGCTCCCACGGCTCGTCGTGCGGCGGGGCGTGAAACGTCATGCCCCGCTCCAACAGCTCCTGGTAGACGCCATCAAGGTCGTCGGTGCTCAACTCGACGTGGATCGCGCGTCGCTGCGCCGGCGTCATGTCCTCGGCGCCCTCCTTGCGTGCCTCGTCCACCGACAACAGCCCGATGGAGCCACCCCCCTCCACCTTGATCAAGGCGAACGCCGGTTCCGAACGGTAGGCCACGGCGAGACCAAGGACCCCGCCGTAGAATTCCACCGACCTGGCGACACTCTCGACGGTGAGGGTGAGACCCTCAAACCGCAATTTCTGCACCATCTGCGTTGCCCTTCATCAGCTCAGAGCGCTGGCCCACGATTCTCGCCATCAGGCGTATTTCGCTCGCTCGCTGCCTTCGTCGGTGGCACGTTACCGGAGCATCTCATGCCGCCCCCACTGCGAAGGCGGTCGGGTTGGCGACCGAATGGTCCACCCGCGAAGACGCCGTCGCGAACGGCCGCGATCGATGCCACTGCGGCGCGGTCAGACGCGCTCCACGCCCCGGCCGATCCAAGTTCCGGCCCGCGCGTTCGACACCACGGCCTCGCCAGCCGGCTGGAGTCGCGGCTGCGTCCACTGTCGACCATCGAGACGCACGACCCGCGTCGAGTCAGGTAAGCATGATTGCCATGGACGATCTTGCGTCGCTTCGCTCGGACCTGGAGTCCTCGTTTGCCGCGGTCGAGGCGTTGTGCGAGTCGTTGCAGCCGGGCGAGTGGGGTGCCCAGTCGTTGTGCCCGGACTGGACGATGCGCGATGTCGTGTCGCACCTGGCACAGATCGAAGCGGTGCTCGCAGGCTGGCTGCCGGCATCGGCTGAGGGGCCGCCGCCGTTCGCGCGGGCGGGCGAGTTCGCGCAAGCCACCGCAGGGCTCGACCACGCCGGTTTCGCCGAGGCCGTGCATGCACAGTTCGATGTTCGCCGCGCTGACCTGGCAGCGCTCGAGCCGAGCGACGTCGAACGACCGTCGTGGACACCGCTCGGTCCCGCCACCTACGGGCGCTTCCTCGGCGTGCGAGTGTTCGACTTCTGGGTCCACGAGCGCGACATCTCGGTGCCGTTGGGCCGCGCCAGCGACGACAGCGGCCCGCGGGCCGAGCGGGCGGTCGACGAGGTCGCCGGCTCGCTCGGCTACATCGTGGGCAAGAAGATCGGTCTGCCCGACGGCCACAGCATCGCGTTCCACCTCACCGGGCCGGTCGTCCGCGGTCTGTGCGTGGTCGTGGATGGCCGAGCCCGCGTGGTCGACGACATCGACGCGCCCGACGTCGAGCTGACAACCGATTCGCTCACCTTCGTGCAGCTCGCGTGCGGACGGATCGACCCGCAAGGACCCATCGACGCGGGCACCATCCGGTGGAGCGGCGACGAAGGGCTGGGCGATCGTGCTGCGCGGAACCTGCGCTTCACGATGTGAGCCAGCCTGTTGTCACGGAGCGGGGTTCTCGATCGTGTTCCAGTCGCGCGCCTCGAGGTAGGGGCGGAACGTCTCGGCGATGAGCTGCAGGTCATCTGTCCGCTTGGGCCGCTTGATCTCATAGACGTGTGGGAACTCCCGCCAACCGACCACGTGACGCCAGAGACGAACCGCCGCGGCGCCCCGGGGCGGGGCGAGGAGCACCGGCCCGAACAGCGCGTCGCCGTCGTCGAAGAACAGGGTCGGGACACCGAAGAACCCTTGAGCGACCACCCGTTCGTGCTCCTCACGAACCTCGTCGGCGGTCGAGGCATCGGCAAGTGCGTCGGCGACGATGCCGGGGGCGAGGCCCATCTCCCCCAGCAACGTCTCGGCCACCTCGCGGCGGTGCGGCTTGCGTCCCTGCACGTGCAGCGCCGTGCCAGCGGCGAGATACCAACGATCGAGCAGGTCCATGTCCGTGCGGCGCAGCAGCGCGCCGATGCGCATCATCGACCAGCCGTAGGACCACTCCCGTTCCCACGGGTGCTTCTTGCCCTCGACCCGGTTGACCTCTTCCAAGCTGAAGAACCGCCAGCGCACCTCTAGGCCGGTCTCGGCCCGAACGTCACGGATCCACAGCGACGCCTGGTACGCCCACGGGCACATGATGTCGAAGTGGAAGTCGATGCCAGCGGGCATCGAGTCGTCAACCCAGCTCATTCGCCCACCCGATCGGTCGTGCGCTGAGGTGAGGGCCGGCTCGTGCGGGCCCTTCCTTGTCCTTCGGACTATGGGCCGACCACGGGCCTCTAGTTGGCCGGACGCAGGTCGAACTCCGAGGTGTAGCCCCGCAGCAGCGACCCGTCCGAACTGCGTCGCACCTGGTAGCCCTCGGGAACGATCTCGGCGATCTCGAACCCGGGAACCCACGTGTCGCTGAAGGTCGTGTGGACCTCCACCGGTTCGCCGATCTGGAGCGAGGGTTCATTCATCACTCACCCATCGTGACACTGATCGGCGTCCTCCGCAGCCTCGCGTGAATCGCTTCCGCCTTGGTCGGGCGCACCCCACCTCGGGCGAGGAGGAGGTGCTACTGCACGATGTTGCGGACGGGCATCACGTCGGGCTGACCGGGGTCCACGCCGAGCTCGCCGAGGATCGGCATCAAGGTCTGGCCGAACGCGTCGAAGCTCTCCTGCGAATCCCAGACGTCGTAGACCATGAGGTGGTCATCGGGACCGAACACGGAGTGATGCGAGCGGCCCTTGGGCTGGCCCTGCCCGGCGGCCTCGAGCTTCTGCATGATCTCGTCGTACTGCGCGGCGGACATCGCTTCCGGGTGGATGTAGACGGCAATCGGCATGACCCCTCGCTAGCACAGGGCGGCGCCGGTTGCGCCGCGGCGCACCCCTATACCCGACCGGGTTCACCGCGACCGTCGCCAGCGGCACCGTCATATTGGTACCCAACACGCCCGTCCCGCGGACACGCGCTTGCTTCCCCACCTATTGGGGTGGTGGCACCAGGTCGGTACGCCGGCTGCCCACCTTGGCCGCAGCAGGAGATCGGCAACAATGAAGGCGACAGACCCCCGTCCGCCGGGCGAGGTTGGGGACGGAAGGCGCCGAGGGTTCGATGTCGTGTCACCGTGAGCAGGCTTGGGTAGACGCGACACCTCCGCTTGACCTTCGATCGGGGTCGAAGGTTTATCGTTCCGGCGTGAGCACCTATTCGATCGGTGAGGTCGCCGACCGCAGCGGTTTCACCGCCTCCGCCCTGCGCTACTACGAGGGCATCGGCCTGGTCGTTCCGGCGGCGCGCACCGACGCGGGCTACCGGGTCTACGACGACCACACCCTGGCCCGTCTCGCGTTCATCGCCCGCGCCAAGCAGCTGGGCTGCTCACTCGGGGAGATCACCGACCTCGTCGCGATCTGGGGCCGGGAGCACTGCGACCCTGTGCAGCGACGCTTCCACGACCTCGTCACCAACAAGATCGCCGACGCCCAAGCTCAGATCGCCGAGCTCACCCGGCTCACCTCGCAGCTGCAGTCCGCGGCCAGCCAGCTCGCGGGGCCCGCGATCGATGGACCGTGCAGCGACAGCTGTGCCTGCGCCTGCGTCACCGAACCGGCCCACGGTGCCGCGGCCACGGTGCCGCTGACCGCCAAGCTCGAAGCGCCACGCGTCGCGTGCACGCTCGACGCCGGCGCGATGCCCGAACGGCTTGCTGCATGGAACGCCGTCCTCGCCCACGCGAAGGCTCGATCGGCGGTGCCAGACGGAGGAGTTCGCGTCGGGTTCGACAAGGCGATCGCCGTTGCCGAGCTCGCCGCGCTGGTTGAGGCCGAGCAACAGTGCTGCGCGTTCTTCTCCTTCGCCATCACCGTCGATGACCGCGGCGTCGCCCTCGAGGTACACGGTCCCGATGGAAGCGACGCGATCGTGGCCGCCCTCCTTCGGAGCGCCGGCATGACCACCAACACGCGAAGGCTTCAGGTTCCTCCGAGCAAGGCCGACGCCGGATTCGGACACGGTCGCTCGCTAGAGATCGCGAATGACGCTGAGGGCCGGTCGGCGGCTGGCGCGCACACCGCTGCAGGCGCCAAGCGCGACGGCACCGAGCGCGACGGCACCCACCGCGCCGAGATAGAGCCAGGGGACGGCGAGGCCATCGGGTCGCGGGTCGAAGACGCCGCTGAGGACCTTGACCAGCATCTCGGCCAGGACCCAGCCGCCGACGGCGCCAAGTGCCAGCCCCCCGCCAGCGACGAAGATGGCTTCGGCCCACACGAACCCGCCGAGCTGGCGAGGGCGCGCACCAAGGGCGGCTGCGATGGCGAACGTGCGGCGCCGTTCGGCCAAGCCAAGGGCGAGCACGAGCCCCGTGGCGGCCGCCGCGAGGAGCAGGGCGAAGCCGAGCTCGACCTTGGTGAGGCCTGCAAGATCCACTGAGGTGAGGCTGGAGCCGATGACGCGGCGGCTGGTCTCGATGTCGGTCACCGAGGCCTGGGTGCCGACGACAGTGCGAACTACGTCCGCGATAGCGGCGGGGGCGCGGCTGCCGGTGTCGATGAGGTACGCGCCCACGGCCGCGGAGCCGGTCACGCTGGCGATGTAGTCAGCGTTCGCGATGAGGAAGCTGTCCTTGGGGGCCGTCGGGAACTCGGTAGCGACCCCGACGTAGTGGAAGGCCACGTTCGTGTACCGCTTGGTGCGTCCGTCTTGGAGGCGCAGGGTGAGTCGGTCGCCCGGGTGGAGCTGGAAGTCCTTCACCGTCTCCGCGGACACGATCAGCGAGTCCGGCTGGGCGCCAAGGGTTGCCATCAGCTCCTTCGCGGATCCACCTTGGAAGTAGGCGTCTTGCAGCTTCGTGGCACCCGCGATGGTGGAAGTGCGCACGCCGAAGATGTCCTGCAGGTCGGCGCCGACATAGGCGTAGCGGTGCTCGATCGGCTCAACTGCCTTCACGCCCGGCACAGCGGCGAGTTGGTCTGCGGTTCCGGCGTTGGTGGTGGCACCGGGAGATTCGGTGACGGTCACGTCAGCCCCGTTGGAGAGCAGTGCGTCGACGTGAGCTTGTTGCTGGTAGGTCGAGTTGAAAACCGCTGTCGATGCCGCGAACGACACGGTCAACGCGACAAGCACAACGGCACGCGACAGCGTGCGCCGTTGGCGTGACATCGACGCCGCGACAGTTCCCGACAGGGTGCCGGCCAGGGGGCGCACGCCTCGGGCGAGGAGTCCGCGGCCGCGGCTGAGAAACAGGTCGCTGAGCCGCCACGCGAGCAGGGCCGAGCCGGCCCAGAGCAGGGCCGGGCCGGCGAACGCCCAATAGCTGACGGAGATGGTCGGGACGCCTTCGGGGGCGAGAACGAGCTTGTAACCGTTGCGGCCCGTCAGCCAGAACACAGATCCGCTGCCCGCCAGGAGCAAGAAGTCGAGGCCGTAGCGCGCCCAGCGCGGCGAGCGGGCCCGGCCGATCGAGCGGCGGGCCGCGGCGACGGTGCCGCTGCGCGCGTCGTGCCATGCGGGGACGGCCACGGTGAGCAGCGCAATGCCGATCCCGGCCGCGGCAGCGGCCGCCGACCAAACCTCAGCGACGACGGTGGTCGCACCGAAGCTGGCCGAGCCAAAGGCCGCGACGCCGATGCCGAGGGCGGCGGTGAGGCCGAGCGCGCTGCCTGTGACCCCGACCGCGAGCGCCTCGGCAGTGGCGAGCCGCACGAGCTGAGATGTGCTGGCGCCGCGGGCGCGCAGCAACGCCTGATCACGTCGGCGTCGCTCGGCGCCAGCGCCTGCAACCGATGCGGTGAGCAGACCGGCGAGCACCGCGCCCGGGAGCCCAAGGAACAAGAAGAGCACCTGCGCGTAGAGCGCGTCGCCGCGGGCGGCGCCGAGGCGGGCTGCAAGGTTGTCGCCCACCGTGCCGGCGCCGGCCAACGCAACCTCGAGGTTGCGAGCCCTGCCGGTCACCTCGGTGTATGCGGCGGCGGGGTCAGCGGCCAGGTCGTGGGCGACGCGAGCGTGGATCTGGGTGGTCACCTGATCAGGGTGTGTTGCCGCGACAGGGTCGAAGATCTCATGCCACTGTGAGGAGGGCAGGAGCATCACGTTGTCGGGTGGCGCTTGGGGCGCGGTGCCTGCTCCGACGTGCTGGAACAGCGAGTCGGCAGCCGGGAGATCGACGACGCCGTCGATGCGAACGTCGACGGTGGTGAGCCCGCCGCGCCCGACACGCACCGTGTCGCCCGGTGCGACGTGCAGGTTCGCCGCGGTCTGTTGGGCCACGAGAGCGCCGGCTCCGGCGCCAGCGAGATCGCGGAGCTGACCCGGAAAGCTCGAACGGTAGGTGTCCGGGAGGCCGAGCACGATCCCGGGACCTGTGCTCTGCGTGGATCCTCCTGTGGTGGCTTCGAGCCCGGTGGTGGCGGCGAACCCGACGGGAAGCGCGACGGTGACGCCGCCGTAGCCGGCAACGGCGCTCAGCACGGCGTTCGGGTCCGTCCCGGCCTGGGTCTGGACCTGCCAGTCCACCGGTAGGTCGGTGAGCGCTCGCGATGTCATCGTGGCCTTCGACGCTGCGAGGAACACGCCGATCGACGCGAGGAGCGCGACAGCGATGGCGACTCCAGCGGCCGACGCGGCGAGACGACCGCGGCGGCGTGCGAGGAGGCCTTTGATCCAGGTCAGGCTGAGCACGTGAGGGTTCCTTCGCTGCGGGTCGTGGCGCCGGTGAGGGAGCCGTCACGCATCTCCCAGCGTTCAGCAAGCCGTGCGGCGATGACAGGGTCATGGGTACTGATGACGAGCGCGGCACCCAGTTCCCGCGCCACACGCAGGAGCGCGTCGATGACCTGCCCGGCTGCGTTGTGGTCGAGCTGGCCGGTGGGTTCGTCGGCGAGGATCAGCTGAGGTCGCCCGGCCAGGACACGGGCCACGGCGACACGTTGCTGCTGGCCACCGGAGAGCTCCTCGGGGAGCTTGTTGCCGAGCGCGGCGAGTCCGAGCATGTCGAGCACCGCTGCGGCGGCGGCGCGCGCCGTGGCGTCGGGCTCGCCGCCGAGCAGCAGGGGGAGCGCGACGTTCTCCGTCACGTCGAGCGCGGGTAGCAGGCTCGGGCCCTGGAACACCACGCCGACCGGGCCCGGACGCAGCTGCTGGCGCTCGCCGATAGCCGGCCAAGTGACCGTGCCGCGGGTCGGATCATCGAGCCCGGCCAACAAGTGCAACAGCGTGGACTTGCCGGACCCCGATGGACCGGTGATGGCCACGGACTGCCGATGCCAGATCTCGCAGGTGGCGCCGTGGACGGCGACAACCGCGGCCGAGCCGCGTCCGTAGGTGCGCGCGACGTCATGGCAGCGCGCCAGCGGGAGAAGCTCGGCAGCGGCCGGCTGGACGTTCACGAGGCGATTTGGCCATCGACGAGGACCACCCGGCGGTCCGCCGCCGCGGCAACCGTGTCGCTGTGGGTGACCACGACCGCAGCTGCGCCGTCGCGAGCGGACTCTTGCAACAGCTGCAGAACGCGCTCGGCTGTGGCATGGTCGACCTCACCGGTCGGTTCGTCAGCGAGTAGAACCAGCGGTCGGTTGGCCAGCGCGACAGCGAGACCGGCGCGGGCGTTCTCCCCGCCGGACAGTTCGCTCGGATGGGCGCCGGCCTGCCCGGACAAGCCGAGGCGGTCCAACAGATGGTCGCGGTGGGCAGGGTCGGGGCGCCCGGCGAGCCGCTGGGCGAACGCGACGTTGGCGATCACGCTGAGGTGCTCGAGCAAGTTGTTGGATTGGAAGAGCATCCCCACGCTCCTGGCCCGCAGCCGAGCCCGTTGCGGCTCCGGTCGTCGCGACAGCAGCTCGCCGTTGACTCGCACCGCGCCCCCGTCGGGATCATCCAGACCGGCGAGGCACGCCAGAAGCGTCGACTTGCCGGAACCCGAGGGGCCGGTGACAGCGACGAGCTCGCCCGCCTCGACGGTCAGGGACACGCCGCGCAAGGCGAGCGTCTCCTCGTCGCCGGCGTGGTAGAAGCGGTAGAGGTCGGTCGCTTCTAGTACGGGGGGCGTCACTGCCATCCGAAGGAGTCGGTGACCGTCTTCCAAGGGTCGACGTTGTCGGCACCGACCGGTCCGGACAACGTCAGGATCGCTTCCTTCCCGCCTCTCCAGAACTCGTAGCGCTCGACGTCGAGGTGGATGACCTTTCCGGTGACCGCGTCGGGCGCAGAGTCGGCCTTGTAGGTGATCAGCACCGCCTGACCGGCGGTGCGTGTCCCGGTGCTGACCTTTCCAGCCTCGTAGCTCTTGGCGGCCGCTTCGATGGCGGGGACCTCCAAGGCTGCCGCGGTATCCGCCGTCGGTGCCGCAGCTGCGGCGACGACATCGAGACGGATCGAGTTGAGCTTGTCGGTGAACGTCACGACGCCGCCGGCGTTGGTGCGTGACCAGCCCTCGGGGACGTCGACGGTGAATGACCCGGCCGCGTCGCTGTACGCGACATAGCACTGGTTGTCGGGGATGTCACCGGACGGGTTCGACTCTGGGGTGTTGGGGTTCGGTGCTTTGCAGCCGGTCGTCGCGCCGCTCGAGGCGCTCGAGGGCGAGCTCCTCGCGGCGTTGCTCGAACCACCGCAGGCGGCCAGCGCCACAGCACCGGCGATCGCGAGTGCCACGGCCAGCGGGGTTCTGCGGTTCATCAGGACGCTCCAGAGAGGGGTGAGAGGTGCGTCGGCCACGGTAAGCAACGCCAGGTCAGCGCCTTGACTACCCCGGGTCAACCGCAGGTCAAAGTTGTCGAACGTTCGGCCGCTGCCACGGTCGTGGGAGGTCGCTGCTCTTACGCTTCGGCCGTGGCGTACCAGCTCCTCGTCGTCGAGGACGACCCCGTGATCGGCGAGGGACTTGCACGCGCTCTCGCCAGCGAGGGCTACGGGGTGCAGTGGGCTCGCAGTGCCCATGACGCACTCGATCTGGCCGCGGCAGCGCCCCCCGATCTGGTGCTTCTCGACCTCGGTCTCCCAGACCTCGACGGCGTCGAGCTCTGCCGACGGCTACGCACCGACCACCCTGCGGCCACAATCGTGATGCTTACCGCGCGCGTCGAGGAGGTCGACGTTGTGGTCGGCCTCGACGCCGGCGGCGACGACTACGTCACAAAGCCGTTCCGCCGGGCCGAGCTGCTTGCACGGGTACGGGCGCACCTACGGCGAGCCACCGTCACGGAGTTGGAGCGGATCGACGCCGGACCGCTCATGATCGACATCGCCGCCCGCCGCGCCGAGCTCGCCGGCGCCGAGCTGGAGCTGACTCCCAAGGAGTTCGACCTCCTGGCGCTGCTCGCCGCAGAAGCCGGGCGGGTTGTCACCCGTGAGCGGATCATGGCCGAGGTGTGGGACGAGCATTGGTTCGGCCCGACGAAGACCCTCGACATGCACGTGTCGTCGCTACGCAAGAAGCTGGCCGCTGCCGGCGAGCTCATCACCACCCTTCGCGGTGTCGGCTATCGGTTCGAGCGTCGGTGACGCGGCGGATCCTCGTTGCCATCGTCACCGTCGCCGGCCTCGCTGTCGCGGGCTTCGGCGTCCCTCTCGCCCTGGCCGTGTCGAACCGCTACCACGACGACGCCGTCGTACGCCTCGAGCGAGAAGCCACGAGCGCCGCGATACAGGTACCCGGCTCCGCACTGGCGACGGGCGACCCGGTGGAGTTGCCACCCGCGGCCGACAACACCCACCTCGCTCTCTACGACTCAACCGGACGTCTCATCCAGGGCCATGGACCCGACCGCCTCGACTCGAACGTCTCAGCGGTCTTGCGCGGCAGCGCAACGGACGCGTCGAGCGGGGCCGAGCTCATCGTCGCCGTGCCGGTCAGCAGCGAGGAGCGCGTCGTCGCAGTCGTGCGCGCCGCCAAGGACCAGGACCTCATCACCGACCAGATTCACCGCGCCTGGCTCGCCATGACTGGCATCGCCGCCGCCGTGGTCGTCACCGCGGGGCTCATCGGCGCGCTCCTGGCCCGCCGGCTCGGTGGGCCCGTCGTGCGTCTCGCATCCACCGCCACCCGTCTCGGCGACGGTGACTTCTCGGTGCGAGCCGAGCGCACGGGCATCACGGAGATCGACACGGTGGCCGCAGCGCTCGACGCCACCGCCGATCGCCTCGGTCGCCTCATCAGCCGAGAACGCGACTTCAGTGCAGACGCGTCGCATCAGCTGCGCACCCCTCTCGCAGGCCTGCGCCTCCAAATCGAGTCGGCCCTCGCCAAACCACCGCAGGACCACGACGCCACGCTCAGCGACGCGCTCCTGCAGATCGACCGACTCGAGACCACCATCGACGACCTGCTCGCGCTACGCCGCGACACCGAGCGCAGCGGCGCCGCCCTGCATCTCTCCGCCGTATTCGACGAGCTCGACCGACGCTGGCGCGGTCCCCTCGCCGCCCTTGGGCGGCCACTGCGCCTCCGCGCCGACGACGACTTCCCCTCGGTCGTCGGGTCGCCAGCCGCTGTGCGCCAGATCCTCGATGTTCTTGTCGCCAACGCCATCGAGCACGGCGCTGGCACCGTCACCGTCACCGCGCGGAGCGCTGGCGGCGGCGGCGCGCTCGAGGTGAGCGACGACGGTCCCGGCGTCTCACCAGATCAGGTCGAGCTCATCTTCGCCCGCCGCGAAGTGGGCCAAGACCGAGGGATCGGTCTCGCGCTCGCCCGTTCGCTTGCCGAAGCCGAAGGTGGCCGCCTCATCCTTCGCTCGTCTGGGGATTCGCCGACCTTCTCGCTCGTCCTGCCGGCCACGAGCCGCCCGTCCTGAGTCTCGCTGTCCGCTAACCGCCAGCGGCGACCAGTACGTAGTCCGTCGAGAAGCCGGCGATGAGCCCCACGAGGAGGCCCCACCCGAGGAGCTCCGGCTGACCCAACTTCTGTGCCGCCTTGAGGAGCTGGATGATCACGTAGAGGATCGAGCCGGCGGCGAGCGCGAGGAACGACAGGAACAAGGTGTCGTTCACGACGCTGTTGCCGACGACCGTGCCGAGAAAGGTCGGCCCGCCACCGAGCAGCCCCATTGCCGCGAGGAATCGCCAGCTGGGCCGCTGCTGCTCCTGCGCGAACGGCGCCACGATGCCGAAGCCCTCGGTCCCGTTGTGCAACGCGAACCCGGTGATCAGAACGCCGGCCAGGGTGATCTCGCCAGTCGCCGCCGCCTGTCCGATGGCGAGGCCCTCGGAGAAGTTGTGCAGTCCGATGCCAAGCGCAATGAAGAACGCCAAGCGATGGGCGTCGCTCCACCCTTGCTGCCATCTCGGGGCCGACCTGGCCTCGGTTGTGATCGCGCCCTGCGCGAGTGGCGCCGCACCGGGTCCCCGCCGGCGCAACCAGCCGTCGTACCAGCCGAGGCTCAACAGGCCTACGCCAACCCCACCGGCGAAGACCGCCGACAGCCAGGCGAAGCGACCCCACGAGTCGTCGCCGGCCTGGGCCGAGAGGAGGGCCGTCTCCACCGGCTCGTTCGCGTGGCTGAAGACGTCGAACAAGAGGAAGACCAGCACGCCGATGGCGATGGCGTTCAGCAGCGCCTGCATCCGAGGCATGGGTGTACGAATACGGGCGATCGGCAGGCCCACGAAGATCGTCAGCCCGGCGATCGCCCCCAAGACCAACAGCTTCGTGGTGGACATGCTGCTACCGATCTGGTCGAGGCGAGAGCGGCATAGTAGGCATGCCTAACAGACAGCGTCAAGGTGTGTAGCTGCGTGACGACGACCGCACCAAGTCGCCTGCGCGCGCTCGGCCGACGAGGACATGCCGTCCTCTCGTGGTCAACAATGGGTTCGTGAATGCGATGGCACAGCAGCCTGCCTTCGCGCGCTGGGCACGGCGCGCCCGGTGACAGGTCGTGTGCGAGCCGTGCTCGTCGTGCTCCTCGCTGCCGCCTCAGTGGGCTTCGTCGTTGCGCCGGCGGCGTCGGTCAGGGCGACCCCGGCCACCGGCATCGAACTGCTGAGCGAGTCGCGGCTCACGCCACGACTCATCGAACTGCAGCTTGACTCGCCAGCGCTCGGGCACGCCACCGGCGTGCGCGTGCTCGTCCCCGACGGCTTCGACCCGGGGCGCGACCACCTCCCGGTTCTGTGGTTGCTCCACGGCGGCTTCGGCACGTTTCGCGACTGGACCGACGTCGGCAACGCGGAAGCCCTCACCGCCGGACTGCCGCTCATCGTCGTGATGCCCGATGGCGGCACCGGTGGGTGGTACAGCGACTGGCGCAGCGCGACACCCGAAGGCCCGCAGGGGTGGGAGACGTACCACCTCGACGAGCTGCGCCCCTTCATCGAAGCGAGGTACCAGACGCGCACCGACCGCAGCGGGCGTGCCATCGCCGGGCTGTCGATGGGCGGCTTCGGAGCGATGCACGACGCTGCACGTCGCCCTGACCTGTTCGGCTTCGCGGCATCGTTCTCGGGAGCTGTGGACGTGCTGCACCCAGGCGTCGCGGCGGTCGTGCTGGCCTCGCCGCTCGCACACCAGGGCTTGCCGGGCGCGATCTTCGGTGATCCCGTCACCAACGAGACGACGTGGCGAGCGAACAACCCGGTCGACCTTGCAGCAAACCTCGCCACCGTCGAGACGCAGCTGCGCACCGGCAACGGCCTGCCGGGTGGCGCCCACGGTGGCGGACCCGACATCCAGGAGGTCGGCGTGTCCGGGGCGACAGCCACACTGCACCAGCGGCTGGATGCGCTCGCGATCCCCCACCTCTACGACAACTACGGACCCGGCGCCCACACCTACGACTACTGGGTCGACGACCTGCGGGCGACTCTGCCGGCGATCCTGGCCGCGGCCGCGCAGCCGCGCGCAGACCCAACGACCGTCGAGCACGTCGCGTACGAGCCTCGGTTCTCGGTCTGGGGCTTCGAGGTGGCGCTCGAGCGGACGGTGCTCGAAGCGACGGTGCTGACGGTTCGCCCCGACGGCTTCTCGCTTCGCGGCAGCAGCCGAGGCGCCGTGACCACACCGGTTCGGTTCGCGCCGGGCGAGCGCGTACACGCCACCGGTACAAGCAGCACGGGTGATGTGTTCGACACGCTCCTCACCGCTGATGCAAACGGCCGCGTCGTCGTGCCGGTTGATCTCGGGCCGGCGAACACCGTTGATGAGTACCCAGTTGGCGTGTTGGTCCGCCGAGAAGCGACCGTCGACGTGACGTTGATGCCAGATGGAGACGGCGCTGGGGTCGCCGGGGTGCCGGGCGACGTCGGAGCCAGCGGATCTGCCCGCGCCTTGCCGGCGACCGGGGGAGCGACGCCGCTCTGGATCATCGAGTTGCTGCTCGCGCTCTCGCTCATCGCGCTGCGAGCGCGTCGGCGCAAAGACGGGTCAGAGTGCTCGTAGGGCACTACGTGCCTGAGCCCGCACCCTTTCGGTGTCGGAGCCAATGCTCGGCTGCCACGGCCGCCGCCATCGCGACGCCACCGATGAGTGCGCCGTCGTTGCTCCCGCCAGTAGCGGGGAGGGTGCCGTCGCCCGCCGACGTCGCGCCGGCCGCAGCCGCGGGTTCGGGCGTCTGCGCGGGCGGGGTGGCTGCCCTGTCCAGGCCGGAGAAATCTGCTGCGACGACAGAGTTGCGGTCTGCCGCATTCCCGAAGACGTAGAAGGGCGCGACACCGCCGTACTCCTGGCGGCTGCGTTCGGACCACTCCTGGGCCATGGCACCTTGGAACTTGTAGAAGTTGAGTGCGTAGCCGCCGCTGAAGACCCGGAGCAGATGAAACCCGCCCGGGTACTCCTTCACGGCCGACACCTCCTGGAACACGACGTTGGTGGCGGTGAGCCCGATGGTCCGCTTGTTGCGGTGCGTGTGGCCGGCGTGGTGCAAGAAGACGCCCGGCGCTCCGGCATACAGCGATTCGAGCTGCTGGGCCTGCTGCGGGTCGAGATCGAACAGCAACGGCTCCTGGGTCGTGAGGTTTGCCTCGAGGCTCACCGGGTGGTGACCGAACACCAGCGTCGGCCTGTCCGGGTCGCGCGCCAACTCCTCGCGCACGAAGTCGAACTGCGTACCGCTCATCACGCCGTTGCCGCTGCCGGGACCAATGGTGTCGTAGGTGTCGAGGCCAAGTAGCCGCATTCCAAACGCCTCTTGACTGAACCACGTCTGCGCGCTCGGGAAGAACGTCTCTCCGAAGCAGTCGTGGTAGTCGGGTGCCGCAGGTACTGCCCGGCAGGCGCCGGCGGCGTCGCTGGTGTGCGGTCTGTCGTGGTTGCCGCGCGCGACGAGGTAGCTGTCGCCGTACGCGCCGAACGCGTCGAGGTGAGCCTTCGCATCGGCGACGTCGATCTGGGCGGCCTCGCTCGAGATGTCACCTGCCGCCAGCAGCAGGTTGGCACCCCTCGCGCGGGCTTCGGGTCCGAGGGCCGAAGCCATCACCTCCGCGTAGGGCGGCTCACCTGGTACTTGGGTGATACCGGGCGGGATCTGGATCCCGGCCTGGGTCGTGATGAGCCCGGCCACGGTCTCGCCCAGGTGAAGGTCGTTGCAAAGCGCAACTGCGAACAGGAAGCGGCCGGGCGGCGGTTCGGGCGTCACGAACGCGAACGGACCCGAGGGAAACGCGTCGAGTGTCGAGGTACCGAGCGGGCTGCCGAACGCACTCACCGAAGGGATGGCGGGCAACCCGCCCGAGCGGGCCACGAAGAAATAGGTCGCTCCGGGCTCGAGGCCGGTGAGCTCGACGTAGTGGTACGGCGTTGCCGTGTCGTCGTGGAAGACGGGGCGAAGGTTCAGAGGTGACGTGCCGAGAAGCACCTCGGTGTCGGCCGGCATCGGAGCCAGCCGTCCAACGGGGTCGATCCTCGTCGGATCCCCGGTGAACCAAGTGACGATGGCGCTCGTCTCGGTCAGCGTCACCAGCTCGAGGTTGATCGACAGAGCGGGGTTGGCAAGGACCTGGCGGGTCAGCCCGTACGCCCGCTCCGGGTCGGTCAGGGAGGAGAGCAGCGGGCTCGCCGCCACGAGCGCCCCCCATCGCAGCACCTGCCGCCGAGTCAGGTGGCAACAGGGAGGCACGGAGCCAGCCTCGCGCAGTCTCGGTAGCGTGACGACGTGGGAATCGTCCTCGGCGCGCGCAACTCGTGACGACCCGGGTTGCCTTCCTTCGCGCGGTCAACCTCGGCGCGCGCAAGGTGACCATGGCGAAGCTCGTCGAGGTCGCCGAAGAGCTCGGACACAGCGACGGGTGGACCTACATCAACAGCGGCAACGTCGTGTTCGAGACCAACGGCTCGCGCGCGGAGATCGAGCGGGGCTTCGAGCGTGCGCTCGAAGCAGCGTTTGGTTTCGAGGTCACGACCTTCGTGCGCACTGCAACAGAGTTGCGACGCGTTGTCGCCGCCGACCCTTTCGAAGTGGCTCCCGGCGACACCCATTTCTTGACGATGCTCAAGGCGCCCCCGGCAGCAGAGAAACGTCGGGCCCTCGAAGCGCTCTCGAACAGCTTCGACACGCTCGTCGTGAACGGACGCGACGTTCATTGGCGGATGCACGGCAAGTCGACCGACACGAAGCTGAAGTCGAAGGACTGGGAGGACATCGTCGGGAGGCATCGCAGCACGAGCCGCAACATGACGATGCTCCGCAAGCTCGTCGACAAGATCGACAGCTGAGTTCAGCTTCTTGCTGGTCAGCTCGGCTTGGACACGGGGAATCGCCTCGAGGACGGCGAAGTGGGTCCTGTCAGCCTCGAGGGGTTCGGCGCACATGCCAATCACGTAGAGGCGAGCCGGTAGGTTCGGCTTGATGACACAGGTTGGCCTGGTTCTCGGAGCCGGCGGGATCGTTGGTCAGGCGTACCACGCCGGTGTGCTCGCAGCTCTGGAGCTCGACCTCGGGTGGGATCCCCGCACGGCCGATGTGATCGTCGGTTCCTCGGCCGGTTCGATCACCGGCACCGCGCTGCGCCTCGGCGTGCCGGCTCACGATCTCGCTGCCGTCGCGGCCGACTCGCCCCTGTCCGCTGAAGGCTCGGCGTTGCTCGAAGCGCTTGGTCGGGGCACCCCCTTGCTGCCGCCGTTCAATCCTCGCGATGTGCTTCGCGGTTGGCGTCTCCCGAGCGCCGCGCTGCTCGCGCGCGTCGCGAGGAGACCGTGGGCATTTCGCCCCGCCGTCGCCGCCGTCACTTGCCTGCCGCCGGGCCGAGTCGACATCAGTGTCCACGCGACAGCTCTCGACGCGTTGGCCGGCGGGGATTGGCCCGAAGGGCTCTGGATCTGCGCCGTGCGCCGCGACGACGGAGCGCGAGTGACCTTCGGCCGCGCTGGTGCGCCGCCGGCGCGCTTGGCGCAAGCTGTCGCTGCGTCGTGCGCCATCCCGGGGTACTTCTCGCCGATCGAGATCGGGGACGTCGAGTACGTCGACGGAGGTGTGCATTCGTCGACGAACGCTGATGTGTTGCGCGATGCCGAGCTCGACGTCGTCGTTGTCGTGGCCCCGATGTCGAGCGTGCACGGTCGCGTCGGAGTGCCAGATGCCGCATTGCGGTGGTCGGCCCACAGCCGCCTCGAGCGGGAGATCCGACGTCTCCGCGCGCGGGGCACCGAGGTCGTGCGCTTCGAGCCCGGGGCGCGGACGCTGCGCGTGATGGGCGTGAACGCGATGGCCGACAACCGCAACGCCGCAGTCGCACGAGAAGCGTTTCTCGATGCCGGAGCGTTCGCAGCCACGTCGCGGGTCTCGCGCCGCCTTGCTCGCCTCGCCACCCGCGCCTCGCGCCAAGTCGCCTGAGCGAGGCCTCAGCTTTCGCGAGCTGGCGCCGAGCGAGCGGCCGCAAGGACGAACACGCTGAGCACGACGCTGAGCACGAGACCACCGAGCGAGGCCACCTTGTCGACCGTGCTGTCGTACACATCGGCGTGAGCGAGGTGGTAGATCGTGTGCGGCAGCGCCGCTGCGGTCATGGCTGCACCCGCGACGAGCAACATCGGTCGCGACATCGTCCACGCCGCTGTGAGGACCACGACCGTCAGACCGAGGCCCAAGGCCCCGACATCGCGGACCAGATGCTCGTTGTAGGGCCCGTCGATGGCCACCCACACTCGCCCGAAGCCCGGGAAGCTGTCGTAGAAGCTCCTCGGCGCGATCGATGCCCAAACACCGACGGTGCCGTTGACGAACGCGCCATAGAGAAGCGCCGCGCGCAACCAGATCGTCAGGCGGCTCATGCCGCACCGCGATCGCTGCGCCACGCCTCGGCGACGGCCTCGAGGCCGATCGTGGCGTCGCGGTACCTCGGAACCCAGCCCGTGGTCTCGGTGAAGCGCTCCGAGCAGATCCGTCGGCTGGCAGCAAGCAAGGCGAGCTTCTGCCCGCCAACAGCGAGCACGAGCTTGGGCAAGGAGTGTTGACGTCGATCGATGCCGAACGCGTTGGCGAAGGCTTCGTTCCACTCGCCCTTCGTGATCGGCTCGTCGGCCACGTTGTAGGGCCCGGACGGCGCAGAGAGCGCCGCGACGATCGCTGTGGCCGCATCGTCGACATGGATCGACGGCTGGTACGCGTCGGCCGCTCCGATCATGGGTCCAAGCCCTCGGTTGGCCATCGCCAGGCTCTCGTCAAGGGAGCGGGCATCGTCGCTGTAGAACAGCCCGAAGCGCAGCACGACGCCGGTCCGAGCGTCACCGGCGAACCCGGATGCGGTGCGTTCACCGTCGAGGGTCGCTGCCATGAAGGCCGCGTCGACGAGCGGCGCCTCCTCATCGATCCATTGCGAGCCATGGTCTGTGTAGCCGAAGCAGACCGACTCCTTGACGAACCGTGTGACTCCGCCATCGCGACCAGCTTCGGCGAGGATTTTCGTGCCCTCGCGGCGTAACCGATCGTGCATAGTCCAGGCCCTGCTTCGCCACGCCTTCGACGCCGGCGGGATGCTGGTGGCCATGTGGACGATGGCATCGACGCCGGTGATCGCCTCGCGCACCGCCGGCGCGTCGAAGAGGTCGAGCGGCACTGCCACCGCGCCCTGCTCCCGCAACTGCGCGACCTTGTCTGGCGCGCGGGCGACGCCAAGCACGTCGTGTCCTGCGGCGACGAGCTTGGGCACGCTCGCCCGTCCGAGCACTCCGGTCGCGCCCGCGATGAAGACCTTCATGGCTACGTCCCTCTCGTGATGTCCTGAAGCTATCCAGGATTCTGACCCTCGAGGTTGACGGACGAGGACCGCTCCCGGCGAAGCGCCCAACGCCGACGATCAGGAAGCGGGGACGCAGGTGAGCACGACGAACGCGCGCCCTTCCACACCGATCGTCTCGCCGGGTGCGTGGAGGAGCGAGGCGCCATCGTCGATGAAACCCGAAGCGGTGTCGAGGACGGGCCGCCACTTCGGCCCCCAACGCGCGGCAGGGAGCGTGAAGGTGACCGGCTCCTCCCACGCGTTGACGAGCAACAGAAACGAGTCGTCGCTGTACTCCTCGCCCCGCCGACCGGACTCGAGCGTCGCACCGTTGAGGAACATCGCGAGGCTTCGGGCCTGCCCGTCGCTCCACTCCTCGTCGGTCATCTCCGAGCCGGCCGAGCTGAACCAAGCGACATCGCTGACATCGCCGCCATGGATGGGCCGGCCCTGGAAGAACGAGCGCCGTCGGAAGGTGCGGTGCTCCAGGCGGAAGTGCACGAGCTTGCGGGTGAAGTCGAGGAGCTCTTCGTCGATGTGCTCCCAGTCGAGCCACGAGACCGCGTTGTCCTGCGCGTAGCCGTTGTTGTTGCCGCCTTGCGTGCGCCCGATCTCGTCGCCAGCCACGACCATGGGCACCCCTTGGGAGAGCAGGAGCGTGACCAGCATGTTGCGCTGCTGGCGAGCCCGTACCTCGATGATGGCCGCATCGTCGGTCGGGCCCTCGGCCCCGTAGCCAGACGAGCGGTTGTCGTCGGCACCGTCGCGGTTCTCCTCACCATTGGCTTCGTTGTGCTTGTTCTCGTACGACACGAGGTCGCGGAGCGTGAAGCCGTCGTGGGCCGTGACGAAGTTGATGCTCGCGTGCGGCCGCCGCCGCCCACCTTCGTAGAGATCGCTCGAGCCGGTGAAGCGGTAGCCGAACTCGCCAAGTGTTTGCTCGGTGCCGCGCCAGAAGTCTCGGATGCAGTCGCGGTACCTGCCGTTCCACTCGGCCCACTGCGCGGGGAAGCCGCCCACCTGGTATCCCCCTTCGCCGACATCCCAAGGCTCCGCGATCAGCTTGACCTGGCTGATGATCGGGTCCTGGTGGATGAGGTCGAAGAACGCGGAGAGGCGGTCGACCTCGTGCAACTCGCGCGCGAGAGCAGACGCAAGGTCGAAGCGAAACCCATCGACGTGCATCTCGCTGACCCAGTACCGCAGGCTGTCCATGATGAGCTGCAACACGAACGGGTTGCGTGCGTTGAGGCTGTTGCCGGTGCCGGTGTAGTCCTTGTAGCGGCGCGGGTCGTCGTCGACGAGGCGATAGTACGCGGCGTTGTCGAGGCCACGGAAGCAGAGCGTCGGACCGAGCTCGTTGCCCTCGGCCGTGTGGTTGTAGACCACGTCGAGGATCACTTCGATGCCGGCTGCGTGCATGGCCTTGACCATCTGTTTGAAGTCCTGCACTTGCCCGCCACCGTGGCCTCGGTGGCTGTACTCGTTGTGGGGAGCGAAGTAACCGATCGAGTTGTAGCCCCAGTAGTCGCGTAGACCGTGCTCGACGAGGTGCGACTCGTGCACGAACTGGTGCACCGGCAACAGCTCGACCGCTGTCACGCCGAGCCCGACGAGGTGCTCGACGAACGCAGGGTCGGCCACACCCGCGTAGGAGCCCTTGACCTCGTCGTCGACGCCGGGATGCGTGATGGTCGCTCCCTTCACGTGCACCTCGTAGATGACCGTGTCACTCCACGGTGTGCGCAGGAGCTGATCGCCCTCCCAGTCGAAGAAGGGGTTGACCACGACCGAGCGCGGCATGCACGACGAGCTGTCCGTCTCGTCCATCGCGTCGGGGTGCTCGAACTGGTAGCCGAAGACGGGCTGACCCCACTGCACCGTGCCCTCGATCGACTTCGCGTAGGGGTCGAGCAGGAGCTTGCTCGGGTTGCATCGCTGACCGCGCGAGGGGTCGTAGGGACCATGCACCCGGAAGCCGTAGCGTTGACCTGCCGCGATGTCGGGGAGGTAGCCGTGCCAGACGCCCCCCTCGGCCTCGGGCAGCTCGACCCGCTCCTCGCTGCCGTGTGCGTCGAACAGGCAGAGCTGCACGCTCTCTGCGACCTCGGACACGACAGCGACGTTGGTGCCGATGCCGTCGAATGTCGCGCCAAGGGGGTACTGCTCGCCCGGCCAGATGCGCACGCCCATAGAGAGCGCTTAGTCCTCCGAGTCAGCCGCTGTCACACCGGGGTCGGCCTGTTCGGCAGCTTCGACCGCCGTGTCATCGTCGTGATGCTCCTTCTCGAGCACGTCCGTGTGCTCGGGTCGCACCTCCTGCGTGCGATCTTCGAGGGTGTCCTCGTCGCGATCTTTGGCCATGGACGACGACGTGCCCGAAACCGCCGGGCGCGAACCCAGCAAGGCTCGACGTCGCTCACGCCGAGCTCGCTGACCCAGCGTCGAGATCGCGTTCGGGCGCCAGATCGTCGCCCGACGCGGGCTTGCGGCCTCGGACCCGGTCGACGAGGAACGCGACGACCGCAGCGACCAAGCCGCCAGCGACGGCTCCGAACGCGAGGATGATCAACAAGATCATCGAGCCGGCGATGAGCGCGACGATGAGGGCGCCGATGACCGCTCCGACAGCGACAGCGCTCGCGTGCAGCTCGCCGCTCTTCTCCTGGGTCGCCTCGCGGGCGAGAGCCTGGGCCTCGGGGCTGTGTTCGTCCATGTTCAGTGGCGTACCCCGCCAGCGCGGGCAGTGAGCCGCCGAGCAGCCTGGCGGCCCCGAGCAAGGCGGTCGTGCAGGATGGCGGCGCGCGCTGCGTTGGCACCGCAGGCGCCGTGGACCGAGCCACCGGGGTGCGCGGAAGCCGACCCGAGGAACAGCCCCGCGATCGGCGTTTCGGGCCGAGCGAAGCCAGGCACGGGACGGAAGATGAGTTGCTGGTGCAGCTGGGCCGTCCCGCCACTCAGATCGCCGCCGATGAGGCTCGGGTTCTCGGCCTCGAGGTCGTCGGGTCCCTGCACCTGCCGGCCGACGACCATCGAGGCGAACCCGGGCGCGTGCGCCTCGACGCGTGCCTCGATGCGATCGACGAACCGCCGGAGGTCATCGCCGCGCAACACGCCCGTGCCTCGCAGCTCGCCGCCGGCGTCGCCGCGCACGTCCTGGGGAACATGGGTGTAGGCCCACAGCGACTCGGTGCCCGCAGGAGAGCGCACAGAGTCGGTCGTCGTCATCTGCCCGATGAGCAAGAACGGGTCCGCCGGGACCTGGCCGATGGAGAGCTGCGCTGACGTCATGGTCAGCTCGTCGAGGGAGTCGGCGAGATGCACGGTGCCGGCGCCGGCGACGCTCGGGTCGCGCCAGGGCACGAGACCGTCGACGGCCCAATTGACCTTGACCGTCGAGCTTGCCCGCTGGAAGCGCCGCAGACCGGCCGCATAGGCAGCCGGGAGCTTGTCGACCCCGACGAGGCGGTCATAGAGAAGCTGCGCATCGCACGCCGCGATGACCGCGCGTCGAGCCGTGATCTGTTGGCCGCCGACGACGACGCCTGTTGCCCGGCCGTCGACGACATCGACGCGCTCGACTCGGGTGGCGCAGCGCACCTCGCCCCCGGCGCGCAGCAACCGCGCGGTGAGCGCATCGGTGATGCGCCCCGAGCCACCGACCGGCACGGGGAACCCGACGGTCTGGGCCAGCCCGACCAGCATCCAGCCGAGCAGGGCGCTCGGCGCGGCGTCCGGCGTGACGTCGGCGTGCAGCGCGTTGCCGGCCAGGAGCAACGCGGGGCCTTCGCCGGTGAAGCGCTCGGCAGCCAGGCGCCGCACGGGGAGGATCGCGAGCCGGGCCAGCTCGATCAGCTCCATGCGGGCCTTCAAGGCGAGCCGCGCCGTCGCGCGCAACGGCGGCATCGGGCCCAAGAGGGCGGCCATCATGTCCGGTCCCATCCGCTCCCACATCGAGTGCAGGTCGCGCCACGCTTCGCCGTCGCCTTTTGCATCGCCCTCGAGTCCGGATGCCGTCGCCTCCACCTCACGGTGGAGGAGCACTGCCGGCTGAGAGGGCCGAAGGTGCGCGAGCACGCGGGGCGCATGCGTCCACACCAGACCGTGATCCTCGAGGCCGAGACCCGCGATGACCGGTGACGCTGCCGCCATGGGGAAGAACGCGCTGAAGAGATCGCTGTGGTAGCCGGGCGCTGTCACTTCGGCGTCGCGCACCGCGCCGCCCGGCTCGGCAGCTGCCTCGAGGACCACCACGTCCCACCCCGCGTCGGCGAGTTGGTTGGCAGCGACGAGTCCGTTGTGGCCGCCGCCGATGACGACGGAGTCGACGGTCTCGCTCAAGCTGCTGCCGCGTCGGCGATCCGGTCGCGCAAGCGTCGTAGCGACTCGCGGTTGCGGCCGTGCAGGAGTGGCCGAAGGGCTGGGGTCAGGTAGCCGAAGAAGCCACTGGGGCGCTCGGCGAAGCTGATGTCGGTGCCGCCGTCGGCGCGTGGTGCGAGCTCCAAGTCGACCCGGGCGTGAAAGAGGCTGACGTGCACGATGAGCGAGACCCGTTGGTTGCGCTCGGCGCCGACCGCCTCGGTGGAGTCGTCGATGCTCACCGGCCCGGCGATGCCGACCGAGTGGTCGAAGGACGCTCCCGGCGCGGGGAACTCGGAGTCGACCTTGCGGACGTCGGTGTTGCCCACGAGCCAGTCAGGGTAGGTGTTCGGGTCGCTGATGACCTGATACACGTCGGCGGGTGGAGCGTCGATCGTGTCGCGCGCGACCACCGGTCCGTACAGCCGCTTCATCACCTCGAGCATGCTCGTTGATGCCCGATTCCGTGGCGTGGATACCCGATCAGTGTGCGCGGCGACGGGTTTCATCGAACGGTCATGCCCGCGAATCCGGGAAACCGAGCCACGACCGCATGCGGGACGAGGAGCTCGTCATCGGTGCCTTCGGAGCAGGAACCACATCAGCAGCGCGACGAGGAGCGCGAGCTCGCCGTAGCCGCCCAGGATCGCGAGGCCGTCGCTCACCGGGGAGGCCCCGGCGGATTCGTTGGAGCCGATGTCAGGGATGTCCCGTCGCCACTGATCGTGATGCCCTCCGGACCGAAGTCGGTCACGCGGTCCCAGGGCACGTAGCTGCTGTGGCCTCGCAGGAGGATGGCTCGGAGGAGCCACGGACCGCGCACCGCGCCGTGGGCGTACCCGAGGCGACGAGCGAGCCCCCCGCGACCGACATGAAGGCCGTGCAGCTGCAGCGCCTGGTCACCACTCAGTTGCAGCGGGCCGTCCTGTACGACATGAACCTCGTGGACGACGCCGAGGCGGTTGCCGCGCTCGTCGGTCACGCGGTGGTCGAGCAGCTCACTCAACCGCATGGTCCGCCCCAGGGATTCTCGAGATGACGTGGTCAGCGAACCAGCCCTCGAAGGCGTACGAGTCGAGCTCGTCGCTGGCCACCGACAGCCGCACCGCGCTCGCGATCTCGGCGACACAGTCCATCGGCACGCGCACCGGTCCGTCGGCGTCAGGATGCAACCGCCGGTGCAGCTCTCCGAGGCCGGCCGCGAGCCGGCCGCGTACGCGAGCCGCGAGGACCCCGGGCCCAACGAGCAACGCGGTCACAACCGGGAGACCTCCCTCGACGGGGACCTCGAGCTCGACGTCGTCGACCTTGCCGCACAGCCGACCCTCGTGGTCGATCATCTGGTGATCGAGCAGCTCACGACCGGCGTCGAGCTCGCGCGCCGCGCTCATGCCCCAGCCTTGGTTGCGATCATGAGCGGGATGGCCGCGATCGCCGCGACGAAGATGATCACCATGTACACGCTCGCCAACGCGTTTATGAGACGGCCGTTGACTTCCCCGCCCATGTACGCGGGGTCGTTGGCCACGACCAAGATCGGCAGGTAGGTGAGCGGAAGGGCCACAGCGGAGAACACGAGGGAGTACTCGGTGACCTTGATCGGGTCGACGCTGGTCAGCCCAATCGCGGCCGCGACGATGACCGAGACGAGCACGACTGCGTGGAACCGGGCGGCGTCGGCGGGGCGCACGAACTTGCCCCACTGCCACCCGAAGTACTGGGCGATCGTGTAGCCCGAGGAGAGCCCGGTCTCGAGCGCGGCACCGAACGTCGCCGCGAAGAACCCGATGAGGATGAATGCGAGACCGACTTTGCCGAGGGCGAAGGCCACGGGCAGCGCGACTTGCCCGAGATGGTCGACGGAGATCCCCACCGGGTTGAGGACGACGGCCGCGAGGGTCATCAGCGCGAGGGAGAGGATGCCCCCGAGCGGGAAGCCGATGTACACGTTCACCCGGTTGAGCGCGAGGTCCTTCTTCGTCCAGCGCTCCTCGATCGCGCCAGAGGAGAAGAAGAAGACCTCATACGGCGTCATCGCAGCACCGAAGAGCGAGATGGCGAAGAACCAGTAGGTCGGCGCACCTTCGCCCGAAGCGATCGTGGGGTGCGTGGCTTGGTGGGCGATGTCGCCCCAGTCGGGTCCGAGGTGCACGACGGCAACCAGGAACGTGATGAGGCTGAGACCCATGAGCCCGAAGAGGCGCTCCAGTGTCGAGAACCTCATACGCCAGATGATCAACCACACACCAAAGGCGACGAGCGGGATGAACAGCAGGTAGTTGACGCTCGTCGCAAGCTCGAGAGCGAGCGCGACACCCGCGATCTCGGCGATCAGGGTCAAGAAGTTCACGAAGAGCGAGGCACCGAGGTTGGCGATGGCGAACCTCGGCCCGAGGCGTTCGCGCACGAGGTCGAACGTGGCGCGACCCGAGACCGCGGCCACCCGACCCGACATCTCGGCGTAGAGGACGATGCCGACGATGCCGACGATGACGACCCACGCCAAACCCCACTTGAACCGAGCGCCTGTCTCGGCGTTGGCGACCAGATCGCCGATGTCGACGAAGCCGCCGATGGCGGTCAGGACGCCGAGGAAGATCCCGAGGACCTTCTTCACGAGTGTGCGTCCTTGAACGCCTCGAGTGCTTCGGCCGAGCTGCCGAGGCGATCGGCCAGGGCGACGACGCCGTCTTCGTCGCTACGCCTGATCGCGATGCGGGCTTCGGTCAGCACGTCGACGGCATCTCCCGTGACGCTGTTCAGCTCGGTGCGAACATCGTCAGCCGCATCGCTCGGAGGCTGCACGACATCGAAGCTGCCGACCGCCTGGGTCGCGTCGTTCTCGGCCTGACCGATGAGCCGGCTCAGGTACGGGTCGTAGGCACCGCCTTCGCGCACCACCTGCAGGGCGACGACGACCGTTTGCACCGAGGAGCGCACGGCGGCAGCCGTCTTGTCCGCCTTGCTGACGTAGTCGGCATCGTTCGATGACGACCCGACGCACGCCGAGACGACGAGCGCCGCACCGAGGAGTGCGCCCAGTCGACGGTGCATGCGCGAGATCAGTGCTCGTCGCCAGGCAAGAGGTCGTCCTCTGACTTGTGCCACACGGGGCTGTCACGCGCGGTCTCGACGTTGAAGCCGTGGTCGAACACAAGGCTGCCCCCGTAGGTCGCACCCAAGGAGACGAGCAGGGCGATGACGACGGAGAGGATCATGATCCCCAGTGGGGTCGAAGCCTTGCTGTCGTAACCGCCGATGCGCAGCGCGATGTCGAGCAGTACTAGCGCGGTCACCGTGAGCATGATCGTCGCGTGGGTGTTGACGGTGCGGCGGGCCTGCGTCCCGGGCTCGGAGGAGCGCAGCCAATCGAAGAGGCCTGTCAACGCCGCGAGCACAGAGACGACCGCTCCGGCGACGAACACATACGTCGCCGCGTGCCAGAAGTCGCGTCCCCAGCTGTGGTCGTCGCCCCCGATGACAGAGACGACGTCGAACGCGCCGCCGAGCGCGTACGCGCCGATCGGGATGTCGGTGAGTGGCGGATGCGCAGGCTTGCCGGCCCACCCTCGAATGCCCTTGAACTGGCGGCCCTTCAGCGTGATCGGTGGCCGTACGGAGAACCGTCGCATTGGTTGCGCTCCCGGTCGTGGCGCGGCAACCGCAGTCGGTTGCACGACGACGCCGTTCCCCGGGATGACCGGCCGTCAAACCGCCACATCGGGTCAGGGGCTCAGCACCAGACACTGGACACGACGGTAAACACAGTGTTTACTGTCTTTACTAGCTCCCTCCTCAACACGAACAGGCTGCGCATGAACGCACTCATCACCGGAGCATCACGAGGTCTCGGCGAGGCCCTGGCCCGTGCCCTCGCCAACCAGGGCTTCGGGCTCGTGCTCGACGCCCGGGGCGCGACCGAGCTCGAAGCGGTGGCAGCGTCGCTCTCGGCGAAGACCGCTGTGGTCGCCGTCGCCGGGAGCGTCGCTGAGCCCGCGCACAGGGCTGCGCTGATCGCGGCAGCGTCCTCGCTCGGAGGGCTCGACCTGCTCGTCAACAACGCCAGCATCCTCGGACCGTCGCCGCAGCCCACGTTGGCCGAATACCCGCTCGACGTGCTCGGGCGGCTGTACGACATCAACGTGCTCGCGCCGCTCGGGCTCGCGCAGCTCGCGCTCCCCCTGTTGCGCTCCTCGCGGCAGGGAACCATCGTCGACATCACCTCCGATGCGGCGGTCGAGGGTTACGAGGGCTGGGGAGGCTACGGCTCATCGAAAGCGGCGCTCGAACAACTCTCGAACGTGTTCGCAGCCGAGCAGCCCGACCTGAGGGTCTACCGGTTCGACCCTGGCGACATGCGCACCCGCATGCACCAAGAAGCGTTCCCGGGAGAGGACATATCCGATCGGGCGACCCCCGATGAGGTCGCGGTTCCAGCCCTGCTGCGCCTGCTCGAGGAGCGACCCACCTCGGGGCGCTACCGCGCCAACGAGCTCGTTGGCGAGGCGGTGCCACGATGACCGCTACCACGCTGCGGCCTCGCCTCGCCTTTGAACTGCCTTCGCACCTCGAGGCATCCGAGCCGGCCGAGGCGCGTGGCATGACGAGAGACGCGGTGCGCATGCTCGTCGCTCATCGCAGCACGGGCGAACTCGTGCACACGACCTTCGGTGAGCTTCCCCGCTTCCTGCACGCCGGCGATGTCGTTGTCATCAACACCTCAGCGACGATCCCGGCTGCGGTGCAAGCCGCAGCACTCGATGCCACCCCCGTTGCGTTGCACCTCTCGACGCGGCTCGACGACGACCGCTGGGTCGTTGAGCCCCGCCGCCCCGCAGGTCACACGACGGCGCGCTGGTCGGGCCCGCTTCCCGGGCGCAGCCTCATCCTCGGCGACGAGGCCACCGCGCACCTCGACGAGCCGTACCTCGGTTCCGATCGACTGTGGGTCGCCACCCTCGAGCTGCCGGTGCCGGTGCTGAGCTGGCTCGTCGTGCACGGACGACCGATCCGCTACGCCTACGTCGAGGGCGCATGGCCGATCACCGCATACCAGAACGTCTATGCGACCGAACCCGGCAGCGCGGAGATGCCAAGCGCGGGGCGGCCCTTCACGGCCGAGGTTCTGATGCGCCTCGTCGCCAAGGGCGTCGACGTTGCCCCCGTCGTGCTGCACACGGGCGTCGCGTCGCTCGAAGCCAACGAGCTGCCCTACCCCGAACGTCTCGTCGTCCCGGCGACGACGGCATCGAGGATCAACGGCACACGCGAAGCTGGAGGTCGCGTGATCGCGATCGGCACCACCGCAGTGCGAGCGGTGGAGAGCGCAGCCGATGAGGAAGGGGTCGTGCACGCGCTGCGCGGCTGGACCGATCTGGTCGTCACCCCCGAGCGCGGGGTGCGCGTGGTCGATGGCCTCCTCACCGGTTGGCACGAGCCGGAGGCATCGCATCTGCTCATGCTCGAAGCCGTGTCCGATCGCAGGACCCTCGAGGTCGCGTACGAGGCAGCGCTCGAGAGCAGTTATCGCTGGCACGAGTTCGGCGACGTGAACCTCTTGTTGCCATGACGTCCGGCGCGGCTGGGTGCGCTGGCGGCGAGACTTGATTCGTGGACCTCGCCGCCTTCCAGAACCAGATGGGAAAGACCTACGGAGCACGCGACAGCGCAAGAGGCGTACCGGCGACGATCGCTTGGTTGACCGAGGAGCTCGGCGAGCTCGCGCAGGCCGTGCGCAAGGGCGCCCGGGCCGAGCAGCTGCACGAGCTCGGCGACGTGCTCGCTTGGCTGGCCTCGCTGGCCGAGCAGCTTGGCCTCTCGCTCGACGAGGCCGCCGCTCGCTATGAGGCGGGCTGCCCGCGCTGCGGCGATGCGCCGTGCAGCTGCGACGGCAGCTGAGCAGACGCTCGACGCCGCGTCAGCGCGCGAGCAGCTCTGCGATCTGGACAGCGTTGAGCGCAGCTCCCTTGCGAAGGTTGTCGTTCGAGACGAAGAGCGCCAGACCGCGGTCGCCATCCACCGTCTTGTCTCGGCGGATGCGCCCGACATAGGCAGGGTCGGTGCCGGCAGCGAGGAGCGGGTTGGGGATGTCGACGACCTCGACGCCCGGCGCACACGACAGCAGCCCGATGGCGTCCTCAGGGGTGATCGGCTGGTCGAACTCGGCGTTGATCGACAGCGAATGACCCGTGAAGACCGGGACGCGCACGCACGTCGCTGACACCGCGAGATCGGCGATCTCGAGGATCTTGCGACTCTCGTTGCGGAACTTCTGCTCTTCGTCGGTCTCGAGCGATCCGTCGCTCTGCACCGTTCCGGCCACGGGGAGCACGTTGAACGCGATCGGGCCCGGGAACTCGGCAGTTGCCGGGTAGTCGAGCGCGCCACCGTCGAAAGCCAGCATTGCGGCGCGGTCACCGATCTTGCGCACCTGCTCATCGAGCTCCGCTACGCCAGCGCCACCAGCACCCGACACAGCCTGATAGGTGCTCGCGATCACTCGCACCAGACCGGCCGCGTGGTGCAACGGTGCCAACACCGGCATTGCAGCCATCGTCGTGCAGTTGGGGTTGGCAACGATGCGCTTCGGCATCGAGGCCAACGCGTGGGGGTTGACCTCGGATACGACGAGAGGCACGGCAGGGTCCAAACGCCAAGCGGACGAGTTATCGATGACAATGGCGCCGGCCGCTGCGACCTTGGGCGCGAGGCGCAGTGACGCGGTCTTGCCTGCGGAGAACAACGCGATGTCGATGCCGGCATAGTCGGCCGTGTCGGCGTCTTCGACGACGACATCGTCGCCCCGCCACTGCAGCGTGCGCCCCGCGGAGCGAGCCGACGCGAGGTAGCGCACCTCGGTGACGGGCAGTTCGCGCTCCTCGAGCAGCCCGCGCATCACCCCACCGACCTGACCGGTGGCTCCGACGATCGCGATTCGCATGGGTTGAGGCTACGAGGCTGCCGACAGTGCAACGAATCAGGATTTGGCGAGCCTCAGGTGTCGAGCCCGAAGGCCGTGTGGAGGATCTGCACGGCCGACTCGACGTCGGGCTCCGCCACCACGCACGACACTCGGATCGCGGATGTCGAGATCATCTCGATGTTCACGCCCGCGTTGGCCAACGTCTCGAACATCGTTGCGGCAACGCCTGGGTTCGACTTCATGCCGGCGCCGACGAGGCTGACCTTGGCGATGTTCGCATCGGTGCTCACGCCGGTCGCCTCGATCGCGACAGCGAGCGTGCCCGTGATCGACGCGGCGAGCTCGAGGTCATCGCGGGGCACGGTGAAGCTGATGTCGGTCACCCCGTGCTCCGACACGTTCTGCACGATCATGTCGACGTTCACCCCGGCGTCAGCGAGCGCGCGAAAGACCAGCGCGGCGATGCCCGGCTCGTCTGGCACGCCCGCGAGCGTGACCTTCGCTTCGGATGTGTCGTGGACGACGGCGGACACGATTGCCTGCTCCATGGAAGGGTCCTCCTCGACCACCCAAGTGCCCGGCTCCCACGTGAAGCTGGAGCGGACATGCAACGGCACCCGCCACGTGCGGGCGAACTCGACCGATCGCATGACCGGCTTCGGACACCCACATGCGCACATCTCGAGCATCTCATCGAAGCTGATCGAGCGCATCCGCCCCGCCGCGGGCACGAGGCGGGGGTCGGCGGTGAAGACCCCCGACACGTCGGTATAGAGCTCAGCCGCGTCGGCCTGAAGCGCGTGAGCCAACGCGACAGCCGTTGTGTCGGAGCCGCCGCGGCCGAGGAAGGTCACGTTGCGCGTGGTGGAGACGCCCTGCGAGCCACCGACGACGGGGACGCGATCGGCTACCAGCGATTCGCGTATCCGATCGGGACGCACCTCGAGGATGCGGGCGTTCGTGTGTGTCGTATCGGTGAGGAAGCCCGCCTGGCTGCCGGTGAAGCTCTCGGCTTCGATCCCGACACCGTGCAAGGCCATGCAGAGCAAGGCTGTTGCCTTGCGTTCGCCCGCGGTGATGAGCATGTCCATCTCTCGGCCTGGCCTGACCGTCGACACTTGTGCCGCAAGGCGGAGCAACTCGTCGGTTTCCTTGCCCATCGCGCTCACGACGACGACGACCTGATCGCCGTGCTTGCGCGTGCGGGCGACGTGATCGGCGACCTCGCGAATGCGATCAGGGTCGGCGACCGACGTACCCCCGAACTTCTGGACGACGAGCGACATGACGGCGCCCGACGCTACCGGCCGCTCACGCGAAGCCCGAAACGAGTAGGCGCTCGCGCTGGCGAGACCGGCCATTGCGCGCCATCGGGTGCTCGTCGCGCTCGCACTAGCTTGTCGCCCGCATGGGCACCGAGAAGCGGGAACGACAGAAGCAGGGTCGCCAGGCCAGGATCGAGGCGGCGCGCGTCGCGCAGCAGCGAGCGCAGCGATTTCGCACCATGCGGAACTTCGGCATCGTCATAGTCGTGATCGTCGGTGGTCTCTTCGCACTGACGTGGTTCACCGGCAAGAACAACTCGAGCAACGTGAGCGCATCGGGCGACTCCGAATCAACCGGCCTGACGAGCACGACGGTGCTCGCCAGCGCTGCACCGATCACCGTGCCCCCGCCCGGCGCGACCATGACGGGCGACACTCCATGCCCAGCGGCCGATGGGTCCGCGCCGCGGACGACCATGTTCGCGAAGGAAGCGCCGACCTGCATCGCAGCGGGCAAGACGTACACGGCGAAGCTCGACACGTCGAAGGGCTCGTTCACCATGAAGCTGGACGCTGTCGCTGCTCCGAAGTCGGTCAACAACTTCGTCGTGCTGGCCCGCTACCACTTCTACGACGGTGTGGCCTTCCACCGCATCATCCCGGGCTTCGTCGTCCAGGGTGGCGATGCAACAGGACCCAAGCCCGGCGCGGGCGGGCCCGGATACCAGATCAGTGACGAGTTGCCGACGGTCGGCCCGCCCTACTACCCGCTGCAGTCGGTCGCGATGGCCAACTCTGGCCCCAACACGAACGGCAGCCAGTTCTTCATCGTGACCGGCCCCCAAGGTGTCGCGCTCCCCGCGTCGTACTCCTTGTTCGCCACCGTGACCGAAGGCTTCGATGTGGTGAAGCAGATCGAGGCGATCGGCAGTTCAGGTGGGACGCCGAGCGAAGCCGTCACGATCACCGGGGTGACCGTCTCCGAGGGGTGAGTTGCGCCCAGTGCGGCGAGCCGCGCGAGTCCTACGGCAGATCGGCAAGGGCGATGCGTTCGCCGTCGCGGTAGGCAACGACTTCGCCTGCGCCCTCGACGCGCCATGCACCGTCGGGTTCGCGGAGCAGCGCCGTGCGCTCGTCGACGGCGGCGACGATGAGCCCCTTCGGAGCGAGCTGCAGGGTGCGGTGACTCTTGTCCTCCGACCAGGTGTCGGCGTGCGGCAGGATCGCCATGCCGTCGAGCAGCCCGAGACCCACCGTGAAGGCGCCGCCGCGAGGGTCGACCATCGGGTCGCACAGCACCATGGCACCGGCCGAGGACCCGGCGAGCACAGCCTCGTCGTTCCAGCTGGCGACCAGCGCTTCCCACAGCGGAGTGTCCTTGAGAACGGAACGCAGGTGCATCGGCGATCCGCCGGCGAGGTAGGTGAAGCGTGAGCGGCGCACGAGCTCGACGTTTGCAGGGTCGAGCGCATCGGGACGGCGGAGGACCGCGAGCCCGAGAGCCTTGGCGCCCAGGCTCTCGAACCACGCTTCGGCCTCGGCTACCAGACGCTCAGGTTGCTCGTAGGCCGCAGCCGTGGGGAGCACAACGACCTCGCTCGTGCCCGCAGCCGTCAGGAGCGACGCGTCGAAGGTGCAGCCCTCTCGCCACTCGCCGCCGCCGACGAAGGCCAAGGTCCCGGTCATCGGCCCGAGCCTTCCACGAACGTGCGCCGCGGCCAGGGCATCGGCTCGTCGAATCGCATCGCCGCGCACCGTACTCACGGCGAGCGCACGTTGGACCCCCTCTGCTACCGGCCGGTAACTTCCCCGGCCATGACGGTGAAGCGGCTGGGGATCGTTGGTTCGGGGATCATGGGTTCGGGCATCGCCGAGGTGGCGGCGAAGGCCGGCATCGAAGTCGTGCTGCGCTCGCGTCAGCAAGACACGGCCGACGCGATGGTGAGGGCCCTCGCGAAGAGCCTCGACAAGCAGGTCGAGCGCGGCAAGCTCGATGCCGACGAGCGCGACCAGGTCGCGAGCAGGGTCACCGGCACGCACGACATCCACGCTCTCGCCGATTGCGATCTGGTGATCGAGTCGATCGTCGAGGATCTGGACACGAAGAAGCAGCTGTTCAAGCTCCTCGACGTGGCAGTGAAGAACGACGCGATCTTGGCAACCAACACCTCGACGCTGCCGGTCGTCGAGATGGCGATCGTGACCGAGCGTCCCGAGCGCGTGCTCGGCATCCACTTCTTCAACCCTGCCCCCGCCATGAGCCTCGTCGAGGTCGTGCGACCGCTCACCGCGAGCGACGACACCGTCGAGACGGCCAAGGCGTTCGCGACGGCGTGCGGCAAGGCCCCCGTCGAGGTCAAAGATCGCGCTGGGTTCATCGTCAACGCCCTTCTGTTCCCGTACCTGAACAACGCGGTGCGGATGCTCGAGAACGCGACGGCGTCCCGCGACGACATCGATGCGGCCATGAAGGGTGGCTGCAACTTCCCGATGGGGCCCCTCGCGCTGCTCGACCTCGTCGGGCTGGACACCTCCCTCGCCATCCTCGACGCCCTCTACGACGAGTTCCGCGATCCGAACTACGCGGCTATGCCCCTCCTGCGCCGCATGGTCAGCGCCGGCCAGCTCGGCCGCAAGTCGAGCCTCGGCTTCTACGACTACAAGCGCTCGTAGCCCGTTCGCTCGGGTCTGCATGCCGATCGAGCCGCCACCGACGCACTGGTCGATGCCGGATCCGCTCGAAGCCGACGGGCATGGGCTCGTCGGTCTTGGCGCCGACCTCGAGCCGGGCACCTTGCTGAGCGCCTATCGCGCCGGCCTGTTCCCGATGCCTGTGCGTGCTAGCGCGCCGATGGGGTGGTGGTCGCCCGACCCGAGGGGGGTCATCCCGCTCGAGGGCCTGCGCGTCAGCAGGTCGCTGCGTCGATCGTGCGCGCGCTTCGACATCCGTGTCGACACGGCCTTCGGCGATGTCGTCGCAGCATGCGCGGACCCGCGACGGCCGCACGGTTGGATCACAACTGGCATGGCCGATGCGTACCGAACGCTGCATGAGCTGGGATGGGCCCACAGCGTCGAGGCCTGGACCGGCGACGGCTCCGAGCTCGCCGGGGGGCTGTACGGCGTCGCTGTAGGCGGCCTCTTCGCTGGGGAATCCATGTTCTCCCGATGCGACGACGCGTCCAAGGCCGCTCTCGTCGCGCTGGTCGAGCTGCTCGGCGCCGCCGATGCGTCTGATCGGTTGCTCGACGTCCAGTGGGTCACGCCACACCTCGCGACGCTCGGGGCCATCGAGGTCGCAGCCAGCGAGTACTTCGAGCGCTTGTCTCGGGCGCTCGCGCTCGGGCTCCCCGCCGCTTTCATGTGACACGCCAGCGCAAGCCGGACGAGACTGGGCCCGTGGTCGCGCGCGACAAGCCGTGGATGATGCGGACGTACTCGGGGCACTCGACCGCGAGGGCATCGAACGAGCTCTACCGCACCAACCTGGCCAAGGGGCAGACCGGGCTCTCGATCGCGTTCGACCTCCCGACCCAGACCGGCTACGACCCCGACGACCCGCAGGCGCGGGGCGAGGTCGGCAAGGTTGGCGTGCCCGTCGCGCACCTCGGGCACATGCAGCAGCTGCTCGATCAGATCCCCACCGATCAGATGAACACGTCCATGACGATCAACGCGCCGGCGGCGTGGCTGCTCGGGCTCTACGTGGCGAACGCCGAACGTCAGGGCGTGGAGTCCAAGCTGCTGCGGGGGACCACACAGAACGACATCGTCAAGGAGTACCTGAGCCGCGGCACGTACATCTTCCCGCCGCTGCCGTCGCGTCGGTTGATCGTCGACATGGTCGCGTTCTGTGCGGAGTGGATCCCGATGTGGAACCCGATGAACGTGTGCAGCTACCACCTGCAGGAGGCGGGCGCGACGCCCGTGCAGGAGCTGGCCTACTCGCTCGCGACCGCCATCGGTGTGCTCGACGCTGTGCGCGACTCGGGGCAGGTCCCCGAAGAGCGCTTCACCGCGGTGTTCGCCTCGATCTCCTTCTTCGTCAACGCCGGCATCCGCTTCGTCGAGGAGACCTGCAAGATGCGGGCCTTCACCGAGCTCTGGGAGCGCATCGGGCGCGACCGCTACGGCGTCAGCGACGACAAGGCACTTCGCTTCCGTTACGGCGTGCAGGTCAACAGCCTCGGGCTCACGGAGGCCCAACCCGAGAACAACGTGCAGCGCATCGTGCTCGAGTCCCTCGGGGTCACCCTCTCCAAGCGCGCCCGAGCCAGGTCGCTGCAGCTGCCGGCGTGGAACGAAGCGTTGGGCCTTCCGCGGCCCTGGGACCAGCAGTGGTCGCTACGCATGCAGCAGGTGCTGGCTTTCGAGACCGATCTCCTCGAGTACGAGGACATCTTCGACGGCTCCAAGGTGGTCGAGGCCAAGACGACCGAATTGGCGGAGGAGGCGTGGGCGGAGTTGCAGGACGTGCTCGCCCTGGGCGGTGCCTTCGAGGCGATCGAGGAGCTCAAGGGGCGCCTCGTGCGCAGCAACACCGAACGCATGCGCAGCATCGAGAACGGCGTGCTGAAGATCGTCGGGGTGAACTCCTTCACGCAGACGGCACCATCGCCGCTCGGCGGGGAGGAGTCGATCCTCAGGGTGGATGTCGGCGTGCAAGATGAGCTCGTGGCCGATGTGCAGGCGTGGCGCTCGAGCCGCGACGAGGACGCGGTCAAGCGAAGCATCGACGAGCTGCGACGCGTTGCGCAGTCGAGCGAGAACGTCATGCCGGCCACGATCGACCTGGCCCACGCCGGCGGCACGACGGGCGAGTGGGCCGGCGTGTTGCGCGAGGTCTTCGGCGAGTACCGAGCCCCGACGGGCGTTGCTGCCGCTGCAGGGCACGGAGGCACGACCGCCGACCTGCAAGCCGTCGCAGCTCGGGTGAAGACGTTGCCGGGTGGCCCGCCGCGCTTGTTGGTTGCCAAGCCCGGCCTCGACGGGCACTCCAACGGCGCGGAGCAGGTCGCTGTCGCCGCCCGCGACGCCGGCATGGAGGTCGTCTACCAGGGAATCCGACTGACACCCGAACAGATCGCAGCCGTCGCCCGCGACGAGGACGTCGACGTCATCGGCCTCTCGATCCTCTCGGGCTCGCACCTCGAGCTGGTACCCGACGTCGTGCGCCTGGTGCGCGGCGAGGGCGTCGACGCGCCGATCGTGGTGGGCGGAATAATCCCCGAAAACGACCGCCCGCGGCTCATCGCTGACGGCGTCGCCGCTGTCTACACACCGAAGGACTTCGAGCTCGGGCGCATCATGGGTGAGATCGTCGATCTCGCCATCACCCGCCGCGCGTGAAGCGAGGCGCAGGGAACGCGAAGCAGCGATCGGCGAGCGCACCGAGGGCGTACGCCGTGTAGAGCCCGCCGTACATCGCGCGGGTCTTCTCGCTCCACGCCAGAGCAGCATCGCTGCTGATCCGCCGGTGGATCTGCAGGATGCCGCCTTCGTACACGCGGTACTCAGCCCACGTGCCGGGGAAGTCCTTGACGCACGCGACCTCGACGTAGGGGACTGCGCCGGAGGAGGCGAAGCGTCGCACCCGGTTCCTGTGGGTGTGGCCCGCCAGGTAGCCGACGATCGAAGGCCGCCGGGAGATGACGTCGACGAGTCGCTCGGAATCGCGGGGGTTGATGCCGAAGTAGCCCTCGTCGCGACGCCTCGACAACGGGTCCCACGGGTGGTGGTGGCCGAGCACCATGACCGCGACGCCCTCGGCCTCTGCCGTCCCAGCCATGTCGTCGAGCCAGCCGAGCTGCTCAGAGGTCACCCGACCCGAGTCACCGGGCGGCAACGCCGTGTCGAGCACAGCGAGGCGAACACCGGGCAGATCGATCGTTTGGGTCGGCCACGCCGCGAACGTGGCGCCGTTCGCCGCGTCGTGGTTGCCGCGCACGTGCAAGAGGCGTTCGCCGAACGCCGGCTCGTAACAAGCGAGGAACGCCGCATACTCCTCCGCTGTGCCCCGATCGGTGAGGTCGCCTTTGGCGACGACGACGTGGGGCTCGATGGCGGCGATCTCGGCGATCGCTGCACGGTTCATCGCCTCCGGGTACGGCGCATCTCCTGGTTCGGCTCGGAAGACCGGCCCGTCGGGGAAACCCGGGAGGACCCCGCACTCGAGCTCGCCGAAGTGGACGTCGTTCACCGTCGCGAACCGACAGAGCAGCTCGCCGCCGGGGCGTTCGAGTGTTGTGACCGCGATGCCGTCGAGATCGTGCTCGGTGCCAGGGGCGAGGCTGTCGTAGCGACGCGCCACGCCGCGGTCGAAGACGACGACCTCGTCATCCGCGACGGTGGTCACCTCGACGGTCATCGACGCCCCCGCTACCACGGCCGATCGCGGCGCACGGGGATCGGCTTGGTCCACCAGCGGCCGGCGAATCGCCAGCTCGGCGGCGCGGGCTGTGCTGCGCGAGAGGCGATGGGGCGCGGCCACGCCAACTCGACAGCGGCCACTATCGCTGCCAGCTCTTCGTCGCTCGGGTCGTTGGTCGGCATCAGCTACAAGGGCCCGTTGCCGTGCTTGCGCTTCGGGAGCTCCTCGCGCTTCGAGCGCAACATCTCGAACCCGGCGATGACTTTGACGCGCGTCTCCGCTGGGGCGATGACGTCGTCGATGAAACCGCGTTCGGCGGCGTTGTAGGGATTGGCGAACTTCTCGGTGTACTCCTCGACGAGCTCCGCTCGCCGCGAGACGGGGTCGGCAGCTGCTTGCAGCTCCTTGCGGTAGACGATCTCCACAGCGCCGTTCGGGCCCATGACCGCGAGCTCGGCCGACGGCCAAGCGAACGCGAGGTCGGCGCCGATCGACTTGGAGTTCATCACGACGTAGGCGCCGCCGTAGGCCTTGCGCGTCACGACCTGGATGCGCGGCACCGTCGACTCGCAGTAGGCGTAGAGCAGCTTGGCGCCGTGACGGATGATCCCGCCGTACTCCTGGTCGACCCCTGGAAGGAAGCCGGGAACGTCGACGAAGGTCAGAAGCGGGATGTTGAACGCGTCGCAGGTGCGCACGAAGCGCGCGGCCTTCTCGGACGACTCGATGTCGAGCACGCCAGCGAGGTGCATGGGCTGGTTGCCGACGATGCCGACGGGGTTCCCATCGAGGCGCCCGTAACAGCACACGATGTTGGGTGCCCACTTGGTGCCGTACTCGAAGTACTCGCCGTCGTCGACGACCGACTCGATCACCTTGTGCATGTCGTAGGGCATGTTTGGCGACGCGGGAATGAGCTCGTCGAGCTCGGGGCACAGCCGCCGTGGATCGTCGCCCGTGACGACGACGGGGGGCTCCTCCAGGTTGTTCGACGGGAGGAACGAGAGCAGGAAGCGCACATCGTCGAGGCACGCCTTGTCGTCGGCAGCGGTGAAGTGGCAGACGCCCGACTTGGATGCGTGCGTCTGCGCGCCTCCGAGCTCCTGTTGGGTCACCTCTTCACCGGTGACCGTCTTCACGACGTCGGGGCCGGTGATGAACATGTACGACGTGTCCTCGACCATGAAGATGAAGTCGGTCATGGCCGGGCTGTACACGGCACCGCCCGCGCAAGGGCCCATGATCACGCTGATCTGGGGGATGACGCCGGAGCTCTGCACGTTTCGATAGAAGATGCCGCCGTAGCTGTCGAGGCTCACGACGCCCTCTTGGATGCGAGCGCCGGCGCCGTCGTTGATGCCGATGAGCGGCGCGCCGACCTTCAGCGCCATGTCCATCAGCTTGTGGATCTTCTCGGCGAAGACCTCGCCGAGCGCTCCGCCGAAGATCGTGAAGTCCTGGCTGAAGAGGAAGACCTTGCGTCCGTCGATGGTGCCCCAACCGGTGATGACGCCGTCGGTGTACGGCCGGTCCGGTGTGTCGGGGTTGCGGTTGCGGGCGAGGAGGTCGAGCTCGTGGAACGAGCCGGGGTCGAGGAGGTACTCGACGCGCTCCCGGGCGAGCATCTTGCCGCGCTCGTGCTGGCGCGCCCGTGACGACTCGGACCCGGCACTGAGCGCCTCCTCCTTGAGCTTTGCGAGCTGGTCGAGGCGAGCGCTGAGGGAGTGGTCGGCCATGGCGGCCCCAACGTACTCGGGGCTCGGAGAGCGGCCCAACGCTAGGAACCGAGGTCGAAGACCACCCTGACCGTGATGCTGCGCTCTTGGCTGCCTGGCGCCAGCGGAACCGCCGACGAGGTGGCGCCGGCGGCAGCGCCGCGCGAGAAGCCGTTGTCGTAGGCGCTGGCATTCGGGACGACTTCGGTGATCGCGCGAACGGCGCCGAGCGACAACCCGGCCGCCTTGGCCAGCTGCTCAGCCTTGGTCTTGGCGCGCGCCACGGCCTCGTCACGCGCTGACGCGAGCACGTTGGTGTCGTCGTCGATCGAGAAGCGCACCCCCAGGATCTGCACACGGTCACCGATGGCACTCAGCTGATCGATCGTCGTCCCCGCACTCGCGGTGTCGCGCAGTCGAACGTCGAAGGACTCGTCCGCGCTGTAACCCACGATCCTCGGCGCCACGCCGCTGGACGGGTTGTCGTAGCGGGGCGCGACGGAGACGTTGGTCGTCTGCACGTCGTCGTCGGCGACACCCGCTGTCTTCGCTGTGTCCAGCACCCGCTGGGCCTGCTCGTTGTTCACGCCGAGGGTGTCCTGGGCGTTGCCGCCCTCGCTGTGCACGTTGAGCGACACGCTGAGAAGGTCGGGCACGCCCTTGCCGTGACCTGTCGCTTCCACGGTGATGCCAGCCGGAGTCGAACCGACATCGGAGGCACGGGCAGATGACGAGCTCGTCCCGACCGCGGCAGGAGACGAGCCGCCGCAGCCGACGGCGAAGCTCGCGACGGCGATGAGGGCGAGAGGGGTGAGCTGAGTGCGCATGCCGTTCTGACGAGCGCAAGGCGGGTCTGGTTCCCTGCGTGCTACTCCATCGGGGTGGATCTCCCGCTGCTGGCTCCTGTGAAGCCCATGCTCTCGAAGCCGGTGGCTTCGCTTGACGCCCTTCCCGACACGCCCTTGCTGTACGAGCCGAAGTGGGACGGCTTCCGCTGCATCGTGTTCCGTGACGGCGACGAGGTCGAGCTCGGGTCGAGGAACGAACGGCCACTCACCCGTTACTTTCCTGACGTCGTCGAGGCCGTGTGCCGCGAGCTGCCCCCGCGGATCGTTGTCGACGGCGAGATCGTCGTCGCCGGCTCGACCGGGCTCGACTTCGACGCGCTCCAGCAGCGCATCCACCCTGCCGACTCGCGGGTCCGGCGGCTCGCAGTCGAGACCCCGGCTGCGTTCGTCGCGTTCGACCTGCTCGCGATCGAAGACGAGAACCTGCTCGAGCTGCCCTTCGCCGATCGCCGCGCCCGGCTCGAGGTGGCGCTCGCATCCGTGCAGCCCCCCATCTACCTGTCGCCGGTGTCGTCCGATCGCGAGCAGGGAGCCGACTGGTTCACCCGCTTCGAGGGCGCTGGTCTCGACGGCGTGATCGCCAAGGATCCGCGCTCTGCATACGAACCCGACAAGCGACTGATGTTCAAGGTGAAGCACCACCGCAGCGCCGACTGCGTCGTCGCCGGCTACCGGGTGCACAAGGACGGCAAGGGGGTGGGGTCGCTGCTGCTCGGTTTGTTCGACGACGAGGGCGCGCTGCACCACGTGGGGGTCGCGGCGTCGTTCAGCGTGGCGTTCCGCGCTCAGTTGGCTGCCGAGCTCGAGTCGCTGCGGGCCGGCGCGTTGGCCGAGCACCCGTGGCGATCGTGGGCTGAGCAGCAAGACGCTGCCGAGGCAGCGGGTGCGCGCATGCCGGGCGGGCCGAGCCGCTGGAACGCGAAGAAGGATCTGTCGTGGGAGCCGGTGCGCTGCGAGCGCGTCGTCGAGGTCGAATACGACCAGCTGCAGTCGGGGCGCTTCCGTCGCGTGGCTCGCTTCATCCGCTGGCGCCCCGATCGGGATCCGTCGTCGTGTCGCTACGACCAGCTCGAGGCGGTGGCCGCCGTCGAGCTCGCAACGCTGTTCTCGAGGCAATAGGTGGCGCGTCGCGCCACCTATTGCCTCGGGTACGACTGGACACGGTATCTCTCATGCGGTTTCATGCAGTCTCATGCTCTTGCACGTTGCCGACGTTGTCGCCGCTCAGCTCGCGAAGCACCAGCTGGGAACGTTCTCCCGCTGGCAGCTGCTCGATCGCGGCATCGCGCCCGACGTGGTGAACCGGCGCGTGCGGACGGGCTGCTGGGTGCGCCACGCCCCGGGTGTCTACGGCCTCCCGAGCCACCCGTCGAGCTTCGAGCAGCAGCTGTGGATCGCGTGGCTCGCCGTCGGCCCGGCGGCCACGGTCTCCCATGAGTCGGCGGCGCAGCTCCACGGGATGAGCAACGTCGTGCGCGGCAGGCTGACGCTGACAGCCCCCCACCCGACACACCACCGGGTGACCGAGGCCTTCGTCCACCAGGTCAACGACGTCGTCGCCGAGCACCGCACCGCGGTGCGCGGGCTACCGACGACCACCGTGGCTCGCACCGTCGTCGACCTTGCCGGGTGGGTGCACCCGGCACGGCTCATGCGCATCACCGAGGACGCGAAGCATGCAGGGCTGACCAACTACCAGGACATCGGGATCGTCTTGGCCGCCGTCGCGCGGCGTGGCAAGCCTGGAGCCGCCCGCCTGGCTCGGGTGCTCGACGCGCTGAACGGACGCCACGGTGTCGAGCAGAGCGTGCTCGAGCGCTACCTGCTGCGGTTGCTCAAGGACCACCATCTGCCACCACCCATCCCGCAGATGGCCCACCCGGGCCGATCGCTCCCGAACTCGTGCGTCGATGCCGGCTACCCCGAGGGCAAGCTCATCGTCGAGGCCGACGGTCGCCGTTGGCACACGAGGATCGCCGATGTGAAGCGCGACCGGGAACGCGACGCCGAAGCGGCGCGTCAGGGGTGGGAGACCCTCCGGCTGCTGTACGAGCACATCGTCGACGATCCAGACGGCACTGCGGCAACGATCCACGACATCCTGCGCGTGCGGATCACGCAGGTCGCGTCCTGACGTCCCGCGTTCTCGAGTTCGACGGGTCCTTGGCTCTCGATGGGGCCACGCGCGGAGGTTCGTTGGGCTGCTTTGGATAGACGGGCGGCCAAGGCGCGTCCATGAGCCCCGATGCCATGTCGGCGCGGCTCATCTCGAGCAGCGGTTCGAGCGACTGCGGGTCGTCGTTGATGCTCGACCACGGGTCGCCGCGCCCGACCACCACCGGCAGCGTCAGCTCGTCGGGCACGACCGTCGCCACCTCGGACCAATCGAGGGGTGTCGACACCTGCGCGCCCGTGCGGGCCCGCACCGACCACGCCCCGAACACGGTCTTGTGCGGCGCGTTCTGGTTGAAGTCGACGAAGACGCGCGCGCCGCGCTCCTCTTTCCACCACGCGGCGGTGATCAGCTTGGGCCTGCGCCGCTCGAGCTCGCGTGCGACGGCGACTGCGCCTGCGCGCACCTCATAGGAGTCCCAGAGGGGGTGCAGGCGGACGTAGACGTGGAGGCCTCTGTTGCCGGTCGTCTTGATGAACGACCGGATGCCCTTCTCGTCGAGCAGCGCCTTCGTCTGCTGAGCTGCCTCACGCACCTGGTCGAACACGACGCCGGGCGACGGGTCGAGATCGATGCGCAGCTCGTCCGTGTGCTCCGGATCCTCGGCGCGGTACGGCCAGGGATGGAAGCCGAGGCAACCCATGTTGACGGCCCAGAGGACGTGGGCGAGGTCGGCGACGACGAGCGCCTCGCTCGTCGTGCCATTGGGGGTCGACACGATCGCGGTGTGCAGCCAGTCGGGTCGCGATGCCGGCACTCGCTTCTGGAAGAACGACTTCCCCGTTGCCCCCTCCGGGAAGCGTTGCAGCAGCGTCGGTCTCCCACCCATGGTCGCCAACAGCGGGCCGGTGACTGCCTCGTAGTAGCGCGCGAGGTCGAGCTTCGTCGCCCCCGCGGCCGGGAACATGATCTTGCTCGGGTGCGTGATCCGCGCTGTCGTCGTGCCGCCGCCGAAGGCCGCGACCTCGAGCTCGACCGCCTCCTCTGCCACGGCGAGACCCTAGGAGAGCAGACTTGACCTCACGGTCAAGTTGGCACTTGGCTAGACGCATGGGGGATGCCATCGACGACCTGAACAAGTTCCTCGACACCGAGTGGGATCCCGATCTCACCGTCGGCGACTGGTGGGAGAAGCTCGGCACCGCGGGGTGGTCGGCCCCTTCGCTGCCTGAGCACGCGTACGGCAAGGGCCTGGGCCGCAACGACGCCGGCAGGGTCGCGCAGCGCATCGGCGAGTACGGAGCCCTGCCAGCGCCCGGCGGGCTCGGGCTCCTGCTCGCGGCGCCCACCATCGCCACCCACGGCACGCCCGAGCAGATCGAGCAGTTCGTGCGCCCGATCGTCACCGGCCAGCAGTCCTGGTGCCAGCTCTTCAGCGAGCCCGGCGCCGGCTCCGACCTCGCTGGTCTCGGCTGCAAGGCCGAGCTCGACGGCGAGGAATGGATCATCAACGGCCAGAAGGTCTGGACCTCGGGTGGGCAGATCGCCGACATGGGCATGCTCATCGCGCGTACCGACGTCGAAGTCCCGAAGCACCAGGGCATCACCTGGTTCTCCTTCGACATGCACCAAGGAGACAAGGTCGAGGTCCGTCCGCTGCGCGAGATGACGGGCAGGGCGCTCTTCAACGAGGTCTTCATCAACGACGCTCGGGTGCCCGACGCCAACATCATCGGCGGGAAGAACCACGGCTGGGCCGTCGCCAACACGACCCTCATGTTCGAGCGCGCCGGGCTCGGCTCGGGCGGGCACGGGGCAACATCCGCAGCCAACGCGGGCACCATCGCCGGCGACCTCACCAAGCGCGCCGGCGACTTCGTCCGCCAACGCACCGATGGCGGGGGCGATCCAGTCGGACTGCTCGGCGGCGCTGGCCGCATGCTGATCGAGCTGGCCAAGTCCAACGGCACAGCAAAGGACCCGAGCATCCGCCAGCAGCTGATGAAGCTGCACACCTTGACCGAGATCGGGCGCTTCTCGAACCTCCGGCTGAAGGCGGCCAAAGCCGCCGGTCAGGACATCCCCGGGCTTCCCAACATCTCGAAGCTCTCGATGAGCGAGATCGTCCGCCAGTCGCGCGACATCGGGCTCGCGATCGTGGGCGCCTACGGTACCCTGCACGCCTACGACGCAGCCGACCGCAAGGCGCTCGACGCCGCGACCGGCAACCCGTTCCTCGGCATGGTCACCGAGACCGCGCTGTTTGCACAAGCTCCGCCGATCTACGGGGGCACCGACCAGGTGCAACGCAACATCATCGGCGAGCGCGTGCTCGGGCTCCCGAAGGAGCCGAACAACGACAAGACGCTCAGCTACCGCGAGATGCCGAAGAACGGCTGAGCGCGAGCCAACAACATGAAGATCCGTGGTCTCTCGGGGCGCCCAATCGGCGTCCCGCCCATCGAAGCGCCGAGGGCCGAGGGGGTCATCGCCGTTGGGCCCAAGCGCCACCTCGGCTACGCCGAGTTCGGCGATCCTTCCGGTCGCTTGGTCGTCTGGTTCCATGGCACCCCTGGCGGTCGTCGCCAACTGCCCGTCGTGGGGCGGCGCGCTGCCGACCTGCTCGGCCTGCGGGTCGTGCTCGTCGAGCGCCCGGGCTCTGGTGCGTCGAGCGAGCACCACTACCGCGCAGTCGTCGACTGGGCAGATGACATCGGCATCGTCGCCGATCACCTCGGTCACGACCGATTCGCCGTGGTCGGGCTGTCGGGCGGCGGGCCGTACGCGCTCGCGTGCGGTGCGCGCCTCGCCGATCGCGTCGCGTGTGTCGGTGTGCTCGGCAGCGTCGTGCCCTCGGTCGGGCCCGACGCCTCGGCGAGCGGCGTCGTGCCGCTGGCCCGCACGTTCAACCCGATTCTCACCGCGACGCGTTGGCCGCTGGGCACCGCGCTGTGGGCGGTGCTCAGGCCCCTCACGCCGTTGGCTCATCCGGGCTACCAGCTCTACGCCCGTACGTCGCCGCCTGGGGATCGCATCGTGTTCGCGAACCCCGACATCGAAGCGATGTTCATCGACGACCTGCAGCTCGCCGCCAAGCACCAGTTCCGCGCCGTGGTCAACGACGCCATCCTCTTCGGGCGCGACTGGGGGTTCCGCCTCGCCGACGTGACCGTCCCGGTGCGCTGGTGGCACGGTGACGCCGATCCGATCGTGCCGCTCGAGGGTGCGGCGCGCGCCGCCGCTCTCCTACCCGATTGCCGGTTGCACGTCAGGCCGGGCGAGAGCCATCTCGGCGGGTTCGCGGCCGCCGACGAGGTTCTGCGCACCGTCGAGCACATCTGGTCGGCGCTGGGTTGAGGAACTCGAGGCAATAGGTGGCGCTGCGCGCCACCTATTGCCTCGAGAACCCGCGCTTGGTCGCAAGGCTGTCGGCGCGCACCGCGAGCGCCGGCATGCCGAGGTGTTCGCAGAGCGCGGGGAAACCCGCTGTTGGGCCTCGCCACTCGAGCTCGTCGACGTCGCCGAGCACCTCGGCATCGGATTCGAGGGTTGCGATCCGACGAAACAACAGCGCGAGCTCGAACGACTCGCGCAGAACCAGCGCCAAGCGGCCCTTGTTGCGGATGTCGACGCTCCAGTCGTCACCGGCAGGAGGGATGGACTCGAGGTGGCCGTACGCCGCGAGAACGGCACCGGCCGACTTCGATCCCCAGCCCGGCAACCCGGGAAACCCGTCGGCCGAGTCGCCAACCAGCGCGAGGTAGTCGGGTATCGACTCGGGGCCGACGCCGAACTTGGCCGTCACGGCCGCTGCGTCGTACACGATGTCGAGACGCCTGTCCCACTGGACCACCTTGCCGCCCACGCACTGCCCCAAGTCCTTGTCTGGGGTGCAGACGAGCACCCGTTTCACCCGCTCGTCGGCCGCCGCGACCTTGGCCGCCGCGCCGAGGGCGTCGTCGGCTTCGAGCTCGACCATTGGCCACGTGCACACGCCCGCCGTCTCGAGGGCTTCCTCCACGATGGGGAACTGCGCCTTCAGCGCAGCTTCGATGCCGCTGCCGTCTTTGTACGACGGCCACAGCTCGTTGCGGAACGACTCGATCACGTGATCGGTGGCCACCCCGACGTGCGTCGCGCCGGACTCGAGCAGTTGCAGCATCGACCCCACCACACCACGCGTCGCACCGAGCTCAGCGTCGCGGTTGCCCGGCGAGTAGTGGTAGCGGAAGAGCTCGTAGGTGCCATCCACGACGTGGACCTGCATGACGTTCCCCTGGTGAGCGCAGCGTGTCGACGCTCGCCCGAGTCGAAGTAGAGACCGAGGTTGGCACAAGCGGGCCGACTGCCTTGGGGGAACACGTCGAAGAGCAGAAACGGGAAGGCCATCTCCCATCCTGGACGTCGAGCACGCGATGTCCCTCGCCGATGCTCAGTCGACGTCGGGTGGGGCTCCGAAGAGCGGCTCATCGGGAGAGCGGAGCTCAGCCGTCGGCAGCCCGGCGGGGTGCTCGGCGCGCACGACATCGAGGCACTCGAGAGCGATGGCAAGGTGATCGCGCCGGGTGTTCTCATAGAACGCTGCGGCCGCAGCAGAAAGCTTCGGCGCACCGTGGACCGGCTTGTCCGAGACACACAGGAGCGTCGCGTTGGGCACCCGGTAGCGGAAGCCGTTCGCTGCGATGGTGGCCGACTCCATGTCGACGGCGATGCTGCGCGACACCCGCATCGCAGCGAGCGCGCTGCTCTGGTCGAGCTCCCAGTTTCGGTTGGCGGTCGTGTAGACGGTGCCGAGACGAAAGCGCGCGCCGCGTGCCTCGAGCGCGCCGAGCAACACCTGGTTCAGCCGTTGGTTCGGGATGATCGGCACCGAGCACGGCAAGGCATCGTCGAGGATGTGGTCCGCGCGCAGGTACGACGTCGCCAACACGAAGTCGCCGATCTCCTGGTGATTGCGCAGCCCGCCGCAGTGCCCGATCATCAGCTCGGCATCGGGCCTGAGCACTGCAAGGTGATCGGTCACCGTCTTTGCGTTGGCAGGGCCGACACCGATGTTGACGATCGATACGCCGTCGCCGTCGTCGCAGCGTTGGTGCCAGGCAGGCATCTGCACGCTGTGGCGCTCAGGGCCCTCCGCGTCGGGGAACCGCTCGAGGAAGGCTTCGACGTGCATGGCGTAGTTGGTGAAGACGATGTAGCGCTGGAAAGCCTCGGGCGGCGAGCCGCAGTAGTGCGCGATGCGCTCGAGCGAGAGTGCCATGCGCTCCGGGCTGAACAGGAAGAGCTTCTTCTGACGGAGATCCCAACCGGCCTCGTCGAGCGCTTCGAAGAAGGCGGGATCGTCCAGGTCGAGCGCGGGGCGTGACGGGCGCACGGCGACCGTGGCCCCGCGGACGAGGAGCGCGGCGAGCTCGCGCTCGAGGTAGCGGCGGATCGCGTAGGGGCCGCAGAACTCGCCGGTGATGGTCGGGTTGTGAGCCGACCATGGACGGTGGACCTCGATCGCGGGATACCACCCGTCGGCGTCGATGCCTTCGAGGGCGAGGAGGAGGTCATCCACCGCCGCGGGGATGGCCATGACAGTCAGCGCGCTGCCGTCGACGATGGTGTCCATCGCCTGCATGCTAGGAAGCGACGGTGGCTGTTGATGCGCCCCCCGAGAGCGAGCGGGAGATCCTCACGTGGCAGCTCTTCGGCGACGCCACCCGGGCGCTTGCCCAGCAGATCGTCGATGACCACTTCGAGCCCGACATCGTGCTCGCGATCGCGCGCGGTGGTCTCACCGTCGCCGGCGCGCTCGCATACGCCCTTGCCGTGAAGAACTGCTTCGCGATGAACGTCGAGTTCTACACCGGCGTCGACGAGCGGCTCGACGTGCCCGTGATGCTCCCGCCCATGCTCGACCTCCTCGACATGAGGGGTCTCAAGGTGCTCGTCGCGGACGACGTCGCCGATACGGGCAAGACGCTCGAGCTCGTGCGCAGCGTCATCGTGGAGCACGTCGCGGAAGCTCGCTGCGCTGTGCTGTACCAAAAACCCCGCTCGGTCATCGACGCGGAGTACGTCTGGCGTCACACCGACCGTTGGATCAACTTTCCGTGGTCGACGCAGCCCTCCGTCGTGCGGGCAGCGGTGCGCGATGCCTGAGCCTCGCCCAGCCGCGCGGCCGCTGATCGTCGACACCGATGGCGGCGTCGACGACGCCGCAGCGCTCTGGTGGGCGCTCGGCGATCCCCGCGTCGACGTGGTGGCCATCTCGATCGTGTGGGGCAACGTCGATCTCGGCGTTGCGGCCGGCGCTGTACTTCGGGTGCTCGCTGCGGCGGGGCGCACCGACATCCCAGTCGCCCTCGGCGAGGCCGGTCCGATCGGGCCAGCGCCCGATCTGCGCCCTGCAACCTTCATCCACGGCGACGACGGGCTCGGCAACGCCCGGTACCCCTTGGCCGAGGGCATCGTCGCTGTCGACGAACCTGCTGCGGACTTGTTGCGCCGGCTCGTGCACGCTCGGCCGGGCGAGATCTCACTGGTGACGATCGGCCCCCTGTCGACCATCGGTCGGCTGGTCTCCGACGACAGCACGTTCGCAGCCGACATCGACGAGCTCGTCGTCATGGGCGGATCGGCCCGCAAAGGCGGCAACGCGCTCCCAGCCGGCGAAGCCAACGTCGCGCACGACCCTGTCGGTGCCCACAACGTGGTGAACGCTGCCTGGCGCAAGCCTCCCTTGCTCGTGGGCCTTGATGTCACGCACCAAGCCACGCTGACGGAGGCCGAGTTCGCGCTGCTGGCCGAGCACCGCTCACCAGCAGCGAGCTTCCTCGATCAGCCGCTGCGCTTCTACCGCGAGTTCGGATCGACGATGACAGCCCCGGACTGCCCATGTCACGACCTTCTCGCCGTGATGGCGCTCGTCGAGCCCGACGTCATCCCGGATGCACCCGTGCTCCCTCTTGGTGTCGACTGCGGCGAGGGGGCCGCGTGGGGCTCGACGGTCGTCGACTTCCGCGCGCCGTTCTTCGACGAGCTCGATGGCGCAGACCAGAGCCGGCCTGAAGGCTTCGCCGATTGGCGCATCGCCTTGGTCGCAGACGCCGAGAGCTTCCGCGCCAGCACACGCGCGCTGTTCGGCGGCTGAGATCCGCTCGGTTCAGCCGCGGGGTGGGTGGCCGGTGATGCGTTCGTAGGCAACGGGGTCGGTCGCGCCTTCGGTGCAGATGGTCAGGACCGCCTTGCCCGCGAGGTCGACGCCACCAGCGCTCGGGCCGGCCTCGACGAGCGCCCGGAGCCCGGCCAGCCCGGCGCCTCCTGTCTCCCCTGCGACGATGTCGATGCCATCGAGGTCGCGCACGGCCCGCTCGGCTGCGGCGTCGTCGACGGCGACGAACGCATCGACGCCCGCCGCGAGGGTCGGCCACGCCAGGACAGACACGTTGCCGCAGTTGAGCCCCGCCATGATCGAGTCGTGCGGTCCCGGCACATGGGTCGGCTCGCCTGCCTCGGCCGACCGCAGACCACATGCGGCCGAGAGCGGCTCGACGGCGACGATGGACGTCGAGCTCTCATAGCGGTCGACCACAGCGGCTGCGAGAGCGCCGACGCCCATCTGCGCGAACGCGACGTCGGGGGTCGCGCCGTCAAGCTGCTTGTCGAGCTCGGCGAAGATCGTCGAGTAGCCGTCGATGACCCATCGAGGGACCTCGGTGTAGCCCTCCCACGACGTGTCGGAGATGACCAGCACGTCGGCAGCCGCAGCCTTGGCCGAGAGCGCGACAGCATCGTCGTAGCTGCCGGCGACCACCGTCACCGAGGCGCCTTCGGACTCGATCGCTTCGATGCGCGCTGCGGCGGTTCCTTCCGGCACGTAGATGCCCGCGCCGTACCCGAGCAACTTCGCGGTTCGGGCGACTGCGCGGCCGTGGTTGCCGTCGGTCGCCGCGACGAGCCGCAGCAAACCGAGCGGGACGAGCGCAACGCGCAGGTCATCGAGCGTGGTCCATTCTGGTTCAGCGCCGAGCCTGTCGCAGAGCGCGCGATAGGTCGCCCACGACGCGCCGAGCATCTTGAAGGCCGGCAGCCCGAGGCGGCTCGATTCCACCTTCACCCACAGGCGTCGGAGGCCGAGCTCCTGTGCAAGATCGGGCGCCGCGACCAACGGCGTCGGCGCGTAGCCGGGAAGACGGCGGTGGAACGCGAGCGGATCGGGCCCCCGCGCTCCGCGCCGCGAGACGAGATGCTTCATCGGGTTGGCGAAGATCTCGGCGGCAGCCATGTCGCTGCCAGGATGCCGCACGCGAGGGGCAGTTCACGAGATGGCAACGTCAGGACATTGACAATTTGTTGAAGCGACGGGAGCCTGGGGCCGTGGCATCGACCGAGCTCACCGTCAACGGCGAGGCGGTGACCGTCACCGGAGAGCATCCGCACCTGCTCGCGGCGCTCCGCGAGGAGCTGGGCATCACCTCACCGAAGGACGGGTGCGCCCCGTCGGGGCAATGCGGATGCTGCACGGTCCTCGTGGACGGCAAGGCAATCGTCAGTTGCAACCTCCCGCTGACGAAGGTCGCCGGCGCATCGATCACCACCCTCGACGGTCTGCCCGTCGCCGACCGCGAGCGTTATGCCGCGGCCTTCGCCGCGACGGGGGCGCTGCAGTGCGGCTTTTGCACCCCGGGCATCGTGATGCGCACGCACGCCCTGCTCGAGAAGAAGGGGGCTGGGCTCGACCGCCAGACCGCGGCCCGTCACCTCGGCGCTCACCTCTGCCGCTGCACCGGCTACGTCAAGATCCTCGACGCCGTCGAGCTGTTGGCCAAGGGTGAGTCCGTCACCCCGGTGGCGCTCGGGGGCATCGGCACGAGCGGCACCCGCTATCAAGGCCTCGCGCTCGCCATGGGCGACAAGGACTACATCGACGACATGCATCCCGAGGGCATGCTGCATGCCGCTGTGCATCTCGCGGCTCACGCCCGAGCCGACGTGGTGCGCATCGACACGTCCGCCGCGGAGGCCGCACCCGGTGTCGTCAGGGTCCTCACTGCGGCCGACGTGCCAGGCACCCTCAAGGTCGGCATCATCCACAAGGACTGGCCGGTGTTCATCCCCGAGGGTGGGCGCACGTCGTACCTCGGCGACGTCATCGCCCTCGTCGTGGCCGATGACAAGGAGCGAGCTCGTCGCGCAGCGCGGCTCGTCCAGGTCGAGTACCGCCCGCTGCGGCCGATCACGGACGCCGTCGCCGCCATCGACGACCCGGACGACGCGGTCTGGGGTCTTGACGGCAACGTGCTCGCACGCTCGAGCTATGCGCGCGGCGACGTCGATGCCGCTCTCACCGCGAGCGCCCACACCGTGCACGAGGTGTTTCAGACCCAGCGCATCGAGCACGCCTTCCTCGAGCCCGAGTCGACCTTGGCCGTGCCGCGCGACGACGGCACGCTACGCGTCTACTCCGGCGGGCAGGGCGTCTGGGACGACCGCGACCAGATCGCGGCGTTGCTCGACATCGACGCCGCTGCGGTGACCGTCGAGCTCGTCTCCAACGGCGGCGCGTTCGGCGGCAAGGAGGACATGAGCAACCAGGGCCAGACGGCGTTGGCAGCCTGGCTCGTGCACCGACCGGTGAAGTGCACCCTCTCCCGCGAGGAGTCGTTGCTCGTGCACCCCAAGCGTCATCCCATCCGCGTCGAGTCGTGGGCCGGCTGCGATGCCGAGGGGCACCTCACCGCGCTGAAGGCACGGATGATCGGCGACTCCGGTCCGTATGCTTCGGTAGGCATGAAGGTGCTCGAGCGCGCCGCCGGGCATGCGAGCGGGCCGTATCACCTTCCCGCGATCGACGTCGAAGCGATCACGGTGCGGACGAACAACCCGGTGTGCGGCGCCTTCCGCGGCTTCGGAGCCAACCAGGCGCAGTTCGCCATGGAGGGTGTGCTCGACCGCCTTGCAGCGATGGTGGGCATCAGCGGATGGGAGATTCGCAGTCGCAACGTCATCACGCCCGGTGCGGAGTGGGGACCGGGACAGATCATGGACAACGGCTGCCACGGGGCCCGCCGGTGCCTCGATGCCGTGAAGCTCGCGTACGACGACGCCGTCGCAGCAGGAAAGGCCGTCGGCGTGGGGCTCGGGCTCAAGAACTCCGGGCTCGGCAACGGGTTCAACGAGCTCACTCGCGCGGTCGTGCGCTTCGATGACGACGGCACGGTCGAGGTGCGCCACGGTTGGACCGAGATGGGTCAGGGCGTGCACACCGTCGCGGCGCAGGTGGCCATCGAGGAGCTGGGCGTCGATCCGGAGCGGGTGCGCGTCGTCGTCGACACCTCCCGCGAGCTCGGGTTCGGGCAGACCACGGGCAGCCGAGGGACGCTCATGGGGGCCGGCGCGGTCCGCGACGCGTGCCGCGCCGCGCTTGCCGCGGGCTGCTCCCCCGACATCGACCATGTGGGGGAGTACCGCGTCGACTGGACGAACAAGGTCGAGGAAGGCCTCGAGCACCCGATCATCCACTCGGCCTTCGGCTACGCCGCGCAGGTGGTCGTTCTCGATCGCGATACCGGCGAGGTCGAGCGAGTCGTCGCAGCGCATGATGTCGGTCGCGCCGTCAACCCGCTGCAATGCATCGGGCAGGTCGAAGGCGCCGTGCACATGGGTCTGGGCTACGCGCTCACGGAGGACTTCGAGTGCGACGCCGATGGCCGCCCGCTCGTGACCACGCTGCGAGGCCTCGGCATCATCAGAGCCAAGGACGTCCCCCCCATCGAAGTGATCCTCGTCGAGGAACCGCAGCCTGACGCCCCCTACGGGATAAAGGGCGTCGGCGAGATCGGGCTCGTCCCCACGGCTGGCGCCGTCGCCGCCGCCCTCCAGGGCTTCGACGGCGTCTGGCGAACCAGCCTCCCGATGAAGCGTTCGAGCGATGAGGCCTGACCAGACCCACGGGTTGGTCTGCGGGCACCACCACCTCTACTCAGCGCTCGCTCGCGGGATGCCTGCGCCGGCGCGCACGCCGACCAGCTTCATCGAGATCCTCGAGCGGGTCTGGTGGCGCCTCGACCGTGCGCTCGACCTCGAGCTCATCCGCGCTTCCGCACTTCTCGGCGCGCTCGAGGCGCTCGAGTCGGGGACGACCGCCATCGTCGATCACCACTCGTCGCCGAACGCCATCGAGGGGAGCCTCGACGTGATCGCCGCAGCCTGCGCCGAGGTCGGCGTGCGGGCGGTGTGCTGCTATGAGGTCACCGATCGCAACGGCACCGACGGCGCCAAGGCCGGGGCGGCCGAGAACGAGCGGTTCTTGCGAAGCGGTGGGCGGGGTTACGTCGGAGCGCACGCCGCGTTCACGCTCAGCGACGACACGCTGGCCGCCGTTGCAGGGTTGGCGGCCGACCTCGGGGTCGGCGTGCACGTGCACGTCGCCGAGGATGCGCTCGACAGAGCAGCCGGCGCGCGTCTGGCACCCCACGCCGACGGCAGCTGGTTGCTCGCCCACGCGGTGCACCTCGATCGGGACCTGCCGGGCACGATCGCCCACAACCCGCGGTCGAACCTCAACAACGCCGTCGGCTATGGCCGACCCGAACGCTTCGAGAAGGTCGTGCTCGGCACCGACGGCATCGGCGCCGACATGGTCGCCGAGGCGCAGCTGGCCTTTGCCCTGCATCGCAGCGTCAACGTCACAGCGTCGCCGGAAGCAGCATGGTCGTGGCTCGCTGCGGGCGAGGCGCTCGTGCCGGAGGTGGCAGACGACATCGTGACGTGGACGTACTCCCCGATGGACGCGTGGCACGTCGCGTACACCCCCGGCGTGCACCCGGTGCACGTCGAGGTCGCCGGTGAGATCGTCCTCGACGAGCTCGGCCCGACGCGGGTCGATGCCGCCGAGATACGGGCGAAGGCAGCCGAGGCGGCCCATCGGCTCTTCGCGAGGATGGACGAGCTATGACGCAGTTGGGCCTTCCTACTCCCGAGGCGGCGTGATGCAGCGGCTCGCGCTCTATCTGCAGGACGCCCACCCGATCCGCGACGGGATGCGCTACAGCAGAGCGGCCGAAGCCGCCGGCTTCGAGGCTGTGTGGCAGGCCGAGTCGCGTCTGGTCCGCGAAGCGACGGTCCCACTCGCGGCCTTTGCGTCGGTCACCGAGCGCATCAAGTTGGGGTCGGGTGTCGTGTCGATGTGGGTGCGAAACCCCGCGTTTCTGGCCGCGACGTTCTCGACGCTCGACGACCTCGCCCCTGGCCGCGCCATCCTCGGCATCGGCGCGTGGTGGGACCCGCTGGCCGCGGCGGTCGGCGTCTCGCGGGCCAAACCGTTGCGCGCAATGCGCGAGATCGTCACGGCCGTGCGAGCGCTGCTCAACAACGAGACCGTGACGTTCCATGGCGAGTTCGTGCACCTCGACGGCGTCGAGCTCGATTACGTGCACCAGGAGCGCAAGCCGAAGGACGTTCCGATCGTGATCGGTGCGACCGGCATGCAGATGATGGAGCTCGCCGGCGAGATCGGCGACGGCGCGTTGCTGAACTACCTGGTGTCGCCTGCGTACGACCACACAGCTGTCGCCGCCCTGACCAAGGGGGCAGCGAAGGCCGGCCGAACGCTCGACGACATCGACCGCCCGCAGCTCGTCGTGTGCTCGATGGACGACGATCACGACGCGGCGATCGACGCGGCGCGCCTCCTGGTGACGCAATACCTCGGCCAACAGCCCCACATCATGAAGGCCTCAGGGGTGGCGACCGCGCTGCTCGACGAGATCAGCGCGGTGATGACGTGGCCGGCGACCCACGATGAGGTCGTCTCTGCATCAAGGCTGGTCCCAGACGACGTGGTGCAGCTCATCACCGCCTCGGGTACACCGGCCGAGTGCAAGGCCAAGGTCGCGGAGTACATCGCAGCGGGTTGCACCTGCCCCGTCCTCTACCCCCTCGGCTCCGATGTCGAGCGCATGATCGACGAGTTCGCTGGCTGGGGCGAGCAGCAGCTGGCCGCGCCCGGGACGTCCCTCCCCCCAACTGCGTAGTGTGCTGCTCGCGCCGGTGCTGCAGAGCCTCATGAGCGACGAAACACGGCGTTCATGTTTGGCGAATGCACCGGAAACCGCTTCGGCCTAGTTTTCAACAAGATGTTGAACGCCCAAGGAGGCACCAGTGACCCACGAGGTCGACCGTCGAACCTTCATCCGCCGAGGGGCATTCGGTGCCGCCGGGGTCGCCCTGCTCGGTAGTCCGTTTCTCGCGGCGTGCAGCAGCGACTCGAAGACCACGACGGCTTCTTCGAAGTCAACCGGTGCGTCGTCCGGTTCGAGCGCCAGCGGCGGCTCATTCGGAGCGCTCGACTTCCAGCTGTCGTGGATCAAGAACGTCGAGTTCGCCGGCATGTACATCGCCGACACGAAGGGCTACTACACCGAGGCAGGCTTCTCCAGCGTCAACCTGATGACTGGTGGGCCCAACATCAACCAGGACTCCATCGTCGACAGCGGCAAGGCCTTCATCGGGACGAGCGACCCTGTCATCACCGCACCGGCGATCCTGCAGGGCGCCAAGCTGATCGTCGTCGGCGCGCAGTACCAGAAGAGCCCGTTCGCGATCATGTCGCTCAAGTCGAACCCCATCGCGACGCCTGCCGACATGAAGGGCAAGAAGATCGGCGTGCAGGACGTGAACACCGCGATCTGGACGGCGTTCCGCGCGGTCAACAACATCAAGGAGTCCGACCTCACGACCGTCTCGGTCGGCTTCGACACGTCCGAGCTCGTCGCCGGCAAGGTCGATGGTTGGTTCTCCTTCATCACCAACGAGCCCAACGAGCTCAAGGCCAAGGGCACCGAGACGACGACGTTCCTGCTCGCGGAGAACAACCTTCCCCTGGTCTCGCAGCACTACATCGTCAACCAGCAGGCCCTCAAGGACAACCGCGACAAGATCAAGGCAGTCCTGCTGGCGGAGATCAAGGGCTGGCGCGACAGCCTCAAGGATCCCGCCTTGGGTGCCAAGCTCGCCGCGACGAAGTACGGCGTCGATCTCAAGCTCGACGAGGCCGAGCAGACGAACGAGTCGGCAGACCAGAACAAGCTGATCCTCACCGACGACACGAAGAAGGACGGCATCTTCACGGTGACCGACCAACACGTCGACGAGACGATCGCTTCGCTCGGCAAGGCTGGGACCACGATCACCAAGGACAAGCTCTTCGACCTCTCGCTCATCAACGAGATCTACGCTGAGCACAGCGACCTGAAGGCCGCACCCTGACCTTGCGATGCCAGACACCTTGGCCGACCTGACCCCCAGCAACAGCGCCGCGCCGTCAGGGGTCGATGGCGGCGGCATCCTGTTGCGGTCGTTGAGCAAGGAGTTCAAGGTCGGGCGCAGCCCGGTCGTCGCCATCGAAGGCGCCGACTTGGCTGCGCCAACCGGTGCCTTCGTCGCCCTGCTCGGCCCTTCGGGCTGTGGCAAGTCGACGATCCTGCGAATCCTCGCCGATCTCGAGCAACCAACCAGCGGCGAGGCGCTCGTGCACGGCGAGCCTCCAAGCACCGCGCGGCGCAACCACGATCTCGGCATCGCCTTCCAGGACTCGGCACTGCTCCCGTGGCGCTCGGTCATCACCAACATCCGCTTGCCTCTCGAGGTCAGCGGCGTGAAAGTGCCCGAGAACGCTATCAGCGACCTCGTCTCCCTCGTCGGTCTCGAGGGGTTCGAGTCGGCTCGGCCGGCACAGCTCTCCGGGGGCATGCGCCAGCGCGTCGCCATCGCGCGCGCGCTCGTCGTCGATCCGAAGATCTTGCTGCTCGACGAGCCCTTCGGCGCTCTCGACGAGATGACCCGCCAACGGCTCAACCTCGAGCTGCAGCGCATCTGGACGGAGCGCCAGGCCACCACGCTGCTCGTCACCCATTCCGTCTCCGAAGCCGTCTTCCTCGCCGACACCGTCGCGGTGATGAGCCCACGTCCCGGGCGCATCATCGCAACGGTCACGATCGATCTGCCGCGACCGCGCACGCCCGACATGATGCGAACGTCGCGGTTCCACGAACTGTGCGACCACTTCAGTGAGCTGCTCTTCGGCCGCGGCGGCGTGGTCGCCGAGGACGGCTGATCCCTTGGGCGTCGCGACCGCGGCACACCCGCCGCGCGCCTCGCTCCCGCCGTGGGCCACTACCGCAATCGCTGCTGGCGTCCTGCTCGTTGTCTGGCAGATCATCGGCAAGACGATGTTCCAACAGACGACATCGATCCCCCCGCCGACCGACATCGTCGCCGCACTGCGTGACGACCCGGGCTTCTACTGGCGCAACCTCTCCTCGACGCTCCAGGCCGCAGGGCAGGGGTGGGTCTGGGGCAACGTGCTCGCCATCGGGCTCGCCTTCCTCGTGCTCGTGCTCCCCGTGGTCGAGCGGCCCCTCATCCAGCTGGGGGTCACGTCGTACTGCCTGCCGGCTGTCGCGATTGGTCCGGTGTTCGCCATCGTCTTCGACGGCGACACGCCCAAGGTCGTGCTCGCCGCGCTCGCCGTGTTCTTCACGACGCTCATCGGCGCGTTGGTCGGTCTGCGGAGCGCTGATCCGACCACCCTCGACGTGGTGCACGCGTTCGGCGGCGGGTCCGTTCGCAAGCTCACCAAGGTGCGCTTGCGCGCCAGCCTCCCGAGCCTCTTCGCCGGCTTGCGCGTGGCGGCTCCGGCCGCGGTTCTCGGCGCGATCATCGGCGAGTACTCCGGCGCCGACAGCGGAATAGGCGTTGCGATGATCGCGTCGCAGCAGCGCCTCGACGGGCCCACGACGTGGACGCTCGCCATCGTCGCCACCGTCGCTGCCGCGCTCGTCTACGCGCTCACCGCGCTCCTCGGGCGCGCGCTCACCCCGTGGGCACCGAGGAGCTGACGTGACCGTCACCGAGCTTCAGTCCGACCTGCTCGCCCAAGCCGACGACGCGGCAGCCCGCGCCCGCCGAGGGCAGGGCGCCAACATGGCGCTGCGGGCGCTGCGCGGGGTGTTGTCGGCCGCCATCTCGATCGGCATCGTGATCGGGGCATGGTGGCTCTTCCTCGAGTACTTCCAGGTCTCGGCGTTCAGCGGCAAGGGCCCGAGCGACGTGTGGCACTACCTCTTCAGCGGTCCAAAAGCGGCCGGTACCCGACGCCTCATGATCGACCAGTCGGCCATCACCCTCCGCGACGCCGCGCTCGGCCTGGTCGTCGGCACCGTCGTCGCCATCGCAGCTTCGATGGCGTTCAACCTCTCGCGCTCCGCCGAACGCACGCTCATGCCGATCGCAATGGTCCTCCGTTCGGTCCCGCTCATTGCGATGACGCCGGTGATCGTCATCATCTTCGGTCGCAACCTGCGCTCGGTCACCGTGATCGCCAGCATCGTCACGTTCTTCCCAACGCTCGTCAACGTGACGCTGGCGCTCAAGGCCACCCCGAGAGACTCGCTCGACCTGCTGCGCGCGTACGGGGCGACGCGGGGAGACACGATGCGCAAGGTGCAGATCCCAAGCGCGCTCCCTGCGTTGTTCGCGTCGCTGCGCGTCGCAGCGCCGCTCGCACTGGTGGGCGCGCTTCTCTCGGAATGGTTGGCGACCGGCGAAGGCCTCGGAGCCGAGATCCTTCGGGGCGGCGCGCGGTCGGACTACGGCGGGGTATGGACCCGCGTCGTGCTCGTCACCCTCTACTCGATCATCGTGTACAAGATCATCGGGGGTATCGAGGGCCGGGTCCTCGCCCGGTACGCGCCTTCCTACGGCCGGTGAGCGTCAGCAGAGCGATGCGAGCTCGGGAGCTCGACCACCTCGAGGGTGCGACCGCCGACGATCTTCGTGCGCAGCCACTCGCCGGCGTTGACCGGCGCATAGCGCGCTGGGTTGTCGGCGCTGCAGCACGACGGGATGCACTCGACGAGCACCGAGGGGTCACCGTCGAGGAAGCGAGCCACCGAACGCCGCCGCACCGGTCCGTTGCTCGAAGCAGGCGGGGGCACGACGCGATGCAGCGTCGAGTGCCAGCGGTCGTTCGTCCACATGGCCAGCATGTCGCCGATGTTGCCAAGGAAGGATCTGGGCGCGAACGACACGTCGTGCCAGGTGCCGCTGCGCTGCACCTGCAAACCGGGAACGTCGTCGGCCCAGAGCAGCGTCAACACGCCGTAGTCGGTGTGCGCGCCGAGTCGCATCTGGCCCGGCTCGGGGTCGGGCGAGCCGGGATAGCGCCGGTAGCTGATGGCGCGGGTCGTGATCACCGAGCCCGCGCAGCGCCCGACAAGCCAACCCTCAGGCAGATCGAGAGCGATCGCCATCGCCCGAAGCACGTCGTCGGCGACGCGCCGCAGCTCCGCCTCGTACGCGAGAAACGCTTCGCGTAGTCCAGCCGGCTCGTCGGGCCAACGATTGGGTCGGAAGTGGTGCCGGTGCGCGTCGAACCGCGGGCCAATCGCGTCCTCGCGGCCGTAGGTCATCGCCTCGAAGAGATCGGGCGGCGTCCTGGAGCCGAGGGTGTACGCGAGCCCCTCCTTCCCTGGCTCGGTGTAGCCGCGGTTCGCTGAAGGTTCGGTCACGACGTAGTCGCGCTTCTCCTCCATCGGTCGCTCGAAGAACGCCGTGCTGCGCTCGACCCAGTCGTCGATCGTCGCTTGAGGCACGCCATGGCCCGTGAGCACGAGGAACCCGGTGTCGCGGCAAGCGACGTCGATCGCTGTTGCGACAGCGGCACGATCCTCCGGGCCGCCCTCGCGGAACGGGGCCAAGTCGATCGGATGCACGACGAGCTCGCCCATGCACCCAGTCTTCAACAAAAGCAACCGTTGACGCGCCGCCCCCTTCGCGGTCACCGTTCGGCGATGAACGAAGCGAGCTCGTGTGACCTCCTCGTCAGCGGCGCCGAGCTCGTGGCGACCGTCGACGACGAGCGCAGGGAGATCAGCGGCGGATGGGTCGCGATCGAAGACGGTCTCGTCGTCGGCGTCGGCGGGCCAGCCAACGCGCCGCCCACGGCATCGGACGTGTTGCACGCGGAGAGCTGCCTGGTCACGCCGGGGCTCATCAACACCCATCACCACATCTACCAGAACCTCACGCGCAGCTACCGCCCGGCCGTCAACGGAACGCTGTTCGAGTGGCTCAGCGCGCTCTATCCGCGCTGGGCGCTCCTCGACGAAGAGGCCTCGTACGTCTCGGCATGGGTCGGTCTCGCCGAGCTCGCGCTCGGGGGATGCACCACAACGACCGACCACCTCTACGTGCACCCCCGTGGCGCGGGCGACCTCGTAGCGGCCGAGATCACAGCGGCGCGCGAGCTGGGCATGCGCTTTCACCCAACCCGTGGCTCGATGAGCCTCTCCGCCAAGGACGGCGGGCTGCCGCCCGACTCCGTCGTGCAGGACGACGATGAGATCCTCGCCGACAGCGAGCGGCTCGTGGCGGCACATCACGATCCTTCGTGGGGCTCGATGCTGCGCATCGCGCTCGCGCCGTGCTCGCCGTTCTCGGTGACATCCGAGCTGATGCGAGCGACAGCCGAGTTGGCTGAGCACCTCGACGTCCGCTTGCACACGCACCTCGCCGAGGACGCCGACGAGGACAGCTTCGCCGAGCAGAGGTTCGGCAAGCGCACCATCGAGCACTTCGAGGACGTGGGGTGGTGCAGCGATCGGGCGTGGGTTGCGCATTGCATCTACCCGAACCCAGCAGAGATCGCCCGGCTCGGGGCGGCCGGGGTGGGCGTCGCGCACTGTCCGAGCTCGAACATGATGATCGGAGGCGGCGGGACTGCGCCTGTCGCCGAGCTGCGCGCCGCGGGCTCACCGGTCGGGCTCGGCTGCGACGGCTCTGCTTCGACCGACTCCGCATCACTGTGGATGGAAGCACGCAACGCGATGCTGCTCGGGCGCTTGCGCAGAGGCCCAGCTGCGATGGGGGCGCGCGACGCCCTCGAGATCGCGACGAGAGGCTCGGCCGCGTGCCTCGGGCGCGAGGGAGAGCTCGGCCTGTTGGCGGTCGGCGCGGTCGGTGACCTCGTGTGCTGGCCCCTCGAAGGCGTCGCGTTCGCTGGTGCGCACAGCGACCCGGTCGAGGCATGGTTGCGTTGCGGGCCTGTCGCCGCCCGCCACACCGTCGTCGCCGGCCGGGTCGTCGTGCGCGACGGCCGGGTCACGGCGCGCGGGGAAGCGTCGATGTTGCAGCGCCACCGCACCATCAGCGAGCGCATTCAGGGCTTTTAGACGCGGTCGGGGTGGCGCCAGCCCTCGGCGTCGAGCTTCGCGCGACGCTCGAAGAGCTCTTCCGCCGCGGCTTGGGCAGTCGCTCGCACCGACGCGACGTCGAAGGTGGTTGGCGCGCCGCGGGCGAGCAGACGCCGGCCATCCACCCAGACATCGCTGACGTCACGGCCCGAGGCCGAGAACACGATGTGGGCTGCGACGTTGAGGTCGGCCCCGTGCAGCACCGGTGTGGTGTGGAGACCACCGAGGTCGATGGCAATGATGTCGGCGCGCTTCGCTGGCTCGAGCGAGCCGCTGACGTCGTCCAGGCCGAGGGCCCGAGCGCCGTCGATCGTGGCCATCGCCAGCACGTCCCATGGGTCGCCCGCAGTCGGATCGAGCGTCGTCACCTTCTGCAGGAGCGACGCGAACTTCATCTCCTCGACAAGGTCGGTGTTGTTGTTCTCCTTCTCGCCGTCGCTGCCCAGGCCAACCGTGACGCCTGCGGCGCGCAAATCGCCGATGCGCGCCGGCCCTGAGGACAGCTTCATGTTCGAACACGGGCAGTGCGCGACAGCCGTGCCGGTTCGGGCGAGCAGCTCGATCTCGAGGTCGGAGAGCCAGACACAGTGGGCGACCACGGTTCGCTCGCTGAGCACCCCTCGCTGGTGGAACACCTCGATCGGCCTGCGCCCCCAACGGGCCAGCGACTCCTGCACCTCCCAGATCGACTCGGACGAATGCGTGTGCAGGCCAGTGTCGAACTCCTCCGCAAGGGCAACAGCCTCTGCGAAGCACTCCTCCGAGCAGTACAGCAAGTGCTCGAGCCCGACCCAGGTTCGCACCCGCCCTTCGGCATGCGTGCGGTGCGACTCGAGGAGGCGTCGGTTCGTCGCGATCGTCTCGAACCAGTCGTAGGCACCGTCCGCCACGTAGGGCACGAGCGTGGCTCGGATGCCGAGGGTGTCCGCTGCCTCGGCGGATCCCTCCATGAAGCGCCACATGTCCATCACCGACACGGTGCCTGCCAGCAGGCCCTCGGCGTAGCACTGCAGCGAAGCAGCGGCGGCGATCTCGGGCGTCAGGGCCTTGTGGGCGGGGTCGACGTAGGTCTTCAGCCAGTCCCAGAGCGACATCGACTCGGCGGTGCCGCGCAGCAGGCCGGAGTGCAGGTGGCAGTTGTGGAGACCGGGCAGCACGGCGTGGCCACTGACGTCGACGATCTCAGCCCCGACCGCGCGCTGGTCAGCGTCGATGGCAGCGACAGCGCCGACCGCCACGATGTCGGAGCCGTCGATGAGGACCGAGCCGGGATCGAGCACGGTCTCGCTCCCACCCGTCAGGGGCAAGACGATGCCGTTGCGGATGAGGGTGGCCACAGCAGAACGATCGCCCTCGTCTCGAACAAACGTCAACTCGCCAGACGGTCATTCCGTTGCGCGCTTCGAGCACCGCTGCGCTCTGCCACGGGTACATTCGCCCGAATGGCGCGACGACATCCGCTGCTCGTCGCCCTCACCCCGGTCGCCGACGCGCTCGGCGCCGCGCTCGTCCCTGCCGGGCGCGTGCGCCGCGGTGACATCCCGATCGAGTGGGAGGGCGAGGTGGTCGGCGCGTTTCGCCTACCGGGCGTGCACGGCGCGCTCGATCGCATGGTCGCGTCGGTCGAAGCCGAGCTCGGGAGCAGGCTCGACGACCTCACGCGCGAGGAGAAGCAGCGCGCCGTTCGCCTCCTCGACGAGCGCGGCGCGTTCCAGCTGCGCAAGGCGGTGGAAGACGTCGCCGATGCCATGGCCGTCAGCCGCTTCACCGTCTACAACTACCTGAACGCGGGCTGACGCCTCGGCTCCTCAGCGCGTGCCGGAGGCGGTGCGGGCGAGGTAGCACCCAGCTGCAGGTTCGCCGACGAAGGCGCCGTCGCGCGCGACGACACGACCGCGCGACAGCACGAGGTTGGGCCAGCCGAGGATCGACGTGCCCTCGTACGGCGAATGATCGACGCGCATGTGCAACGCGTCCGCGTCGAGCGACTGGACGCGCTGCGGATCCCAGACCACCACGTCGGCGTCGGCGCCGACCCGCAGGTTTCCCTTCGCCGGCCACAACCCGAACGTGCGAGCTGGTGCCTCAGCACACAGGCGCACCCAATCGGCTTGCGTGATTCGCCCGGCCACGACCCCCTCCCACACCAGACCCATGCGGGTCTCGATGCCCGGGAGTCCGCCGGGGATCTCGGTGAAGTCGGCCCAGCCCTCTGGCCTGGCCCGCACGCCAGCGCGTCGATCGGCCACCGTGAAGGGACAATGGTCGGTGGCCACCGCGTGGATCGTGCCGTCGGCCATGCCGTGCCACAGCTCCTCGGCGTGCCACGGATCGCGCAATGGCGGCGTGCACACGAACGAGTCGCCGTCTGGTCCGCGAAGGCGCTGAGTGTCGAGGTAGAGATACTGCGGGCAGGTCTCGGCGAGCACGTCGACGCCTCTGTCGCGCGCCTCGCGCACCGCGGCGAGCGCGGGGGCGGACGAGAGGTGCACGAAGTAGGCGGAGGCACCAGCGCGTTCAGCGAGCCGCGCTGCGCGGCGCACCGCCGCTGCCTCGAGCTCCGCTGGCCGGGTGTTGGCGTGCTCCAGCACACCGGTGCGCCCGTCGGCCAGCGCTCGGCGGCGTAGCGCCTCGATGGCGCCGCCGTCCTCGCAGTGCACGGTCACGAGGCCGCCGTGCTTGGCGGCGGTCCCCATGACCTCGAGGATGACGTCGTCGTCGACCTGTAGCAGCTCGGGATATGCCATGTAGAGCTTGAACGACGTCACTCCGGCCTCGACACATGCCGCGATCGTCTGCTCGCGAACCCGCTCGGTGAAGGTCATGTGCAGGCCGTAGTCGACGCAGGCAGGCTCGGCCCAGCGCCTCCACGTCGCCATGGCCCGCATCGGATCCTCCCCGCGATACGCGGTCACGTAGTCGACGATGGTCGTCGTGCCGCCGATGGCTGCAGCGCGCGTGCCGCTGTCGAAGTCGTCGCTCACCACCACCTGGCCGACTGGCAGATGCAGGTGCGTGTGGACGTCGACCCCGCCAGGAACGACGAGCTTGCCCGCGCAGTCGACGACCTGCTCGCCATCGCCCGGCACGAGATCGCCGACCTCGTCGACGCGCCCGTCGCGGCCGACGCGGACCGACGCGACGCGTTCGCCTTCGACGTCGATCACTCGGCCGTGTTCGAGCAACACAGCCGTTAGGGTGCCACCTGTGGCGCTGGTGGTGGAGTTCACGGTCGAGCCCTTCACGGAGGGTGCCCCCGGCCCGCACGTGCAAGCTGCGATCGAAGCTGCGCGCACGGCCGGGCTCGGCGTCGAGTTCGGCCCCTTCGGCAGCACGGTCGAAGGGCCCGACCCGCACGTGCTCGACGCGGTAGACGCCATCCTCCGGGCCGCCGTCGCTGCCGGCGCAACCCGCGTCTCGATGCAACTCACCCACGCCTGAAACCGAGGACCGCCATGACCGACAGCACGTCCGAGCAAGCCAAGTCGTTCAACCAAGGGATCATCGACGAGTTCCGCGCCAACGACGGGAAGACCACCGGGCCTTTCGCCGGTGCCCCCTTGACGCTGATCACGGCGACAGGGGCGAAGTCGGGCCGGCAGCTCACGTTCCCGGTCGTCTACACGCTCGACGGCGACGACGTCATCGTGGCCGCGTCGAAGGCCGGCGCTCCCACCAACCCGGACTGGTACCACAACCTCGTCGCCAACCCCGAGGTCACCGTCGAGCTGCCAGGTGAGACGTTCCAGGCTCGCGTGGAGGAGGCGGCCGGGGAGGAACGCGAGCGCCTCTTCGCAGCGCACGCAGCAGCGATGCCCACCTTCGCCGAGTACGCCGAGAAGACGAGCCGGGTGATCCCCGTCTTGCGCCTGAAGCGGATCTGAGTTCACGAGCGCTTCATGCCGGCGCGTTGACAAATTGTTGAACGCGCGGTGAGCCTGGGGTCGCCATGACCGTCCTTGTGCCCTCCGATCTCGACACCGCTCTCGCGGCGCTCGCCACGAACCCGGACGCCCTCGTGCTCGCGGGGGGCACCGATCTCATGGTCGGGATCAACGCCGGCGAGCATCGCTTCGACTCGGTGTTGGCGTTGCGCCGCGTGAGCGAGTTGCACGATGTGGTCGTCGACGAGCCCGGGCTCGTCGTGCGCATCGGGGCTGGCGTCACCTACACGCGGCTGCTCGACGCGGACGTCGTCGCCCATGCTCCTGCGCTGGCGCAAGCGGCGCGCACCGTTGGCTCCCCCCAAATTCGCAACGCCGGCACGATCGGCGGCAACGTCGGCACTGCTTCGCCCGCTGGCGACACGCTCCCCGTGCTCGTCGCGCTCGGCGCAACGGTCGAGCTCGCGTCGAGCGACGGGCGGCGGTCGCTGCCCATCGAGGCGTTCGTCACCGGGGCGAAGCGCACGGCGATCGCACCCGGCGAGCTGATCACAGCGGTGCTCGTGCCGATCGTGCGCGGCGGGCAGGAGTATCGAAAGGTCGGTGTGCGCAACGCGATGGTGATCGCCGTCGCATCGGTCGCGCTGGCACTCGATGCTGTGGAGGCGACGGTGCGCGTCGGGCTCGGGTCGGTCGGGCCGGTCCCGCTTCGCGCGCATGATGCCGAGGCCTGGATCGCGTCGCGGTTGGCGTGGGGCGCGGATGGCGCAGAGCTCGCGGCATCCGACGATGCGACGAAGTTCGGCCAGATGGTCGCGGCAGCAGCGCGTCCCATCGATGACCACCGCTCGACGGCCGACTACCGCCGCCACGCCATCGGCGTCCTTGCGGCGCGCTGCCTTCGGAACCTCACGACATGAGCGCGCCGTATGAGCTCACCGTGAACGGTGTGGGCTACCCGGTCGACGGGGCATGGCTGGGGGAGAGCTTGCTCCATGTGCTGCGCGAGCGGCTCGGCCTGCCGGGCGCGAAATCGGGGTGCGAGCAAGGCGAGTGCGGCTCGTGCTCTGTGTTCCTCGACGGCGCGCTCGTGTGCGCCTGTCTCGTGCTCGCTGTCGCGGTCGCCGGTGCCGAGATCACCACGGTCGAGGGCGTGCAGCCCGAAGAGAAGGGCGAGCTCACCGACGTGCAGGCCGCCTTCGTCGACGAAGGCGCTGTGCAGTGCGGATTTTGCACCCCCGGTCTCGTGATGGCGGTCCACGACTTGCTCGATCGCACGCCGGCGCCGACGCCGCTCGAGGTGCGCGAGGCCATCAGCGGCAACCTCTGCCGGTGCACGGGCTACGGCCGCATCTTCGCTGCGGTCGACGCGGCGGTCGCCGTCCGCGGAGTCGGCTCGTGACCGTCACCGAGGCGCCAGCTACCGCAGTTGGCACACCGAGCGGCGGGCGACGCATCGGCGACAGTGCCGGTCGGCCGGACGGCGGGCCGAAAGTCCGTGGCGAGTTCGCGTTCTCCGGCGACCTCTGGGCCGACGACATGCTGTGGGGCCAGGCGCTCCGCTCGCCGCACCCCTCGGCCCGCATCCGCGCCATCGACGTCAGCGCAGCGCTCGCCATCGCCGGGGTGGCGGCCGTGCTCACGGCCGACGATCTCCCCGGCGCGACCCACTTCGGGCTCGAGCACCGAGATCAGCCGGTGCTCGCGAGTGACGTCGTGCGTCACGTCGGCGAGCCCGTCGCCATCGTCGCGGCAGACCATCCCGACACCGCGCGCCGGGCGTGCGCAGCGATCGTCGTCGACTACGAGCTGCTCATCCCCGTCGTCGATCCGGAAGAAGCGCTCACCGGGCCGGCGCTGCATCCCGACGGCAACGTGTTCCGTGCGTTGCGCATCCGCAAGGGTGACGTCGCTGCCCGGGGACCGATCAGCGTCGAGGGCACCTACGAGGTCGGCATGCAGGATCAAGCCTTCATGGGCCCCGAGGCTGGCCTCGCTGTGCCGACCGACGACGGCGGCGTCGACCTGATCGTCTCGACGCAGTGGCTGCACAACGATCGCGATCAGGTGGCCGAGTGCCTTGGCCTCGACCCGGACAAGGTGCGGCTCACCCTCGGCGGCGTCGGCGGCGCGTTCGGGGCGCGCGAAGACGTCAGCTTGCACATCCACGCGTGCCTGCTCGCCGTCTACACACAACGCCCCGTCAAGATTGTCTACTCGCGGCACGAATCGTTCCTCGGCCATGTGCACCGTCACCCGGCTCGCATCTGGATGCGGCACACCGCTGACCCGGACGGAACGCTCGTGTCCTTCGAGACGCGCATCGTGCTCGACGGCGGCGCCTACCGATCATCCACCTACCACGTCGTCGCCAACGCGGGATGCTTCGCGAACGGGCCGTACCGCGTTCCCAACGCCGTTGTCGACGCGCTGGGTGTGCGCACGAACAACCCGCCGTGCGGTGCGATGCGCGGGTTCGGCGCCGTGCAGGTGTGCTTCGCCCACGAGGCGCAGATGGATCTGCTCGCCGACGCCTGTGGCATCGATCGCGTCGAGTTGCGCGTGCACAACGCCATGGCGCCGGGCGACACGTTGCTCACCGGTCAGGTCATCGAAGGCGCTCTGCCCGTCGCCGAGGTGATCCGCGCCTGCGCTGCCCTGCCCCTTCCGCCGGCGGCCGACTGGGAGAACGAGCTCGCACGACCCGGCGGTGCTGGCCGCACGACCGACATCAGCGACGTGCGCCGCGGTGTCGGCTTCGCCGTCGGATTCAAGAACCTGATGTACGCCGAGGGCTACATGGACGGTTCCGTCGCGCGCTGTCACCTCATCGACGGTCTCGCCACAGTGACGTGCGCTGCAGCGGAGGTGGGACAGGGCTTCGTGACGTTGGCAGAGCAGATCGCTCGCACCGTGCTCGGCGTCGACGACGTGCTTCTTGCACCGGCCGACACGACGATCGGATCCGCAGGGTCGACGTCGGCGAGCCGCCAAACCATGATGTCCGGCGGCGCCGTGGAAAAGGCGTGCGCGGCCGTGCGCGATCAGCTCCTCGCGTACGTTGCAGCAGCGCGAGAGGTCGACGCCACGGAGCTGCACATCGACGGCGACCGCATCGTCGGTAGTGGCATCGACCTCGATGTCGCGCACGCCGCACCAGGGGTCGCGTTCGAAGCGATGGAGGAGCATCATCATGAGATCACTCATCCCCTTGACGCCGATGGCCAAGGGAACGCGCACGTCGCCCTGGCGTGCGCAGCGCATCGCGCGATCGTCGATGTCGACGCCGAGCTCGGCCTGGTTCGGGCCGTGCACCTCGACACGGCGCAGGACGTGGGCAAGGTGCTCAACCCGCTCCAGTGCCTCGGGCAGCTCGAGGGGGGCATCGCTCAAGGCGTCGGCCTCGCAGTGATGGAGGAGCTGCTCGTCGTCGACGGGCATGTCCGCAACCCGAGCTTCACCGACTACTTGATCCCCACGGCCCTCGACGCGCCGTCGGTCGCCGCGACCTACCTCGAGGTCCCCCAGCCCGGATCGCCCTTCGGCGCCAAGGGCGTCGGCGAGCCCCCCGTGATCTCCTCGACTCCCGCTGTGGTCGCTGCGATCCGCGCCGCCACCGGCCGCCCCCTCACGCGCGTTCCCGTCCGCCCGGCTGACATCGCACTATGAGCCGCTCGTGAGTGGGGCGGGCTTGCGCATCTCGTTCGTTCGGCTGCGTGAGCGGCTCGATGCGTTGGCGGCGATCGGACCGATCGAGGGCGGGGGCAACGCACGGCTCGCTCTGACCGATCTCGACCGACAGGGCCGCGACCTTGTCGTGACGTGGATGCGCGACCTCGGCCTGCGCGTCGACATCGACGGCATCGGCAATGTTGTGGGCACCTGGCCGCCCGATCGCCTCGATCCACCGGTATTGATCGGCAGCCACATCGACACCGTCGCAACCGGTGGACGCTACGACGGCAACCTCGGCGTCCTCGGCGGCCTCGAGGTGATCGAGTCGATCATCACTGCCGGCATCGAGACCGAGCATCCGCTCGCGGTCGCCTTCTTCACCGACGAGGAGGGCGCTCGGTTCCCGCCCGACATGCTCGGCTCGCTCGTGTACGCCGGCGGGCTGCCGCTCGAGGAAGCCCTCTCCATCGTCGCGAGCGACGGCTCCGTTCTCGGCGACGAGCTCGTGCGGATCGGTTACGCCGGCAGCGAGCCGTGTCCGGCCCGCGCGCCGCACGCGTACATCGAGCTGCACATCGAGCAGGGCCCCGTGCTCGAGGCCGCTGGCATCACCATCGGCGCGGTCACGAGCGTGCAGGGGATCTCCTGGACCGAAGCGATCGTCACCGGCCAGTCGAACCACGCGGGCACCACACCGATGACGATGCGCCACGACGCCGGGTATGCAGCCGGGCGGATCGCCACCTTCGTCCGCGAGCTCGTCACCCGGATGGGCGCGACGCAAGTCGGGACCGTGGGAAGCATCCGGCTGCATCCAGACCTCGTCAACGTCGTGGCCTCGACAGCCACGCTGACCGTCGACCTTCGCAACACCGACGACGAACTCCTCAGCGAGGCCGAGCGCGAGTTGTTCGCGTTCCTCGAGCACCTGTCCGCGGCCGAGGGCGTACAGATCGAGCATCGGTCGCTCGCTCGCTTCGAGCCGGTGACGTTCGACCCTGAGCTCGTCGCCCTCGTCGAGACGGTCGCCCGCGATCAGCAACACTCCGTGCAGCGGTTGGCGTCGGGCGCCGGGCACGACGCCCAGATGCTCGCCCGCGTGTGCCCGTCTGGAATGGTGTTCGTCCCGAGCGCGAACGGCATCAGCCACAACCCGGCCGAGCACACCGACGACGCCGATCTCGAGGCCGGCGCCAACGTTCTCTTGCACTGCGTGCTGCACCTGGCGAGGGTGGTCACATGAGAGAGATCGTCGTCGCCGCCGCGCAGATGGGCCCGGTCGGGCGCCACGAGCCGCGCGCCGATGTGGTCGAGCGGTTGCTTGCCCTGCTGCACCGCGCCCACGGACGCGACGCGCAGCTCGTCGTGTTCCCCGAGCTGGCGCTCACCACGTTCTTCCCGCGCTGGGACATGAAGGGCGACGAGCTCGACAGCTTCTACGAGACCGAGATGCCCGGCACCGATACCAAGCCCCTCTTCGACGAGGCCGCCAACCTCGGCGTCGGCTTCGCGCTCGGCTTCGCGGAATTGACGCCCGACGGGCATCGCTACAACACCATGGTGCTCGTCGAGCGAGACGGATCGATCGTCGGGCGCTTCCACAAGGTCCACATCCCGGGCCACGAGGAGCCCGAAGCGTGGAGGCCCTTCCAGCACCTCGAGCGTCGCTACTTCGAGCCCGGGCCCGAGGGCTTCGATGTGCACGACGCCTTCGGTGGTCGTGTCGGCATGGCGATCTGCAACGACAGACGGTGGCCCGAGACCTACCGATTGATGGGCCTGGCCGGTGTCGAGCTCGTGCTCATCGGTTACAACACGCCGATCCACTACGCGCCCGACCCCAATCAGAGTCGCCTCGCGGGGTTCCACAACAACCTCGTGATGGCGAGCGGCGCCTACCAGAACGGCACCTGGGTCGTTGGCGTCGCCAAGGGGGGCGTCGAGGAGGGCGTCGACGCGCTGCCCGAGAGCCAGATCATCGCCCCCACCGGCGAGGTGGTGGCCCGGTGCACGACCAGCGGCGACGAGGTCGTGGTCGCCGTGTGCGACCTCGATCGGTGCGCGGAGATCACCGGCACCGTCTTCGACTTCGACCGCTACCGCCGTCCCGAGGTCTACGGATCGTTGGTGGAGCGCGGCGATGCCTGAGGTGCTCGACGTCGACCTCCTCGCGTTCGAACAGGGCACGGCCAAGCAACAGCGTGCTGTAGTCGACGGCGTCGCGCGCAGCCTCGGGACGGGCTTCGTCTTCACCAGCCACGACATCCCCGCCGACCTGCTCAACACCGCCTACTCACTGCTGGCGACGTTCTTCTCACTGCCGGTGGAGGAGAAGCTGTGCTGGCGTGCTCCGGAGAGCCACGGCCAGACGGGCTACACCGGGCTGCTCGTCGAGACAGCGGCAGCGGCCGATGAGCCCGACTGGAAGGAGATGCTCAACTGGGGCGCCGAAGTCGCTGCGCACCACCCACTGCGCACCCACTATCCGCACCGCTACGCGAACCAAGTGCTGCCCGACGACAACGCGGTCCCCGGCCTCGCCAAGGCGCTGCGCGAGCTGCACGACAGGGTCGCCGACCTCCAAGCGCGTTTCTTGCGGATCGTCGCCGTCGGTCTCGGTGCCGACGCGTCGTACTTCGACGACGTCCTCGTCGACGGCTCGCACCTGACCCGTGCCATCCATTACCCGCCCATGGCGGCCGCGCCGTCGGGCGCTCACGTGTGGGCCGACGGCCACAAGGACATCAACCTCATCACCGCTCTGCCGCGTGCGACCGAACGCGGCCTGCAACTGCAGACCAACGAGGGATGGTCAGATGTCGTTGCCCCCGAAGGCCATGTCATCGTCAACTCCGGCATGATGCTCGAGCGCCTCTCGAACGGGCGCATACCTGCCGGTGTGCATCGCGTCGTGGCTGCCGCGGGCGCGAGCTGCGACCGCTACTCCGTCGTGCAGTTCTGCCACCCGGCACCGTGGTTCCAGCTCGGCCCGCTGCCCAGCTGCGTCGACGCCGAGCACCCTCTCCGCTACGGCACCATCGAAGCCGGAGCACTCCTCGACCGAGTCCTCTACGAGATCGGCCTCATCCCCCCCAGCTGAGCGTTTGTGGCGAGAACAGAACGAGCCAGAATCAGGTGCCGACGAGGCGGAGGACGTCGGCCGGGGTTGCGGAGCCGTCGTGGACGACCTCGCCGTCGCGCAGCGCGACGCAGCGCTCGACGCGCTCGACGAAGGACGGGTCGTGCGTCGCGACGACCACCGCTGCGCCGTCGCCGTGGATCTCGTCGAGTAGCTCGAGCAGAGCCTGCTTGCCCGTTGCGTCGAGGCCGACGAACGGCTCATCGACGAGCAGCAGCTGGAAGGGCCGCACGAGCGCGACGGCGATCGAGGCCTTCTGGCGCAGACCCCGGCTGAAGCGCGCGGGGAGATCGTCGGCCCGAGCCGCCAGCCCGATGCGTCCGATGAGCTCGTCGAAGTCGGCCTCGCTCGCCTCGACGCCGTGCAGCGCCGCTATGTAGGCGAGGTGCTCGCGCACCGAAAGGTCGTCGTAGAGCACCGGGTCGTCAGGGAGGAAGCTCACAGCCGTGCGGGCGTCGACTGTCCCGGCCGGGAATCCGGCGACATCGATCGTCCCGCCCGTCAGCTCGAGGAGCCCCGAGGCAAGGCGAAGGAAGGTCGACTTCCCCGAGCCGTTGTGCCCGACGAGCGCAACCATCTGGCCCGGCGCAACGCGCAGGTCGAGGGGGGCGAGGGCGGTGAGATCGCCATAGGTCTTGGTCGCGCCCTTTGCAACGAGGATCGGGTCAGGCTTTGGCATCGGCTGTGTCGTCCTTCGGTGGTATCGCGAGATCGATCTGTGCTTTGAAGAACGCTCGGATGTCGTCGCGGAAGCGCACCCAGCCGGCGATGAGGACGAAGAGCACTGACACCCCGCCAACGGCTGCAAGCGCGCCGGGCTCGGGCGACTTGCCCTGCTGGGCGAAGTGGCGTGCGATCAGCAAGGGCACAGCTGCTCCGATGATCGCGACGGCGGGCGGCCACGCGGTGCGAAATGCAAGGCGCATGCCCTGGGTCTCGGGCGGCAGCAGCGTCCACGCGTCGCTGTGCTGCGCCGGCCCCGAGATGACGCTGACGAGCGCAGCGCCGGTGCCGCCCATCGCGAGCGCGATGGCACCGATGAACGCGACAGCGATCGGCACTTGGCCCGGTCCGGGAGCCGCCTCGGCGCCGGCCACGAGAGCGGCGGTCGCCACCATTACCACCAGAGCGATCGGGAGGTGACGGACGTGGATCTCCCCGGCAGGCGATGGCGTGGTGTCGCGGCGGCTCGGGTGATCGACCTCCTGCGCGAGCGGTTCGATGGCGTCGAGCCCGGCGATGAACAGGGCGAAGCCGGCGACGAGCACCAGCGGCGTCGTTCCCGTCCACGCGCCGCGCAGCGCCGCTCCCGCCGCCGCGGCGAGGAGCACGACGCGCGCCACCCGGGCGGCCGGCCAGCGCAGCACGCCGCGCAGCCCGCGGGTGAACACGGGCAACCGTCCCGTGCCGTGCACCTTGAGCCAGACCCAGGGTCGGATGCGCGGAAGCTCCATCGCCAACTGCCGGCGCAGCACGATGACCGTACGCAGATCCTGCAAGGTCGCTGCGAAGCGCAACTGGCCGACGAGCGTCGAGCGCCGATCGGCATCTTCGAGCGACACGTTGCCGACCATCGTGACACCGAGGCCGAGCAGGCTCGAGGCCACGATCACCGGGATCAGCCCGACAACGTCGAAGTGCTGCGGCCACAACGCGAGACGGCCGAAGGGAGCCGTGGGGCTGAACGAAGTCACGCCTGTGCCGTCGAGCGCTGCCGCGACGACGAGCACCACGGCGAGCGTTGTCGCAGCCCAACGCGGCAGGCGAATGCCGTTGGCCACCAGCGCTGCGCCGATCGCCAGCGCGACAAGGGTCAGCCCGACCAACGCGCCGGTGCTCACCCATGCCAGCGTCGCGCCCGGCAGGCGCTTGGCCGCGAGGTTGCCGGCGAGGCCGCCAACGATGGTCCCCACGAAGGCCAGGAAGCGCAGCTGGCGCAGCACCGGCGCCCGCATCGCTGTGGTGCGATCGACGGGCGCGAGCAACACATGGCGGACGTCGGCGCGCTCGAGCGCGATAGGTCCGCCCCTGCTACCCGAGCGCACGCCGAGAGCGATCGCGAGTGCGGCGAGACCACCGATCCACGCGTGGCCGTGCACGAGAAGCCGGTCGAGCTCGCTCGGCGAGAGCACATCGTCGCCAACGGCGCCGGACGCGGCGAGCAGGGCGATGCCGCCGATGAGCCCGGTCAAGTACGCCTGGTAGAGCGCGTCGATCCAATGGACGTCCGCGATGCGCTTGCGTCGCCTGGTGCGTCGCCACTCGACGAGCGCGCCTTCCAGATCCGCGTCAGGGTCCGCCGTGAGCACCGTCGAGCGACGCTACTCGTGCGCCCAGCCACCCCCACAGTCACCACAACGGACTAGGTGAACGACTTGACCTGCAGCATCTTTATCGAGGGGCTGCGCGGCTCGTACTCCTCGTAGATGCGCTCGTAGCCCGTATGGCTGATCCGCCAACCGTCATCGGTGCGCACATACGTGTCGTCGTAGAACGACGCGCCGCGGATCGTGAAGCCGAGCTCCGTGTCGATCACGACATCCGCGAGCGACCAGATGCCCGTCGCCGTGCAGCCGTCCGCCGCGAACGTGATCTCCGGGTGGTGGCACTGGTGCACCGTCAAGCGCGTCGGCGGCAGTCCCTCACGGAGGAAGGCAAGGATCGACGCGCGGCCCTCATGGTGGTGCGTGCCGCTGGCGTAATCGGCGACGCAATCGTCGGTGAGTAGAGCGCCGAGCGCGTCCCAGTTCTTGTTGTCGAGGAAGCGCAGGTAGCGGTACTTCAGCTCGCACACGGCGAGGTGCTCGTTCATGTCGGTGCCCATTGGGTGGCAAGTTAGGCGGATGCGCTTCACGATCGCTGTGGCGATGACCCCGGCCGAGCAGTACCTCCCGATCGCCCGCGCCGCCGACGCTGCCGGTTGGAGCGGCATCGCCGTGCCCGACTCGCCGTTCTTCCCCGAGGTCGTCGCGGCGAAGTACCACTACACAGACGACGGCTCGCGCTACTGGACCGGCGACACGCCCTTCCTCGATCCGTTCGTCGCCATCGCTGCGATGGCTGCGGTGACGCAGCGACTGCGGTTCCTGACGATGGTGCTGAAGCTCCCGATTCGCCACCCGCTCCTGGTGGCCAAGACCGTCGGATCGCTCTCGGCGCTGGCGGGACCATCGCGTGTTGCCCTCGGCGTTGGGCTCTCCTGGATCCCTGAGGAGTTCGCGTGGCTCGGCGAGGACTTCGAGTCACGCGGACCCCGCACCGACGAGGCGATCGCTGTCATACGCGAGCTGCTTGCCGGTGGGATGGTCGAACACCACGGTGCGCACTACGACTTCGCGCCGTTGCAGATGTCGCCAGCGGCCAGCGGCCCGGTGCCGATCATCGTTGGCGGCCACAGCAAGCCTGCGCTGCGGCGCGCTGCGCGGCTCGGCGACGGTTGGGTGTCGGCCAACCTGCCGACCACCGAGCTGATCCCGATCATCGAGCGGCTGCGGGAGGGCCTCGAGGCTGAGGGCCGCGCTGGTGAGCCGTTCGAGATCATCGTCATCCCCACCGACGTCTTCGACGCCGACGGCTTCGCCCGCCTCGCCGAGCTCGGCGTCACCGAGGCGATCACCCAGCCGTGGTGGTTCTACGGCGGCGACGCCGACGATCTGCAGGTCCGCATCGACAGCATCGAACGCTTCGCGCAGGAGGTCATCGGCCTCGGCTGAGCCCTCCCCCCGCGTTCTCGAGGCGTGGTTACTCCTGGACGAGCTCGATCAGGGTGCCGAAGCTGCCCTTGGGGTGCACGAATGCGACGGTCGTGCCCCGCGACCCAGGGCGAGGCGCCTCGTCGATGGGCGTCGCACCGGCCGCGATCATCGAAGCGAGCGCCTCGGCGCAATCGTCGACTCGGTAGCCGATGTGGTGCAGGCCCTCGCCGCGCTTCTCGATCGACTTGGCGATCGGCGAGTCGGGGCGAGTCGCGGCCGTGAGCTGGATGTAGGAGTCGGCCACCTTGATGAGCGCCTCCTCGACGCCATCGCTCTCGACGACCTCTCGGTGGTGGACCGCAGCGCCGAACGCCTCGGCGTAGTACGCGATTGCCGCCTCGAGGTCGCGCACCGCGATGGCGACGTGGTCGATCTCGGTGAGGATCATCGTTGCCTCCGGGTCGTGGTCGAGCTCGGCAACACGCTCACGCGCCGTGGCGACGGAAGAGGGTGATCTTGTCCTCGCCCACCTTCGCTCGCAGCTCGGGGTCTTCGATGCCGAGGCCCTCTTCTGGCGCAAGGCACAGGACACCGATCTTGCCCTCGTGCAGGTTCTTGTGGACGGAGTACGCGGCCTCGCCGACGTCGGTGAGGGGATGCACGGCCGAGAGGATGGGCTGGATCATGCCCTTCTGGATCAGCCGGTTCGCCTCCCACGCCTCTTTGTAGTTTGCGAAGTGGCTCGCCTTGATCGACTTCAGCTTCATCCACAGGTGGCGGTTGTCGTACTCGATCATGTAGCCCGACGTGGCCGCGCACGTCATGATCAGCCCGCCGCGGGCGCAGATGAACACCGATGCGCCCATGGTCTGGCGGCCGGGGTGCTCGAAGACGATGTTCGGGTCCTCGCCGACCAGCGACCGCACGTCCTTGCCGAGGCGTCGCCACTCGCGCTCGTCCTGGGTGCGCGCGTCCGACCAGAACTCGTAACCAGCCGCCTTGCGGTCGATGACGGCCTCACAGCCCAGCTCGTGCAGCAGCGCCACCTTGTCCGGCGACGACACGACGCCAACCGGGATGCCGCCACCGTTGAGCACGTATTGCACGGCGTAGCCGCCGAGCCCGCCGCTCGCGCCCCAGATGAACACGACGTCGCCCTGCTTCATGTGGGCGCCGTTGTGCGAGACGAGCATGCGGTACGACGTCGAGTTGCACAGCGCGTTGCAGGCCGCTTCCTCCCACGTGAGCTGGGTGGGTTTGGGCATGAGCTGGTTGGCCTTGACCACCGAGAGGTCGGCGAGCCCACCAAAGTTCGTCTCGAAGCCCCAGATGCGCTGGTTCGACGCGAGCATGGAGTCGTCGTGCGCCGAGGGGTCCTGGTCATCGACGTAGTTGCAGTGCACCACAACTCGGTCGCCGGGCTTCCAGCTGCGCACCGCCGAGCCGACCTGCAGCACGACGCCCGACGCGTCGGAGCCAACCACGTGATACGGCAGCGCGTGGCGGGCGCCCCACTGCGACTCCTTGGCGAGTCGGTCGAGGAAGCCGAAGGTGGGCAGCGGCTCGAAGATCGACGTCCACACGGTGTTGAAGTTGATGGCTGAGGCCATCACCGCGATGTAGGCCTCATCTGGCGCCAGCTCTGGCGTGGCGACGTCGTCGACGTGGAGCGACTTGCGGGGATCTTTGTCGCTCGACTCGAGGCCTTCGAACATCGTCTGCTCGTCGCGGCGCACGAAAGCGCCGCGGTACGACTCGGGGACCGGGAGGGCTGCGATGTCGCCGCCGCTGGCCCCGGACTGGATGGCCTCGAGGATGTCCTGCATGGGCCGCGAACCTAGTGCCCCGTCAGGGGACGAGGATTTCGAGCGACCAGGTCCGCTCCCTAGACTCACGCCCACATCCGTTCCTCGGGGGAGGTCCCTGCTATGGCTGGTTCCGTCATCGTCGGTGGTGCTCGCACACCGATCGGCAAGCTCTCCGGGGCCTTGGCAGGCTTCAGCGCCGCCGAGCTCGGCGGGCTCGCGATCAAGGCAGCTCTCGAGCGCGCTGGCATCGCCGCTGAGCAGGTCGACTACGTGCTGATGGGCCAGGTGCTGCAGGCTGGCACAGGTCAGATCACCGCCCGCCAGGCTGCGGTCAAGGCTGGCATACCCATGAGCGTGCCGGCCACCACCGTCAACAAGGTGTGCCTCTCCGGGCTCAACGCCATCTACCTGGCCGACCAGATGATCGTTGCCGGCGACGCCGACATCGTGGTGGCCGGCGGCATGGAGTCGATGACCCAGGCCCCCTACCTCCTGCCCGGCGCGCGCGCGGGCTTGCGCATCGGCGACGCGACCGTGGTCGACTCCATGATGTACGACGGTCTCACGTGCCAGTTCGATCACTGCGCCATGGGTCTCGGCACCGAGAACTACGCGAAGGGCAACGCTGCGATCACCCGCGAGCGCCAGGACGAGCTCGCTGCGGCGTCGCACGAGCGGGCCGCCAACGCTGCCAAGGACGGCAAGCTCGCCGAGGAGATCGTCGCCGTCGAGATCCCCCAACGCAAGGGCGACCCGATCCTCTTCGACACCGACGAGGGCGTTCGCCCGGGCACGACAGCCGAGTCGCTCGGAGCGCTCAAGCCCGCGTTCGCCAAGGACGGCACCATCACCGCAGGCAACGCGAGCCAGATCAGCGATGGTGGCGCCGCGGTGATCGTTGTCTCGAAGAAGAAGGCCGCCGAGCTCGGCGTGAGCGCGCTCGGTGAGATCGTGTCCTACGGCCAGGTCGCAGGTCCCGACGCGTCGCTGCTCACGCAGCCGTCGCAGGCCATCCAAAGAGCGCTCGCCAAAGCAGGCAAGCAGGTCGCCGACCTCTCGTTGTTCGAGCTCAACGAGGCCTTCGCCGCGGTCGGGCTGGCGTCCATGGACGAGCTCGGCGTCAGCGACGAGGTCGTCAACGTGAACGGTGGCGCTATTGCCCTCGGCCACCCCGTCGGGATGTCGGGCACGCGGGTCGCCCTGACGTTGCTGCTCGAGCTGCGCCGCCGCGGCGGCGGGCTCGGCGTGGCGGCCCTGTGTGGCGGCGGCGGCCGGGGCGACGCCATCATCCTGCAGACACTCTGAGGACCGGAGCGCTCGCTCGTTTCGCAGGCGGCCGGCCCGGGTATGAAAAGCTCTCTCTTGGTGTGCCGCCGGTCGGTCGGATCTCGCCCGCCCGCGCCCGACGGGCCTGGCGGCGCACCGAGGGAACCTTCGGCTGGCGACTTTCAGTCCAGCTCGCGCCGACCCTCGAGGGCGCGACCGAGCGTGAGCTCGTCGGCGTACTCGAGGTCGCCGCCGACCGGAAGCCCAGACGCGATCCGCGTCACCTTGATCTCGATCGCCTTCAACAGGCGCGCCAAGTAGAACGCGGTGGCCTCACCCTCGATGTTGGGGTTCGTGCAGAGGATGACCTCGGTCACGTCCTCGTCGCCGATCCGCACGATGAGCTCCTTGATCCGCAGCTGGTCGGGCCCGACGCCCTCGATCGGGCTGATCGCACCTTGGAGCACGTGGTAGCGACCTCGATACTCGCCCGTTCTCTCGACCGAGACGATGTCCTTGGGCTCCTCGACCACGCAGAGCAGGGACACGTCGCGCTTCGTGTCGGTGCAGATGCCGCACTCGTCGCCTTCGGCGATGTTGAAGCACCGGCTGCAGAAGCTGATCCTCTCCTTCATCTCGCCGATCGCTCGCGAGAGGCGCAGCGCGTCCTCCCGCGAGACCTTCAACAGGTGAAAAGCGATGCGCTGCGCCGACTTCGGGCCGACGCCCGGAAGGCGACCAAGCTCGTCGATGAGATCCTGCACTGGCCCCGCGTAGACGCCGGTCATCGGGCCCGCTCGGTCACCCGGGGTCGGCGCCGCCGCCGAGGAGGCCGCCGATGTCGAGGCCGCCCAGCGCTCCCATGGCCTCGTGCTGCGCTTCGAGCATGCGGGCCGCGAGGTCGTGCAGGGCCGCGAGCACGAGGTCGTTGAGCATGCCGACGTCGTCGGGATCGACGACGTCCTTGCTGATCTCGACCGCTTCGAAGGTCATGTCACCGGAGGCCCGGACCTTGACGACGCCGCCGCCCGCAACCCCCTCGTAGACCTGGGCGCGCGCCTCCTGCACTTTTTGGAAGCTGTCGAGCAGGCCGCCGAGGTCAGGCATGGCAGCGTCGTCGCCTCCGAGGCCGGCGAGGCCGTGGGAGATCGAGTCGGGCACCACGGGTTCGTCTGTCACGCGTCCTCCTGGAAGAGCTCGGCGCCGGGGAACGCTTCGGCGATGCGGTCGAAGCCTGTGCGGCCGTCGGCGGGCGCGTCTTCGAGCTCGGCGATGTCGCCCACGTCATCGACCTCCTCTGTCGTGTCCGTCTCGCTTCGTTGGTCGTCCGGCGCAGCCGGAGCGCTTCGCGCTCGTACGGCGGTGGCGGGTGCCGGCCCGTCGTCGACGACGAGCGCGAGGACCAGCGTCGTCGCGAAGTGCTCGGAGAGCACGGCCTCGACCTCGTGGCGCATCTCCTCGCACTTCTGCACGTGCACGGGGTTGGGCAGCCCGAAGCTGGCCACGCCTCCTTCGACGCCGACGAAGCGCCCGGTGGCGTAGCGCGCGCGGATCAGGCGCGGGAGCTTGGCCAGGATCTCGTCGGCCCAGGCCAGCGTGAGGTCGTCGCGCGTCGGCATCCCCCCCGGACGTGCCGCTGACGACACCGCGGGCGGCGGCACTGCGGGAGACGACGCTGGCTGCTGCTTCGCCGGCACGGCCGCACTGGGGCGAGGAGAGCGGGCGGCGGCAAGGGCTGCCTTTGCGGACTCGGCGGGGCCGGCGCCCGGCGGCAGGTCAGCCGCCACGGCTTGCGCGCCCGACGCGCTGGACGGGCCGCCATGCGCGAGCGTGCGCTCGATGCGCTCGATGCGCTCGAGCAGCGCTGAGACAGACGTGTCGGACGTGACGTCGGCCAGACGGACCAGCGTGGTCTCGAGGAGGATCCGCCGATCGGCTGTCTCGGGCATCTTGGCCAGCGCGTCGCCGAGCCCCTCGAGGCAGCGGGTGATGAACGGACGCTCGAAGCGCTCGGTGAGCTGGGCGACCCGCCCGCGATCCCCTTCAGGCAGGTGCTCGAGCGGCGCTTTCATGGCGCAGAGGAAGACGTCGCGCAACCGAGCGACGAGCTGTTCGCCCATGACCCTCGGGTCGCGTCCGGCGAGCACCGCTTCCGCCACCGCAGCGAGCGCCCGCCCCGGATCGCGCTCGGCGAGCGCCTCGATGAGGTCGTCGACCCCGATCTCGCGGTCGGCGACACCGCCCGCCGCCACGATCTGGTCGAGCGCCGAGAGCGTGTCGCGCGCTGATCCGCCGCCGACGCGCAAGGCGTGCTCGATCCCGTGGTCGTCGACATCGAGACCTGCATCTTCGATGACCCAGCGGACGTGCTCGTCGAGCTCGGCCGCTGGCAGCAGGTGGAACTCCAGGTGTTGGGTGCGGCTGCGGATGGTGGGGCGGACCTTCTGGGGATCGGTGGTTGCCAACACGAAGATGACCCCTGATGGCGGCTCCTCGAGCGTCTTCAAGAACGCGTTCTCAGCGCCCGGCGAGAGCATGTGGACCTCGTCGAGGATGTAGATCTTGGTGCGCCCCGGGCTGGCCAACGCCGTCGATGCGATGAGGTCGCGCATCGCGTCGACGCCGTTGTTGGAGGCGGCGTCGAGCTCGTGCACATCGAAGCTGTTCCCGCCTTCGACCGCGATGCACGATGCGCACACGAGGCAGGGCTCGCCGTCGCTCGGTGACTCGCAGTTGAGCGCCTTGGCGAGGATGCGCGCTGTCGAGGTCTTGCCCGTGCCGCGGGGACCGGAGAAAAGGTACGCGTGGCCGACCCTCGCCTCGCGCACGGCATTGCGCAGTGATGTCGCTATCGGGTCCTGACCGCGCAGCTCTGCGAACAGCCGCGGCCGGTAGCGGCGGTACAGGGACTGGTACGCCATGCTCCAGCTACTCGCCTTGGCGAGGCCGAGAGCGGCCGAGCAGCGCACGTGTCATCGACCGTCGACCCTACCGCGGAGCCGTGACGCAGCTCCCCGGCCGTGGAGTATCCTCACGGTTTGCCCCGCCCTCGCACGTGGCGGCCGGGTCCTGTGCAACTGCAGACCGTGAACCGAGTCAGGGCCGGGAGGCAGCAGCTCTCAGCGGACCCTGCGGTGTGCCGCAGATCGCCTGGCCGCCACCTGCGAGGGCGGGTGTTGCAATGCCTGGAGGGGTGCGAGAGCGGCCGAATCGGCACGCTTGGAAAGCGTGTGTGGGGCAACCCACCGTGGGTTCGAATCCCACTCCCTCCGCTGATGTCGCCGGCGTCTACGCCGCGCGCTGAGGCACGGCGACCGGCGACCGCGCCGGCGAGCCGGCCTGCTCGCGCCGATCGGCCATCGCGAGGCACGCGGCCGCTGTTGTGACTGACAGCCCGAGCCCGGCGATCGCCCACGGCACCCCGAACGCGCCGACGAGCACGCCCGCGAGGGCGACGCCGAGGAGCTCAGCGCTGCTGGCGGCCACGTAGTCGGCGGCGAGCACCCGGCCGTGGGCCCGTTGGGGGCTTCCCCGTTGCAGCACGGTGCGCGACGGGCCGGAGATGACGGCGGTTGCGACGCCCCAAAGCGCGACGCCGATGAATGCCACCAGCACCCATGGGGTGCCCAAGTAGACGATGGCAGTCAGCCCGGAGGCGCCGACACCGAGGGCCACCCACCCGAACGAAGCCAGCCGCTCGCCGGCGCGGGCGGCCGCGATGCCACCGAGCACGAGGAAGATTCCGAACGCGGTCTGCAGGGCGGCGAAGACCTGCTCCGAGCGATGCAACACGTCACGCACGTACAGCGGCTCCGCGAGCAGAGCCATGCCGTAGAGGACATGGACGGAGAAGGTGCACGCGACGGTGCGCCGGAGCACGCCGGTGCGCGCGATGAGCCGCCACCCCTCGAGCGCATCGCGGAGCCGCACGGGCGGACCCTCGTCGTCGCCCTCGGCGGTGGCCGCCGGCCGCAGCCGCACGAGGGGCAGCACGAGCAGGCCAAGGCCGTAGGTGACCGCGTCGAACACGAACGCGCCGCGGAAGCCGGTGAGGGCGATGGCCACGCCTGCCGCCGCCGGGCCGAACACGATGGCCAGCTCGTCGGTGAGCGACACCAGCGCGTTGGTGCGAGCGAGGTGCTGCTCGTCGACCAGCCGCGGTGGCGTTGATTGCAAAGCGGGGATCGACAGCGCCATCGACACGCCGTGCAGGGCGCTGAGCAGCGCCAGCGTGCGGAAGTCGTCGGCCAGCAGCAAGGCGAGCGATGCCACGGTTCCGATCAGCTTCGCCACAACAAGGGTCGGCTTCGGCCCGAGCCGGTCGATGACCGCGCCGGTCAGCGGGCCGAGGAGCACCCCCGGCAGCGCGAACGCCACACCGAAGAGGGCCACGTCAGCCGCCGATGCGTCGTACTTGTACGCGGCGTACCCCCAGATCGCGACGATCGTCGCCCACGACCCGATCGCGCTGAACGCCTCCGCGGCAAGGAAGACCGCGACGCGCGGCGCGAACGGGGAGTCAGCAGGAGCGGGCGTCGTTGCTCGCATGCGGCCAACGTAGCCACACGGCTCGAGAATCCGATCGGGGTTTCGCGGCCCTCAGTCGGTGCGGGTCATCGACCCTCGGCGCGTCGATGGGTTGGGGGTGTCGCGACGGGCCTAGATTGCGGCGAATGACGACGCGGCGGCGGTTCTTGCAGGGCGCTGCGGCTGCGGGGGCATGGGGCCTGCTGCGGCCCGATGGCATGGCGTCCGCATTCGCGTCACCTGCCGCGTCGGCCGCTCTCCCCGACCCTGCTACGGCGCCCTTCGATCACGTCGTGGTGCTCATGTTCGAGAACCGCTCGTTCGATCACATCCTCGGTTGGGTGCCAGGCAGCGACGGTGCGCAGGCGGGCCTGCAGTTCACCGACCAGCTCGACACGACGTACCCGAGCTACGCCCTGCCGCCCGACACGCAGGGCTGTGGCTACCTCGACCCTGACCACTCATGGGAAGGGTTCGTGACCCAGCACAACGGGGGTGCGAACGACGGGTGGCTGCGCACTCCGGCGGAACGAGGGCCTGCCGACACGTTCCCGATCGGCTACTACTCCGCGGCCGACGTTCCAGCGCTCGGGACGCTGGCGAGCTCGTACACCGTGCTCGACCGGTACTTCGCATCATTTGCAGGGGAGACGTTCCCCAACCGCTTCTACCAGCACGCTGCGCGAACCGACCGCGACCACAACATGGGCCTCACGCAGACGACGCTCGGGCCGACGATCTGGGATCGGCTCGCAGCGGCCGGGCTGACCGGTGGCTACTACTTCGTCGACGAGCCGTTCATGGCGTTGTGGGGCGCGAAGTACCTCACGTTGCTGAAGCCGGCTGCGCAGTTCCTCGTCGATGCCGCCGCTGGCACGCTGCCGAACGTCAGCTTCGTCGACCCCTCCTTCGTCAACGAAGGCGAGGGCCAGTCCGGGGACTACCACCCCCACGGGGACATCCGTGCCGGCGAGGCGTTCCTCTCGCTCATCTACCACGCCTTGCGCAACAGCCCGGCATGGGACAAGACGGTGCTCGTCGTCAACTTCGACGAGTGGGGTGGGTTCTACGATCACGTGCCGCCGCCGAGGGTGATCGACGACACGGTGAAGGCCGCGCTCACACCCGATGGCGTGCCGCTGCCGGACTACACGCAGCTGGGGTTCCGCGTCCCGTGCATCGTTGCCTCGCCGTGGTCCAAGCAGCGAGTGGTCAACGACGGACCGTACGAGCACACTTCCGTCTTGAAGATGATCGAGTGGCGTTGGGGTCTCGCGCCGCTCACAGCCCGCGACGCCAACGCCAGGAACCTCGCCGAGGTGCTCGACTTCTCGTCCGTGCGCACCGACGTTCCGAACGTGCCGGTCCTCGCATCGTTCCTGAGCGTCCCCTGCTCGATCACCGGCACCGCGAAGTCCCCCCCGGCGCCCATCCGCACCGGTTCGAGCGGGGATCCGGCGGCGACGCCGACCCCGGATGCGACCGCAACAGGAGGCGCCGGAGAAGGCACCAGCACACTTCCCGCGACGGGCGGATCCGAGCCGCTCCTCGGCATCGCCGCAGCTGTCGGCGGCGGCATGGCCATCCTCGCCGCGAACCGCCGCGCCCGTTTGGCGGAGCCAGCTGCGCAGGCAGACCCCGTCAACGTGATGCTCGGCCTGGTGACGCCACCTGCGGACGACGACGAGCCCGCCTGATCGGCAACTGGTCGCGGCAGTGTCCGCGAGATCGGCCGGACGGCCCCAGCGCCGCCCGATCGAGTCGCTGACCAGAGTTCGCCGTCGTCGCGGGTTCTCCTGCCCGTGCCGGCGGGTCTGTGTCCGCGCATGCCAGTACGTTGCCGCCGTGGACGACGCGGACGCGATGGACCTGGCCCTCGCCGAGGCCGCGCTCGCGCCGGCGCACGGCGACGTGCCGATAGGCGCGGTCGTGCTCGCAGGTGACGCTGTTGTGGCGCAGCGCCACAACGAGCGCGAGCTGCACGGCGATCCAACGGCGCATGCGGAGTTGTTGGCGTTGCGCGACGCAGCAGCTGCATTGGGCCGAGGCTGGAGGCTCGCTGGCGCGACGCTGGTGTCCACGATCGAGCCCTGCCCGATGTGCGCCGGCGCCGCCATCGCCGCTCGGGTCGCGCGCGTCGTGTTCGGCGCCGCCGACCTGAAGGGTGGCGCGTGCGGCTCGCTCTACAACCTCTGTAGCGATCCACGGCTCGGCCACGAGGTCGAGCTCCGCGCCGGCGTGCGCGCCGAAGAGGCGGCGACGCTGATGGCCGCATTCTTCGGTGAGCTGCGCGCACCGTGACCCTCTAAGGTCGAGCCCGGAGGGCTGCCTGAGTGGACGAAAGGGGCGGCCTCGAAAGCCGTTGTGGCCTCCGGGTCACCGTGGGTTCGAATCCCACGCCCTCCGCCACGCGTGGCTCAAGCTAGGAGGCCGGCCTCGCCTCGCAGACCACGACCGGGATGTCACGGTCGGTGCGCTTCTGATAGCCGGCGTAGCCCTTGTAGGCCGCGACGACTTGCGGCCACAGCTCGGCCTTCTCCTCCGGCGTGGCCGTGCGAGCGCGCAGACGTCGGCGCTCGCCTTCGATGACAACCTCGACATCGGGGTTCGCGACGAGGTTGCGATACCAGTCGGGGTGGCGGTCGTCGCCCCCCTTCGACGCGATCAGCACGACGCGTTCGTCGTCGTGGATCGGCGCCGTGAGCATGCACGTGCGCGGCTGACCCGACTTGCGGCCGATCGTGTGCAGCTCGACGGCCGGCATGCCGAACGGGGTGGCGAGGATGCGGCCACCGCTCACCTTGAGGATCGCGCGGTGCAATCGGTTCATCGCCTTGCCACCGACGTCGGTCACTGTTTGAGGAAGGTCCATCCGCAGAGTCTGCCCGATCCGACGCGAGGCGTTTCGCGGGACACGGCTTACCCTTCGCGCTCGATGATGCGCATGGGCTTCCACGGTATGACCGATCCCGAGACCGTGAAGGGAGTGTCGTTCGATCGCGCCCTGTTCAAGAGGGTGTGGCGCTTCGCTCGGCCCTACCGACGCCAGCTGCTCGGCTTCCTCGTCACGATCGTGCTCGAAGCAATCGAGGGTCTCATCCCGCTCCTCATGGTCAAGCGGATCATCGACGATGCCATCCCCCATCAGGACGGGGGGCTCGTCACCGAGCTGGCACTGGTCATGGTGGGCGTCGCCGTCTTCGACGCCATCCTCTCGATGTTCGAGCGCTGGTGGTCGAGCCGAGTCGGCGAGGGGTTGATCTTCGACCTGCGCTCGCAGCTCTTCGACCACACGCAGCGCATGCCCATCGCCTTCTTCACGCGCACACAGACCGGCGCGCTCATCAGCCGTATGAACAACGACGTGATCGGGGCGCAGCGAGCGCTCACCGGGACGCTCGGCTCGGTCGTGTCCAACGTCGTCACGCTCGCGTTCACGCTCGTGGCCATGGCGACGCTCGAGTGGCGCCTGACCCTGCTTGCTGTGGTGCTGCTACCGGTGTTCCTCGTGCCGGCCAAACGCGTGGGGCGTCAGCTCGCTGCCATCACGAGGGAGAGCTTCGACCTCAACGCCGAGATGAACACCACCATGACCGAGCGCTTCAACGTTGCCGGTGCGCTGCTCGTGAAGTTGTTCGGACGCCACGACGACGAGTCGGCGGCCTTCAGCGACCGGGCAGCGCGCGTGCGCGACATCGGCATACGCGGGGCGATGTACGGGCGGGTCTTCACGATCGCCCTCGGCCTCGTGGGGGCCATCGGGACCGCCCTCGTGTACCTCATCGGCGGGCGCTTGGTGATCAGCGGCACCATCACTCTCGGCGCGCTCGTCGCGCTCGGCGGCTACATCGCTCGCATCTACGGCCCGCTGACGGCACTGACCAACGCGCGCGTCGACCTGCTCACAGCCTTCGTCTCGTTCGAGCGCGTGTTCGAGGTGCTCGACACGCCGAGCACGATCGTCGACGCGCCCGACGCCGTGGCGATCCCGTTGACCGCTGGACGCATCGAGCTCGACGACATCCGGTTCCGTTATCCGTCCGCCTCTGAGGTCTCCGTCGCCTCGCTCGAGGCGAACCCGCTCGAGCACCTCGCGCTCGACAGCACACTCGAGGCCTGGGTCCTGCACGGCGTCACAGCAACGATCGAGCCGGGCCAGCTCGTGGCGCTGGTCGGCCCGTCCGGTGCGGGGAAGTCAACGTTGGCTTCGCTGATCCCGCGCCTGTACGACGTCACCTCGGGCGCGGTGCGCATCGACGGCCACGATGTGCGAGACGTCACCCAGGCCTCGCTTCGCGAGGCGATCGGCGTCGTGGCCCAGGACCCGCACCTCTTCCACGACACCGTCATCGCCAACCTTCGCTACGCGAAGCCTGACGCGACCGATGCCGAGGTCGAGGCCGCATGCCGGGCCGCGCAGATACACGATGTGGTCGCCGCGCTGCCGAAGGGGTACGCCACGCTCGTCGGCGAGCGTGGCTACCGCCTCTCCGGGGGTGAGAAGCAACGATTGGCCATAGCGAGGATGCTGCTGAAGGACCCTCGCATCGTGATACTCGACGAGGCAACCAGCCACCTCGACAGCGAGAACGAACACCTCGTCCAAGAGGCACTCGCCAACGCGCTCTCCGGGCGCACGGCAGTCGTCATCGCACACCGCCTGTCGACGATCACCACCGCCGACCAGATCCTCGTCATCGACGATGGCCGCATCGTGGAGCGCGGCCATCACGACGAGCTGATCGCGAACGACGCGCTCTATGCCGATCTCTACCGCACGCTCGTGCGCGGCGACGCCACACCGATGTTGCCGTAGTGTCCCAGGTCGCGAAGAAGCTCGGGAGGCCAGGGAGTAGGTTCCCGCGAATGACGCCCGAGCATGCCGCCGCTGCCACCGCTTCCGCCGTGAGCGGGCTGAGCTCGAAGTTCATGTTCGACGCGGCCACCTACGCTGCGGGCGCCGAGCTCGGTTTCGCCGGAATCGACTTCTACTTCGCCGGTCGGGGTGGGGTGCTCGGCGACGTCGACGCCGACGTCGTGGCCGCTGGGTTCGTGTTCTTCAACCCGACGACGGTGCGGGCGGGCTGGGCCGCGAGCCATGGGGTGATGACGCGCCATGAAGCCGCAGCCGCGTTCGCCGATTGTGCGATGGCCTGGGCCACTGCGCACCTCGGCGACGACGTCGACTGGGCCCGGCTGGCCTCGTTGGCCGGCACGATCGCATCGGCCGCCTCACCAGCTGCCGCGCCGGTGTTCGCCGGCTGGCGAGCATTGCCCGTACCCCAAGACCCGAAGCATGCCGCGATGCACCAGATGAACGCGCTGCGCGAGCTGCGCAACGCGCGCCATGGCGTTGCGGTGGTGTCATGCGGGATACCTGTCGGCGACGCCGTTCGCCATCGATCGGCGCTCATGACGGGCATCTTCGGCTGGGACGACGGCCCGATACCCGACGCGGTGGCAGCGCAATGGGAGGAGGCCGAGGCTCTCACCGACCACCTGCTCGGTCTCGATTACGCAGCGCTCGACGAGCGCGAGCGCACGGAGCTCGTCGACCTCGCTGACGCGGCCATGGCGTCGATCGTCTAGTCGTTCTCCGTACGGATCGTGCCCGCGGAGCGTCACATCGCGCGCCACCAACGGCTAGTGGGGGTGCTGGTGGCCGTCGCGCGTGTCGAGCCAGCGGCGGAAGCCGGCGGCGTTGGAATGGATGCCGTTGAGCGTCTCGAGCTTCTCGCGCACGGCAGGGTCGAGGGCTTCGACATCGAGGCCAAACGCGTCGTCGAGCGCTGCCGCGATGTCGCGTCCGTCGTGCCAGGCCGACTCGGCGACCTCGGCCCAGCGGCGCAAGGTCTCCTGCGCCTCCTCGAGGATCGCAGCGGGATCGGGTACGAGGCCATAGTGGGCGAGCGCGATGCCGGTCGGGTGGCATGCCTCGAAGCGTCGTAGCGACGCGAGCGCCTGGTCGAGGTCGAAATCAGGTGGCGGCGTCGCGGGACGCAGCACCCCAGCGTCGGGAAGTCGCACGCCTACGGCATCGCCGGCGAAGAGCAGCCCGGTGTCGGAGTCGTGCAGCGCCAAGTGATGCTTGGCGTGGCCAGGCGAGTCGATTGTGCTCAGGGTGCGCGTCGGCCCGACCATGATCGTGTCGCCATCGTCGAGGACCCGGATGCGAGCCGAGTCGGTGGGATCGAGACGGCCGTAGAGGCTATCGAGAAGCTCGCCGTAGACGAGGGCTGCGCTGGCAACCAAGCGGCTCGGGTCGACCAGGTGACGGGCCCCCTTCTCGTGGACGTAGACCGTCGCTTCCGGGAAGGCGGCAGCGACGTCGCCGACACCCCCGGCATGGTCGAGGTGGATGTGGGTGACGGCGATGCCGGCGAGGTCGGACGCGCCGACGCCGAGGTCGCTGAGCGCGTCGAGGAGCACCGGCACGGACGACTGCGAGCCGGTCTCGACCAGCACCGGCTCTGGCCCTGTCACGAGGTAGCCGGCGGTGACCTGGTGCCAGCCGCCGAGGAGGGTGTCGATCTGGATCACGCCGGGGGCGATCTCGGTGTGCACGCCGCCAGTCTCCTATGTTTCCCCTCCGTGCAGGAGGCGCTGTTCGAGGAGCCGACGCTGACCGTCGGCGCGCTCAACGCCGGCATCGGCGGCGCATTGCAGCGCGCGTTCCCGCGCGACCTGTGGGTGCGAGGCGAGGTGCGCGACCTCTCGCGCCCGGCGTCGGGCCACGTCTACTTCGACCTGTGCGGGGATGGGTGCACGATCCCTGTGACGCTCTGGGCCAGCGACAGGTCAGTGGTCAACGCGGTCCTCCGGCGTGCTGGTGGCGCAGTGCGCATCACCGACGGCACCGAGGTTCGCCTTCGAGCGCAGCTCTCGTGGCGCGCCGAGCGCGGACGCGTCGCGCTTCGGATGCTCTCGATCGATACAGCGTTCACCCTTGGACGCTTGGCGGAGGCGCGCGAGCTGCTCGTGCACCGGTTGCGCGCCGAAGGCGTCATGCAACGCCAGCAGCACCATGCCCTGCCGATCATGCCGTTGCGGGTTGGGCTGATCACCTCGGTGGGTTCGGCCGCCGAAGCCGATTTCCTGCGCACGCTCGAAGGGAGCGGCCGCGCGTTTGAGGTCTCTCGTGCTGACGCTCGGGTGCAGGGTGTCGAGGCCGAGCGATCATTGCTCGCGGCGCTCATCGCGCTCGAAGCTGCCGACCCACCGCTCGACGTGATCTGCATCGTTCGCGGGGGTGGCGCGAAGACCGACCTGGCCGCCTTCGACCTCGAAGCTGTCGCGCGTGCCATCGCGTCGTGCAGCGTTCCGGTGCTCACCGGCATCGGTCACGAGATCGACGTGAGCGTCGCTGATCTCGTCGCCCATCGGTCGTTCAAGACGCCAACGGCGTGCGCCGGCGCCCTCGTGGAAGCAGTCGAGCGCTTCTGCCTGCGCCTCGACGACAACGCCAACCGATGCCAACGCGCTGCGGCCGTCGCCTTTGAGCGAGCCAGTGCTCGATTGCACCGGACCTCGGGACGCGTGGCTGCAGGGGCACGCCACCACGTCCAACGCCAGGACTCCGCACTTGGGGTGCACAGCGCGCGACTCGCCACCCTGCCGACGAGGGCGCTCGAAGGGCGGAGCGTGAGGCTGACGTCGATCGAGGCGCAGGTGCGCTCGCTCGACCCCGAGCGAATCCTCGCCCGAGGCTGGTCGATCACACGCGACGCAGACGGTCGCGCCGTGCGCTTGGCAGCGTCGCTCCTTCCCGGCGTTGCGATCACGACCACGTTCGCCGATGGCTCGGTGCGGAGCACCGTCGATGGCTGAGGTGACGCCGGACGAAGGCGACCTCAGTTCGACGGGTTACACCGAGGCCATGGCCGAGCTCGAGGCCATCCTTGCAGAGCTCGAACGCGACGACGTCGACGTCGACCACCTCGCCGAGCGCGTCGGCCGAGCGGCAGCACTCATCGAGTTGTGCCGAGCCCGCATCGACGCAGCACGCGTCGACGTCGACCGCATCGTCACCGACCTCGGCCCGCCGGAGTAGCCGCACCACCGCGCCGCGCACAGCACCGCGGGGGAACGACGTGTGAGCGGCACGTACGATCTGCTCGACATGGCCGCCCCGACCCGCCGCCTGCCCGTGCCGAGCAGCCTCGCGGCGATCGCGGAGCGAGTCGAAGCCCGGCTCCGCGACGTGCTCGCCGAGGAGCGACGGCGCTGGGCGCTGCTCGACACCGACATCGTCGAGCCCCTCGAGTCGCTCGAGCGGCTCGTCATGACCGGAGGCAAGCGACTGCGGCCCGCGTTCTGTTACTGGGGCTTCGTCGGTGTCGGTGGCGACCACGACTCCGCTGCATGGGTCGACGCCGGCGCGGCGTTCGAGCTGCTCCAGGCCTTCGCGCTCGTGCACGACGACGTCATGGACGGCTCGGCCACGCGCCGAGGGGCTCGCACTGCCCACCTCGACTTCGCCGATCGCCACCGGGCCGAGGGCTGGCGGGGTGAGGATCGCCGGTTCGGCGAGGGCGTCGCGATCCTCATCGGCGACCTCGCCCACGTCTACGCCGACCGTCTCATGAGCGGCGCGCCACCAGCAGCGGCCAAGGTCTGGCACGAGCTGCGCATCGAGCTGAACGTCGGGCAGTACCTCGATGTGCTCGGCACGGCTCGCGCTGATACCGACCTCGACCGGGCGCGGCGCATCGCTCGTTACAAGTCGGGCAAGTACACGATCGAGCGGCCGTTGCACGTTGGCGCCGCCCTTGGGGGTGACGGGGGAGCGACGCAGGCTGCGCTCTCGCGCTACGGCGATCCGCTCGGCGAAGCGTTCCAGCTTCGCGACGATCTCCTCGGCGCGTTCGGCGACGAGCAGCGCACGGGGAAGCCTGTGGGGGATGACCTGCGTGAGGGGAAGCCCACAGCGTTGCTGGCGCTTGCCACGAATCGCGCAGATGCCGAACAGGCTGAGGTGCTCGCGCTCGTCGGTTCGCCCGATTTGGGACCGAGCGACGTGCAGGCCATCCAGGGCGTCCTGCACGCAACGGGTGCCGTCGACGAGCTCGAGGCGACCATCGACGCGCTCGCAGAACACGCGATGACTGCCATCGCCGACGCTCCCGTGCTCGAGACCGCGAAGGCGGCACTCGTCGAGCTGGCGCACTACGTGGCTTGGCGCGACAGCTGACGAACGGGGGTAGGCGCGCTGCTCGCTGCGATCTCAGCGAGTCTGCGATGCCACGAGCAGGTCGCGAATCTCGGTGAGGAGGAGCGCCTCGTCGGACGGAGCGGGAGTATCGCTCACCGGCTCGCCGCGCCGGCGCCGGTCCTCGAGGGCCTGCATGGGCTTGACGACGAGGAAGAAGATCACGGCTGCGTAAGTGACGAAGCGGATCACCGCGTCGATCACGATGCCGTAGTTGAAGGTGCTCGCGCCGAGCTCGAAGGTCATCTTCGTGAAGTCCTTGCGGATGATCAGCCCGATGATCGGGGTGATGAGACCGGTCGATATTGCCGCGACGATGGCGCCGAACGCTGCGCCGATCACGACAGCGACTGCGAGGTCGACGACGTTGCCTCGCATCAGGAATGCCTTGAAATCCTTGAACACTCGGGCTCCTTTTCGGTTTGGTGACTCGTCTTGTCAGCCGGCCGACATCGCGATCGCGTCGGCGAGCGCGACCTCGACCACACCTGGCTCGCTGATCACCGCTTCGAGCCAATCAGGCCGGTTGGCGCCGGTGACGAGGATGGGATGCTCGACCGCACCGGCCTGGATTGCCAGCCGAGCAAACGTCGATGCGTAGTCCGCTGGGCGTATGTCGCGCGACAGCTCAGCGATGGCGAAAGGATCCGGCGGAGCGACGGCGTCGCCGTCGACCGTCGCCACCATCGGTGAACCCGGACCGTTCCCGGCGCCTTGCAACCCAGAACCGTCGGCGAGGATCGCCCCGCGCACCGCCTCCGGCCGAGCCCCGGCGAGCAGGAGCGCGATGTACGCGCCGAGCCCGCGCCCGAACAACGTGACCTCGTCGCCGAGAACGCGGACTGCCGCATCGACGTCGGCCATGAGTATCTCGGCCGAGTAGCCACCCCCCAACGGGATCGTCGAGTCACCGTGACCGGTGAGGTCGAGAGCGTGCACCGGCCCCGGCCACGCCTCGAGCCCTGTCGGCACCGCCGAAGGCGAGTGCTCGCCAAGGCCGTGCACGTGCAGCAAGGGGCGCCCGGCGCTGCGACGCAGCTCGTGTAGCGCGAGTCGAGCACGGTTGTGCACGACGAAGCGGGTCACCTCCCGGCCCTTCGGCGCAGCGCGCTCGGCCCCGCGTGGAGCAGGCGTGCCAGCCGTCACCGGGCCCCACGAGGCGCGAGACGGCGGCGCGCCGATGAAGTCGAGAACGAGCTTCGCGATCCGATCGGGTTGCTCGATGTGAAGGAAGTGACCGACGCCGTCGAGCAGCATGACCTCGCCATGTGCCGGCAGCACCGGGCTGACGTCTTCGGGGCGGGTGCCCCAACCCATCTGCTCGGGCTCCCCGGCGAGCACACCGAGCACGGGCATGGCGAGGTTCGCGATGCGCATCATCGACCACTCCGGGCGCCACGGGCCGAACCCACCCATGCGCAGCGTGGGATCGAGCTTCCAGCGCCAACCGTCGTCGTCGCAACGAGCTCCAACGGTGACGAGGTAACGCAACCACTCGATCGCCAGGCGCGGGTTCATGCGCTGGCGGCGATGGGCGAGCTCATCGAGCGTGCCCGGCCTGCGTTCCTTGCCCACCGTGGCCGCACGGTGGTCGAGCCAGCCAGCGAGCTCTCCGGCGATGAGTCGGGTGCGCTCGTGATCGGCGACGTCGGGCTGGTTGCGGCGCGAAGGCAGCCCATCGAGGTTCACAACAGACAGGCACCGGTGGGGAAACGCGTCGGCGAGCTGCAACACGAGGCTGCCGCCCTTGGAATGACCCACGAAGGGCACGGGCTCGCGCGTCGTGGCGTCGAGGACTGCCAGCGCGTCGCGCACGTCGGACTCCCAGGAGTACACGACGGCGTGATCGCTGTCGCCGTGGCCACGCTGATCCCAGCACACCACCCGCCACCCCGCTGCGGCGAGCAACGGGGCGAACACGTCGTAGGTGCCAGCGAAATCGAACCCGCCGTGCGCGAGCAGCAACGGAGGTGCCGCCTCGTCACCCCACTCGTGCACGGCCAAGCGCAACCCGCGGTTGCTCACGGCACGCATGCGATCGGGACGGCGCGCTCGGGGGAACGCTGGCAGCTCCTCGATCGCAGACACAGCGGGCGAACCTAATCGTCGACCGCTGCGCTTTACTCCGGTCTGTGACCAAGGTCATCTGGACGCAGCGCGCATCGGCTGGGCACGATGACGATCAGTTAACCGCGATAACCCATGAGGTGACAGCAGCGTGTTGCACAGGATCGGGAGCTTTGCAGTGCGGCGGCGACGCTTGATCCTCATCGCCGCTGTGGTCGCGTTCGCGGTGTCCGGCGCTCTTGGCGGGGGCGTCGCCAAGAAGCTCTCGACGGGAGGCTTCGACGACAACAGCTCTGAGTCCCACCACGCTGAGGACTACCTCATCAACAACTTCCCCGGCGCTGGAACGCCGAACTTCGTCTTCGTCTTGACCGCCGACGAAGGCTCGACCGTGGACAGCCCCGCTGTCGCGGCCGCCGGGGCCGCGCTGACCACCGAGCTGGCCCGCGAGACGAAGATGGTCTCCGTCACGTCGTACTGGTCGGCCGGCAGCCCTCCGCCGCTGCGATCGGGCGAAGGGCACCGCGCGCTCGTCTTCGCTCGCTACGACGGCAGCTCCAACGAGCTGAACAAGGCATCAGGCGACATCGTCGCGCGCTACACCCGTCACGGCGATGGCATCCAAGTGCAAGTCGGAGGCTTTGGGCCGGTCTTTCGCGAGGTCGGCGACACGATCGAGCACGACCTCGTGATCGCGGAGCTGCTCGCCTTCCCGATCACGCTGCTGCTGCTGCTCCTGGTCTTTCGCGGCGCCGTCGCCGCCGCCCTGCCCATCGCGATCGGGGTGCTCTCGATCGTCGGCACGTTCCTCGTCTTGTTGGTGCTCAACAGCTTCACCGAGGTGTCGGTGTTCGCTCTCAACCTCACGACCGGGATGGGCTTGGGCCTCGCCATCGACTACAGCCTCTTCATCGTCTCTCGCTACCGCGAGGAGCTAGCCGCGGGTCACGAGCCCGACGTCGCCGTGGTTCGCACGGTGCGCACGGCGGGCAAGACCGTCGCCTTCTCGGCGCTCACCGTGAGCGCCTCGCTCTGCGCGTTGTTGGTGTTCCCGCTGTCGTTCCTGCGCTCGTTCGCCTACGCCGGCTGCGCCGTCGCCCTCTTGGCCGGGTTCTACGCGGTGGTGATCCTGCCCGCGATGCTGGCCGCGCTGGGCCACAACATCGACAGGCTCTCGTTGCTCAAACGCCCGACGAAGCCGACAGCTGAGGGCTTCTGGCACGGGATGGCCGTGCGGGTCATGCGCCGGCCGATCCCCTTCGCGACGGTCGCCATCGTCGTGTTGATCGTGCTCGGCAGCCCGGCAGCGAAGATGGTGCTCGGCCTACCCGACGATCGCGTGCTGCCGCCAGGCAAGGCGAGTCGGCAGGTGAGCGACATCATCCGCAACGAGTTCACGTCGAAAGAGGCAGGGGCGCTTGCCGTCGTGGCGCCCGGTGTCGATGCTGGCGCGCAGGCCGATCAGCTCGCCGCCTACGCGACCCGACTGGCTGCGCTGCCCGGTGTCTCGCGCGTCGATGCCGCAACGGGCTCGTACCTTCCGGGCGGCGCCAGCCTCCCGGCCGACGCCAACCCTGGCCTCTATGCCCGCTTCGCCGGCACGGGTGCGACCTACCTGAACGTCGTCCCGTTGGTCGAGCCGCTTTCGGAGGAGGGCGAATCCCTTGTGCGAGCCGTGCGCGACACCGCGGCACCGTTCGCCGTGCAGGTCGGCGGGCAGTCGGCGCAGCTCGTCGACACCAAGGCCTCGCTGTTCGGGCGGCTCCCGATGGCGGCCGCGCTGATCGCCATCATCACGTTCGTGTTGCTCTTCATGATGTTCGGCAGCGTGGTCGTGCCGATCAAAGCGCTCGTGCTCAACCTGTTCAGCCTCACAGCCACGTTCGGCGCCATGGTGTGGATCTTCCAGGACGGGCACCTCTCGGGGTTCTTCAACTTCACCCCTACCGGCTTTCTCGACTCGACGACGCCCATCCTCATGTTCTGTGTCGCGTTCGGGCTCTCGATGGACTACGAGGTGTTCCTGCTCTCTCGCATCAAAGAAGAGCACGACGCCGGTGCCGGGAACGTGCAATCGGTGGCCGTAGGCCTCGAGCGCACCGGCCGCATCGTGACAGCGGCGGCCATCCTGATCTCGATCGTCTTCTTGTCGTTCGCCACATCCGAGGTGACGTTCATCAAGCTGTTCGGCGTCGGACTCACCCTGGCTGTGCTCATGGACGCCTTCGTCATCCGCGGCACGTTGGTGCCGGCGTTCATGCGCCTCGCCGGCGAGGCCAACTGGTGGGCGCCGGCCCCGATGCGTCGCTTCCACGACCGCTTCGGCGTCAGCGAGCACGTCGAGCTCGATGCGCCGCCCCCGGCGCGACCCGAGTTCGTCGGCATCGCCGACACAGCAGATGACGACAGCGCGCCGCGGCCACGGCCCCTGGTCGCCTCTGGACGCGACAAGCTGTCGGGGTGACGAAGACCGCAACCAAGCCGCGGCGACCGCGCGCGAAGCGAGGCGAGGGGGACCGGTTGCGCGACGAGATCCTGGAGGCCACCGAGCGCCTGTTGATCGTCACGGGCAGCGAAGACGCCGTCTCGATCAGGGCGGTCGCTGAGGCCACCGGCGTCTCTCCGCCAGCGATCTACCGCCACTTCGCCGATAAGGCGACGCTGCTCTTCGAGGTGTGCGACGCGTCGTTCGAGCGCATGGACCGCTTCATCGTCGAGTCAGCGAAACACCTCGACGACCCGCTCGCGATCCTGACGAGGAGAGCCGAGGCATACGTCCGCTTCGCCATCGACAACCCGGAGCACTACCGGATCATGTTCATGGGGCGCTCCGAGCTCACACCGGAGCAGTACGCCGACGAGATGCTCGTCGGCTCGAACGCCTTCGCGCACCTCGTCGAATGCGTGCAGGGCTGCATCGACGCCGACATCTTTCGCAGCGATCTGAGGAATGCCTACGAGCTGTCGCTCGCCCTTTGGGCCGCGATCCACGGTGTTGCGAGCCTTTGCATCGCCAAGCCGAACATGCCGGGGCCTCCCGCGCACGACCGCCTCGCTCTCGTGCTCGAGCTGGCGTTCCACGGCATGCTGCGCGAGCACTGAGCTGGCGGACCATGGACCCGACCGACGTCATCCCCCACCGCCCCCCGTTCCTGTTCGTCGACGAGGTCAGCGATGTCGTCGCTGGCGAGTCTGCGCGGGGCCGCTGGCACCTCAGCGGCGATGAGGCGTTCTTCGCCGGCCACTTCCCGGGGCGCCCGACCCTGCCCGGAGTGCTGATGGTCGAGGCCCTCGCGCAGCTTGGTGCGATCGCGCTGCTCAGCCACGAGCGATTTGCGGGGCGGCTTGCGCTGTTCGGCGGCATCGACCGCGCCCGCTTCCGCGCGCAGGTCGTCCCAGGCGACACCCTCGAGCTCGAGACCACGATGGACCACCTCTCCGCCGCGGCAGGCAAAGGCTCGGGCACGGCCAAGGTCGACGGCAAGGTCGCGTGCCAGGTCTCGATGCGCTTCGTGATCGTGCGCCGTTAGAGGCCGAGGGTGCGGGCGAGCTCGGCGTGGTCGGCGACGACGTGATCGCCTTCGGGGAGCTCGCCGGCCGGTGGGTCGTCGTAGACGCCGGTGTAGCGAACGGCCGTCATGCCGAACGCGAGCGCGCCGGCGATGTCGGTGCGACGAAGGTCGCCGACGTGTGCGGCGCGGTCCGGCCCGACCGCCCCGAGGCCGTCGAGCGCATGGGCGAAGATGCGCGGATCGGGCTTGTACGTGCCGACCTCGTCGGAGAACGACCAGTGATCGAACGCCTGCAGCAGGCCATGACGCTCGAGGTGCGCTCGCAGGATCGATGAGGGGGTCATGCCGACATCACAGATGATCCCGATGCGCACGCCGGCTGCCTGCAGTCCGATGAGCGCCGGGCCGATGTTGGGCGCAGGCTGGAGATCGGCTTCGTCGCCCACCGTGATGAAGACCTCGACCAACTCGGCGCGGATCTCGTCTGCGAGGTCGTGGAGGTCGAGCTCCGAGACAACGAGGTTCGCGGCGTCGACTGCGGAGTACTGCCGGTTCTCGGTCCAGGCGTCGTTGAAGGTGCGCCACGACCGGTCAACGGCCTCCTCCATCGACGTGCGCTCGACCGGGCGATCCGCGGCGGTGAGGATGCGCTCCCAGGCGTCGAGTCGTAGGCCCCGCAAGTAGCCAGGGGGTTCGAAGAACAATGTGTTCCAGTAGTCGAAGGTGACGGCTTCGATCGGGTTGTCCACGAGCTGGAAGGTACGGGGACCCTTCAGCCAGGCTCAAGCCGGCTCGTGTGACATCTCCTCGAGGCAACGGCGGATCTCCGACACGCGGAAGCGCCGGTGCCCACCGAGCGTGCGAATGGCGGTGAGCTTGCCCGCCCGCGCCCAGCGCGTGACGGTCTTGGGGTTGACCCGGAAGAGGGCGGCGACCTCGGCCGGGGTCAGCAAAGGCTCGGGGGCGTCAAGATCCTCGTTCATCGTTGATCCTCGTGTGCTCGAGGGACACAACACCGTTTCGGGCCGTGTCCGTTTCCTGCCCCCAACATAGGGAAGCCGCCGTTGGGGGGCCATAGCCCGAACGGGCCATTTCGAGGCGATTCGAGGACTAGTCACCGCGTCGGCGACCGTGTCCGTCCTATCGTCGGCGTGTGCCAGCGCCAGGACTCCTCGAGCTCCTCGCCGAGCATGGAGCCGAGCAGGTGGCGATGGCAGCAGACCCCGAGACCGGGCTGCGCGCCATCGTCGCCATTCACTCGACGACGCTCGGACCGAGCCTCGGCGGCACCCGGTTCTGGCCCTACGGATCCGAACGCGACGCGCTGCTCGACGTGCTGCGGCTCGCGCGCGGGATGACCTACAAGCACGCAGTGTGCGGCAACGACCTGGGGGGCGGGAAAGCGGTGATCATCGGCGATCCGGCGACGCTTCGAAGCGACGAGCTGATGCTCGCGTACGGGCGCTTCATCGATCGCCTCGGTGGTCTCTACGTCACAGCAGAGGACGTCGGGACGACGCAGGCCGACATGGATCTCGTTCGGACGATGACACCGCACGTGACCGGTGTGAGCGAGCGCCTCGGTGGGTCGGGCGATCCGTCGCCCGCCACGGCGTGGGGGGTGCTCAACGCGATGCACGCGGTGGGCGAGCACGTCTGGGGTTCGCCCTCTCTGCATGGGCGCCACATCGTCATCACCGGTGTGGGCAAGGTCGGTGCCGATCTGGCCCGCCGGCTGGTGGCCGAGGGGGCGAGGATCACCATCGCCGACGTGCGCGCCGACGTCGTCGCTTCCCTCGCCGCTGAGCTCGGCGCAACGGTGACCGAAGCGGCGTCCGCGCACGCCGTCGAGTGCGACGTGTTCAGCCCCTCCGCGCTTGGTGCGGTGCTGACCCGAACGACTATCGCGGAGCTGCGATGCGCTGCGGTCTGCGGGTGCGCGAACAACCAGCTGGCGACCGATGTCGACGGCGAGTACGTCGCCGAGCGCGGGATCCTCTACGCCCCGGACTACGTGGTCAACGCTGGCGGCGTGATCAACATCGCGGACGAGACGAACCCCGAGGGCTACGACCACGTCCGTGCGTTCGCTCGTGTCGCAACGATCCACGAGACGCTGCTGCGCGTGTTCGCGCTGGCCGACGCGCAGGGCATCACCCCCGCGAAGGCCGCCGACCGGTATGCCGAAGCAAGACTCGCGGCCCTCCCCTAGTGTCCTGTCCGGTTGTTCCGACAAGAAATGTTGGTTGATCGGGAATTTTGCTGAACGGGTCGCGTTCTTCCGGTGTTGTCGACCAACATCGGAGGGACACCATGGCACGCCTCGGACGACCG
>JBPCON010000057.1:0-7180 GCA_051000215.1 Acidimicrobiales bacterium
CGCATCGCTCGCAACCATCCGCTACCCGACGGCAACAAGCGGCTGGCCTGGCAGTCGCTCACTCGCCGCCGAGGTCGACGACGCCGTGGCGTGGATGCTGGGCATCGCTGCCGGTGACATCGACGAGGGTGCGGCCGAGGCGTGGATCCGGGAGCGCATCGAGCCGAACCGCTGACCAGCGCCTTCACCTCACCTCGATGCGTGTCCGCAAGGGAGCGAACGCCCCTCCGACACGCTCGTGTGCACGTGCCACGTTGGTTTCGGTATCAGAGTGATACCATCACGCGGGTGGCCATGACCCTGCGTCTGACGGATGAAGAGCAAGCAGCATTGCGCGACCGCGCCACAGAAGAGGGTATTTCGATGCAGGACGCAGCCCGACGGGCAGTGCGTGAGTACGTCAGCCGTGGCGAGCACCGGACCCGGGTCGCCGCGGCGGCCGAGCGGGTGAAGACCGCCCACGCCGAGGCCCTCGAGCGCCTCGGCCGGTGAGCCCGGAGTTCGAGTACCTCGACACCGATGACCTGGTCGACCTCGCGGTGGGTCTCCTCGGCGACCCACCACCGATCCGCGATCTAGGTCTGCTCGGATCGGCGGCTGCTCGGCCCCAAGCGACGGCCTTCGGTGCGGACGCCTACCCGGACCTCTCGACGAAGGCCGCCGCACTGCTCCACTCGATCGTCAAGAACCACGCGCTCGTCGACGGCAACAAGCGTCTCGGCTGGCTCGCCACCTCGGTGTTCCTGGAGATCAACGGGATCCAGGTCACCCACGTATCGAACGACGCCGTCTACGACTTCGTCATCTGCGTCACGACGGGTCGCCAGGAGATCGCCGGGATCGCCGCCGAGCTGCGGTTGCTCGTCGAGCGCTGACCAGCACGCTCACGGCAACTCGACGCGTGCCAGCGAGCGGTCCCACGGGTGCCCTCACGACGAGATGTCGTGTTCGCCAGCCTCGAAGTTGACGGCGGCAGTCTCGACGACGCTTGCCTTGCGTCCGGGCGCCTCCTGCCAAGTCCAGTACATGTTGGTGTGGGCGATCACCTTGTCGGCCGGTGGCAGCCCGTAGTCGGAGTTGTCCTCGGTGGTGTGCGCGTCGCTGACGAGGAGCGTGTCGTAGCCACGAGTGAACGCGCCGTGGATCGTCGCGCGGATGCAGGCATCGCTTTGTGCGCCGGTGACAACGAGCCGGCCTACGCCTCGTTGCGCGAGCTCGGACTCCAAGATGGTGTCCTCGAAGGAGTCGCCGTACCTCTTGTGCACCAGGGGCTCGGATTCTTGGCGCTGCAGCTCCGGCACGTACTGCCAGCCGTCGCTGTTCTCGACAAGGTTGTCATCGGAGTGCTGCACCCAGATCACGGGGACGTCCTTCACGCGGGCATTGTCGATCAAGGTGTTGATGTTGGCGATCACCTCGTCGCGGCGGTGGGCATCTGCCACGACAGCGTTCTGCACGTCCACCACCAGTAGCGCTGTGTTCGGGCGGTCTCGTAGGCTGGTCATAGGAATTCCCTCGATCGTACGATGGTTCGCGATCGCTTACGACGTGGACGCGTACTCCCCTAACACGCCGGCCGCGGACAACGGGATGCGGATCTCTACGCTGAAGGAGTGGACGCCTTCGAGGAGATCGAGGACGGCGAGACGACATGGCGGTTCGACACGAGCTTCCTGCGGTCGTCGTGGACGTGCATCTGGGGGAGGGGTTGTCTCGGCATCCACGACCACCCGACCCCTGAGCTCGGGCACGGATGCTGCTCCGTCGGCGCTGAGCTCGAAGACGAGGACGAGGCCATGATGATCGGCGCGCTCGGCGCGACGCTCGAGCCCGCACGTTTCCAGCAGCATGGCGAGGCCGCAAGAGGAGGCTTCTTCTCCGACGCATCGCGCACAAACACCCGTGTCGTCGACGGTGCGTGCATCTTCCTCAACCGCCCCGATTTCGCAGGTGGCGCAGGTTGCGCGCTGCACCTCGCCGCGCTCGACGACGGCGCTTCACCGCTCGAGTGGAAGCCGTCGGTTTGCTGGCAGTTGCCGCTCAAAGTCGACTGGGAGCAAGGCGCTGACGGCAAGGAGGTCGCAACGGTGCGAGCGTGGTCGCGGCCCGATTGGGGCGCCGACGGCGAGACGATGGCGTGGTGCTGCACCGAGGGTGAGCTTGCCTACGTCGGTGACACCCCGGTGGTCGAATCGCTCGGCGAGGAGCTCACCGCAGTAGTCGGGCGCGACGTCTACGTCGAGCTGCGCGCGCGGCTCAGCTGAGCAACTCCCTCCACGCAGCAGCGAGCGAGGCGAGAGGCTCACCGAGCTCGGACGGCAGGCGAGCGAGCACCGGCGCGGGGATGGACACCTCGGTCGCGCCGAGCGCGATCAGCTCGGCCGCACCCGCGACCGTGGCTGCGATGTCGAGGGTGCCGTCGCAACGCACGAGGCGCATCGGAGCTCGCAGCTCGAGGTCGCCAGGATCCCGGCCGGCTGTTTCGTAGCGTGCTCTGAGCAGCGAGACGCCCTCTCGCAAGTCGTCGTCCGTTGATCCCATGATGGGGATCCAACCGTCGCCGAGCTCGACGATTCGGCGCACGTTGCGAGGCGTGAGCGTGCCCGAGAAGAGAACCCGGGGTCCGCCGCGTCGAATGGGACGCGGCTCGGACCACACGGTGTCGAACGCGACCGAAGGCGACGAGAACGTGGCCGGTGCATCCGTCCACAGCGCCCGACACGCAGCCATGTGGTCGGTGAGAAGGGCGCCGCGCTGCGCGTAGTCGAGCCCATGCGCGGCCAGCTCCTCCTCCTGCCAGCCGGTCCCGACGCCGAGCACCAGCCTCCCGCCCGAGAGCCGATCGATCGTGGCGACGATCTTGGCCAGCAGCGCAGCGGGGCGCAACGGCACGATGAGGATGCCCGTGGTCAGCTCGAGCGTTCGCGTGCGCGCAGCGAGAGCGGTGAGCACGGTGAGCGGCTCGAGCCAAGGAGCCTCCGGCGGGAAGGGAAAGGTGCCCCACGGATACCGATCGGTGTGGGCCCCGATCAACACATGGTCGGCGATGACCACGCCGTCACATCCCGTCGCCTCGGCCAGCTCAGCGATGGCGATGAGTGCCTGGGGGTCGCCCGCTCCCTCATTGGTGCCCGCGGGAAGCCCGAGGAGAAGCCGGGGTGCGCTCACCGCTCGATCGCCGGAGGCGAGGTCATCGACCATGAGGTTGCGACGCTACGCGAAGATCACTTCGATGGCGGTGCCCGACGAGACGTCGCCCAGGCGAGCCCGGGGGGATCGCGCCGTGGTCGGCCTCGTTGCGGGCTTCTCGGTGCTGCGCATCTTGGCCATCCGCTTCACCCCGCTCGTCTACGTCGACTCGGCCGACTACCGGCACCTCGACGTGCTGGGAGGTGCTCGGCGGTCGTTCACCGTCCCGCTCCTCTACGCGCTCATGCCGTCGGACGGGTGGCGCGTCGTCGAGCAGGCGGCGATCAGCGCGCTCGCATGGGTCGTCCTCGCCCTCGTGGTCGCCCGCGACGTCGCTGACCGGCGGGTCAGGCTCGCGGCGCTTGCGACGATCCTCTCGTGTGGGCTCACGACTCAGGTCACCAACTGGGACAGCGCGATCCTGTCGGACTCGATCACGATCTCGCTCACCGTGCTGCTCATCGCCGCATGCATGCACCTACGACGCAGCCCGACGCCGGGTGCCGTCACGGCCGCGTTCGGCGTCACCCTCTTGTGGACGTTCGCCCGTGAGCTGCACGTCTACCTCGTCGTCATCTTCGCGATCGTGGCGCTCATCGTGGCAGCCGTCCGTCGCGGCGCTGGCCGCTCGCTCGTGCTCGCAGCCGGGCTCGTCGTGATCGCCGCACTCGGAGTCGCAGCCGACCGACGGAACGAGGACACGGCGAACGAGAACCTCGCAGGGGTCATCGGCGGGCGCATCCTGCCCGACGACTCGGCTCGATCGTGGTTCGTCGCGGAGGGCATGCCGGCACTCACGCAGTTCGCGCCGGGGCAGTCGGTTCCCAGAGAGGCCCTCCAGGCCGTGCCCAGCTTCGAGCGGTGGGTCGAGTCCCAAGGGCTCGCGACATACGCCCATTACCTGTTGACGCACCCGGCAGCCGCGATCACCGGACCATATGGAGACCTGCTCGAGGAACGGGCGACCTACGCCGAGCCACACTCGCTACGCCCGGTGCTCCTTTCGCCTGCTGAGGCATACGGCCGAGCGCGCCCGGTGCTCCCACCGGTGCTCGAGGATGTGCTGTTCGACCCTGGTCGGACCGGCTCGATCCTCGCGTTGTGCGCGTTGGCGCTCATCGCGACAGCGTCGGCCCGCAGCCGGCTGGGCGCCGACCAGCGTCGCCTCGTCCCGCTCCTCACCCTCGCGTCGGTGCTGCCCTACGTCTTCCTCGCGTGGCTCGGTTCGGTGTTCGAACCGGGGCGCCACGCCATGCCAGGCGCCGTGGCTCTGCGCGTCGGGGTGCTCGCGCTCCTCGCCGTGCTCGCAGACGCGTGGATAGCGCAGCGCGAGGTGGACGGCGCCTAGCGGGGCTGCTTCGGCGCGGCTTCGAGCACGCTGCGCAACGCCTGTGCAGCGCCGAGCAGGCCTGCGCTCTCGTAGGGAACGAGGGTGGTGTTGTTGCCGCTCTCGGCGAACTTGGCGAGCGTGTCGAGTTGCAGGATCGCAACGAGGGCAGGGTTCGGATCCTGCGCCGCTATCGCGCCGTAGACCGTGGCGATCGCCTGGGAGCGCCCTTCGGCTTCGAGGATCGCTGCCTGGCGGTTGCCTTCGGCGCGCAAGATCGCTGCGGTCTTCTGACCTTCGGCGGCCTTGATCGCCGCCTCGGCCTCGCCCGTCGCCATGTTGACAGCGGACTGCTGCAAGCCCTCGGACTGGAGGATCTTCGCCCGCTTCTCCTGGTCGGCCTGCTTCTGGAGGGCCAACGCCTCGAGGATCTTCGGTGGGGGAGCGATCTCCACGATCTCGATGCGACTGATGCGGATGCCCCACTTGTCGGTGACGGCCTCCATCTGCTGCTGCACGTCGGTGTTGATGCGCTCGCGCTCCGACAGGGCCTGGTCGAGCGACATCGTGCCGATGACGGAACGCAGCGCCGTGCGAGCGAGCGCGTCGATGCCGATGTCGAAGTTGGCGACGCTGAACAGGGCGGACTTGGCGTCGACGATCTGGGTGAAGATCGTTGCGTTCACGGTGACGACGACGTTGTCCTTGGTGATGACGTCCTGGCGGTCGCCGGGGCGCGGTATCTCTCGCATGTCGACACGCTGGAGCGACTCGACGAACGGCGTGATGAGGGTGAGGCCGGGCTCGTGCGTGCGCTTGTACTCGCCGAGACGCTTGACGACACCCACTTGGCCCTGCTGCACGATGTTCACCGACTGCGAGAAGACGACGATGACGACGAGGAAGATGAAGGCGCCGAGTATCAGGGCGACGATCGATGCGTCCATGTGACCTAGTTCCTGTTGGGGTCTGCCGGGCCGAGGGTGCTCGGGGGCGTGTGAAGAGCGTCGACGGGCCAGACGACGAGAGTGGTTCCGCGCACCGCTGTGATGATCACGGTCGTGCCGGCCGCGATGGTCGTGCCCGATTCAGAGACCGCGAGCCAACGCTCGCCGACGAGGCGCACGTGGCCGACGGCGTGGGCGTCGCCGATCTCGTCGAGGGTCATGGCCTCCTGACCGATGAGCCCACCGTGCACGCCCCTCGACACGAGCGCACCGGGATGGCGTCGCACGTACGCGGCGCGCAACGACGGCCGCACCAGAGCGACGCCGGCGACCGATGCGGCAGAGGCGACGAGGGCCTGCGCGATGTATGCCTCGGGCCCGACCACGGCGGCCGCCGCCGCGGCAAAGCAACCAACAGCGACGAAGAGGGCGTAGAAGGCGAGGTGATGAAGCTCGAAGAGAAGGAACCCGATGCCGAGCACCACCCACACCAGGACCATCGCTCACACCTCCAGGGCGAAGGGTAGCGACACGAAGGGGACGCAGCGCCTCGGCCTGGCAAGCGTCAGTAGTGCCACGGGTAAGGAGACCAATCGGGCGGGCGCTTCTCGAGGAAGGCATCTCGACCCTCTGCGGCCTCGTCGGTCATGTAGGCAAGCCTGGTGGCTTCGCCTGCGAACACCTGCTGACCGACGAGCCCATCGTCGATGAGGTTGAAGGAGAACTTGAGCATCCGCTGGGCCGTCGGGCTCTTCGCGTTGACTTGCGCCGCCCACTCGAGCGCTGTCCGCTCGAGCTCAGCGTGGGCGACCACCTCGTTGACCATGCCCATGCGCTTCGCATCCTCGGCTGAGTGCTCACGACCGAGGAAGAAGATCTCGCGAGCAAACTTCTGCCCGACCTGGCGAGCCAGGTAGGCCGACCCGAAACCGCCGTCGAAGGACGCGACGTCGGCATCGGTTTGCTTGAACCGTGCGTGCTCACGGCTCGCGATGGTCAGATCGGCGACGACGTGCAGGCTGTGGCCTCCACCGGCAGCCCAACCGGGCACGACACAGATGACGACCTTCGGCATGAAGCGGATGAGCCGTTGCACCTCGAGGATGTGCAAGCGGCCTGTCCGGGCCGGATCGATGGTGTCGGCCGTGTCGCCCTCCGCGTACCGGTAGCCGTCCTTTCCGCGGATGCGCTGATCGCCGCCCGAGCAGAACGCCCAGCCGCCGTCGCGCGGCGAAGGGCCGTTGCCGGTGAGCAGCACGCAGCCGATGTCGCCGGACTGGCGAGCGTGATCGAGAGCCCGGTACAGCTCGTCCACGGTCTGAGGTCGAAAGGCGTTGCGGACCTCGGGCCGGTCGAACGCGATGCGAACCGTGCCCTGTTCGTTGGCGCGGTGGTAGGTGATGTCGCGGAACGCGAACCCGTCGACGGGTTGCCACGCATCGGGGTCGAAGAGCTCGGACACCATCCGCGCAGACTAGGAGGCAGAGCGGATCGGCGAGGCCGGGGCCCGAACGGCCCGCCGGCGAGGCCGGCAAGAGTGGAGTAACCGGTTTGACTTTGAGCGGGGGACGCTCACCTATCCGCGCGCGTCCTAGTGTCCTGTCCGGTTGTTCCGACAAGAAATGTTGGTTGATCGGGAATTTTGCTGAACGGGTCGCGTTCTTCCGGTGTTGTCGACCAACATCGGAGGGACACCATGGCACGCCTCGGACGACCG
>JBPCON010000027.1:0-58628 GCA_051000215.1 Acidimicrobiales bacterium
AGCTCGGCCAGCGCTGCGGAGCTTGCCGTCAGCTGCGCTGCAGCCGCGGCCGTGTTCCGCACGGCCCGAGCGACCAGTGCAGCACCGAGGCTGACGACGAGGAGGGGCAGGACCCACAGCGGGCTCACGACAAGACTGTACGCAGCGCAAGGGCGCAACGGATGAGCCCAGGCAGTGCTGTCGCGCAGCGTTTGGGGGCGGGTGCGGCCCAATATGCTCCGGTCTCGGTGTCGCCGCGCATCCCTCGATCCTCACGCCACCGGTCGGCTTCGCGCATCGGGGCGCTCGCGCGCACGCCCCCGAGAACACGTTGGAGTCGTTTCGCCTGGCGCTGCGACTCGGTGCCGTGGGCCTCGAGAGCGACGTGTGGCTGAGCGCGGATGGCGTTGCCGTCCTCGATCACGATGGCGTCATCGGCGGACGACTCAGCCGAAAGGGGATCGCCGAGGCGCTTCGGGCCGAGCTGCCGCCTCACATCCCGACGCTGACCGAGCTCTATGCAGAGTGCGGGATCGCCTTCGAGCTCTCGCTCGACGTCAAGGATCCGGCAGCGCTCGAGGCTGTTGTCGCTGCAGCACGTGCCGCTGGCGCGAGCGAACGGCTCTGGCTGTGCCATCACGACTGGACGCTCGTCGCCTCGTGGCGTGCCACGTGCCCTGAGGTCCACCTGGTCGACTCGACGCGGCTCAAAGCGATGCGACAGGGCCCGGAGCGCCGAGCGGCCCAACTGGCCGCAGCGGGCATCGATGCGGTGAACCTCCATGCGTCGGACTGGTCGGGCGGGCTCACGACGCTCTTCCATCGCTTCGGCGTGTTGTGCCTCGGTTGGGATGCGCAGCTCGAGCGCGTGCTCGACCAGCTCCTCGACGCGGGGATCGACGGCGTGTACAGCGACCACGTCGACCGGATGGTCGATCGGCTCAGGAAGTCGCGCTGAGCTCGTCGCGCGTCACAGGGTCGAGAAGCTGCCAAGTGGCCAGACGCGCACGAACGCCCGCCCGACGATGAGGCTCTCGTCGATCGGGCCGAAGTAGTTGGAGGCTTGGGAGTTCTGGCGGTTGTCGCCGAGCACGAACACCTGATGGTCGGGAACCACGATGCACTGCGCGTCAAAGCCGAACCGCGGCGTCTGATCGGAGACGCCGTTGGTCTGTTTCACGTAGGGCTCGCTGAGGAGCTGCCCGTTCACGTAGAGGTGCCCGTCGTCTCTTCGGTCGATGGTCTCGCCGGGCAACGCGACGACGCGCTTGATGAGGTCGTCGATCTTCTCGTCGGCCAGCGAGCTCGTGCGCGAGATGGTGATCGTGCGCCCATCGCAGGCCTTGACCTGCACCGACGTGGCGTGATCGGCCGGGCGGCGGAAGACAACGATGTCGCCGCGGTTGACGTCGTGAAGGTGGTAGCTGAGCTTGTTGACGATCACCCTGTCGCCGACCTTCAGCGTTGGCTCCATCGAAGCTGACGGGATGTAGAAGGCCTGCAGGAGCAGCGCCTTGATGACCAGAGCGACGATCAGGGCCCCACCGATGACGAGGACCCACTCGACGATCTCACGGCGCCGCGACCGCCTGCGACGCGCGCGACGTGAGCCGGCGTGCTCGGCGTCGTTGGCATCGGCGTCCTGCGCCTCGTCGGCCGACTCGGCGTCAGGTGTGAGGTCGGCTTCGGTCATCGGCTGGCCGAGGGTACTCGACGGTCGTGGGGGTCTCGGGCGCGCGACAAGGGCGCGTTCTCGTGATCAGTAGCGAGCGCGCACGCGTGCCGCGGCATCGGCCCCGCAGCGCTCGAGCCCGGGGTCTGCGCCCGCGTCGACGACGCGCGCGTTGGGGCCGAGGCGCAGCAGCAGCCGCTCGAGCCAGGGTCGTCCGCCGACAGCGAGGGTCACGAGTGCGTGACCTTCGGCTCCGAGCTCCGCGCACTCGGTGGGGTACGCCTCGAGCACCCACGCAGCCTCGGGAGAGAGATCGACCACCACGCGGGGGGCGTCGTCACCAGGATGGAACAAGTCCGTGGGGCCTTCTTCGGCAGGCGCCTCGAAGACGGCGTCAAGCGTCGTTGCGTTCGTGATGCGGTCGACCCGGTAGACGCGCTGCTCGCGCCGCAGATGGTCGAACCCGACGAGGTACCACTGCCCCTGGTCGGCCCACAGCCGGTGCGGGTCGACCTCCCGTTGTGTGTGGTCGTCGCGACCGTGGACGTAGTAATCGAGCCGGAGACGGCGCCGCGCAGCCACCGCGGCACGCACCGTGTCGAGAACATGAGCAGCAGCCCGTCCGAGGTCGATGTCGATCACCGCGCCGGGGTCGACGCCGAGGGCGCTCGCCAGCTTCACGAGACCGCGCGCGAGGGGGCCCTCAGGGTCGTGCCCGGGAACTGATCTGAGGCTCGCGCCCGCCGCAACGAGCGTGAGGGCTTGTTCAGGTGTAAGGCGCAGCGAGCGGTCGAACGATGGCGAGAGGTGCACGAACACGCGGTCGTCGGAGATGACGACGTCGAAGAGCTCGTCGGGCGTGTAAGGAGGCAGCCCGACGAGCGAGACGAGGTTGAGCTCGTCGACCAGCTCGCTCGGACGCAGCTCGAAGCGAGCGCAGACCTCCTGCACGGTCGGGCCGTCGTGCTCAGCGACCCATGGCACGAGGGCCAGCAGGCGCTGCAGGCGGTGGCTGGCCGTGATTCGGTTCACGAGCCGGTCGCGATCAGCGCGTCGAGCCACGCCACGATGTCGGCTCGCAGCTCGGGCGGCCCGAGGACCTCGGCGTGCTCGAGGAACGAAAGGACGAACGAACGGAACCCGTCGATGTTCGTCACCGGGAGCTCGAGGACGACGGCGCCATCGTCGCGCTCCTCGACGAGAGCATGTTCGCCAACGACGTTGATGGCGAGAGCGGCTTGCGCCGCGTCGACGAGCACCCGCCCCCGCACGGCGTCGCCCTCCCCGAGCTCCCATGGCTCGCGCTGCGCGCCGGGGGTCTCCGTGCTCGGCCGCTCGAACGATCGAGGCGGGCCCGGGGTCACAGCGCCCTCGATGCGGTCGAGACGGAAGTTGCGTTCGGCGGCACGGAGGTGGTCGTAGCCGGTGACGTACCAGCGGCCGCGCTGGAAGTCGAGCCGGTACGGGTCGACGGTGCGAGCCTCGTCGCGGTAGCTGAAGGAGATCGCCCTTCGCTCGGCAACAGCTTCGAACACGGTGACGACCGCAGCGTCGGCTGGGAGCGACGCGATGTGCACCTGGTCTCGCTCGATGGCGTTGCGCACCTTGGTCGAGTGCGGGACCCCGCCCAACTTCCACAGCGCCCCCGTGCCCTCGATACCGTCGAGGCGCACGGCACCAGCGGCCAGGTGCAGGGCGGCGAGCTCGTCGGCTTCCAAACCGGGATCGCGCAGGTAGTAGTCGGACTTGCGGATGTGGTAGCCGCTCTCGGGCGCCGCGCTGTCGAGGACCTCGACGATCGTGACCGGGATGCCCATGTCGCGCAGTTCCTCCTTGTCACGCTCGAACGCTCGCCGGAATGCGCTCAACCCTTCCGGGTACCCGGGCACGCGCCTAGCGATCTCCGCTGCGGTGAGGGGACGGCTCGTCTCGAGGAGCGCGGCCGTCAGGTTCAGGAGCCTTTCGAGCTTCGCCGCAGTGCCAGCCATGGCGCGTTCCTACAACGACGCGATGAGCTTCTCGACCCGCTCGTCGCGCGACTTGAACGGGTCCTTGCACAGCACGGTGCGCTGAGCCTGGTCGTTGAGCTTCAGGTGCACCCAGTCAACGGTGTAATCGCGCTTGCGCTCCTTGGCCCTGCGGATGAACTCGCCGCGCAACCGAGCGCGCGTCGTCTGCGGCGGTGTCTCGACGGCCTCGTCGATCGCTTCGTCGGTGCACATCCGCTCGACCAGGTCGCGGGCCTGCATCCGGTAGAAGAGGCCGCGCTCGCGGTTGACGTCGTGGTACTGGAGGTCGACCAGCGCTACCCGAGGGTGGGCGAGGGGTAGGTCGTGCTTGGCTCGGTAGGCCTCGATCAGGTTGTGCTTGATGACCCAGTCGCACTCGCGGTCGAGCTTCAGGGGGTTGTCCTCGATCGTGGTGAGGCAGTGCTCCCACATGTCGAGCGCTCGTTGCTCGAGCGGCGAGAGCCCCTTGGTCTCCGCGTAGCGCATGGCTCGGTTGAGGTACTCGCCCTGGATCTCGAGGGCCGAGAGCTCGCGCCCGTTTGCGAGGCGGACACGGCGCGTGCAGGTCATGTCGTGGCTGATCTCGCGGATCGCGCGGATCGGGTTCTCGAGCGTCATGTCGCGCAGCACGACGGAGGGATCCTCGAGCATCCGCAGCAAGATCGACGTCGTCCCGACCTTCAGGAAAGTCGAGTACTCGCTCATGTTCGAGTCGCCGACGATCACGTGCAACCGGCGGTAGCGCTCGGCATCAGCGTGAGGCTCATCGCGGGTGTTGATGATCGGTCGGCTGCGCGTCGTCGCGGACGACACGCCCTCCCAGATGTGCTCCGCCCTCTGCGCGATGCAATACATCGCGCCCCGCGCTGTCTGCAGGACCTTCCCAGCACCCGCATAGATCTGACGGGACACGAAGAACGGGATCAGCACCTCGGCGTAGTGGCCGAAGTCGTCGCGTCGCGAGGTCAGGTAGTTCTCGTGGCAGCCGTAGCTGTTGCCAGCCGAGTCGGTGTTGTTCTTGAAGAGGTAGATGACCCCTCGTATGCCCTCCTCGCGAAGGCGCTGCTCGGCCGAGGCGAGCAACTGCTCGAGGATGCGCTCGCCAGCCTTGTCGTGGGTGACGAGATCGAGGATCGAGTCGCATTCAGGTGTCGCGTACTCCGGGTGGGAGCCGACGTCGAGGTAGAGGCGCGCCCCGTTTGCGAGGAAGACGTTCGAGCTGCGCCCCCACGACACGACCCGTCGAAAGAGGTAGCGGGCCACCTCATCAGGGCTCAAGCGCCGCTGACCGCGCAGCGTGCACGTGACGCCGTACTCGTTCTCGAGGCCGAAGATGCGCCGCTCCATGTCGACGTCAACCTATCGGCCACCCGCTGCGGTCACGGATGACCACGGGTACCGTCTGGTCGTGGCTTCGCTTCGCATGGTCGGACTCCTCACGGCCTCTTCGCCCATGGAGGCGAAGCTCATCGCCGCTCGCCTCGGCGCGGAAGGCATCGTGTGGGAGCTGCGGGGCTCGGTCGACGGTCCGTTCGCGCTCGGTCCGATCGATGTGCTCGTCGACGCCGACGACATCGACGACGCACGCGCGTTGCTGCTCATCGACGAGCTCGAAGCCACACTCGCGCCGCGCCCCGAACACGAAACCCACGCAATGTCGGTCCGTGACGTCCTCGTGGTCGGGGTGGTTCTCGCCCTCGTCCTGCTCTTCGCGCTCGCCCGCATGGGCGCCCGCATCTGACGAGCCGGCGCTACTCGGGTGCGGCCTCGGGCTGCGACTCGACTTGAGGGGCCGCCGGCACGAGCGCGACCAGCTCATCGTTCTCGATGCGACGAAAGGCGCGCCGGCCGTGGGTGCGGTCGATCACGGCGACCTCGAGGTCGTCGGCCGTCAACGCTCGATCGGGTCCGGCGAGCGCGTGCACGGCCACTGCGACGGCGTCGCTGAGCGACAGGCCCTCGACGAAGCCGTCCTCCATCCTGTTCGTGATGGCTTCGGCCTCACCGCCGAGCACGCTGAAGCGGCCTTCGTCCATCACCGTGCCGTCGTAGAGGATGTGAAAGAGCTGATCCGCGCCGTGCGGATCGAGCGCGACCTCGGCCACGAGGATCTCGACCTCGAGCGGCTTGATCTCATGCGTGAAGACCTGGTTGAGGATCTGCGCATAGGCGTTCGCGAGGCTTCGGGCGTCGACGTCCTCGCGGCTGTAGCTGTAGCCCTTGAGATCGGCGTGGCGAACCCCTGCGATGCGCAGCTGGTCGAACTCGCTGTAGCGCCCGACCCCAGCGAACGCGATGCGGTCGTAGATCTCGCTGACCTTGCGCAACGTGTTCGACGGGTTCTCCGCGACGACGACGATGCCGCCGTGGAAGCGCAAAGCTGCGAGCGAGCGACCCCGGGCGATCCCCTTGCGCGCGTAGTCGGCCCGGTCTTTCATCACCTGCTCGGGCGAGACGTAGAAGGGCATGCTCACTTGGAGCCACCATCGTTCATCGTCGGCGCAGCGCCGAGGTTTGCCACCGACTCGGGCGTCGACAACCGATCGACGAGCAATCGGAAGCGCTCGGCGATCTCGGGCTCCTCGACCCGGGTGAACCCCGCGTCGGTGATGGTGGCCATGGTCGGGTAGATGCCACGGACGAGGTCGGGACCGCCGGTGGCCGAGTCTTCGTCTGCAGCGTTGAAGAGCGCGGAGATCGCCAAGTCGAGCGTCTGCTCGCGGGTGAGCGCCTCGTGGTATCCGAGCTTGATGACGGTTCCGGCGTGCAAGCTGCCCGAACCGGTGGTCGCGAAGTTGGTCTCCTCGTAACGGCCACCGGTGACGTCGTACTGGAACAGCCGTCCGGAGCGGCGGCGCAGGTCGTAGCCCGCGAAGAGCGGGACGACGACGAAGCCCTGCATGGCTGCGGGCAAGTTGCTGCGCACCATGCCCGAGAGCTGGTTGGCCTTCCCCTCGAGGCTCAGCTCGACGCCCTCGACCTTCTCGTAGTGCTCGAGCTGCAGCTGAAACAGCTTGACCATGTCCATGGCAGGTCCCGCAGCCCCAGCGATGGCAACCCCGCTGTGGCGATCCGCTGGATACACCTTCTCCATCGTCCGGTGCGAGATGAGGTTGCCCGAAGTGGCGCGACGGTCGCCGGCCATGACCACCCCGTCGGCGTAGCGAATCGAGACCACGGTGGTGCCGTGGGTGATCTCGATGCGGTCGCGCGCGTCCAGCTGTGAGATCTCGGGCAACGCGCCTTGGCGTCGGAGGAGCTCGTGGAAGCTCGGGCCGGGGTCGGCTCCGGGCGTGAAGGTCGGCAGCGTCATGGGTGGCGCTACTGCCCACCCTTTTGGACGTAGGCCTTCACGAAGTCCTCTGCGTTCGACTCGAGGACCTCGTCGATCTCATCGAGGAGATCGTCGAGCTCGGCCTTGATCTTCTCGCCGCTCTCGCTCTTGGCGGGGGCCTCCTCGAGCGTCTCGTCCTGCTTGGCGGGCGCTTGGCGCTTCTTCTGCTCTCGCTCTGCCATGGGCTACATCACGTCCTCAGGATCCCAGCCGCGCGAGGAGCTCGGCGGCGGTCGAACACTCGTCGATCAAGCTACCGACCGTGGCTCGAGTGCCGCGCATCGGTTCCATCATCGCCACCCGCCTGAGCGGATCGCCTCCGATGTCGAACACGAGGCTGTCCCAGTTCGCGGCGACGATCGCGTCGCCCCACTTCCGAAGGCACGCCCCGCGGAAGTAGGCGCGGGTGTCGGGAGGCGGCTCGCCGACCGCGAGCTCGACCTCGGCATCGGTGGTGAGGCGCTGCAAGCCAACCCGCGCGGCGAGCGACTTCGAGGGCCGCAGATCGTGGTACTGCAGATCCATCGCGGCCAGCCGCGCATTGTTCCACTCGAGCCCGTGACGCTCCCGGTAACCGTTGAGGAGCCGGTGCTTCGCCACCCAGTCGAGTTGGTCGGCAAGTGTCGAGGGGTCGGTTTCGAGGCCGGTGAGCACCGCCTCCCAACGCCGCACGACTTCGCCGCCGATGACGTCGCCACCGATGCACTCGAGGCCGTGCTCCTCGCCGTACTTCTTCGCCCGGTCGAGGTACTCCCACTGCGCCTCGAGAGCGGTGATCGTCGAGCCGGTCACCAGCTCGAGAGGGCGACGCAGCGACAGGTCGTAGGACACGTTTCGCAGAGTGGCGACGGGAGCGCGGAAGCTGAGGTCGCGCGGCAGGTAGTCGTCCTCGATCATCGACAGGACGAGTGCTGTGGTGCCCACCTTGAGGAAGGTCGCGACCTCCGAGAGATTTGCATCGCCGACGATCACGTGCAGGCGGCGATACTTCTGCGCGTCAGCGTGTGGCTCGTCTCGCGTGTTGACGATGGGTCGCTTCAGCGTCGTCTCGAGCCCGACCTCCTCTTCGAAGAAGTCAGCGCGCTGCGTGAGCTGGAATGGCACCTCGGTCGCTGTCAGCCCCGGTGCCTCCGTGCCGACCTTGCCAGCGCCGCAGTAGATCTGGCGGCTGATGAAGTGGGGCATGACCCCTGCGACGATGCGCCCGAAAGGGGTGGCTCGATCCATGAGGTAGTTCTCATGGGTGCCGTAGCTGTTGCCCTTGCGGTCGGAGTTGTTCTTGTAGACGACGATCTCCTGGCCCTCGGGCAAGGTGCGGGTCGCGGCGACCATCGAGCGCTGCAGGATCAGCTCAGCTGCCCGATCGAACACGACGACCGTGCGGGGGTCGGCGCACTCGGGCGTTGACAGCTCGGGGTGCGCGTGGTCGACGTAGTAACGCGCGCCGTTGGTGAGCACCGCGTTCACGAGGTGGGTCTCGACCTCGGGCGCCCGGGTGCCCTCTGGTGCGAAGCCACGGGCGTCGTTGCCGGGGTGCTCGTCCTCGAAGTCCCAGCCGACCTTGGCCTGGCCGGCGTGGTCAGAGGAAGCCTGGCGCGCCACCTCGTTGACGTAGGCGTTGATGAGCACGCTCGACGCCGCGATCGGGTTCGAGTCGGCAGCCCCCCGCACGAGGATGCCGTACTCGGTCTCGACCCCGAGGACCTTGCGCAGCGCCATGCCCTGAACCTATCGGCGTTACAGGTATTGCCCTGTGGCCACGCGCTCGATGGAGCGGCCGCCTTCGGTCTCGTTGTCGTCGGCGGTCTTGATGAGCGTGCGGATGTAGACGATCCGCTCACCCTTCTTGCCAGAGATCTTTGCCCAGTCGTCGGGGTTGGTCGTGTTCGGGAGGTCCTCGTGCTCCTTGAACTCCTGGGCGATCGAACGCAGCAGGTCATCTGTGCGAATGCCAGCCGGCTCACCGGCGATCTGGCGCTTGATCGCCAGCTTCTTCGCGCGGCGCACGATGTTCTCGATCATGGCGCCGGAGGAGAAGTCTTTGAAGTACATGATGTCCTTGTCGCCGTTCTGGTACGTCACCTCGAGGAAGCGATTGCGTTCGGCGTCGGAGTACATCTCCTCGACGGTGCGTTCGATCATCGCCATGACGGCTTTGGCCGAATCGCCACCGCCGAGCGTCTGCACCTCGTCGACGTCGAGGGGCAGGTCGGTCGTCAGGTAGCGGCCGAAGATCTGCGCGGCGGCGCCTTCGTCCGGGCGTTCGATCTTGATCTTCACGTCGAGGCGCCCGGGGCGCAGGATCGCGGGGTCGATGAGATCCTCACGGTTGGACGCGCCGATGACGATGACGTTCTTGAGCGTCTCGACGCCGTCGATCTCGGCGAGCAGCTGGGGCACGATCGTGGACTCCATGTCGGAGCTGATGCCCGTGCCGCGAGTGCGGAACATGGAGTCCATCTCGTCGAAGAACACGATGACGGGCCAGCCCTCCTCGCTCTTCTCGCGCGCTCGCTGGAACACAAGCCGAATCTGGCGTTCGGTCTCACCGACGTACTTGTTCAACAGCTCGGGGCCCTTGATGTTGAGGAAGTAGCTCCGGGCGTGCTTGTCGCCTGACACTTCAGCGACCTTCTTGGCGAGGGAGTTCGCGACGGCCTTCGCAATGAGCGTCTTGCCACACCCCGGGGGGCCGTAGAGGAGGATGCCCTTCGGGGCAGGCAAGCGGTACTCGGCGAAGAGCTCGTGGTGCAGGAACGGCAGCTCCACCGCGTCAGCGATCATCTCGATCTGCGAGTCGAGCCCGCCGACGTCCTCGTAGGAGATGTCGGGCACCTCTTCGAGGACGAGCTCCTCGACCTCGGGTCGCGGAAGCTTCTCGAGCAGCAGGCCGGAGCGGCCATCTTGCAGGACCATGTCGCCAGACCGCAGCTTCTCGCCGCGCAGCGAGTCGGCCAGCTCGGCGACGCGCTCCTCGTCGGCGCGTCCGACGATGAGGGCACGCTCGCCGTCGTCGAGGAGCTCCTTCAGCGTCACCACCTCACCTGTGAGCTCGCCCGTGCGAGCCATGACGACGTTCAGCGACTCGTTGAGGACGACCTCAGCGCCGCGCTCGAGGAGTTCGTCTTCGAGCTCAGGGTGCAGCGTCACGCGCATCTTGCGGCCGCCGGAGTACACATCGACGGTTCCGTCTTCGTTGCGACCGAGCAGCGTGCCGTACGCGGATGGCGGCCGGGTGAGCTTGTCGACCTCGTCACGCAGCGCGGCGATGTGCTCGCGCGCTTCGCGCAACGTGTAGGTGAGCTTCTCGTTCTGGGCGACGGCCTGGGCGAGTTGCCCCTTGGTCTCGAGCAAGCGCTCTTCGAGGGTGCGCACCCGTTTGGGGGCGTCCTGGAGGCGCTTGCGCAGCGTGGTGACCTCCTCCTCGAGCACGCCGGCCTGCTCGTACAGTCGGGTCAACTCGGCCTGTGACTCCAGCTCGTCGACGGGGACCACCTCCTACGCTCCGGGGCCGCCGAGGCGACCATACACCGGCCCCCTTGGGAGCCGATCGCCACGCGAGCGGTCGGAACGCTACAGGGTGCGACCAGATACTCCCGAGTGTCACCGTGGTTATTGGCTTCGCCCGGTTACAGTGTCCGCAACGGCGCAAGATACGCTCCAGCGCCACCAGCGGCTCTGTCTTCTTCGCACGAGAGGAACCAAGGATGAAGGTCTGGATCGACCAGGATCTCTGCACCGGCGACGGTCTCTGCGAGGAGATCGCTCCAGATGTCTTCACCCTCCTCGACGACGGCCTCGCGTACGTCAAGGAAGGCAGCAAGATCTACGCAACCGCCCAGGGCAACCCCCAGGGCGCGGACGGCTTGGCTGTTGTGCCGGCCGGGCAGGAAGAGGCCACGATCGAATCGGCCGAGGAATGCCCCGGCGAGTGCATCTTCATCGAGGTCGACGGCTGACTTGGCTGCGGTCTGGGTCAGCCGAGGCAGGGGCCTGGGTCGACGGGGGTTGTGCCGGCGCTGGCGAGGACGGGGTTGATCTCCTCAACCGTCAGCGCGTAGGCGACATCGGGATCGTCGGGAGCGATGGCGAACGCCAGTCCGACCACGACGCCGCGACCGTCGACGAGCGCGCCGCCTGAGTCGCCCGGCTGGAGGTGCGAGGCCAGGAAGAACACCTTGCGCTCGGTGCGAGCCTCGTCGTAGATATCGCGACCCGTCGCGCGCACCTCGCGGCCGACGGCAAAGGGCTGGAGCTCCAGCGGGCCGCCCAGCGGATGCCCGAAGACGGCACCGACACCACCCTCGCCGAACGAGCCGTCGTCGATGCGCAGCGGCGCCCGCTCGATGTCGGGCACTCGGAGCACGGCGACGTCGTGCGCTGCGTCGAAGGCAACGATCGTGGCGTCACGCTCTTCACCATCAGGATGGCGAAAGACGCGCGTTCGCTCGCTGCCTGCGACGACGTGAGCGTTCGTCACCACGAGCCCGTCGCCGAGAACGACCCCACTCCCCTCGCGAACCCTCGAGCATGCCTGCGACTCCACCTGGACAGTCGAAGCTGCTGCCTGCTGCGCGATGCCAGCATCGACGCCGCTCTCGGGGGGCGGTGCCCCCAGGGCCGGCGCAGCGCCCAACCCGTCGAGCACGCGGGGGAAGATGTCGACACCGACGAGTCGGCGTAGCGCCCTGACCGTGTCGGGCGGCTCGGGAAGACGGTCGTGCACGAACCCCGCAAGGTAGGAAGCACGAGCTTGTTGCGACGCCCAGCCGGGCGTGTCGGCCATCGTGGGGAGCAGCAACCAGAACGCGAGCATGACCCCGAGGAACCCAGCCGCGGCGCCACTCACCCGATCGACGCGCTGCGCCGGCCCGCTCGGGATGGCAACTCGCATGCGCAGACCGATCACCATCCCCGTGACCTGACCGAGCACAGCGCCGGCGAACAGGATCACCACGACGAGCAGCAGCAGGCTGTTCGTGTTCGTGCCGAGTTGGTGCTCGACGACGGTGGGCAACAGCCGGCTGGCGAGGAACGTGCCGACCACCACCCCGAGCCACGACGCCACACGCGTCGTGAAGCCAGCGCGCCAGCCGCCGGCCGCGGCTGCGCTGGCAAGGACCACGAGGGCGATGTCGAGGGCGTCCACTCAGTCGGCAGCGCGCAGCAACCGCGCCGAGGTGAGAAAGCCGGTATGCGCGACCATGCGATGGTCGGGTCTCACCGACTGCCCCTCGATGTGCCACGAACGATGCAGCACCTCGATCGTCTCTGCCATGGCGAAGCTGCTCGCGTCGAGGGTCTCGCGCAGCTGCACCGCCTGCACGATCGATGGCGTGTACGCGACGAGGATGCCGCCTGCTCGAAGCGCGCGTTCCGCCGGCTTCACCACCTGCCAAGGCTCGGGCAAGTCGAGCACGACACGGTCGAGCTCGACTTCGTCGATGCCGTCATAGGCGTTGCGCATCTCGACCGCATAACGACAAGCGGCGTCGTCGCCGAGGAACCGACGCACGTTCATCTGTGCACGCTCCGCGAAGTCGCCGCGCAGTTCATAGCCCACGATCTCTGCTCCGGCGCGTAGCATCGTCATCGAGAGAGCGCCCGAGCCGACACCTGATTCGAGCACCCGCGCTCCCGGGAAGATGTCGGCGAGCATCAGGATCGGACCGAGATCCTTGGGGTAGATCACCTGCGCGCCTCGCGGCATCTTCAACACGAAGTCGGCGAGCGATGGCCGGAACACCGTGAAGCGCGAGCCTCGGCTCGAGCGCAAGGTCGCGCCCTCCTCGGCGCCGATGAGCTGGGAGTGCTGGAGGATCCCCGTATGGCTGTGGAACTCGCCACCGTCGCTCAGGGTGACCAGGTAGCGACGATCCTTGCCATCGATGAGGAGCACCAGCTCGCCGACCCCGAGCTCGCGGCTCACGTCGGCGTCCTGGCCCCGCGGCGGCCGCGCCGTGGTCCGAGCGCGACGGGCGCGTGCCCGTCGGTGCGCTCGACGAGGCGACAGAACGCGCAGGTTCCTCCGGTCGTCGGCGACCCACAGCGCGCGCAGGGCGCGAGCCCCTCGCGCTCAGCCTCGGCCTCCGAGGTGAAGTGCTCCGATGCGCGCGCGAGGAAGCCGAAGTAGAAGTCGTGCTTCGAGCCGGGGCTCTGCGCTTCGATGGCGTTGAGCGCAGCTTTGTAGCCGAGGTGCTTGTTGCCAGCGGCCATCGGGCACTCCTCGACGATGTAGTCGATCCCTCGCAGCACGCAGTACGCCGCCATCTCGCGCTCGCCGAGGCGCACGAGGGGCTTGACCTTGCGTGGGAAGCCGTCGCGCGCTGGCAGCACGGGGAGCTGGCGCCCCAGATACTCGGTCTGCCACCGCAGCACGTTGCCCAGCAGGACAGCGGCCTCGTCGTCGAGGTTGTGGCCGGTGACGACGACGTCGTAACCGCCGGTGCGAGCCTCGCGATCGAAGAGGTGGCGCTTCGACAGCCCGCATGCCGAGCACGGAACCCGTCTCGTGATCGCGGCCGCTGTCGGGACGTCGAAGCCGTGATCGTCGCGCAGGCTCGTCGTGCGCAGCACCAGGCCGCGTGCCTCGGCGAAGCGCCTGGCATAGCCGGTCGACTCGTCGGAGTACGGGCCGATGCCCAAGCTGATGCAGTACCCGTCGGCGTCGTAGCCGAGCTCGTGCAGGATGTCCCAGACGGCGAGCGAGTCTTTGCCTCCGGATACGGCCACGAGCACCTTCTCGCCCGGCTCGATCATGTGGTGCTCGCTGATCGCCTTGGCGACCTGGTCGCGGCACATGCGCAGGAAGTGCTCCTGGCAGTAGTTCGCGTTCTGGCGGCGTACGTCGATGACGGCCGGCTCACGGCAGACGCGGCACTTCACCTCAGCTCGCCCCGCCCGAGATCACGGGACGGATCTCGATCACGTCGGTGTCGGCCAGAAGCGCGTCGCCAGGGACGAGCGTGTCGCCGTTGATGACGAGCACGGTCTCACGTTCGAGGTCGAGGCGGTTGAGGAGCGCGATCACCGTGATCGGGCCGCGCACGTCGAGCTCGCGGTTCGGGTTGCGTAGCACGACCTTCACCCGCGCGATTCTACGAGGCCGAGCGGCCCGCCCGCGAACCTATCGGCGCGTGTCCTACGACCGCGACTGGAACTGCTCCGAGCCCGCGAGCTCGGTGATCACGATCGTCTGACCCGGCGCAAGCTCGAAGCGCTCTATCACCGGTTTGGAGGCGATCAGGCGCCGGACGAGCTTCGCGGTCGCCATCACGCCGTAGAGCGCGAACCAACGGCTGTTGCCTCCGAGCACACCCTCACGCAGCGCTCGGCCGCGCAGCCTCAAGACCTGCAGGCTGAAGAGTCGCTTCACAGGCGGCGGACCTCGACGACCGTCGAGCGCTTCTTGCCTTTGCGTCGCCCGAGCAGGTACGCGGCGCCGACGATCGCGACGAGCGCCACGGCCCCCGCGGCGATCGCATACGAAGTGGCCTGCTCCTTGGCGATACCCACCTCGCCCTGCAGCTCGCGCATCTTGGCTTCGAGGTCCGCTCGGGAGATCGGTCGATCTGGCGCTGCGTTCATCGCTTCGCATCCTTGGTGATGAGCCGCACGACGCCGAAGACGAGCACGCCGAGCAGCACGAGCGCGGCCCCGTACGGGACCCACGAGAGGTTGCCGGTGAGGTGGTCATCGGTCTGGGTCTGCAGAGCGCGGAGGCCGGCGAGCGTGAGCAGCAGCACTCCGACGCTGGCCAGGACCGACCCGGCGACCCCCCACGCGATGAAGCGGCCGAGCCCTTTCAAGGGCTCGACGGTCTCCTGCTTGGCGTAGGAGACGAGCAGCTCCCACAGCTCGCTCAGGACCTGCGCGATGCTCTTCTGGTCGCTGGTGTCGTCCTCGGCCACGGTCGGGGAACCTAGTTCATCTCCATGCGGGCTCTGGCGAACGACTCCTCGCCCGCGAGCAGGGCGTCGAGCCGCGCGATGCGTGCATCAGTCCCCGCGATGGACAACAGCCCGTACTGGTCGGCCGGTCCCCACGGGCCGACAGCCGCGACGTGGAACGACCCGAGGCCGGGATCGTCGCTCAGCTCGATCGTCGAGTCCGTGACGGCGTCGCCGAGCTCGCTCTTCAGCGCCAGCACCCGGCGGAGCGCGGCGACGACAGCCGCGTAGCGAGCCGTCGCGCCTTCCCCCGCCCGCTCGTCATGCCAGTCGGACACCTCGGCCAGGGGGTACGGGCGCTCGTCGAGCCAGGCATCGACTCGGATGCGGCGAGTGCCGACAGCTGCGAGCAGCCATCGACCATCCTCGAGCTCGGTCGCCTCGATGATCTGCGCGACGGTGCCGATCGAATGGCGCACATCGGCACCACCAACCTCGCTCCCCCGCTCGATGAGCACGACGCCGAACTCGCGGTCGCCTGCGAGACACGCTCGTGTCAGCTCGCGGTAGCGGGCCTCGAAGATGTGCAGTGGCAGCAGCCCACCCGGGAACAGCACCGAGCCGAGCGGGAACATCGGGAGCTTCATGGTCGGGGACCCAGCGCGGCGAGGTCGGGGCCGGCCGGGTAGCTGTCGAGAATCTCGATCAGCCCGTCCTGAATGCTGACGTCCTCGTCGGTCACCTTTGATGGCGAGGCGAGGTTGAGCACGTAGCTGAACGTGAGGGTGACGCCCCTTGCCGTCGGCAGGACCCCAGCGAGGGCAGTGACCTGGTTGAGGTTGCCGGTCTTCGCGCGCAGCCGCCCGGTGACGGCGGAGCCGACGAATCGCTTCTCGAGGGTGCCCGTTTGTCCGGCGACAGGGAGCGACGCCGTCAGGGGTCCCGCATCGCCGTCGCGCTCGAGGACGGCACTGACGATCGCGCACGTCGCACGATCGAGCTCGGAGAGCCCCGACCCGTCGATCTGCACGGTTCCTTCGAGGGGGAGCCCCATCGAGGTGAGCTGCTCGCGGATGACGGCGACCCCGGCTGCCGTCGTGCCGCCTCGTCCACTGAGCACGCCCATCTCCTTCGCCAGCAGCTCTGCCGTGAGGTTGTCGCTCTCGCGGAGCATCTCGCCAATGATCGCTTGCACTGGCGCACTCGCGATGGCGGCCACCTGCCGAGCGCCCCCTGGGGCGACGCCTGCCCCCGCGACGCCGCCGATGATGACGCCGCGCGCGCGAAGCAGCTCGGCGAACACGGCCGCGGCATGAGCGGGCGGATCGGCTGCCGGGTGCTCCTTCGGAAGGCGGGAGTCCGGCGATGGTGGATAGTCGTCGAGGCCGCGGTCGAGGGTGAGCGCGCTGAGCGGGCCGGATTCCGCCTCGGTCGCGAAGCGCTCGGGCCACGAGGGCGGGTAGCGCTCGTTGTCGTAGCGCGACTCGTCGCCCAGCACGCGACCTTGCACCTGCCTCACCCCAGCTGCGACGACCGCGTCGGCGAGCTTCCCTGGATCCGTGCGCTCAGCGGGCACGTGTTTGAGGTGCGCGACGAACGCATCGCTCATCACGAGCGGGTCACCGCCCCCGACGAGGTACAGATCGCCATCGACGACGCCCCCAGATGGATCCGCCGCGACGGTGACAGCTGTCGACAGGGTCGTCTGGGGCCCCAGCGCGGCGAGCGCTGCCGTCCCCGTGATGAGCTTCTCGAGCGAAGCCGGTGTCAGCGGGGCTGTCTCGAGCGTCGCGAAGATCGGTCGGGCCCCGACCGATACCTCGACGCAGGCGGTGCCGGGGCTCTCCGCGACGAGCCGTTCGAGCTGTGCGGTCAGACGGTTGTCGGCCACTGGCGCCGCGAGCAGGGTCGGAACGCGGCGCGCGGAGAGGACGGGCGTCGTGGGCGCGTTCGAGGCCAGCGGGCTCGGCGCGCTCTCTGCGCGCTCGATCTGCACGACCAGCGCGAGCGAGCCCATCGCCACGATCAGGAGGCTGACGGGTAGGACGAACCAAGGAGAGCTTCGGTGGTGGCGGGGCACGGGTGCTGCAGCGCTACCCCGCGCGTCTCTGCAGCCAACTCGCGTACGCCCAGAGGTGCGCGACTGCGGTTACTGCGCGGTTGGCCGACCCGTAGCAGAGCACCCCTGCGTCGCGGCAGCCGGCAACAGCAGGGTTGCTCGGATCCGTCGTGGCCAACTCGGTCGCGGTGAGGATCGGCTTGCCGACTCGTTTGGCGATCGCCGCAGCGGTCTCGGTGAAGCGTCGGTCCTGGCGCTCGTGATAGCCGACGATGCGCTCGAGCCCGTGCTCGGGATAGAAGCTGCCTTCGCGCTCCATGCGGCCCTGGTTGCCCTGGATGCCCATGCCGAGGAAGACGATGGCGTCGACGTCGGGGTGGCTCGCCGTGATCTCGAGCACGGTGGGGATCGTGTCCTTGGTCTCACCGCCCGCCATGTCGATCGGGTTGTTGCGGCTCCACCGTGGCGGCAGGTGCTCGTCGAGCTCCGCGCGCAAGTCGTCGGGTAGAGGAAGCAGCCGAAGCCCTCTCGCGCGGCTGATGGCATCCGCTGTGACGACACCCCATCCCCCCGCCGTCGACACGACGGCGATGTTGGGGCCGGTCGGGAGGGGTTGGGTGGCGAAGGTCGCTGCGGCCTCGTAGGCCTCCTCGATCGTGCCAGCGCGCGTGATGCCCGCCTGGCGGCACATGCCGTCGAACACGCGGTCGTTGGTCGCGAGGCTGCCCGTGTGGCTCGCGGCCGCGTGCGCGCCCACGTCGGATGCGCCGCCTTTGACGACCACGATGGGCAGGCGCGGCGAGAGCGCCTTCACCCGCTCGTAGAACCCACGCCCGTCGGCGATACCCTCGACGTACGCCAGCCCGACCGTGGTCTCGGGGTCGTCGGCGTAGAACTCGAGGTAGTCCGCGATCGACGTGGCGGCAGCGTTGCCGGCGCTGATCGCCCGGCTTATGCCGACCCCGTAGTGGCGGGCGTAGTTCTCGAAGCTCGACACGAAGTTGCCCGACTGGCTGGCGATGCCGATGGTCCCAGGCGGCGGGAACGGCGCGACGATCTGTGCGCACATGCTGCTCGGTGTGCTGATCACGCCCTGGCCATTCGGTCCTGCCAGAAGGATGCCGAGCTGCTCGCAGACCTCGACGAGCTCGTCCTGAGCGGCCTTCCCCTCCTCGCCGGCCTCGCCGTAGCCGGCGCTCGTGACAAAGGCCGCGGTTATGCCCTTCGCGGCGCACTGGCGCAAGAGCGCGACGTTGGCCTTTGCCGGCGTGCAGACAAAGACAAGGTCGGCTTCGCCCGCCGGGAGCTCGTCGACGGAGGCGACAGTCTCGACGTCGAGCACCGGGGTGCCTTCGAGGTTGGTGGCGAACACCTTGCCCTTGTAACCGGCGGCCAGGATGTTGTGGAGCGCGACGAAGCCGAACTTGCCGGGGTGCGTCGAGGCGCCGGCGACGATGATGCCCTTCGGGTCGAACAGGGCGCTGAAGTGCGCCGCCGTGTGGGTCGAGGCCATCACTGCACCTCGACGAGCGCGTCAACGGCGACGGGAACCCCGTCCACCACGATGAGGGGGTTGAGGTCGGCGCTGACGATCTCGGGGTGGGTGATCGCAGCATCGGAGAGCCCGACGAGCACGTCGACGAGGCGCTCGCGGTCGACGGCAGGCTGGCCGCGGAACGCCCCGAGAAGCCGCTGCGTCGCCAGGTCGTCGATCATGTCCTCGGCGTCGACGCGGGTGATCGGCACCAGGCGCAGGACCACGTCGGCGACCGCTTCGGCGAGGATGCCGCCGATGCCGAGCATGACGGTCATGGCGAACTGCGGATCGCGCGACAGCCCGGCGATCAGCTCGCGATTGCCTTGCACCATCGGTGCCACGAGCACGCCCACCTCACCGTCGCCGGGAGAAGCCGCGCGCAGCAACGAGTCGGCCGCGGCTCGCACGCTCTGCGCGTCCTGCAGCGAGAGGCGAACGAGGCCACGCTCGGTCTTGTGTGCGATGGCGTCGCCGCACAGCTTCGCGACGACCGGGAACCCCATCGCCTCAGCCGCCGCGACGGCCGCGTCGGCATCGCGCACGAAGCGCTCCTCGGGCACCGGCACCCCGTGGGCGCCGAGCAGCTGCTTCGAGTCGGCCTCGGACAGGGTCGGCATCGGGCCGAACGTAGCCGCCCCGCGCGCCCCATCGGCCGGCAGGCGCGGCGCTCAGGGCGGGCGCTGCACCTCGAGCGCGGCGCGGAAGAATTCGCGGATGTGCTCGAGGCGCTCGTCGATCGAGCGATTGGACAGGGGGTTGCGATCGAGGAGCCCGACGAGGAACGGCACGTCGCTGAAGTAGCTGAGGATCGCGCCGTAGCCCGTGATGATGAGCTGTTCGGGATCCTGGTGGCGGAACGTGCCTGCCTCCATCTCGCGGCGAAAGAACGCGGCGGCGCGCAACATGAGCGGGCGCAGAGCAGCACCAACGTCGATGCCGAGGTGGGTCGTACCGTCGAGGGCCTCACGCCGCAACAAGCGCACGAACTCCGGGTTTGCCTTGAAGAACCCGAACGCTGCGGTGACGACGTGGTCGATCTTGTCCATCGAGCCGAAGACCGGCTCGGACTCGGCCTTCTGCAAGCGCTCGAAGAAGTCGGTCATCGCCGCCTCGAACACCTCGCGGTACAGGGCCTCCTTCGACGCGAAGTGGTGCAGCAGGCTCGGGCGGCGGATGCCCACGGCGCCCGCGATGTCGTTCAGCGACGTTCCGTCGAAGCCGTGCTCGGCGAAGTACGTGCTGGCCTCGCGCAGGATCGCGTCCCTCGTCGTTCCGGCGCTGCCCCCCGCGGCCATCGTCGAAGGGTACCGGCGGCGGTACGGTCCCTGACGCATGAGGATCGTCGCAGCCGTGTTCATCGACACCATCAACCTCCGCCAGGTCGAAGGGCCTTCGACGCGCATCGACCTCGGAGGCGTGAAGTTCTCCGAGGCTGCCCCTGGGCCGTTCCCTGTCGCCATCGAGCCTCACCTCGTGGTGCTCGTGCACTGCCCGGACGACCACAAAGGCGAGGCGGCGCTCGAGGTCACCTACCACCGTGACGGTGAGGAGGTGGCGCGCAACGTGCAGCTGCTCGCGGTCGAGCCCGGCAAGTTCAACTATCGACTGGTGCGGGCCGAGCTCACGTTCAGCGAGCCCGGAACCATCGAGGCGCAATGCCGGATCGACGCTGGTGAGCCCACGATCGTGCCGTTCAGCCTCCTCGCGCAGGTGCCGTCGTGAGCCACGCTCGCTACGCGGCAGCGCTGTCTGAACACCCCCTGGCCACGCACGCGGTGGGTGAGCTCATTGGCCACGTCCTCGAGGTCGCTGGCCCGGCACCCGACCTCGCCATTCTCTTCGTGACAGCAGCGCACACCGGCTCGCTCGAGGACATCGCAGGCACCGTGCGGAAGCTCCTGCAGCCCACGACGCTCCTCGCCGTGACAGCGGTGTCGGTGTTGGGCGGCGGACGCGAGGTCGAGGCCCAGCCGGCCATGTCCCTCTGGGCGGGCAACGTTGGTGGGGTCCCGACGCCGGTGCGCCTCGAAGCACGCGAGGGTGCCGGCGCCGAGGGGCTGACGGTCACCGGCTTGCCGCCCTCCGCCGGCGAGGGCATCCGCACGATGGTGCTCCTCGCCGACCCCTTCCGCCTCCCCGTTGACGCCTTCATCGATGCGCTTGCAGCCACGCACCCCCAGTTGCAGGTCGTCGGGGGCATCGCCTCGGCGGCGCGGGGGCCGGGTGGCAATCGCCTCGTGCTCGACGGCCACACCTACACCGACGGCGCCGTGGGGGTGCTGCTCCCGCCGGCTGCGACCGTCGCGACGGTCGTGTCGCAGGGCTGTCGCCCGGTCGGCGAGCCGATGATCGTCACCCGGGCGGAGGGTCAGGTCGTGTACGAGCTCGCCGGACAACCGGCACTCGAGCGGCTGCTCGCGTTGATCGAGGGCCTCTCGCCTGACGACAGGGCCCTCGCCCAAGTCGGGCTCCACGTCGGCCGCGTCATCGACGAGCGCAAGGCGAGCTTCACGCGCGGCGACTTCCTCATCCGCAACTTGATCGGCGGCGATCGAAGCATCGGTGCCATCGCCGTCGGCGACGAGGTGCCTGTCGGCGCGACGCTGCAGTTCCACGTGCGCGACGCCGATTCAGCCGACCAGGACCTTCGGGCCTTGCTCGCAGCGCACAAAGCCTCGGGCGCCCTCGTGTTCACGTGCAACGGTCGAGGCATGCACCTGTTCGGGCGTGCCGACCACGACGCCGAGCTGGTTGCAGACCGCGTCGGCCCTGCAGTCGCAGGGATGTTCTGCGCCGGAGAGATCGGGCCCATCGGCGCCCGCAGCTTCCTCCACGGCTTCACCGCGTCCGTTCTGCTTTTCACCTGACGCCTCGAAGCGGTGATTGCGTCGACACCAGGTGGGTAGGGTCAGCGCATGCCCGATGCCGAACTCGAACAGCGCGCCATCAACGTCATCCGGGGGCTCTGCATGGATGGCCCTCAGGCTGCGAACAGCGGACACTCTGGTACCGGCATGGCGCTCGCGCCGTTGGCCCACGTGCTCTGGACCAGGGTCATGGACTACGACGCCGGCGATCCTTGCTGGCCGGACCGCGACCGCTTCGTGCTCTCGGCTGGTCACGCGTCGATCCTCTTGTACTCCATGCTGTTCCTCAGCGGAGCCGGCGACCTCGCGCTCGACGATCTGCGCCAGTTCCGCCAGTGGGGCGCGAAGACGCCGGGGCACCCGGAAGTCCACCACACGGTGGGCGTCGAGATCACCACAGGCCCCCTCGGGCAGGGCTTCGCCAACGGCGTGGGGATGGGCGTGGCCGAGCGGTGGCTGCGCGCGCGGTTTGGTCCAGAACTGTGTGACCATCACACGTATGTGATCGCGGGTGATGGATGCCTCGAGGAGGGGATCAGCCATGAGGCGGCATCGCTGGCTGGGCACCTCGGGCTCGGCCGCCTCGTCTACGTGTACGACGACAACCACATCACCATCGACGGCGACACGGCCCTCTCCTATTCCGACGATGCCGGCCAACGATTCGAGGCTTACGGCTGGCACGTCGAGCGCTTGGGCGAGGTCGCGAACGACCCCGACACGCTCGAAGCTGCTCTACTGCGGGCCAAGGCCGTCGAGGACAAGCCGTCGCTGCTCGTCCTGCGCAGCCACATCGGCTATCCGTCGCCGAAGTTCACCGACACCGCAGAGGCCCACGGCAACCCCCTCGGCGAAGACGAGATCCGCGTCACCAAGGAGCTGCTCGGCCTTCCGCCCGATGAGCAGTTCTTCGTCCCCGACGATGTCCTCGACCTGTACCGGACAGCCGGGTGTCGTGGTGCCCGGGCGCGCGCCGAGTGGACGGCGCGCCTCGACGCCATGGACGGGGAGGCGCGCACGCTGTGGGATGCGTGCCAGCACGCGTCGGGGCTCGACGGCTGGGCGACGAAGCTCCCGACCTGGTCGGTTGGCGACAAGACGTCCACCCGCAAGGCGTCGGGCGCCTGCCTCGAAGGCATCATCGACGTCGTTCCCGGCATCGTCGGTGGCGGAGCCGACCTCACCGGCAACACGAACACGGTGATCAAGGAAGGCACGCAGTCGAGGAGCGACCACGGCGGGCGCCAGATCTACTTCGGTGTGCGTGAGCACGCGATGGGCGGCGTCATGAACGGCATGGCCTTGCACGGTGGCACCCTCCCGCTGGGTGGCACCTTCTTCATCTTCTCCGACTACATGCGCGGCGCGGTGCGGCTCGCAGCGCTCTCGGAGGCCAAGGTCATCTACTCATGGACCCACGACTCCGTCGGGCTCGGCGAGGACGGCCCGACGCATCAACCGGTCGAGCACCTCGCATCGCTGCGGGCCATGCCCCAGCTGCGGTTGATCCGCCCGGCCGACGCGAACGAGACGGCAGCTGCGTGGGAGGTCGCCGTCGACTCCAAGGGGCCGACGGGGCTCGTCCTCAGCCGCCAGGACCTACCAGTTGTCGTGACCCGCGAGCAGGCCGGCGGTCTCCGACAGGGCGCTTACGTGGTCGCCGACAGCGACGGCCTGAGCGATCCAGGCGATCTCGACGTCGTGCTCATCGGGACGGGCAGCGAGGTCTCGGTGTGCCTCGACGCGAAGCCGCTGCTCGAGACCGACGGGTTGCGCGTCCGCGTGGTGTCGATGCCGTGCTGGGAGCTGTTCGCCTTGCTCGATGACCCCGCGCAGGAGGCTGTGCTGCCCTCGAGCACACCGACCCTCGCCGTCGAGGCTGCGACGTCGTTCGGGTGGGACCGCTGGGCCGACGACGCTGTGGCCGTCGACCACTTCGGCGCGTCCGCGCCGGGCAAGACCGTGCTCGAGAACTTCGGGTACACAGCGGGCAACGTTGCAGCCCGTGCACGCCAACTGCTCGACGAGCTTTCGGAGTGAACCGATGACCAACCTGAAGCGCCTCTTCGAAGAGCAGGGCCAGAGCCCATGGCTCGACAACCTGAAGCGGGGCTACCTCACGACTGGTGAGCTGCAGCGATACGTCGATCGTGGCATCCGGGGTGTGACGTCGAACCCCTCGATCTTCCAGAAGGCCATCTCCGCGGGGAGCGATTACGACGAGCAGTTCGGCTCGCTCATCGGCGGGGGTCGCTCGGTCGAGGACTCCTACTGGGACATGGTCGTGCAGGACATCGAGGCGGCCCTCGCAGTGCTGCGCCCCGTCTACGACGCGTCGGACGCGGGCGACGGCCACGTGTCGATCGAGGTCGCCCCTGCGCTCGCGCGCGACACGGAGGGCACCATCTCGGCGGCGGCTGAGCTGTGGTCGCGGATCGAGGAGCCCAACCTGTACGTCAAGATCCCCGGCACAGCCGAGGGCATCGACGCCATTCGCCGCTCGCTCGCGGCAGGCATCAACATCAACATCACGCTCCTGTTCAGCCTCAACCGATACGCCGAGGTCATCGACGCATACCTGGCAGCCCTCGAGGAGCGCGTCGCAGCGGGCAAGGAGGTGCGCCGCGTGACCAGCGTGGCCTCGTTCTTCGTGAGCAGGGTCGACACCGAGGTCGATCGCCGGCTCGAGGCCATCGGCACCGACGAGGCGCTCGCCCTTCGGGGCAAGGCTGCGGTGGCAAACGCCCAGCTCGCGTACGCGCTCTTCGTGGAGCGCTTCAGCGGACCGCGCTGGGATGCGCTCGTCAGGGCGGGTGCTCGTCTGCAACGACCGCTGTGGGCTTCGACGTCGACCAAGAACCCGCGCTACCCGAAGACCCTCTACGTCGACCGGCTCATCGGTCCCGACACGGTGAACACGCTGCCTGACGCCACGATCGTCGACTTCGAGGATGGCGGGACGCTCGCCCGGACGGTCGACGCCGACCCGTCAGGCGCTCAGGAGGTCGTCGACCGGCTGGCGTCGATCGGCATCGACCTCGAGGACGTTGCGGAGGTCTTGGAGGAAGAGGGTGTCGCAGCCTTCGCGAAGGCTTTCGAGGAGCTGTCCGACTCGTTGACGGCCAAGGCTGGCGAACTGCGCTGACACTGCTGGGCTCCGGCGCACCCCGCACGCGCCCTCTATGTTGCGGTGATGAACGGGGAGCTCGTCGTGGTCGACGACGTCGCCGGCGAGTTCGCCGAGCGGCTGATCGAGGCCTACCACGCCCGCCCGGCCGACGAGTTCTCGATCGCGCTCTCCGGCGGTGCGACGGCGCGTCGGTGCTACGAGCGTCTCGCCGAAGACGCCGGCACGCAGATCGACTGGTGGAAGGTCGACATCTACTGGGGTGATGAGCGCTGCGTGCCCCCCGACAGCGACGATTCGAACGAGAAGCTCGTGCGCGAGGCCCTCCTCGACCGGGTCGGTGCCGCCAACGCCGTCTACCCGATGCGCTGCGAGGAAGGTCCCGACAGCTACCAGCTGCGCCTCGGCGAGCTCGGCAAGCTCGACGTGGTTCACCTTGGCCTCGGGCCCGACGGTCACACCGCGTCGCTCTTCCCCGGATCAGCTGCCCTTGATGCGGACCCGGGCCGCCTGGTGGTGCTGAACGACGATCCGCTCGGTCGCAACCCACACCCCCGCATGACGCTCACCTTCGCCGGCATCGCGCGAGCGCGCCTCGTCCTCGTCACGGTCTCGGGCGAGGAGAAGCGCGAAGCCCTGGCGCGGGTCGCTGCCGGCGACGACGTGCCCGGGGCCCGGGTGCGCGGCGATCGGGTGGTCTGGCTGGCCGATCCTGCGGCTGCCGGCGAGCTGAGCTGACCGAGCCCGGCTGCTGACGCAGAGCTGCGCCCCTGCTGGGCGTACGCTGCGCGGACCAGACGACCTGCGGAGGTAGGACAATGGCGGCGCACACGCTCGCGATCGACACGGGTGAGCACGAGTGGGGGGTCGACAGCCCCAGCACGACCCTCTTCGACTTCGACTACACCGAAGGTCGCGAGCAGCTGCTTCGGCTCTACGACAAGGGCACCCGGCGCCAGTGGATCGGCTCGGACCGCATCGACTGGTCACCCGAGATCGACTTCGACAACCCCCTCGGCGTGCCAGACGACATCATCCCGATCGTCGGCACGAAGTGGTGGGATGCCATGGATGACACCCGCAAGGGCGAGGTTCGCCGGCACATGGCATCGTGGCAGTTCAGCCAGTTCATGCACGGTGAACAGGGCGCCCTCATCTGCACCGCGAAGATCGTGCAGTCTGTCCCCGACATCGACTCGAAGTTCTACGCGGCGACGCAGGTGATCGACGAGGCGCGCCACGTCGAGGTGTACAGCCGATACCTGCACGAGAAGCTCCAGCTCGTCTACCCGCTCAACCAAAACCTGCGCTCCCTGCTCGACGACGTGATCAGCGACAGCCGCTGGGACATGACCTACCTCGGCATGCAGGTGCTCATCGAGGGTCTTGCGCTTGCCGCGTTCGCTCTCATCCGCAACTCTGCCGGTGACCCTGTCGCGAAGTCGGTCAACGCCTACGTGATGCAAGATGAGGCAAGGCACGTGATGTTCGGTCGTCTGGCGTTGCGCGACTTCTACCCGCAGCTCACCCAGAAGGAGCGCGACGAGCGCGAGGAGTTCTGCGTGGACGCCTGCTACCGCATGCGTGATCGCTTCCTCGGCGAGGAGGTGTGGGAGAACCTCGGCCTGCCGCCCGAGGTGACGGAGTACGTCGAGACGAGCGAGCTACAGCGCACGTTCCGCGGCTTTCTCTTCATGCGCATCGTGCCCATCCTGAAAGACATCGGCCTTTGGGGCGACAAGATCCAGAAGGCGTTCGCCGACATGGGCGTGCTCGGATGGGCCGACTCCGACATCGACGCGGCCATGGCCGAAGACGAGCAGGCCGCCGAGGAACTCGACGAACTCCGCATGTCGCACATCAAGTCCGTCGCCGCCGACGGCGCCACTGCCTGACCGCACGCGATCAGAGCGACGTGGTGAAGGTGGCGTGCTCGGCTTCGGGCGCTGCGCGCGGATCAGGTGACCAGGCCGCGACGACCCAGGCGTAGCCGGCTTCGCCCGCAGCGGCCTGGAGACCTGGTACGAGCTCAGCCGGGTTGCCCTCGCAGCGCACGACGGTGCAGCTCTCCCACTCGCCGCGCTTCGCTCGCCTCGCGAGCGCCAGCGCCGAACCCCTGGCGACCGTCAGGTCGGGAACGCCAGCGATCGAGCCGGTGGGACCCGCGAGCAACAGCCGCCGATCGCCGTAGGGCCCGACGAGCTCGGGCACGTCGATCGCGCCGGTCCGATTGAGCTGCGCCCCCCCAGTCGCGGGCAAGCGCCACGAGCCCCGCCTGGTGCCTGCGACTTCTTCGAGACCAGCGGCGACCAGCGTCTCGCCGTACCACGGTGGGTGCCAGGGTCGGCCCGTCGTGCCCGGCACATCGAACCCCGAAACCAAAACGCCGAGCTCATCATCGAGCGTGAACGAAGCAGGACCCGTCATCGACGTGCAACCCCGCTCGAGGAGCCACGCCGCTGCTGCCTCGACGAGCGCGGCGGTGCCGGCCGCGTCGTCGATGACGTCGTAGAAGCCGAACCAGCCCTGCAGATCGTCGTCAGCCGCGATGTGAGCCGTGATGCGCCCGGCCGGCCGCCCGAGGTGGCGCAGGATGAAGTAGGCGGCGTCGCCTTTGACGAAGAACGGATTGCGCTGTGGGTCGAGGCGAGCCCGATCCCATGCAGCGAGCGGGGCAGACCATCGGGGCTCTTCGCGCAAGAGCACGTGGGGCAACTCGTGGAAGGTTCGAAACGCAACGCGGCCCGAGACCTCTTCAACCTCGAAGCGGGCGCCCGGCATCGCCGCACCCTGCCATGCCCCAGGTAGCGTGCGCCCGCATATGGGCGCCGACGACCTCCTCGCCGTACCCCTCGGCGCCCTGCTCGACAAGGCGCGGGGTGTGCGCGATGCCAGTCACGGCACGCGTATCACCTACTCGCCGAAGGTCTTCATCCCGCTGACGATGCTCTGTCGCGACAAGTGCGGCTACTGCACCTTCGCCAAGGCCCCGGCGCGCATCGATGCGCCCTATCTCCTGCCCGAGCAGGTACTCCGAATCGCTCGCCGAGGCGCGGAGGTCGGTTGTCACGAGGCGCTCTTCACCCTTGGTGAGCGTCCCGAGGAGCGCTATCCCGTCGCGCGCGAGTGGCTGACCGACCACGGGTATGCATCGACCGTCGACTACCTGGCCGCCATGTGCCGCCTCGTCCTCGAGGAGACGGGCCTGCTCCCCCATGCCAACGCAGGTGCGTTGTATCCCGACGAGCTCGCGCTGCTCCGCACGGTGAGCGCCAGCCAGGGGATGATGCTCGAATCGCTGCGCGAGGACCTCGACGCACACCGCGGCTCACCCGACAAGCTGCCAGCTCGCCGGCTGGCGACGCTCGAGGCCGCTGGCAAGCTGTGCATCCCGTTCACGACGGGCATCCTCGTCGGCATTGGCGAGGACCGCATCGACCGCGTCGGCGCCCTCGAGGCGATCGCCGCCAGCCACGCGCGCCATGGTCATGTGCAAGAGGTGATAGTGCAGAACTTCCTGCCCAAGGCCGGAACGTCGATGCACGCCGCCCCGCAGTGCCCCGATGACGAGTTCCTCGACGCGATCGCGCTCGCTCGGCTCATCCTCCCGCCCGAGGTGCACGTGCAGGCACCGCCCAACCTGTCCGACGACTTCGGTGCGCTCCTCGACGCCGGAATCGACGACTGGGGTGGCGTCTCCCCCGTGACCGCGGACCACGTGAACCCTGAGCGCCCGTGGCCCGCGCTCGACCGGCTGCGCGAGGTGACCGAATCGCGCGGCTTCGCGCTCGCGCCGCGCCTCACCGTGTACCCCACCTTCGCTCACGCGCCGGCGGCGTGGCTCGATGCTGCGCTGCAGTTCGCGGTCATGGACCGCAGCGACGCGGAGGGCCTCGGCCGCGACGACCCGGGGGCCGTCTTCCCGCAGAAGGTCGGCGAGTTCAAGAACGTCGGCGATGGCGCCGAGGTCATCCTCACCGGCCGCCGCTCGACGCAGTGGTACTCGGGTGCCGATGCCCACCCGATGGCCCTGTTGCCTTCGCCAGCGCGAGCAGGTCACGGCAAGGTCGGCGAGGTCCTCGACGGTGTTCGCCTCGGGCAGGAGCCCGGCATCGACGAGCTGGTCACCTTGTTCAGCGCTCGAGGCCGCGAGGTCGCTGCCGTCGCGCAGCTCGCCGACGAGCTGCGTTCGGCCACGGTCGGCGATGTCGTCACCTGGGTCAGCAACCGCAACATCAACTACACCAACGTCTGCACGTTCAAGTGCACGTTCTGCGGGTTCTCGAAGGGCCCTTTGTCGCTGAACTTGCGCGGCACCCCGTACCTGCTCACGCTGGACGACATCGCGGCGCGGGTGCGTGAAGCGTGGGACATGGGTGCGACGGAGGTGTGCCTACAGGGCGGCATCCACCCCGACTTCGACGGTGACTACTACATCGACGTCACGAGGGCGGTGAAGGATGCTGCGCCCGGCATCCACGTGCACGGCTTCACTGCGCTCGAGGTGACCGAGGGAGCCAAGCGCCTCGGCGAGCCGCTCGCGGAGTACTTGCGGCGCCTGATGGACGCTGGCCTCCGGACGTTGCCCGGCACCGCAGCGGAGATCCTCGACGACGAGATCCGCGTCACGCTCTGTCCCGACAAGATCAACACCGAGGAGTGGCTCGAGGCCCATCGCACCGCACACTCCGTCGGGCTGCGCTCGAACATCACGATCATGTTCGGCGCCATCGAGCAGACGGTCCACTGGGCCCGCCACCTCGTCCGGACCCGCGACCTGCAGAAGGAGACGGGCGGGTTCACCGAGTTCGTCGGCTTGCCTTTCGTGCACATGGCAGCCCCGATCTACCTGCGGCGCCGCTCGCGCCGGGGCCCGACGTGGCGAGAGGTGGTGCTGATGCACGCTGTCGCGCGAATCGCGTACCACGGCCTCATCGACAACATCCAAGCCTCCTGGGTGAAGCTCGGCGCAGCGGGCGCCCAGCAGCTCCTGCTCGCAGGCGTCAACGACCTTGGCGGCACGCTCATCGACGAGAACATCTCCCGGGCTGCGGGGGCCAGCCACGGTCAAGGGCTCGACGAGGCCGGCTTCCGCGCCATCGTCGAGCCCCTCGGTCGAACCCTCGAGCAACGCACCACCCTCTACGGCCGGGTCTCCGAAGTCTGAGACAAGGCTCGAGCAACCGGAGCGAGGGAGCGAAGCGACCGAAGCGAGTGGCGAGAAGATCTACCACCACTCCTCGGGGAGCTTGGACTCGATCGCGCGGACGTTGAGGCGGGTGCAGGCCAAGCACACGTATCCCATCCCGCGGTCGTCGGTGACGAGTGACCACCCGACAGGGAGGCCATCGTCGTCGACCTCTTCGACCGCACCACAGCGGCTGCACGATGCCTGCACCGTCGGGGACCGTAACGTGGCGCCCGCCATGACGCCCGCGCCGAAGCCAACTCGCCGCGGGACGGGCGACGCCGAGATCGATCTCGCGCTCGCTCGTCTCCTCGATGACCTCGGCGCCGATCACGACCGCGACTTGCTGCTCGACATCTTCGTCTCGGCCGCCGGCCTGGCGAGCGACGGCGCCGACCGGCTCGACTTGAAGATCACGAGCGCTGCGCTTCGGGAGATGCGTGCTGCCTTCCGCGCGTTCGCGCCGTACAAGGCGACGCCCAAGGTCACCATCTTCGGCTCGGCCCGCACCGGGCCGACCGACCCGACCTACGACCAGGCGAAGGATCTCGCGAGGCTGCTCGCCGAGAAGGGCTGGATGGTGGTCACCGGCGCGGGCCCCGGGATCATGGCGGCGGGGATGGAGGGTGCCGGCCGTGAGCACAGCTTCGGCGTCAACATCCGCCTCCCCCACGAGGAAGGCGCGAACGAGTTCATCCGGGGCGACGACAAGCTCGTCTCGATGAAGTACTTCTTCACTCGCAAGCTCATGCTCATCAAGGAATCGAAGGCTTTCGTCTCTCTGCCTGGCGGGTTCGGCACGCTCGATGAGACCTTCGAGCTGCTGACGTTGTTGCAGACGGGCAAAGCCGAGCCGGCCCCCATCGTGTTGCTCGATCGCCCCGGCGGCACGTTCTGGGACGCGTTCGTGCGCTTCGTGCATGACGAGGTCATGCCACGCGGCCTCGTCGACGATCATGATCTCGACCTCGTGCTGGTGACCGACGACGTCTCAGTGGCATGCGACGAGCTCGTCACCTTTGCGCGCAACTACCGCTCGATGCGTTGGGTCGGCAAGATCCTCGTCGTGCGCGTCGCCCACCCCCCGACCGACGCCGAGTTGACCGAGCTCGATCGAGAGTTCGGCTCGCTCTCCCTCGACGGTCACGTTCGGCGCTCCGAGCCCTTGCCGGCTGAGGTCGCGGACGGCGACGGCGTGGATCTCGCTCGTGTGACGCTTCGCTACGACGGGTTCCAGGCCGGGCGCCTGCGCCGTCTCATCAACGCGCTCAACACGCTTGCTTCGCTCGGCTGAGCACCCGCGCAGCGCGTGGCTCTACTCAGCGAGGAGGCGCGCTGCCTTCTCGATGCCCGCGCGCGCCCTTGTGACGCGTTTCTCCATCTCGGGTCGTTTGTCGGCTCCGGCCTCGACGGCCTCACGCAACAGTTCGATGGCGTGCTCGGTCAGCTCCTCGGCGATGCCTTCGAGGCGGGTCCGGATGTCGTCGAGGTCAGCCATGGCGAACACTCTCGGCGATGAGCTCGATCGGATGGCGGATCCTGACCCCTGCGGCGCCGAGGTGCAGCGCGCATCCCGGGTTGGCGGAGGCAACGACCGTGGCACCCGAGCGCGCGATGGCCGCCAGCTTCCTCCGTCGGATCGCGGCAGCCTCCTCGGGGTGCATCATCGAGTACGCACCCCCTGCGCCGCAGCACATCCCCTCGTCATCGAGCTCGACGAGCGCCGCGACGAACGGCCGCAGGACGGTGCGGACGTGGGCATGTGTTTGCTGTACATGGCGCAGGTGGCAGGGATCCTGGATGGCCACGAGCGCGCCATCGGCCGCAGGTCTTCGTGGCGTCGGCAGGCGATCCACGTTTGCTGCGAGCCACCCGTGCACGTCGACGACGCGCGCCGCGAACGCCTCGGCCTGCGCAGTGCCGAGGAGGTGGCCGTAGTCGAGCATCGCTGCCCCACAGCCGGCAGCGTCGACGAGAATCGGCTCGTCTCCCACCATCGCGGCCATCACCGCCTCGGCCATCCGACGCGCTTCGTCACGCATGCCGGCGTGCACGTGCAGTGCACCGCAACAACCGCCGCCGCGCACCCGTTCGGGTAGAGCCACGCCGAACCCCATGGCGCCGGCCACATCGAGCACCGCCTGGTGCACATCGCGCTGCCAAGCGTCCATCACACATCCGGTCAGCAACCACACGTCGGCGCCAGTCGGTCGAAGCGACTTGCGCAGTACAGCCAAGCGCGCGGGCAAGCCGGCACGGTTCGGCACGAGGTGGAGACGTTGCATCGCAGCGATCACCGATGCACCGAGGAGCACGAGCCGGTGGTGAGCCAACGCGGCGTAGCCGACGCGTTGCCACCATGGTGGCCGGCGAGCGGAGCCTGCCAGCGCGGCGCGAGTGCCCTCCATGAGCCGCCCGAACGGCACGGCGGAGGGGCACGCCACCTCGCAGCCGCGGCATTGCACGCACGTGTCGACGGCCGACACGAACGCGTCGTCGATGCGCGAACCCTCGCGCTCGACGCGGCGCATGAGCGCGATGCGCCCACGCGGCGATTGGGCTTCCTGTCCCGTGACCCGAAACGTCGGGCAGAACGGGAGGCAGAGGCCACACTGCACGCAGGAGGCAAGCTCGTCGTCGTCGAGCCCAAGCGGCGTGCTCATCGCAACTCGCGCCCCGGCCCGAGGCGTCCTGTCGGGTCGAACGCGGCCTTCACCCTGGCATTGAGCGCGGCCAAGGGAGGATCGAGAGGGCGTGCTGGCTGCGGGTCGTCTCGGTGCACGACGCCAACGCCGAGCTCGGCGACGAAGGGCCCTGGCCGTGGGTCGATCGTGCGTAGCTCGCCGGGACAGACCGACCAGCGGTGAGGAGGCAACTCCGGTGGGCCGCCGACCTCGGTTCCTGCCAAGCCGGCGGCGAGTGCCTGGGCTTCGACGTCGCGAGGGTGGCCCTCGAAGAGCACCCACGTGCACCCGCCGTCCCAGAGGATCGCAACAGGATCGTGCAGGAGGTCGCGCAGGCCGAAGGGATCGACGTCGCGCGACGCGAACCACTGCACAGCGAGCGGGAGCGGTGCCGTTCGCAAGATGGACTCGGCGAACAGCCCGAGCGTCCCCAGCGATCCGACCAACAAGCGCGGCAGGTCGTAACCGGACACGTTCTTCACCGTTGGGCCGCCGGCGGTCACGGTGTCGCCGTCGGCTGACGCGTAGCGGATCTCGAGCGCGACGTTGCGAAGCGGTCCCCACCCAAGACGCTCGACCCCTGATGCGCCCACAGCCAGAACGCCACCGACCGTCGCGCCCGGCCACGACGGCAGAAGGACCCGTTGACCGCTCGCAGCGAGGGCTGCCTGGAGCTCATCGACGGGCGTGCCGGCCAGCACGCGCACGGTCATCTCTGCCGGCTCGTGGTCGACGACGCCGGTCGGCGCCCTCACCTCCCGTGTCGCCGCCCTCGGCGCGCCTCCAACGTCCCATCGCGTTCGGCCGCCAACGGCGACGACCGGTCCTGCTCCGGCGGGACCGACCTCGGCAGCGAAGGAGTCCAACACGCTCACACCCACAGGCCCTCCGGGATGTGCTGCAGGTCACCACACCGCGACCCGGCGGGTAAGATCTTGGTCGGGTTCGCAACGCCGTCCGGGTCGAACGCCTCGCGTAGGCGCGCCTGTGCGTCGAGCGACGGTGGGTCGAACTGCTCAGCCATGTGGTCGCGCTTCTCGATCCCGATCCCGTGCTCACCGGAGAGCACACCGCCGGCCGCGAGCGACGCGGTGATGATCTCGTCGCCAGCAGCGTGGACGCGCTCGAGCACGCCAGGATCGCGGGCGTCGAACACGAGCAAAGGGTGCAGGTTCCCGTCGCCGGCGTGGAACACGTTGAGCACGACAAGGTCGTAGCGCGCAGCGATCTCCTCGACGGCGGCGAGGACTGCGACGAGCTTCGTGCGAGGGACGACCGTGTCGTGCAAGTAGTAGTTGGGTGCGATGCGGGCCACGGCGCCGAAGGCGGACTTGCGGCCCTTCCACCACAACATGCGTTCGGCCTCGGTGCTTGCAACCCGCACCGACGTCGCAGCGTTGGCCCAAGCGACGGACTCGATCAGAGCGGCGCCGTCGGCCACGATGTTGGGCGACCCGTCGACCTCGGCGAGCAGCACCGCAGCTGCTTCGAGAGGGAAGCCGGCGTGGACGTACGACTCGACGGCAGCGATCATGGCGCCTGTCAGCATCTCGAGCGCGGCGGGTACGAGCCCCGCCGCGATGACTGCTGACACGCACGAAGCCGCGTCGCTGACCGAGTCGAAACCGGCGAGAACGGTGCGCACCGCCGGTGGGTTCGGCGTCAGGCGCACCGCGATCCGCGTTGCGATGCCCAGCGTGCCCTCGCTGCCCACGAACGCGCCGCGCAGGTCGTAGCCGGGCGGCTCCGGGTCGAGGCCTCCGAGCACGACGAGTTCGCCGTCGGGGAGCACGACTTCGATGGCAAGGACGTGAGCCGAGGTGACCCCATACGACAAGCAGTGCGGCCCCCCCGAGTTGTTCGCCACGTTGCCACCGACGGTGCAGGCTTGCTGGCTCGACGGATCTGGCGCGAAGTGCAAGCCGGGCGCCGCGACAGCGCGGGTCAGATCGAGGTTCAGCACGCCCGGCTCGACCCACGCGACGCGCGCTTCGACGTCGACTTCGAGGATGTGATCCATGCCGGTCGTGACGATCACGACTGCCCCGTCGACAGGCACGGCGCCGCCGGCGAGACCAGTGCCCGAACCGCGCGCGACAAAGGCCACCCCGTGCCGGCGTGCGGCTCGCACGCAGGCTTGAACCTCGGCGGTTGTGCGCGGCAAGCAGACGACAGCTGCGCGTCCGGCGCGCACGATCGAGGCGTCGCGGTCGTACAGCGCCACCTCGGTCGGCTCGGCGCGGACGCGCTGGGAGCCGAGCTCGGCGCGGAGCTCAGCGATGAGCGCGTCGGCCGGCATGGAGCCATCTTGGCCGGAACTACGCTGCGAGGGTGGCCGCTCCGACACCAGAGGACGTGCACGAGTGGGTCAGCTTCGACGATCCCGACGAGGAGAGGACCTGGGTCTTCGACGTCACGTTCCTCTCGAGCTCGTGGGAGTGCATCTTCGGTCGGGGCTGCCTCGGCGTGTTGAGCGAGCCAACACCTGAGCTGAACCAAGGTTGCTGTTCGCACGGCGCACACTTCGCAGACGCCGCTGACCGCAAGCGCGTCCAGAAGCTGGCGAAGCAGCTCGCCGCGTCAGAGTGGCAGAACAAGGCAATCGCAGCCGAGCTCGGCGGCCCGATCGAGGTCAACGACGACGGTGACACGGTGTCACACCTCGTCGACGATGCGTGCATCTTCTTGAACCACCCCGGCTTCCCGGGCGGCGAGGGCTGTGCGCTGCACGGCGCCGCCCTCGCGCGAGACGAACGCCCGATCGACTGGAAGCCCGAGGTCTGCTGGCAGTTGCCGCTCCGCCGGGTCGACGAGACCGATGCCTACGGCCATGTCACCTCGACCCTGCGCGAGTGGAAGCGGCGCGACTGGGGGCCGGGAGGCGACGATTTCCATTGGTGGTGCACCGAGAGCGACGAGGCGTTCGTGGACAGGGCGCCCGTGTATGAGTACATGCGCGACGAGATCATCGAGCTTGTCGGCGCAACGGCGTACGTGCTGTTCCTCGAGCACGTCCGCACCCGAGGGATCACCTACCTGCCCCACCCCGCTCTGCGCGTCCGGCGCTGAGGTTTCGCCGCCGGGCTCGGCCTGTCAGCGCCGGAAGGCCTGGAGGCTCGTGCGCACAGCCGGATCTTGCGTCGTGCGGTAGTCGTAGATGCTGGCGCCGAAGCACGACTGCGCCTGGCAGGCTGCGACCATCCCTCTGACATCCTCGACTGTGGTGAGATCGCCGATGCCACCGATGGGGTGCACGATGGCATCCGGCTGACCGAGGTGCGAGCGCACGCCAGCGACGTTGGCCGCTGTGTACGCGTTCGCGTCGCGCCAGCCTTCGCGCCTGAAGGTGAAGTACGACATCGGCAGCCATACGTCGTAGTCGTTCGCGAGCCCGGCCCACGGGTACGACGGCCAATAGGCGGGGTTGATCCCATCCAGCACGACGGGGGGCAGGACGATCGCGCCGAGCACGTCGCCCGGGTGAGCGGCGCGCAGGTGATCGGAGAGCGCGAGCAGTCGGGCGTTGCGCTGCTCGATGTCGTCGACAGCGCGTGACTCGATGTCGATGGCCAGACCGTCGATCGGCAGCTGCGAAGCGATGGCGTCGAGGTGGCGAAGATCCTTGTCCACGTCGGCGAGGTCGGGCAGGTACCACGCCACGACGCGCATGCCGTCGGCGTGCGCTCGTCGCAAGAGCGGCAGAAGGCGATCCAGCTCCATGAGGTCGGTGTCGACGTCCCAACGAACGGGTTGCACGAAGAGCGTCTGCACGCCGTCGGCTGCCATCTGGTCGATGTCTGCAAGAGCGATCTGAGCGCCGCCGTACGCAGCGGTCCAGTCGTACACGTCGATCCATGTACCGAGCCCGGCGTACGGGTCAGCGCTCCAGCCGCCCGAGGCGGGCTCGGCGGCGACCGGGACAGGGTCGGGCTGAGTCTCAGGCGGAGGAGGCTCGGTGACGGGCGCGACGATGGCCGGCGGCGCGCTCGTGGTCGTGCTCGGTGCACTGGTCGCGGTGCTCGATGTGGTCGGAGCAAGCCGAGCGGTGCTCGCCGTGGTCGACGTCGCAGCCTCGGCGCTCACCGAGTCGGCATCGGCGTGGCCCCCGTAGACGCCCGCCCCCACGACGGCAGCGACCAGAGCTGCTGCGATCCAGATCGCAGCAGCTCGTGTTGTGCGCGCAGTTCCCCCGAGTCTCATGACTGCTCCTTCTTCGCCAAGCGTCGTCTGTCCTGCTCGCGGAGCACCCGCTTGCGCACGCGCAGGGAAGTGGGCGTCACCTCGACGAGCTCATCGTCGGCGATCCACTCGATCGCCGTCTCGAGCGTGTGGACGCGGGGCGCCGTCAGCTTGATGCCGTCGTCGTGGGAGTGCGTCCGGATGTTGGTCTTCTGCTTTTCGCGCACCACGTTGACGTTCATGTCGTCGGGTCGGGCGTTCTCCCCCACGACCATTCCTTCGTACACATCCTCACCGGGGCCGAGGAAGAACTCGCCCCGCGACTGGAGGTTGTCGAGCGCGTAACCGGTGGTGGTCCCGGTGCGATCGGCAAGCATCGCCCCGCCTTGACGGTGGGGAAGCTCGCCCGCCCAGGGCACCCATCCCCCGTGGTGCTGATGCATGAGGGCGGTGCCGCGGGTTGCGGTGAGCAGCAACGACCGGAACCCGATGAGACCACGCGCAGGCGCCTCGAAGCTGAGAATCGAGCGTCCCAGGTCTCCGGGGCGCACGTCGGTGATCTGGCCTTTGCGAGGGGCGATGGCCTGGGTGACCGTGCCGACGTGCTCGTCGGGCACGTCGACGACAACTCGCTCGAGCGGTTCGTGGCGCTTGCCGTTCAGCTCCTTGACGATCACCTCGGGGCGGCTCACCTGCAGCTCGTAGCCTTCGCGTCGCATCGACTCGATCAGCACGGCAAGCTGAAGCTCTCCGCGCCCTGCGACTTCGATGACGTCAGGCGATTCGGTCTCCTCGAGGCGGATCGAGACGTTGCCGAGCACCTCGCGCTCCAGGCGGTCACGCAGGTGGCGGGAGGTGAGGTACTTCCCGTCCTTTCCGGCGAGGGGCGAGGTGTTGACCGCGAATTGCATGCGCAGCACGGGGTCGTCGACGGAGAGGCGGGGCAGCGCCTCGGGAACGTCCGGGTTCGCGAGGGTGTCGCCGATCTCCACCTCGGGGAAGCCCGCGATCACGAAGAGGTCGCCGGCACGTCGCTCGTCGACCTCGACCCGTTCGATGCCTTCGAAGCCGAGCAGTTGGCTGAGCTTGCGCTTGACCGGTGACTGGCCCTCCTGCGTCTCCTCGTCGAGCAACGCGACCACGTCGCCTTTGCGCAATGTGCCGCGGATCACGCGGCCGACGGCAAGGCGCCCGAGGTAGTCGGATGCGTCGAGGTTGGTCACCATCGCCTGCAGGGGCTCGTCGGCCTCGCACTCTGGCTCGGGGATGTGTTCGACGATGGTGTCCAGCAGAGCAGAGAGATCGTCTCCCTCGCCTGGCACCCCGACGCCGACGAGCGAGCGTCCCTCGCGGGCGATGGCCGAGACGATGGGGAACTCGAGTAGGTCGTCGCGGGGATCGAGGTCGAGGAACAGCTCCTCGACCTCGTGGAGGACCTCCTCGGTCCTTGCGTCATGGCGGTCGACCTTGTTGAGGACGACCACCGTCGGCAGCCCGGCAGCGAGCGACTTGGAGAGCACGTAGCGCGTCTGGGGCAGCGGCCCCTCAGCTGCGTCTACGAGCAGCACGACACCGTCCACGAGCGCGAGCGATCGTTCGACCTCGCCGCCGAAGTCGGCGTGCCCGGGCGTGTCGACGAGGTTGATCTTCGTGCCCTTCCACTCGATCGATGCAGCTTTCGCCAGGATCGTGATGCCCCTCTCGCGTTCCTGGTCGTTCGAGTCCATCACGCGGTCGACGAGAGCCGCGCTCTCGCGGAACACGTGCGCGGCGCGCAGCATCGCGTCGACGAGGGTGGTCTTGCCGTGGTCGACGTGGGCGACGAGCGCGACGGAGCGGATCGGTTGGGTCATCGGTGGGTGCGTTTTCCGTTCGGGGCCGCCGCGAATGCGGGGGAAGCGGGCAGGGTCAGCGAGGCGTGCAGCGCGCCCCGCAGATCACCAGGACTTGTCTTCCTCGGCCTCTTCCTTGCCCACGAGGCACCACGCGGCGTGATCGGCACCAGGGATGGCATCGCACTCCGCGCAAGGCTCCGGGGTTTCGGGCCCGAAGAGGTCATCGAGGTTGTCGTTGGTCCGCTTGAGGGCACGAGCTTCCTCGAAGCGACGGTGTCGACCCTTCTTCACGGGCCAGCTCCCACATCTACGGCGGTGGTTCGGAGCGGCAGTGTAGCCGACGACATACCGTGAACCACATGCCGCCTCGTGGCACCTCATACCCCCGGGACGAGCCGTGGTGGCGCTCCGCGGTCGTCTATCAGATCTACCCGAGGTCCTTCGCCGACGGGTCCGGTGACGGGATCGGCGACCTTGCGGGCTTGCGGGCGAAGCTCGAGCACCTGGCATGGGTGGGTGTCGACGCGGTGTGGCTCTCGCCGATCTTCAGCTCCCCGATGTTCGACTTCGGTTACGACGTCAGCGACTACTGCGCCGTTGATCCTGTCTTCGGGACATTGGACGAGATCGACGCGCTGATCGCCGAGGCGCACGAGCTCCACATCCGCGTGCTGCTCGACTGGGTCCCGAACCACACGTCGCACGAGCATCCCTGGTTCGTCGAGTCGCGTTCGTCGCGCGACAACCCGAAGCGCTCGTGGTACGTGTGGCGCGATCCCAGAGCCGACGGCGGGCCACCCAACAACTGGACGGCAGCGTTCACCGACGCGACGGCGTGGGAGCTCGATCCGCGGACCGAACAGGCCTACCTGCACCTGTTCCTGCCGGAGCAGCCCGACCTCAACTGGGCCGACCCGGCGCTGGAGGCAGCGATGCACGACGTGCTGCGGTTCTGGCTCGGCCGCGGCATCGACGGCTTTCGCATGGATGTCATCCACTGCATCGGCAAGGACCCCGCGCTGCCTGACGACCCTCCCGAGTGGGTCGGCGTGCCCCACACTGCGATCAACGACGTCGCCGAGACGCACCCTTTGCTGCGCCGCATCCGTGGCGTCCTCGACAGCTACGACGGTGACCGGGTCTCGATCGGCGAGGTCTTCCTCGCCTACGACAACGCCACGGTCACCGAGCGGACCGTCGAGTACCTCGGCGACGGCGACGAGCTGCACCTCGCGTTCGACTTCGCCCCCTTGCGCACGAGCTGGAAGGCGGCCAGCTTCCGTCGCCGCATCGAGGCGATCGAGGCCGCGTACACAGGGGCGCGCTGGCCGACGTGGGTGCTCTCGAACCATGACAACCCTCGACACCGAACGCGCTATGGCGCAACCGAGGCGCGCGCACGCGCAGCGGCGGTGCTCCTCCTGACGTTACGCGGCACACCGTTCCTCTACGCCGGCGAGGAGCTCGGTCTCGAGGACGCAGCGGTTCCCGATGACCGCGTCGTCGACCCCGGGGGACGCGACGGATGCCGCGCGCCGATCCCTTGGAGCCGCGCTGCCCCGCACGGCTGGGACGGCGAAGCGCCATGGCTCCCGTTCTCGCCCGACCCCGCTGGCCGCTCGGTCGAGACCCTCCGAGCCGACCCAGGATCCATCCTGCACCTGTACCGCCGCCTCATCGCCGTTCGGAGAGCTTCGCCGGCGCTCTCGCTCGGCTCGATGTCGCTCCTCGCGGAGCTCGACGGAGTCGTCGCCTTCGAGCGCAGCTCGGGCGCGGACCGGCGAGTGGTGGCGGTCAACTTCACCGGTGATGAGCGGCGCGTCGAGCTACCGGTGTCGGCCGGCGCCATCGTCGAGGTCGCTTCCGACGGCAAAGGCGAAGGGCGGCAGTTGACACCCGATGATGCGCGCTGGTTCGTCGTCGGTCCCGATCAGGCGGTGGTGCTAGCCCCCGCGTGATCCGTATCGTCCTCGGCGCGCCCGAACCGGTCGATCGCCTGCCCCGATCGCTCTTCCAACACCAAGCCCCCTCTGCCATCGAAGGCCAAGGCGGCTTCGCCTCCGACGAGCCTGCGGATGTTGGCGCCCACAGCCTGGCTGCGCCACCCCTGCGCGAGCCGCGCATCGGTGTCACCGCGGAGGAAAGCCTCGAGGTCTCCCCGAGTCGCGATGAGGCCAGGATCGATCATGATCTCGCGCCCGAGCTGGCTGATCCAGGCGGAGACGAGGGTGATCGCCGGTCGCAGCTCGCGGTCGACGTCGCCCGCTGGGGGAACGCGTAGCTCGTCACGCGCCCGCACCGCGCCGGCAACCATGACCCCAAGGATCTGTTCGGCTGCTCCGTTGCGCAGATGGCGCTCGTCGAGGCCACGCACGCGACGGAGCGCAGCGACGTCGACGGGCGGTCGTTGAGCGATCGAGACGAGTGCGAGGTCAGGGAGCACGAAGCGGATCGGTTGGTCGACCTCCCCCGCTCGCAGCTCGCGCCATGCGGCGAGCTCCTGCGCGATTGCCGCAGCAGGCATCCGTAGCGACCGTGCCTCTTTCACGCGCCACCAGGCCTCCAGCGGATCGCGTGGTGTCGTGGCCTTGTGCAGGAGCTGTGCGCATTCGTCCTCAGCCCACGCGAGACGATCGTCGGCCACGAGCCGCTCGACCAACCAGCGGTGGATGTGATGGAGGTGCGCGACGTCGCTCGCGGCGTAGTCGCGCTGATCGTCGGTGAGTGGTCGGTGGAGCCAGTCGGCGAGCCTGTCGCCTTTGGGTAGGCGCAGCCCGACGATGCTCTCGACCAGCGTGCCCAGCGATGGGTTGCTCCAGCCGCAGAACCCGGCAGCCAGCTGAGTGTCGAAGAGCTGGGTCGGCACAGTGGCGCACTCGCGCTGGAGCACCTCGAGATCCTGCGCCCCCGCGTGCATGACGATCGTCGCCGGGCCGTCGAGGATCCTCGCGAACGGTGCGAGGTCGACCGCCAGCGCGTCGACGAGCACGATCTGCGCACCATCGGCCCATGACAGCTGCACCAGCGCAACTCGAGGGTAGAAGGTGCGCTCACGGTGGAACTCGGTGTCGAGACCGATCAGCGACTCGTCGGCGAGCTCGGCGAGAACCTCATCGAAGCCGGCGGCGTCGTCGATCCAGCGGTACGAGATGGCGCTCAACCCGGCTGCAGGCCGGATGACACGGGATGGCCCGCCGCCCGCCATGCCGCGCTGCCTCCCGCCACGTTGACGGCGTCGATGCCGTTCGCGATGAGGTGTTCGACCGCCTTCGCGCTGCGGCCGCCCGACTTGCAGATCACATAGACGGTCGCGGCGGTCGGGACTTCGTCGATGCGCTCCGCCACCTGCCCGAGCGGGATCAGCGTGGCGCCGGTGACGTGGAACTCCTCGTACTCATCGGGCTCACGCACGTCGATCAGCGCAGCACCGCTCTCGCGCCGGCGCGCCAACTCGTCGACGTCGACCTCCGGGACAGCCATGGCGGCGAGGCTACCGGCCCAGATCACCGGGCTCGTCCGCGTCGGCGAGAGCTCCGGGTTGGATGTCGCGAAGCTCCGCGACATCCAACTCGCTGAGCGCTGCCGTGATGGACCGCTCGCCTCGCGCGAAGGCCGCGGCAAGAAGCGGCAGGGCGCCGGGTGCGTACGCGGCGACGAGGGGTTGCAGGCGACCCGCAGACCGCGGGACGGATGCTTCGCGGTCGCCGAGGGCGTTGACGACAGCTGCGAACACCTCCGCGCTCGGGTGGATCAGGTCGCACGCCCCGATGGCCACGGCGCGCCCGTCAGCCCACCGGATCGCCGCGACGATCGCGCCGAGAGGACCGGCGCCGAGCTCATCTTCTCCGATGCCCTTCAGCGCTCCCACCGCCGGCCCGACGCACACCACTTCATCCGCGCCCGCCTCCTGGAGTGCCGATGCCACCCGGACGGCCATCGCGACCCCGCCGAGCTCGAGCGTGGCCTTGTCGCGGCCCATCCGGTGGCTCGAGCCTCCCGTGAGCACCGCCCCGACCCACCTGACCGCGATCGGCGTCACCCCTTTGCCGACGTCACATTCGACGCCCCCCATGCTCAGGAGAGCTCGGGCGGGGGCCACTCTGGGTCGAGCTGGCGGAGGAAGACTGCGCAGCGCTCGGCTTCGTCATGCTCGCCGATGGCCGCCGCGGTGCGCTGCAGGCCGGCCAGCGACCGCAAGAACCCGCGGTTCTCCTCGTGACGCCAGCGCACGTAGCCCGAGCCGCGCCAGCCGTTCGCCCGCAACCGATCGAGACCGCGGTGGTAGCCGACTCGGTAGGCGCCATACGCCTCGGTCTCGTCGCGAGCGAGCTCGCCGAGCCTGGCCCACCCGTCGAGGAACCGCGGGAAGCTGGCCACGACAGCGGCGACCTGCGCGCGGCGGTCGTCGGCTCCTTGCAATGCCTGCTCGAGCCCCGCGAGCGCGTCGCGCGGTTCGAGATCTATCACGGTCTCGGGCGGCCCAGAGGCAGTCAGGTTCACGTCGGTCACCATGCGAACCTACAACCGGCCGCCGGGGCCGATGTCGAGGCGGGTGCGCAGCGGGTGACCGCTCGGGACCTCGACGAGGACGATGCGCACGCCGTCTGGATCCTCGATCCACATCTCGATCAGACCCCAAGGCATGCGCGCTGGGACAGCGGTGATGCACACGGCACCTGTCGCCGCGAGCCTCTCGTGTTCAGCCGAAGCGTTGGTGACCTGCATCCAGATCGCTGCCGACGGCGCCGCCGAGCCCGACTCGGCATGGGCTCGCGTCAACTCGATGAAGCCGCCTCCGCAGAACAGGACGACGCCCGTCACGATGCCCTCGGCGCCGTACTCGCGGTACTCGTGCAGCCCGAGCACGTCGCGGTACCACTGCCGCGTCCGCTCGAGATCGCGGGCAGCGAGCACCACGCGGCTCGAGAGGACCTCCACCGACGAGGACCCTAGAGGCCGAGCGAGGCGAGGGCCTTGGACTTCGGTCTCGCATCGCTACGGTCTGGGGCCCATGGAGCTGCTCCTCATCCGCCATGCGTTGCCGCTACGGGTCGAGGTCGCGGAAGGCGAGGTCGCGGATCCGCCGCTCGCTCCGCGCGGCCACGAGCAGGCCGAAGCGCTGGCCGGTGTGCTGGTCGAGGAAGACATCGGGCTGCTGTACGCCTCGCCCATGTGCCGGGCCCGCCAAACAGCAGCACACGTCGCCGAGCGGCTGGGACTCGACGTGCGCATCGATCCGGATCTCGCCGAGTTCGACCGTCAGTCGCATTTCTACGTGCCCATCGAGGAGCTGCGTCGGGAGGGAGGCGATCGCTGGGACGATCTGGTCGCCGGCCGTTGGGGGCCGGGCGGCGAAGCCGATCCAGCGACGTTCAAAGCGGTGGTGGTCGACGCTTTCGAGCGCATCGTCGTCGCCAACCCCGGGCGGCGCGTCGCCGTGATCTGCCACGGAGGGGTCATCAACGCGTACCTCTCTCACGTGATCGGCGCGCGCGACTTGATGTTCTTCGAGCCGGCCTACGCGGGCATCAGCCGCCTACTGGCATCGAGCGCCGGAAAGCGCCAGATCAAGTCGATCAACGAGCACGCACACGTCCGCGCGCTGCTCTAGAAGCTCGTGCCTCAAGACCGGGGCACCTCGCTCCACGGCGGCTCCTTGTCGACTCGGATGTCACCTGGCAGCCCGAGCACGCGTTCGCCGAGGATGTTCTTGGCGATCTCGGTGGTGCCGCCCTCGATCGAGTTTGCTCTGGCACGGAGGAAGGCCTGGACCGGTTCCCCCCACATCATCACGTGCTTCGGTCGTGCCATCGGATAGCCGGACGGCTTCAACATCCCCTCTGCGCCGAGCAGATCGACGGAGAAGTCGCTGATCTGCTTGTTCAGATCTGCCGAGAGGATCTTGCCGATCGAGCCCTCGGGGCCAGGGTTGCCGACGGCACGAAGCTGCTGGGCGCGGATGTTGGTGAGCCGGAGGACCTCGGCTCTGATCCAGAGCTCAGCCAGCTTGTCGCGCTCGACGGCGGTGTGATCTGAGTGGCGCTCCCAGACCTTGAGCGCCTCGGCGATGAAGCCTCCGCCGCGCGCGGGCACCTGGCCGCCGATCGCCACGCGCTCGTTCATCAACGTCGTGATCACGACGCGCCAACCGTCGCCGGGCTCGCTCAGTCGCTCGGCATCGGGAATGCGCGCATCGGTGAAGTACACCTCGTTGAACTCGGCCTCGCCCGTGATCTGGTACAGCGGCCGCACCTCGACGCCCGGGGCGTTCATGTCGACCACGAAATAGGTCATGCCCTTGTGCTTGGGCTGATCGGGGTCGGTGCGGGCGACAAGCATGCCCCAGCGCGACAGGTGAGCGAGCGTGGTCCAGACCTTCTGCCCGTTGACGATCCACTCTTCGCCATCGCGCACAGCCCGCGTGCCCAGAGACGCCACATCGGAGCCGGCTCCGGGCTCGCTGAAGAGCTGGCACCACACCTCCTCGCCGGTGAAGAGGGGACGCAGGTAGCGCAGCTTCTGCTGCTCGCTCCCGTGAGTGACGACCGTCGGCGCCCCCATCCCATAGCCGATGGGGTTGCGCCCGTACGGGTGTGGCCCTCCGGCCCTCGCGATGCGGTCCTGCACCACCTTTTGCAGCCCGGGCGAGAGCCCGAGACCGCCGAACCCCTCGGGAAAGTTGACCCACGCCAACCCGAGGTCGTACTGCGCACCGAGGAACGCGACAGGGTCGGACGTCGCTGGATCATGCTCGGTGAGCAGCCGCTCGACGAGCTCGAGGACGCGGGACTCGCCGGCCTCGAGCTCGGGCCCTGCATCGACTGCTGTCATCGGCTGATCGTAACGTGGCGAACCAAGCCGCTTCTACGCGACAACTGCACGCTCCCAGACGACTGCGGTGCCGGTGCGTGCCTCGGCCAGCGCCAGCCGCAACGCGTCGTGATCGAAGCTCGGGAGGCGGCCCAATGCATCGAGGAGCCCGCCACTCTCTGCGACGTCGAGGGGCACGATGCACCCGCGTTCGGCACTCGACCCATGCAGGACGATGCGGGCTCGCTCGGCCCATGGACCCTTCGGAAGGGTGACAACGTCGACCTGTCGAACCTCGGACCACGCGACGGCCTCGTGGCGACCGTCGGCGAGCTCGCGTTCGATGCCTCGCGCGTCCACGTTGAAGCGCACGGTCGCAGCGCGCGCTGCTCGCGAATCCCGCTGACGGCGGCCAGCGACGACGAAGACAGCGAAGGCTGTTGCCATCAGGGCGAGGAACGCGATGCCCACGATGCTCAGTTCAAGCGGGCACGCAGGCGGGTCGCACCGTGCGCCGATTCCTCCGCGAGTCCCGCGTCACCAGCCTCCGCAGCCAAGGTGGTCAACGTGTCGAGCTCGGTCGCAGCCTCGGCGAAGCGACCATCAGCTGCCAACGTCGACGCGAGAAGGCGTCGCTCGGTGATCGGCACGCCCGGCACGTGGCTGCGCAATCGCAGCACCCACGCGAGGGACCGCCGATCGCGTCGAGCGTGGTGCACGCGCTGCAAGTTGGCCAGCATCCGCGCAGCGACAGCAAAAGCACCGATCGGTTGCAACGCCGCATCGTCCAGGCGAGCATCGGCACCTGTGATGTTTCGGTAGATGGCCTCGCAGCCGTCGCGGTCGAGGGCCACGCCGCCGTCGAAAGGGTCCCACCACGTGCCCCGATCCGCGTCGCTCTCGATCAGCACGTGACCGGGCATGCCGACGAGTCGGAGCGCGACATCGCGACGACGCGCGACCTCGACCGCGAGCAACGCCAGCGTGATGGGTATGCCGACCCGACGACGAAGCACAACATCGAGGTAGGAGTTGGCGGGGTCGTAGTAGTCGACCGTGTTCCCGCGGAAGCCGAGATCTGCGAACAGGTGCACGACGACACCCTCTGCGCTCGCCACCGGTGCCGCATGGGCGACCGCGTCGAGCCGGGCCCGCTCGTCGACGATCGAGAGGCGCGGGTTGGCGTGCGCCGCGATGAGCAGGGCCAGCTCGTCGAGCTCGACTTCCCGCTCGGCGCCGCACATCAGCGCGAGGAAGCGCTCGGTGGGATCGAGGTCGGGCGCCATCGCGCCAACGTTACGGCCAGGCGCCCGCGCTGGCGCTCGACCACGTGCAGGACCTCAGACAAACGGGAAGACTGGGACAAACCCCGATGCTGGAGATGGGCATGACCCTCGCAACGATCGTCGAGCGTGTCCTCGGACCCGACCTTCCGATCGGGTTTCGGGCGTACGACGGCTCATCGGCGGGGCCGCCCGACGCGCCGGCGACGCTTGTCATGCGCACACCCGATGCTGTGCGCCGCATCGTCACTGCCCCCGGTGAGTTGGGCCTCGCCCGCGCGTACGTTGCCGGCGACCTCGACCTCGAAGGTGACGTCTTCGCGCTGCTGTCGCTGCGGGATCGCCTGCCCGATGTGCGTCTGACACCGCGCCAGCTCCTCGACCTCGCCCGCACGCTCGGTCGGACCGCCCTCCGCCGACTTCCACCTCCCGATGAGGAGGCCCGGCTCCGCGGCGGGCGCCACACGCGCGAGCGCGATGCCGCAGCGATAGCCCACCATTACGACGTCGGCAACGACTTCTACCGGCTCGTTCTCGGCCCATCGCTGACCTACTCCTGCGCCGTGTTCACGAACGGCACGAAGTCGCTCGAAGCAGCGCAGGCGAACAAGCACGAGTTGGTCAGCCGCAAGCTCGGGCTCGCTCCGGGCATGCGGCTGCTCGACGTCGGATGCGGCTGGGGTTCGATGGCACTGCACGCTGCGGGCCGCCACGGTGTTGCTGTCGTCGGTGTGACCGTCTCGAAGGAACAGGCCGGCTCGGCATGCAAGCGCGCTGTCGATGCTGAGCTCGCCGAGCAGGTCGAGATACGTGTGCAGGACTACCGCGATGTCACTGACGGCCCTTTCGACGCGATCAGCTCCATCGGCATGTTCGAGCACGTGGGCGCCGCACAACTCGCGGAGTATTTCGCCCGGTTGCATGATCTGCTGGCGCCCGGCGGTCGTCTGCTCAACCACGCCATCAGCCGACCGCCCGGCGAGAGGTCGCGCTTCGCTCGCAGCGGGTTCATCGAGCGGTATGTGTTCCCAGATGGCGAGCTCCATGAGGTCGGTTCTGTGGTCTCGGCCATCCAACGCGCTGGCTTCGAGGTGCGCCACGTGGAGACGCTGCGAGAGCACTACGCACTCACGCTGCGGAGGTGGGTGGCCAACCTCGAAAGCAACTGGGACGATGCGGTTGCGCTCGTCGGCGCCGGTCGGGCGCGCGTCTGGCGCCTCTACATGGCCGGCTCCGCGCTGAACTTCGAAGCCGGGCGAACGCAGGTACACCAGGTCCTCGCCGTGAAACCCGGCACCTATGGGCACTCGGGCACGGCACTGCGCCCCGATTGGGATCTTCCCTAACCCGATGCCCAGAGCTGAGGAGTTCACCTTCCTGCACCACGACGGGCCGATCGCGTTCGCACACCGCGGCGGCGCATCCGAGGCGCCAGAGAACACGCTTCCCGCCTTCGAGGCCGCGGTGCGACTCGGCTACAGCTACCTGGAGACCGACGTGCACGTGACAGCCGACGGCGTGCTCGTCGCCTTCCACGACGACGTGCTCGATCGGGTGACCGACGGCACCGGGAGGATCGATGAGCTGCCGTGGGCGAGGGTGCGCGAGGCGAAGGTCGACGGGCGCGAGCCGATCCCCCTGTTCGAGGATCTGCTCGGTGCGTTCCCCCAAGCGCGCATCAACGTCGACCCCAAGCACGATGCGTCGGTTGAGCCGCTGGTCGCCGTCCTGCGCCGATGCGACGCGGTGGAGCGGGTGTGTGTCGGCGCCTTCAGCGACAAGAGACTCCAGCGCGTGCGCGACCTGCTCGGGCCGACGATCTGCACCTCGCTCGGCCCACGCGGCATCGCGCAGCTGCGCGCTGCGGCGACAACTGGCCTGCCGAGCGGTCGGTTACCCTCACCGTGCGCGCAAGTCCCCGTCGCGACGAGGGGCATCACGATCCTCGACAGCCGGCTCGTGCGCGCTGCTCACAAGCGAGGCATGCAGGTCCACGTCTGGACCATCGACGACGAGGCGGAGATGCGACGGCTGCTCGACCTCGGCGTCGATGGGATCATGACCGACGTCCCGGCCGTGCTGCGCACGGTCCTCGAGGAGCGCGGGCAGTGGTCGTGATCGCAACGTCGCGACGCAAGGTCAGGGAAGCAGGACGTTGGGATTGAACAGGCCGTCGGGGTCGAGGGCGCGCTTCACTGCCCGCATCGCGGCGACGTCAGCCTCACCTCGGTCGAGCATGAGCCAGCGGCGTTTGGCTGTGCCGATTCCGTGCTCAGCTGAGATCGATCCCCTCAACTCGACGACGAGCTCCAGCACGGTCGCTTCGATCCGTTCTTCGGCGGCGGAGCCCCAGCCGGTGACGTTCACGTGCACGTTGCCGTCAGCTGCGTGACCGAAGATCCATGTGTGCGACCCGGGCGCAACCCTCCCGACGCGCGATCGAACCGCTTCGACGAACGAGGCGAGGTTTGCGATCGGCAGGGTGACATCGAGCTTGATCGGCGGACCGAGCCGGTTGATCACCTCGCTGTGTTGCTCGCGCCACCGCCAGAGCTCAGCGCGCCGACCCGGCTCTGTCGCTACGGCGACTTCGGTCGAGCCGAGCCCGTCTAGCACCGCCGCGAGCTCCGGGGCCGGGTCGCGGTCAGCTGCACACTCGATCAGTAGCGTGACCGCCGCCTCGAACGGTGGGGCGGCGCCGATCGCGCGGGCGACGAGCGCTGTTCCGTCAGCCTCCATCAGCTCGCAGGCGTCAAGCGTCCGCAACTCCTTGCGCATCGCAACGGCAGCCGCGATGGCTCCCGCGACATCGGCGAATCCGACGAGGGCGACGACGCGCTCCATTTCGTGGGGGACGAGACGCAACCGTGCCGCAGTGACAACGCCCAACGTGCCCTCACTCCCGCACAGGAGCGAGCCGAGCGCGTAGCCGGTGTTGTCCTTGATGAGCCCGTGAAGGCGTCTGATCGTCGAGCCGTCAGCCAGCACAGCCTCGACGCCGAGCAGGTTCGCGCGCGTATCGCCGTGGCGGATTACCCGCACGCCTCCGGCGTTCGTCGCGATCGAGCCACCGACCGTGGCCGAGTCGCGGGCACCCCAGTCGACTCCGTACTCCCAGCCGCCGGCTCGCGCTGCGGCCTGGATCGAGGCGATGGTGGCACCGGCCCCGGCGAGGAGCTGAGCGGCATCGGCGTCGAACTCCACTTCGTCGAGGCGCCGCAAGGACAAGACGATCTCCCCCGCGAGGGGTACCGATCCGCCGACCAACCCGGTGTTGCCGCCTTGGGGCACGACGGCCAGGCCGTGATCGCGGCAGACCCCGACGACACCAGCTACTTCGACGGCGCTTCCGGGTCGCACAACTGCTGGCGTGGTGCCACGAAACCGACCGGTCCAATCGACCGTGTAGCCGGCTGTCGCGTCGGCGTCGGTGAGAACGTGGTGCGAGCCGACGACATCGCGCAAGGACGCGGCCCAGCTCGGCTCGCGGCCCGCAGTCATCCGCTGCAGGTGAGGCAGCCGTCGATCATGCGCCTGTTGGTGAGTGGCGCAGCGGGCACGGCCGTCGACCCTACCGTCCCCGATTTCGCGCGGCGGTAGCGTGCGCCCATGTCCGCGACGACGGTGCGTGCTCCGAGCGCCATGGTGGCCAGCGTCGATCACCTCGCGACAGCGTCGGGGGTGCACCTGCTCCGCGCCGGCGGCTCGGCGGCCGACGCCGCCATCGCCGCGAGCGCGGTGCTCGCCGTGACGGCTCCGCACCTGTGTGGGATGGGTGGCGATCTGTTCGCGCTCGTGCACGGTCACGGCGCGGCCGCTCCCGCGGCGCTCAACGCTGCGGGCCGCGCCGGATCGGGCGTCGACGCCGGACAGCTCCGAGCGGAGGGCCATGTGACGATGCCGTTTCGCGGCGATCTGCGCAGCGCTCCCGTGCCCGGTTGCGTCGACGGTTGGCTTGCGCTGCACGATCGCTTTGGTGTCGCGCCCCTCGCGGCGGTGCTCGCTCCTGCGATCGGCTACGCCATCGACGGCTTCCCTGCCTCGCCGCTTCTCGCGGGTCTCGCCGGCGTGGTTGCAGGTGTGCCCGGCGCGGGCGTGCTGGGCACACCGATCCGCACCGGCGAGCGCATCGCGCGCCCAGGGGTCGGCGCCGCGTTGACCGCCATCGCCGAGAGGGGTCGAGCGGGCTTCTACGGCGGCACCTTCGGCGCCGGTCTCCTTGCGTTGGGGCCCGATGTCTACGCGAAGAGCGACCTCGAAGCACCGCTCGCTGATTGGGTCGAGCCTCTTGCGGTGCGGGTGTGGGGCCACGACGTGTGGACGGTCCCGCCGTGCTCACAGGGTTACCTCACCTTGCTCAGCGCTGCCATCGCTGAGGGGCTCGAGCTCCCCGACGACACGCACACCGGCGCGTGGGCACACCTCCTCGTGGAGTCAGCGCGGGCAGCCGGGCACGACCGCTGCGGTGTGCTGTACGAGCACGCCGACGTCCGACCCCTGCTCGAGCCTGCCGCGGTCCGAGCGCGTCGCGAGTGGATCGATTCAGATCACCGTGCCCTGCTGCGCACAGCTTCGGGGGCCGGAGACACCATGTTCCTCTGCGCGGTGGACTCCGAGGGCTCAGGCGTCTCGCTCATCCAGTCGAACGCGAGCGGCTTCGGTTGCCACGTCTTCGAGCCGGGCACCGGCGTCGGGCTCCACAACCGCGGGCTCGGCTTCAGCCTGGTCGACGGGCACCCAGCAGAGGCTGGACCCGGACGGCGCCCCCCTCACACCTTGTCACCGGGTCTCGTCACCCGCGCCGACGGGTCGTTGCGTGCTGTGCTCGGATCGATGGGCGGAGACTCTCAGCCTCAGATCCTCCTGCAGCTGCTCGTGCGCTTGCTGCACCACGGACGAAGCGCCGGCTCGGTGATCGGCGCGCCTCGGTGGGCGCTCACGAGCGGCTCGCCGTCCGGGTTCGACACCTGGGTCGAACCGGACGCCACGCGTGTCGCGGTCGAGGGCTCGGCCGACCCGGGATGGGCCGCCGGGCTCGAGGCCCGCGGCCACGAGGTCGACATCGTCGACGGCATGACCGGCGCGTTCGGCCACGCGCAGCTCATCGACGTGGTCGACGACGGCTCGCTCGCCGGCGCGGCCGACCCCAGAGCCATGATCGGTGCCGCCCAAGGCTACTGAAGGCGCGCCGCGTCAGTCCGGGGCTTCGACGTCGGCGAAGACGGGATCGCGCTTTGCGAAGAACGCCGTGACGGCTTCGACGTTGTTCGGGCTGCCGATGAGCGAGACCATCGTGCGCTCCTCCGCCTCCAACGCCTCGGCGAGCGGCACGCGTGCCGCCATGCCGAGCAACCTCTTGGCCCCGCGGATTGCGTAAGGGTTCTTGCCCGCGATCTCCTGCGCCAGCTCGAAGGCCGCCTCCCTCGGGTCGTGCGCCGAGCTGGTCGCCATGCCGATGCGCACGGCCTCCTCGCCCGTCACCATGCGCCCGGTGAACGTGAGCTCCTTCGCCACATCGAGCCCAACCAGCCCGGGGAGCACCTGGGTGCCCGTCATGTCCGGTGTCAGCCCCCAGCGCACCTCGAGCACAGAGAGCTTCGCGTCGGGGGCGACGATGCGGATGTCTGCTCCCAACGCAAGCTGGCAGCCCGCGCCGAGCGCATGTCCGTGCACCGCTGCTATCACCGGTACGGGTAGCTCGCTCCACACGTAGACCGATTGCTGGCCGTTGTTGGTGATGCGGTCGCCGCGATCACCAACGATGCGCAGGGGCGGCTCATCAGATGCGCCATCCGCGGTTGCCCTGTCGTCGGCCATCGTCTGAAAGACGCTGAAGTCGAGCCCGGAACAGAACGCCTTGCCGTTACCCGACAGCACAACGGCGCGTACCGAGGTGTCTTGCTTCAGCGATTCACCCACCTCGACCAACGCGCCGAACATGCCGACGTCGAACGCGTTGAGCTTGTCGGGACGGTTGAGGCGAACGTCGGCGACGCCGGCTTCGATGGTGAGCAGCACTCGGTCGGACATGACCTCAAGCTTCCTCTCGGCGGCGCCCTCGGGCAAGGTTCGTCCTCCCTCCGCGCCCTTCGCACCGAGCAGCTGACCCCTATGCGCCATGTGTCCGGAACGCGTCGGCGAGCAGCCCGACAACGTCGGATCTGGTTGTTGACAGGGTGACAGCACAGCCTTAGGTTCCGCCCGACGGCCTGTGTCGGTCGTCACCGCACACATACGAGCGCAGCGCGAACCAGAGCTGCGCCGTCACGCACAACTACCCGGGGGGATCCGTGGTGCAGCACTCGTCTCGGCGTCGCGTCGCCGCAGTCATCGTTGCCGTCGCGCTCGCTGTCACAGCGTGCGGGAGCTCGAAGAAGTCGGGCAACGCAAGCAGCTCATCAGCCGGCAGCGACTCCGCGTCGTCCGCTGCGAAGCCGAAGGCCGGGGGCAGCCTCACCTACGGCCTCGAGGGGGCCACGAAGGGGTTCTGCCTGAGCGACGCCCAGCTGGCGATCTCCGGCATCCAGATCGTGCGCTCCGTGTACGACACGCTGACCGTGCCCGACTCGACCGGGAAGATGAAGCCGTTCCTCGCCAAGTCGGTCACGCCGAGCGCGGACTTCAAGACGTGGACGATCGTGCTGCGCGACGGCGTCACGTTCCACGACGGCTCAGCACTCGACGCGACGGTGGTGAAGAACAACCTCGACGCGTACCGCGGCAAGTACCTCCTTCCCGATGGCAGCGCGAAGCCGGCTCCGCTGTTCACCGGCGTGTTCAGCCAGGTCTCCGACACGCAGGTCTCCGATCCGATGACCGTGGCGGTCACGACCGCTGTCCCGTGGGTGGACTTCGACGGCTTCCTGTTCGGGTCGGGCCGGATCGGGATGATGGCGCAGGCCCAGCTCGACGACAAGGCAGGCTGCGCTCAGAACATGATCGGCACCGGGCCCTTCAAGCTCACCTCGCCCGTCGCCGACTTCAACGAGATCGACCTCGTGAAGAACGCCGCGTACTGGCAGAAGGACGCCGACGGGACGCAGCTCCCGTACCTCGACAAGCTCGTCTACAAGGTCATCCCCGAGGAGACGGTGCGCGAGAGTGCGCTCGAGTCCGGCGACCTGCAGATGCTGCACACCGACTACGGCGAGACCATCGCCCAGCTGCGTGGCCTCAAAGACGACAGCCGCTTCAGCGTCACCGAGAATGCCAAGGACACCGAGGTCCAGTACCTCCTCCTCAACTCCTCGACGGCGCCGTTCGACAACATCCACGCTCGCAAGGCCGTGGCCTATGCGTTCGATTCGGACAAGTACAACCAGCTCCAGAATGCGGGCGTGCTGACCAGGGCCACCGGCCCGTTCCAGCAAGGTTCGCTCGGTTACGTGGCCGACACCGGTCTGCCGACGTTCGACATCCAAAAGGCGAAGGACGAGGCAGCGGCCTACCAAGCCGACACTGGCAAGGCGCTCGAGTTCACCTACACCACGGCCGACGATGCTGCGTCGAAGAAGGGCGCTGGCTACGTCCAGCAGTTCGCCCAGGACGCCGGCGTCAAGGTGACCCTCGCCTCCGAGCCCCAGGACACGTTGATCGTCGATGCGGTGACGAACAAGGTGCAGGGCTTCGGCTGGCGCAACCACCCACAAGGCGACCCCGACCTTCAGTACGTGTGGTGGCACAGCGGCTCACTCGTGAACTTCGGGCACGTCAACGATCCCAAGCTCGACGGCTTGCTCGACCAGGGACGATCCGAGCCCGACGCGGCCAAGCGCAAGACCATCTACGAAGACCTCAACAAGCTCTTCGGCGAGCAGGTCTACAACGTGTGGACGTACAACGCGATCTGGGTCAACGCCAGCGCTGCCAACGTGCACGGCCTCTACGGTCCGACGCTCCCCGACGGAAGCAAGCCGGCCGAGAACCTGCCCGTTGGTCACTCCGTTGCGGGTCTCTTCATCTCGGGGTGACACGCCAACCGATTGCATCGCAACTCGATCAGCCGGGCTGAGCGGTGGCGAGCAACCTCCTGCGTCGAGCCGCCCTGCTCGTGCTGGTGCTCGTCGCCACCACGTTCTTCACCGCCATGCTGACCTCGTTCGTGCGGGGCGACGCGGTCGACGCGCTCGCCCCGACGGGAACGCCTGAGCTGAAAGCGCAGCTGCGCCACGAGCTGCACCTCGACGTGCCTGTCATGCAGCGGTACGGATCTTGGCTCGGCGACTTCCTGCGCGGAGATCTCGGCAAGATCTACAACGGCACGACCTCGACGACGGAGGTCAGCGACTCGGTATCGAGGACGTTGCCGACGTCGATCAAGCTCATGGCCGGGTCACAGATCCTTGCCCTCCTGATTGCCCTGCCGCTGGGTGTCATCACCGCGTACAAGGCCGGTTCGCTGTTCGACAAGGCGATGAACAGCACAGCGTTCGCGTTGCTCGCTGTCCCGAACTTCGTCATCGCCCTCCTGCTCATCTACTTCCTCGGTGTGCGTTTGCAGCTGTACCCCGTGCGTTGGGACAAGTCGCTCAGCGGCCTCGACGGCACGCTCCAGAACTACCTCCTTCCCACGATCAGCTTGGCGGCAGGACAAGTCGCGGTCTACATGCGCCTGCTGCGCAGCGACATGATCGCCACGTTGCAGGAGGACTACATCACGATGGCCAAGGCGAAAGGGATGTCGTCGAGCCGCATCCTGTGGCGACACGCGTTCCGGCCCTCGAGCCTGACGCTCCTCACCGTCGCGGGGCTCAACGTCGGCACTTTGATCGGGGGGGCTGTCGTCATCGAGTTCATCTTCGGTGTTCCCGGCATCGGCTTCGAGATCCAGTCCGCTGTCGCCTCGCACCAGTACGCGGCTTTGCAGAGCTACGTCGCGATCATCGCGGTCGCCTACATCGGCGTGAACGCGCTGATCGACGTGCTCTACTCGGTGCTCGACCCTCGGATCCGTCGTGCCTGACACCCTCGCCCTCGACCCCGCGTTCGGCGCTGTCCCCGCGGCGGCGGCTCCCATCGAGCTGGCAGCGAACAAGCGCATCGGCCTGGTCGGCATCCTCTCGGCGACCTGGCTGATCGGCATCACGGCCGCCGCCATCCTCGCGCCGGTGCTCCCGATCGCTGATCCGAAGAAGCCATACCTCGAGTTGAAGAACGGCATCGAGATCGCCGGTCCCGGCGCGCCGGGCGGGCACCTCCTCGGCGGCGATGGAGCCGCGCACGATCTGCTCGCCCGCGTGATCTGGGGGGCGCGCGCTTCGCTGCTCATCGGCTTCTGCTCCGTGATCATCGGCCTGCTCATCGGTGGAGCGCTCGGGCTCGTAGCGGGTTACTTCCGCGGCAAGATCGACACGGTCCTGAGCGCGGCGTTCGACACGCTGCTCGCCATCCCCGCCATCGTCATGGCGCTCGCGCTCGTTGCCGTGCTCGCGCCGAACGACCCGTTGCACCCCGTCACCGACGGCCGGCGCCTGAGCGTGCTCATCGGCGCCCTCGGGTTGGTTTCGATACCCGTGCTCGCCCGCATCACGCGGGCAAGCACCCTGGCCTGGGCGCAGCGCGAATTCGTGCTCGCGTCGCGAGCCATCGGCGCGAGGAACGGCCGGATCATCCGCCGCGAGGTGCTCCCCAACGTGCTCCCGGCGATGCTGTCGATCGCCTTGCTCGGCGTTGCGGTCGTGATCGTCGGCGAGGCTGGTCTCAGCCTCCTCAACGTCGGGCTCATCGACACGCCTTCGTGGGGGACGATGCTCGTGCAGGGCTACACCGACATTCGCAGAAGCCCGTGGTCGACCGTCGTGCCGTCCGGGGCGATCTTCTTGACGGTTCTGGCGCTGAACTACCTCGGCGACGTCGTGCGGGCGCGGTTCGACGTCCGAGAGGCTGGGCTGTGATGGCCCGGCGCACGCTCGTCGCCACCACGCTCGAGGCGAAGCCGGAGGCTGGCAAGCTGCTGGAGGTCACCGCCCTATCGACGTCGTTCCGCACGGCGCGAGGGCTCGTGCGTGCTGTCACCGACGTCAGCTTCGTGCTCGAGCGCGGGCGCACGCTCGGGATCGTGGGTGAGTCGGGCTCGGGAAAGTCGGTGCTCTCGCGTTCGATCATGGGACTGCTCCCCGGGCGCAACGTCGAGCGCTCGGGCAGCGTGCGCTTCGAAGGCAACGAGATCGCCAACCTCAACGCCAAGGACATGCGCGCCTACTGGGGCGACGAGATGGCCATGGTCTTCCAGGACCCGATGACCGCACTCAACCCGGTCGTCAAGATCGGCCGCCAGATCACCGAATCCCTCGTGTTCCACCTCGACATGGGCAAGCAGCAGGCGCACGACACCGCGCTGGCCCTGCTTCGTTCCGTCGGGATTCCCGAGCCCGAGCGCCGCCTCGGCGAGTACCCCCATCAGCTCTCCGGTGGCATGCGCCAACGGGTGGTCATCGCCATCGCGCTGGCCTGTGGCCCGAAGCTCCTCTTCGCCGACGAACCCACCACGGCGCTCGATGTCACGGTTCAGGCCCAGATCCTCGACCTCCTCGAGCAGCAGCAGCGCGAGCGCTTCATGGCCATGATCCTCGTGACGCACGATCTTGGCGTCGTCGCCGGGCGCGCTGATGAGATCGCGGTGATGTACGCCGGGCAGATCGTCGAGAAGGCACCTACGCGCACGCTGTTCCAGTCGATGCGGATGCCCTACACCGAAGCGTTGCTCAAGTCGATCCCGAAGTTGGACCAGCCCAGTCACACCAAGCTCGACGCCATACCCGGGCGCCCCCCCGACCTCATCGATCTGCCCGTTGGCTGCCGCTTCGCCGCGCGGTGCCCCTACGTGCAGGAGCGCTGCATCGCCGAGCAACCGCCGCTTCTCGAGGCCGAGACGCCGGGGCACATGTACCGCTGCTGGTATCCCGTCTCCGGCGCGCCCGTCGAGCTTCCTGAGGTGCGGGCCTCGGTGCTCGAAGCAGCGTCGGCTCCGACCGCGGTGGGCGCAACCTGATGGCCGGCACGGGGACGGCTCACATGCGTCCAGACGACAACGCGCTGCTGCGCGCCGAGAGGCTCACCGTCGAGTTCCCGGTGACGCGATCGCTCAAGGTGCACGCCGTCTCCGGCATCAGCCTCGACGTGCTCAAAGGCGAGACGCTCGGCCTCGTCGGTGAGTCCGGCTGCGGCAAGTCGACGACGGGGCGAGCGCTCATGCAGTTGCCGCCCCCGACGAGCGGCGCAGTGCTCTACGACGGGGTCGACCTCACCACCCTCGGCCACCACGACCTGCGCGCCATGCGCCCTCAAATGCAACTCATCTTTCAGGATCCGATCTCGTCGTTGAACCCCCGAAGGACCGTCGGCGACATCGTCGGTGAGCCCCTGAAGGTCTGGGGCCGGGGCACGAAGGAGGAGCAGGAGGCCAAGGTCGATGAGGTCCTCGAGGCCGTCGGGCTCGATCCGACCACATCACGCCCGAAGCGCCCGCACCAGTTCTCGGGTGGCCAGTGCCAGCGGATCTGCATCGCGAGGGCGCTCGTGCTCGAGCCGAAGGTGATCATCTGTGACGAGCCGGTCTCTGCGCTCGATGTGTCGGTGCAGGCCCAGATCCTCAACCTCCTCGAGGACATGAAGGCGCGCTACGGGCTCACGCTCGTCTTCATCGCCCATGACCTCGCGGTCGTGAAGAACGTGAGCGACCGTGTCGTCGTCATGTACCTCGGGAAGCTCTGCGAGGTCGCGGCACCCGACGAGCTCTACACGCTGCCCGCGCACCCCTACACCGCAGCGCTGCTCTCCGCGATCCCTGTTCCCGATCCCGCGGCCTCGACATCGCTCCCCACCGCATTGGCCGGCGAGCTGCCGTCTCCGATGGCGCCGCCGTCGGGTTGCCGGTTCCGGACGCGCTGCCCACGCGCCGAGGCCCGCTGCGCCGAGGAGGAGCCACTGATGCGGGCGGTGAAGGAGGGCGCGGAGCACTTCGTCGCCTGCCACTTCCCGTTGATCGAAGCCGAGGAGTAACACGCACAGCTCGACGCGACGCATCCGCAAGGAGGTGCTGTGTCGCAACGAAAGGACCAGCGCACCCGCCTCGACCCCGAAGTGCGGCGCCACCAGATCGTTGAGGCTGCAGCGCGCGCCTTTCGTGGGCGCGACCCCGCGGAGGTGACTTTGGAGGAGATCGCCGAGACAGCAGG
>JBPCON010000034.1:0-38526 GCA_051000215.1 Acidimicrobiales bacterium
TCGCGATCCTCGCGACGGGCCACAATGGTGGGTCGTCCGCCCGGGGCGGCCGACCCGGTCGGACTGTTTCAGTTGTAGGAATCTCGCCTTGTCAGGTGAAGCGCTTGGTTGCACGGACGAACCCGAAGCCGAACAGCAACAGGAGGAGTGCGAGCAGGGCCTCGGCCTCGACATCGACGCCGGTGCGGGCCAACGCCGCGCCCGTCACGGGCGAGCCCGGCGTGCCCGGGGCCTCGGGGGTGCCGGGAGGCACGACGGGCGGGACCACGGGGGGCACCACCGGGGGGACGACCGGCGGAACGACGGGCGGGACATCGCACGGGGGCGGCGGCGGGACATCGCAGTTCGGGGCGCCGATGATCGAGGTGCCGTCGGACTGGTTGGTGGCCGAGCCGCTGTTGCTGACCGTGCCGAACCCGTCTGCCGTCTGGTCCAGGTTGGCAACGTTGACCGAGTTGTTGCCCGTGGCGTGGTTGAAGCCCGTGTTGGCACCAGCAGCGCCGGCGTTGGCGATCCCGCCGACGATGGCTGCGATCACGACGCCGCCATCGAGGCTGGCCCCTTGGACCAGATCGTTGGTTGCGATGTTGCCCGCTGCGACAGCGTTGCCCGATCCGACCTTGGCCGTGCCGTTGGAGAGGTTGGAAGTGGTGGCGCTGTTCGATGCCGTCTGGGGCCCGACGAGGGCGAGCACGACCGGTCCGCCGTTGCCGCTGGCGAGGTTCGCGTCCTGCGTGCCCGTGGCCGTGTTGTCCGACGAGTTGCCGGTCGCGGTGTTGTTGCCGCTGTTGGCTGTGGCCGTGCCGTTGTTGGTGATCGTCCCGCTGGCCGTGACCACGACGGTGCCGAGCGCCCCGACGGAGAGGTCGAGCCCCTGGTCGAGCGAGTTGCTCGCGATGTTGCCCGTTGCCTGCGCATCGCCGCTGCACACGCAAGCCGTGCCGTCGGAGCGGTTGCTGGCCGAGCCGCTGTTCGACGCGGTGAGCGGACCGGCAACCGTGAGGGTCACCGCACCGCCGTTGCCGCTGGCGACGTCGTTGTCCTGATCGAGCGTCGCGACGTTGGTCGAGTCGTTGCCGATCGCCGTGTTGAAGCCGGTGTTCGCTGCGGCTGCGCCCACGTTGGAGATGGTTGCGTCCTGCACGGCCACGATCGTGCCGATGCCGCCGATGGAGCTGGCCGCGGTCTGCACGGCCACGGTGCTGGCCGAGACGTTGCCGGCGGCGAGGGCGTTGCCGCTCCTGAGCTTGGCCGACCCGTTGGAGTCGTTCGACGACGTTGCGCTGTTCGAGCTCGTGAGCGGGCCGTCGACGGTGAGGGTGACGGCGCCGCCGTTGCCCGAGCCGACGGCCGGGTCCTGGTTGACGTCGGCCTCGTTGTCGGAGCGGTTGCCGACGGCGCGGTTGTCGCCGGTGTTGGCGACGGCGGATCCGACGTTGTCAACCCCGCCGGTCTGCACGGTGACGATCGTGCCGTTGCCACCGACGTGGCTGACCGCGCCTTGGCCGACAGCGGACGCCGCGACGTTGCCGTTTGCCTGTGCCCCACCGCTGAGGAGGTTGGCGGTGCCGTCCGACGTGTTCGAGGCCGTCCCGCTGTTCGAGCTCGTGAGCGGGCCGTCGACGGTGATGTTGACGTTGCCCCCGTTGCCGCTGCCGACAGCGTCGAGCTGGCGGAGGTCGGCGTCGTTGTCGCTCCTGTTGCCGACCGCACGGTTGTCGCCCGTGTTCGCAGCTGCGGCTCCGAAGTTGCTGACACCGCCTGACTGGACGGTGACGATCGTGCCGTTGCCTGCGACGGTGCTGTCGCTGCTCTGGCCGAACAGGCTGCTCGAGGCGTTGCCCGTTGCCGAGGCCGCGCCGGTGGTGAGGTTGGCCGTGCCGTCCGAGGTGTTGGACGCCCCGCCGGCGTTCGAGCCGGTGAGGGTGTCGGCAGTGATGTTGACGTTGCCGGCACGGCGGGTGAGGGCGAGCCCGACGACGTCGAGCTGGGTCGCGTCGGCGTCGTTGTCCGACCGATTGCCGCGGGCTCGGTTGCCGCCGGTGTTGGCAGCCGCGGTGCCGGTGTTGGTGATGCCGCCGTCCTGGCTCGTCACGATCGTCCCGTTGCCGGACACCACGTCGGGATCCGACTGGATCAGCGTGCTGTCGGAGCTGTTGCCCGTTGCGGTCGCCGCACCCGTGCTGATGTTCGCGGTTCCGTCGGAGTCGTTCGAGGCGGTGCCGGCGTTGGAGCTGGTCAGGGTGTCCGCGTCGATGGTGACGTTGCCGAACAACGTGGCTCCGAGGAGGCCGAGCTGGCCGAGGTTTGCATCGTTGTCGGAGCGGTTGCCCGTTGCTCGGTTGTCGCCCGTGTTGGCTGCGGCTGCTCCGGCGTTGGAGATGTCGCCGGTTTGCGTGGTGACCACCGTGCCGTTGCCGGTCACCGAGCCGTCGGCGACCTGGCGCAGCGCGCTCGACCCGGTGTTGCCGGTGGCCGTGGCGTCGCCGGTGCAGATGCTCGCAGTGCCGTCGGAGCTGTTCGAAGCCGTTCCGGCGTTCGAGCTCGTGACCACGTCGGCCGGGAGGAGACCGGGGCCGCTGATGTTGACGTTGCCGAACGCGCTGCCGCCGAGCACGTCGAGCTGGGTGAGGGTGGCGTCGTTGTCCGACCGGTTGCCGCGTGCGCGGTTGCCGCCCGTGTTCGCCGCAGCGATCCCGGTGTTGGAGATGCCGGCGTCCTGGTCGGTGACGATCAGCCCGTTGCCCGAGACGCTGCCAGCCGCGACCTGACCGAGCGTGCTGTCGGTGTCGTTGCCGGTGGCGGTCGCTGCGCCGCTGTGGATCGAAGCTGTGCCGTTGGAGTCGTTCGAGGCTGTGCCGTCGTTGGCCTGGGTGAGGGTGCCGGCATCGATGGTGACGTTGCCGATCCCCGTGGCTCCGAGGAGGCCGATCTGGCCGAGGGTTGCATCGTTGTCGGACGTGTTGCCGCGGGCGACATTGTCGCCGGTGTTCGCAGCAGCTGATCCGACGTTGTCGATCGTGGCGTCCTGATCGACGATCACCGCGCCGTTCCCGGTGACAGCCCCGTTGGCGCCCTGCGTGATGGCACTCGAGCCCTTGTTGCCGGTGGCCGTCGCCGCGCCGGTCTCGATGCTCGCCGAGCCGTCGGACGTGTTCTCTGCCAGCCCGTTGTTCGACGCGACCAGGTTGTCGGCCGTGATGCCCACGTTGCCGAGGATCGACACGCCGATGGCCGAGAGCTGACCGACGTTCGCGTTGTTCGTCGAGTTGTTGCCGACGGCGGTGTTGCCGCCCGTGTTCGCTGCTGCTGCGCCGACGTTGGTGACCGCTGCGGTCTGGCCGATGACGACGAGCCCGGCGGGATCAGCTGCCTGGTCGATGCTGGTCACTGAGTCGTTGCCCGTAGCGGTGGCATCGCCGGTGGCGATGGAGGCCGAGCCGTTCGAGTCGTTCGACGCCAAGCCGAAGTTGCCGATGACCTCGACATCGCCGACCGCGGTCGGCAGGGTCGCGGTCTGATCGACATCGGCATCGTTGTCGGAGATGTTGCCCTTCGAGTGGTTGTCGCCGCTGTTCGCTGCGGAGGTACCGAAGTTGTCGACGTTGGAGCCTTGCGTCATCACCGAGGCCGCGCCGCCGTCGGCGTGGGCCGATTGCGAGACGAAGGTGTCGGAGAAGTTGCCCGTAGCCGAGGCAGCGCCCGAGGCGGTCGAGGCAGCGCCGTCAGAGTGGTTCTGCGCGAGGCCGAAGTTGCCGATGACACCGACATCGGTGCCACCACCAGCCGTCGCGTCCTGTCCGACGGTGGCGCCGTTGTCCGAGTCGTTGCCCGTTGCGTGGTTGCCGCCGGAGTTCGCCGTTGCTGTGCCGATGTTTCTGACGTTGGAGTTCTGCGTGATCACGGCCAGCCCGAGGGGGCCGCTGATCGAGCTGTCGGCCCTCTGGGTCACCTCGGTGACCGAGTCGTTGCCCACAGCGGTTGCAGCGCCCGACGTGATGCTGGCGCTGCCATTCGAGTCGTTGGAGGCCTCGCCGTTGTTCGATGCCACAGCAACGTCGCCGACGGGCGGGGGCAGCGGCGGGGCGCCAGCGGCCTGGGACACGTCGGAGCCGTTCTGGGAGACGTTGCCGTCCGCGGTGTTGCCGCCGGAGTTGGCGTTGGCCGTGCCCGAGTTGAGCACCGCGACGTCCTGGTCGATGATGACGAGGCCACCGAGCGCGCCGCCGGCTGAGCCGGAGGCCTGCTGGATGACGGCGGTGCGGGAGCGGTTGCCGATCGCCGAGGCGTCGCCCGATGCGATCGATGCGGATCCGTCTGAGCCGTTGTGCGCTGTGCCGCTGTTCGCCGCGATGGTGCCGGAGCCGTTGGCATTCTGACCGAGGCCGGCGTCGTTGCCCGAGCCGTTGCCGGTCGCGGAGTTGCCGCCGCTGTTCGCGTTGGCCGAACCGGTGTTGAAGACGGTTGCGTCCTGGTGGATGACGAGGATGCCGCCGAGCAGGCCGTGCGCGCTGCCGTTGGCCGTCTGGTTGATGGTCGTGTCCGATTGGTTGCCGACTGCCGTGGCGTTGCCGCTACTTATCGAGCCCGAGCCGTTGCTCGCGTTGCTCGCGGTGCCGGCGTTGCTCGTCGTGCCGTCGCCCGTGCCCGTCTGGGTGGCGTTGGCGCCGTTGGTCGAGCCGTTGCCGATGGCGATGTTGCCGCCGCTGTTCGCGTTGGCCGAGCCCGAGTTGGTCACCGACGCGCTCTGGTTGATGACCTGGATCGTGCCGAGGTTGCCCGAGACCGTGACCGTCTGGGTCGAGCCGGTGTGCGCCTGGTTGCCCGTCGCGTTGGCATCACCCGATGTCGCCGCTGCGGCGCCAGTCGAGTCGCTCCCTGTCGTTGCCGCCGAGCTGTCGACCGGATCCGCGTGCGCGGCGGAGGCCCCCAGCACCGTGAGCAGCACGCCCCCCGACAACGACAGCAACAGGTTCCGCACGAATCGGCCGTTGGTCGCCTCGGTCAGCTCAGTCTCGTTCTTGGTCACTCGTCTCCTCGATTGCCCCAGCAGCGGCGGACCGATTGGTCGATCCGTAGGCGGGCGTGTGCCCACCAGCTTTGTGTGTACGTACCCAGCAGTGCATCGTATGCGTCGAACTCGTGCGACAAAGTAACCCAACGAGCCGGGTTGGTGGCGCCATCCTTGCCTGGCAACCCCCAGCCCCTCCGTTGGGCTGAGGCGAATCCTCCCTCATCGCCCATGAGTTCGTCAAACACCTGATGGGCTGGTTGCCCCTCTCCCGCCGCCACGGGGCAGAATGGTGCGAGACCATGCAAGAGCCAAACGAGGAGCCCGAGGCTCCAGCCGCACAGGGCGCGCCCGGCGCAGCGCCCGTCAGCCGAGCACCGAGGGTGCTCGTCTCCGGCGACCTCCGCGATCCCGGCGCGTGGGACATCGTGCTCGTCGAGAACGACGCTATCGACAACGCCACCGCGCTGCGCATCGCACAGGAGCGCACCGGCCATGGGCCGAAGCTGGCGTCGCTCGACGAGAGCGACGTCTCCCCCAGCATCGGCGACCCCGGTGAGGCCGAGGACCGCGACGCCTTCTCTGTCGACGAGGCGTTCTCGGTCGACGATGCCCTTGTCGCGGTTCCGAGCGCTGCCTCGCGCCGCAAGGCCCACCCCGTCCCGAGGTCGTTCGAGCCCGTCGAAGAGGAGGGCGGCGAGTCGCTTGGCGAGACCGGGCTCGTCGCGGCCGACTTCGCATCGCCACCGGCCGCCGTGCGCAGCGATGGCGCCACAGTCGATCTCGGCGGGGCAGCGCTCGACGACTTGCCGGCCGCTGTCGTCGACGACGGGCTCGTCCTCTTCCCGTTGGGGCCAGCCGACGTCCTGAACGGGGCCGAAGGGGCCGAGGCCGTCGCAGCAGACGATCTCGACTTTGCCAGCGTGTTCGGGCCGGTCGGGGGCGAGCTCCCGCCGAGCGAGCTCGCGGTCCTCGCCGACGCGAAGCACCTCGACGCAGCAGCCGCGGGCGCTGCTGAAGCGACGCCACGGCGTGCGCGTCGCGGCCGAGCGCATCGCCGCGATCGGCGACCGGCCGTTGCTCCCCTCGCGAGCGCTGCGGCGATGGGGGCCGACGAGAGCGAGCAGGACGACCACGACCGGCACGCGGCATGGGGTGCTGCGGCCACCGGCGCCGGCGTCGCGGCGATGGCCGCAACGGCGTCCGCAGCCGAGGCCGACGGCGAGCTGCGCGGAGATGACGGGCTCGCCGACGCGCAGCCTCGTTGGGATGCACGCCACGAGCGGGCCCGGCGGCGCCAGCGGATCGTGCTCGTCGCCGCGTGCTTCGCGATCGGGATGGTCTTGTTCTCGACCAGGCTGCTCGGCGGAGGCGAGCGGGCGGCGTTGGTCCCGACGCGGAGCCCGTCGAGCACTGCTGCACCCAAGCCGACGACATCGGGCCCGCCAACCTCGAGCACCCCGAGCACCGCGGCGCCCTCCGATGTTGCCGCGCAGCCTGCGAGCAGCGTGTTGCCGTTCGGCAAGAAGAAGGCCACGACGACGACCACGGTTCGCGGCTCGGCCCGCCCGACCACACCGGGACAGCCTCCTGGGACGAGCCCGTCTGGGACTGAGCCGCCACCCCCAGACCCGACAACGACGCCCACCACCGTGCCCACCACCGTGCCCACCACCGTGCCCACCACAGTGCCCACCACAGTGCCCACGTCGTCTTGACGGGCGCCGCACCTAGGCTCCCCTCTCCCCGCACACCGGAGATCGCGCACGTGACCGACGAAGACGAGAGCGAGCCGCGCGCCGTGAGCGACGACCCGACGCGCTCGCCTCAGCACGCAAGTGCCCTCGACCTCGGCGCGATGGACGAGATCCGACCTGGCGCGTGGATGGGGCCGAGCGAGCAGATGGTGGTGAGCGATCGCCTCATCGCCGGGCTGTGGTTCGCGCACAAGATCACCGAGCACGAGCTCGTTGCGGGCTGGCTCGAGGTCGCGCCCGACTTCACCGCGCTCGCTGCCTTCGCGCGTCGCTACACGACCCCAACCGGCGACGAGGTGCGCGTGGTCGAGCCGGGGGCCGACGAGCGCGTGCCGGCCACCGCGCAGGGAGCGGTGCTGCTCGGGCCCGAGGGGTGGCTCGACCAAGGGTTCGCCGACGCCGACGTCCTGGTCTCCGTCGACGAGGGCATCCTCACCTTGCGTTGGGCCCCGCGCGAGGAGGCTGCGCCGCCCGAGGTGACCGCGGTGGCCGAGGTGTTCGACGGTCTCGGGGGCGGGGCGTCGGTCTCGCTGCTCGAGCTCGTGCTGCACACCCTGATCAAGGCGCCCGAGCTCTTCGGTCCGAGCGCGACGCCACTGCGCGACCTGCTCGCGCAAGCCGGGCTCGTCGCGACGGGCTCGCACGTCTCACGCGCCGGCGCTGCGCCGCGAGCTCGACCTGGCGACACCCCGCAGCTCCCGGGGCTGCGGCTCGAGACGTCGCTGGCCGCGCAGCGGCTCCTGCAGTCCATCGTCGAGGGGCGCGCCACGAACACCGAGGCGTTCGACGACGACATCGTGCTCGTCGCGCTCCGCGACCACGACGCCGTCACAGCAGTTGCCGAGCAGGTCGTCGGCGCAGCGCTGGTCGAGCCGGGCGAGCTCGGGCGTTGGCTCGATCGCGTGACGGCAACCGCGCTCGGCCCCGAACGGGCCGCAACCGGGTTCCTGCGCTCTCGCCTCGCCGAGTGGACGGGCGACCTCGGTGCCGAGGAGTCAGCGCTCATGTCGTCGATCCACACAGCAGAGCTGCCTGCAGCGTTGGTCGACGCCGCGTGGTTCGCGTCCGACCGCGGCGACGCCCGCTCCGCGCTGGCCCTGCTGCGTGCGGCAGGCGTCGCGAACGACGACCCCGAAGCCGAGCTGCTGCGCTCGTTCACCGTTGCTGGGCCCAACATGGTCGGGCGCAACGAGCGTTGCTGGTGCGGCTCGGGACGCAAGCACAAGCACTGCTGCCTGCGGCTCAACGGCCATGGCCTCGAGACACGCGCGCGCTGGCTGCACGCCAAGGCCGTCACGTTCCTCCAACGGCCACCACAACGGCCGGCGATGCTGTCGATCGCCGTCGCGCACGCCGGGGTCACAGCACCGGACGAAGCACCCGACCGGGTGGTGGCAGCGGCGTGCGACGCGACGGTCACCGAGCTGTGCCTGTTCGACGGCGAGGTCTTCGATCGGTTCGTCGAGCGGCGCGGCCGCCTCCTGCCCGACGACGAGCTCGAGCTCGCGCAGAGCTGGCTCGATCACCGCCACGAGCTCTGGCACGTGATCGAAGGCCGAGCCGCACTTCGCAATCACGAAACCGAAGCCGAAGTCGAGCTCGACGAGCGCTCGGCCGCGAAGCTCCCCGAAGCCGGCGCGGTGCTCGCGGTCGTCTTGCCGGGCCCGACGTCGCTACCAGGCCCCGTGCTCGCGATACCGGACACGATCGTCGATGAGGTCGCCACGCTCGTGCGCGCACGCAACCCGACGGCGCTCGCGTCGCGCATCGGCGTCGAGTTCGGGTGGACCGCGGCACCGGATCTATCCTTCGCCCGCAGCCGCAGCGCCGGCACCACCACTTCCGTGCCTTGAGGTGCTGCCGCGCGACCACCGTCCGTCTCGATGCTGATCAAAAGGTGACGTCCTGATGCTCGACCTAAGCACCGCTGTGCTGTGCGACTTCGCCCAGGTTCGCGACAGGTTGCTGTTCGTCTCCTCGGGCGCCGTGTCGCGTCTCTACCGGCGTGAGCTTCCCTCACCTCTCGGGCTGATGGTCGGGCTCGTCATCGAGGTGCCGCTCGAGGAGTCGGGCGTCGAGCACTCGCTGCGAGCCGAGGTGGTCAACCGCCACGGCGACGTGCTCGCGACGCTCCAGAACACGTTCCGCGTCGGCGACGAAGGGCTCTTCCCCCACGAGGTGCAGCAGGTGCCGCTCGTGTTGTCCATCACCGGGGTGCGGGCACGAACGTGGGGCACGCATCAAGTGCGCCTCAGCCTCGATGAGGAGCTGGTGCGGGCGCTGACGCTCTACATCGTGCCGGCCGCCGGCGTCGCCCCTGCCCGCCCTGCTCCGAGCACGGAGCGCGCCCCGAGCCCCCAGCCCGGGGCCGACACGCCGGCCATCGGCGACCCAGGCGCCGACGACGCCGCGTTCGACGGCGACACCACGAGCGATGACGACGAGCCGGGCGCGGCGACGGACCCGTTCCCGGGCGCCAACGGTGACGACGAGCCGGGCGCGGCGACGGATCCGATCCCGGGCACCACCGCTGACGACGAAGCCGGCTCGTCGCTCGATCAGCCGAGTGACGGCGACGAGGCGAGCGACCCGGGATCGAGCGACCCCGAAACCGAGGACAGCGCCGGCGACGACGAGCCGCCGTTCGCCCACGAAGCGGGCGACTCAGAGAGCGACTCCAACGACGCGCCCGACGATGATGACGGCGACGAGGAGAGCCCCGAGCCCGGTCACACCGGTCTCTTCGGCCGCCGCCGGCGCTAGCTCGACGAGGACGAGCTCGCGGGCGCGCCGCGCTGCGTGCTGAACACGTCGTCGGTGACCACGTCGTCGATCAGTGTGGCGTCGGCCATCGTGCCGTTGAGGTTCACACGCAGGAGCGCACCGTCGGCTCGCAGGCACATCGAGCCAACCTCGAGCATCGCGTAGCAGCGAGCCGGCTGGCCGGCGACCGTTGCGTCGGTGACGGTGAGCTGGCCGGGAGGAGTCACCTTGACCACCGCCGCGAGGAATGCCTCGGGCAGGTCGATCGGGCCCGACGAGCTGCTGGAGCATTGCTCGACGCCCTGAACGGTGTTGCACGCGATCGACAGCGACCCTGAGACGACAGCGCTCGCACGGTGCACTGCTGTCGCGTTCTGGTCGGTCACGTCGGTGCGGATCTTCGGTCCGCGGCGCCACACCTCGAGCGTCTCGGTGGTGCTCGGATCGAGCCGCGCATCGGTGACCGAGTACACGCCGTGGTAGGTAGCCAGGCGCCCGGCCACGACGCTGCGCTCCAGCTCGGCGCCGGTCGTCCCGTAGCCCTGCAGCGACGGGACAGAAGAGGTCGGCGACGGTCGCACCGTGCTGCTGGTGGAGGGCGCCTCGCCTGCCGGCGTTGCCTTCGATCCCGAGCGCGCGGTCAGGACAGCGGAGATCACGGCTCCGAACGCGAGGAGCGTGACCGCGACCAGAGTCACGACAGCAACGAGCCGTCGCTTGTTGAAGCGCGTTGCGGGCGCGGTCACGCCGTGCGCCTCGTGACGCGCCAGCTCATGGGCGACCGGGCATCGACTGCAGGGTGCGGGCGATCTCGATGGTCTGGCGCGAGAGCTGCGCTTGCAACTGCGCCGACACGGCCTCGATGGCGTGCGTGTACGCCTGCTCGTGCGCCTCGCTGAACATGGCGAGGAGCTCGGGCAACCCTGGCCCCTGCCCCAGGCGCTCGTCCAAGCCAGCCGCAATCGAAGCAGCTCCCGACGACACCGTGGCTTCGATCGCGCCGACGACGGCATCCAGCCGTGACATCGCGTCGCGGATCGACAGTGCTTCGGCGTCGAGGCGAGCGACGTGGGCCGTGTGCGCTGCGGCGAGCTCAGCGCTGAGCGTTCTCATCGCGTCGAGCTGCGCTACGAGCTCGGTGCCGCGAGCCTCGAGCGCCGTCACCTGTTCGCCCGAGCGGTTCTGCGCCTCGTCGAGCCTGGCGTCGATGGTGTCGAGCCGCCGGTCGACTCGCTCGGTCGAAGCCTCGACGGTCGCGCGCAAGGCCTTCACCTCCGATGCGGTGCCCGCCGTCTCGTGCATGATCGCCTTCTGCGTCTCGCCGAGCGACGCGACCTGCTTCGCTGTGGCGCGCCTCGTGATCGCTGTCGCCTGCTCGACGAAGTCGGCGAGCAGGTCGAGCTTCGAGGAGAACGCTCGCTGCAACGACGCCACCTGCGCGGTGACAGCCTCGAGCTCTGCCAGACCCGGACCGGGCCCATCTGCTGTCGGATACGCGGTGCGAACGATCGCTGGCATGGCGTCGCCGGCCTTGAGCGCGGCGATGCCATCGCGGACGGTTCCCACGAACTCCTGGAACTCGAGGGGCTGGCCTGTGTCGGGCGACATCGCAGGCAGTATCGCTCGGCCCCGGTTCGCACGGCGAGATGGCGGCCCTCGCACGCCTGAGAAGTACGATCGCGGCGCCATGCTGCGAGAAGACGACGCCCCCGGCGGGCCGACGAGGGCGGAGCGCGTCGACCCCTCCCTTCGCGCGGTCGAGGATCGCATCGTCGCCACCATCGAGCACGAGGTCGCCGAGCTCACCAGCACCGTGCTCGAGTTGACGCGACACGTCGGCGCCCTCAGCGAGCGAGTCGAGGCCATGGAGGCCAACGTGAGCGGCGATGTGCTCGACGCCTTGTTCCAAGTCGCGCAACACCTCGAGGCCGTCCAGGCAGCATCGAGCTGGGCGTTGCTCAACGAGCTCTCGACCCGCTCCGTTGCCGAGGAGGGCTCATGAACGACTCACCGCTGTGGTGGTTCGAGCCCGTCGTCGGCCAGCACGTGCCCGAGTCCGACGCATCGACGACAACACCCGGGGACACGAGCGACGTGGTCGGCACCACGGTGCTCGGGTTGGTGCTGCGCCGAGCGTCGCGACGAGCCGAGGCCGACCGAGCTCAGGACACGGCGCCGAGGATGCCGAGCGTCGGCCCATCAGGCCCGTAGGCCTTCAGCGGGTCGGCCCGCACCGCAGCATCGATCGCGAACGCATCGTCGCCGACGAGGATGCGCCACTCGCCGGCGCGCACGCCGTCGAGGATCGTGCGCACCGCAGTGGCTGCCGTGCACGGCGCGTTGTCGCGGAAGGCCTCGCCCATCATCGCCATCATCTTGCTGAGGTCGTCGTCGCTCACGTCGGCCAACTCGACGCCGCGCTGCGCGAGCTGGGCGCGGATTGCGGCGAGCTCCTCGCTCGTCTCGCCGAAGACCTTGCGTGTGTTGTTGACGATGTCGGTGCCGACGTGGCCAGGCATCACGACCGCCACCTTGACGTGGGGCGCGTTCAGCCGGAAGTCCTCGATCAGGGCCTCGGAGAAACCCTTCACCGCGAACTTGGCCGAGCTGTACGCGGTGTGCGCCATACCGGGCCCGAGCGAGGCCCAGAAGCCGTTGACGCTGCTCGTGTTGACCAAGTAGCCCTCGTCGCTCGCGATGAGCAGGGGGACAAAGGCGCGGCTGCAGTTGTAGACGCCGCCCCAGCAGACACCGAACGTGCGCTCCCATTCGGCGGCGCTCGCATTGACGAAGCTCCCCCCGCCGGCGATGCCGGCGTTGTTGAACACGAGGTTGACGTGGTCGGTGTCGTGCGCAGCGACGACCGCGTCTCGGAACGCCTCGACCTGCGCCCGATCGGAGACGTCGCAGCTGTGCGTCGTGACGCGAGTGCCCGCTGGGGCGCCGGTGCTGGCGCGTGCTGCTGTCTCCTCCAGGTCGTCGAGGTGGATGTCGCAGGCAGCGACCGAGCACCCCTCCGCCGCCAGCTGCACGACGAGCTCGCGGCCCATCCCGGTGCCGCCGCCTGTCACGACCGCGAGCTTTCCCGCGAACGACTCCATCACGCACTCCTCAGCTAGTAGGTGACGACGCCTCGGATGTTCACGCCGTCGCGCATGTCCTGGTAGCCCTCGTTGATGTCCTCGAGGTCGTAGGTGGTGGTGACGAGCTCGTCGAGGAGCAGCTTGCCGTCCATGTACAGATCGAGCAGGCGGGGGATGTCGCGCCGCGGGTTGGCGTTGCCGAAGATGCAGCCGACGAGCTCCTTGCGCATCATGGCCAGCTCGAAGAGGTTGAGCTGCACGTCCATCTGCGCCATCGGCGCGACGGCGGTGACCACCGCTCGACCGGCCTTCTTCACGAGCGACAGGAGCGGGGCGACCATGTGCCCTTCGGCGACGCCTGGGGTGAGGATCGCCTTGTCGGCCATGGCGCCGCGGGTCAGCTCGGCCACGAGGGCCTGCGCCTCCTCCATCGAGGCAACTGTGTGCGTCGCGCCGAACGTCGCTGCCCAGTCGCGCTTGTTCTCGAGCGGGTCGACGCCCACGATGTTGCCGGCGCCGGCGAGACGGGCGCCTTGCACCGCGTTCATACCGATGCCACCGAGGCCGACGACGACGACGGTCTCGCCGGCGCGCACGTCGGCAGCGTTGGTGGCCGAACCCCACCCGGTCGTGACGCCGCAGCCGACGAGGGCAGCCTTGTCGAGCGGGATGTGCGGCTCGATCTTGATGCAGCTCGCCTCGCTCACCACCGTGAAGGGCTCAAAGGTGCCGATGCAGGTCATGATCCCGAGGTCAGTGCCATCGGGGGTGTGATGGCGCGAGGTGAGGTCGGTGATCTGCTTCCCAGCGAGCAGGAACGCACCCAGGTCGCAGAGGTGCTGCTGGCCGACCGCGCAGGATGGGCAGCGCCCGCATGCCGGGATGAAGCTGAGCACGACGTGGTCGCCGACGGCGAGGTTCGAGACGTTGGGGCCGACCTCGACGATCTCGCCAGCGCCTTCGTGACCACCGATGACGGGGAACTGGTTGAGCCCGAAGGCTTGCGCGATCTCGGGGTCGAGCACCATGTCGCCTGTCACGAGGTGCTCATCGGAGTGGCACAGCCCTGAGGCGGCGAGCTTCACCAGGACCTCACCCACCTGCGGCGCGTCGAGCTCGATCTCCTCGACGCTCCACTTCGAGTGGGGCTCCCACAGGATGGCGGCCTTGCTCTTCATCGTTCCCCCTGACGATCCGTCACAACGGTGCCGGGATGTTACGGCAGCGCCGCTGCCATCTCCTCTCCGTCACAGCGATACCTTCACCAGCGATGGCGACGAGGCGCGGCACCAGGTTGGAGCGGGCTCGAGGCGGGCGCGACCAGCAGCGCGACGACAGGCGCGCCGCACGCCGCGAGGGGCTCGTCGACTCGGCTGTCGCGGCGATCCGTCGCGACGGTCCCGCCGTGAGCATGGAGGCGATCGCTTCGGAAGCCGGCGTGACCAAGCCGATCCTCTACAAGCACTTCGGCGACCGTGACGGGCTCGCCGGCGCCATCGCCGGCCGCGTCACGGCCGAGCTGCTCGCCACGGTCGGAGCCAGCCTCGGCGCCGACGTGCCGCCGCGCGAGCTCCTGCACTCGACCATCGACGCGTACCTCACCTACATCGAGCGCGAGCCGAACGTGTACCGCTTCCTCGTCTCACGCCTCGGCGCCAACGAGCAGTTGGGGGCCGGCGACGATCTCATGTCGGAGATCGGACGGAACGTTGCGGTCGTGCTCGGCGAGCAGCTGCGCGCTGCCGGGCTCGACTCCGGTGCGGCCGAGGCGTGGGCCTTCGGCATCGTCGGCATGGTGCATCTCGCCGGTGACTGGTGGTTGGGGAAGCAGACGATGCCCCGAGCCCGACTGACCGACTACCTCTGCGAGCTGCTGTGGCGCGGCCTCGGCGGCGCTGCTTGATGGGTGCCGCTGCTACTTGAGCAGCAACGAGGCCAGCGCCCACACCGCTGCCAGCGCACCGACCACCGCCATGACCACGCTGCGCGCTATCGGCGCGCGGGCGAGGTCGCCGTCGCGCGCCTGCTCGGGCGGCCGGACAAGCGCGAGCACGTTGCCGACGGCGAGCGCCCCACCGAGCGCGAGCACGAGGTAGGCGAGCAGATCCTCTCCGAGGAACATCGCCCAGACGCTAGGCGACCCCCCCTCGGGTACCCTCGTCGGCACCCGAGGAGGGCGCGCACCATGGGATACCACCACGTCGCGATCGCAGCCCGCGACCTGCAAGAGACGCACGGCTTCTACACCGAGGCGATGGGCTTCGAGCTCATCAAGGCCGTCGTCGCCCCCACGCCCAACGGTGGCTGGGCGAAGCACGTGTTCTACGACACCGGCGGCGACGGGCTCATCGCGTTCTGGGAGCTGCACGACCCCAAGATGGCGAGCTTCGACCCCGCCATCTCGACGGGCCTCGGCCTCGAGGCTTGGGTCAACCACATCGCGTTCTCCGCGAAGGACCTCGACGAGGTCGAGGTGCGCAAGCAGCGCCTGCTCGATCGCGGCTACGACGTCATGGAGATCGACCACGGGTTCTGCGTGAGCATCTACACGATGGATCCCAACGGCGTGCTGGTCGAGTTCTGCGTCGACACCAAGCCATACACGGTGGCCGATCGCGACCACGCGCTCGCCGTGCTGCGCGCTACCGCGCCCGAGCTGGAGAGCCCACCCGAGCCGGTGTTCCACGAGGCCGCCAAGGCTGCAGCGCCCGCCTGATGCGCCCCTTCCTCGGGTTCTGGCCCGAGGAGGCCGACGAGGCGAAGGTGGCGGCGCACCGCGAGCCGATGACCGTCGTTGCCCCCGACGGCGCTGTGGTGCGCGGCATCCTCTGGACGCCTCCTCGGGGCGCGCCTTGGCGCACCGGAATCCTGCTCGCGCACCCTCGGGCCGACTTCTCGGTGCACTACCTCGCGCCCCTGCTCGCCGCAGCCGGATATGGCGTGCTCGGGATCGCAACGCGCTACGTCAACAACGACATCGACTGCCTCCACGACAAGGCCGTGCTCGATGTCGTCACGGCCGTCGGCTGGTTGCGCGAGCGCGCCGACGGCGTGGTGCTCATCGGCAACTCCGGTGGCGCCTCGCTGCTGTCGTTGGCAGTCGCGGAGAACCCTGGGCTCGCCGACGCGTTCGTCGCCCTCGCGGCGCACCCTGGCGAGGGCGTGTTCATGCTGCAGGTCATCGATCCCTCGGTCACCGACGAGACCGACCCTTTCGCGCGCGACCCAGGGCTCGACATGTACGACCCGGCGAACGGCTGGCGCCCCTGGCCCCAACCTTGCTCGTACGACCCGGCCTGGGTCGCGACCTATCGCGCTGCGCAGCGCGCCAGGGTCGCGCGGCTCGACGGTGTCGCCAGCGCTGCCGAGGCGGCTCGCGATTCGGCGCGCGCTGCGCTCCGAGAGCGCGACGCTCCAGCTGAGGGCACGGCCGCATGGGCGGCGCTGCGGGCACGCGCCGTGCACGCGCCGTACCTCACGATCTACCGCACCCTCGCCGACCCGGCGTACCTCGATCTGTCGATCGACCCCGACGACCGCCCGCTCGGGTCGATCTTCGCCGCGGGCGACCCGCTGATCGCCAACAATGGCTACGGCGGGCTCGCGCGCGTGATGACCGCGAGGGGGTGGCTCTCGACGTGGTCGGGTCTGTCCTCGCCGGCTGAGGTCGCCCGCAACCTGCCCCGGGTCGGCGTTGCGACGCTCGTCGTGCACCCGAGCGCGGACACCGAGATACGGCGATGGCAGGCCGAGGCGATCTTCGATGCCTCAGGGGCCGACGACAAGTCGTACGCGGAGCTTAACGGGGCCGGGCACTACCTCGCCGGGCGCCGCCGCGAGGCCGTCGATCTCCTCGTTGGATGGCTCGCCGACCGAGGGCTGTGAATCAGGCGGTGGCAGTCAGCGCGCTTCGGCGGTGCACCGAGACGGCGTAGCCCCCGTCTCCAGGCCACGGCGCGCGATCCCACGTCGCCCACCGCTCAGCGAGGGCCAGCCCGGCTTCGCTGCACGCGGTGTCATAGGAGGCGAGGCCAACGGAACCGCCGAGTTGGAAGCCGGCGATGAGCGCACCGCCGATCGCCACGTGGCTCGCGCATCCGGCGACGACAGCTGCTTCGGTCCCAGCTCGGGTGAAGAGGAGCACGTTCCCGGCCATCACGACCGCGTCGAAGCTGCGCCCCAACTGGAGCGCGGCGAGGTCGCATTCGATCCACTCGATCGCAGGCGCGCGGCGGCGGGCAGCTTCGAGCATCGAGCGGTCGACGTCGACCCCGGTCACGCGGCAACCGCGGGCGGCCAGCTCGATGCCGACCCGTCCCGTGCCGCAACCGGCGTCGAGCACCGAAGCTCCGCCAGACACGAGCGTCGCGACCAACGTCGCTTCGCCGTGCACGTCGCCGCCGTCGGCCGCGATCGCGTCGAAGCGACCTTGGTAGTCCTCGCCGTCCCACCTCATCGCATCCAGACTTCCGCGACGACGGCTCGATGGTCGCTCACGGGGAGATGCAGCACGTCGACCGCGCCGAGAGCGAGGCCGTCGACAGCGATGTGGTCGATGCGCTGGTGCGCGCGGATCGCAGGCGCAGACGGCGCGCCAGCGGCGAGCGTGAACCCGGCAGCGGCACACCGACCGAGCACGTCGCTCGTCTCGAGGTTCAGGTCGCCGAGCAGCAACCGGGGTCGCGGGAGCGGCGCAAGCGCGTCCAGCAGCTCGTCGAGCTGCTCCTTGGCCTCGTCTGGATGGTTCTGGAGGTGCGTGACGGCGACCGAGAGCGAGCTGCCGGCGACCTCGATCGCCGCGAGCAGGGCGACACGATCCTGACGCCCCCCGCCGCTGGCGAAGCGCACGATGCGATGATCGCGGATCCGGCCGCGCACGCACAGGGCTACACCATCGCTCCCGGTGACAGCCAGGCGACGCGCCGGCGCGTACGAGTGCGCTGTCGCTTCGGCGGCGCCGGCGATGATCGCCGGCTGGTCGGCGAACCACGACCGCACGACCGAGCGCTCCACCTCTTGCACGGCGAGGACGTCGGCGTCGATGCGCGCCACGGCGCGTGCGAGCCACCGGTTCGACGTGAAGCCGCGCCATGGCCGCCCGTGGCGCACGTTGTACGTCGCGACCCGCACCCGCGGTTCAGGCTTTCGGGATGTAGAGAAGCGCCCCGTCGACCACGACGGCGGCGCGGTAGTGCTCGTGCAGGTAGGCGCTGAACGTCGCGAAGCGCTGCTCGGCGTACGCAGTGTGCTGGGAGACGTCGACGATGAGAGCCGGCGGGTGCGAAGCCAGGTCGGCGACGAGGTCGTCCCATGCCCCGCTGACCGCGTACTCCTCGCCGATGCGGTCATAGGAGCGTCCACCGCTGTAACCCGTGAGGAAGCCGACGGTGATGAAGCGCGACGAGGGCGGACGGTTGGCCTCCCAGTAGAGCTGAGGCATCTCACCCCACACGAAGATGTGCTCGCCAGGCCGGGTGCGCGCATCGACGGCACGAGCGATGCCCTCATAGGGGCGAACGATCGCCGGCTGAGTGGTGAACGCGAGCGCGACGAAGACCACGGTCGACACCGCAGCGAGGGCGCCGGTGCGCAGCCAGGTCGTGATGCTCGATCGGGCAAGGACCCCCACTGCCAAGAGCACGAGCGGGGGGGCCAGCTGCAGGTAGTAGTGCCCGAAGAATCGCAGGCCTGCGGCGACGCCGATGGCGGCACCCCCGAGCCAGAGCCAAAGGTCGATGTCGTCGCGACGACGGGCCCAAGCCGTGCGCAGCAAGATGACCGCACCGAGGTTCGCTGCGACGAACAGCCCGGTCCAGGTCAAGAACCGCTGCGCGGAGACGTACAGCGACCTGCTCGGATCGAGGTAGCCGTTCGAATCGGTGAACACCCAGAACCCGAACCGCCCTGGGCCGTACCAGATGGCGGCGACGACGATGGGCGCTGCGGCCGCGACGCCGACCCGGGCGAGCCCCGCCCCGCGATCACGCTGCCAGGCCTTCCAAGCCACGGGCGCGATGGTGACAGCCGCGACTTGCTTGGTGAGCGTCGACAGCCCGACGGCCAGAGCGCCCGACACCGGGCGATCGCGATCGGCGAACCACACGGCGAGCACCGTGAGCGGTGCCATGAAGACCTCGAAGTTGGCTGCCTGACCGTCAGCCGGGACGAAACCCGCGCTCGCGACGACGGAGAGCACGCCGGCGGCGACGGCCGCCGTTGGGCCCCATCGCCGACGCGCGATCGAGGCGAGCAGCAACGCGGTGATGACGTGAGCAGCGACGGCAAGGAGCCGAACAGACCACAGGCCTTGTGAGCCGGTGAGCTTGAACGCGTATTCGTAGAGCACGGGGACGAGAGGGGGCTTGCGATCGACGATGTCCTGATAGAGCCGTCCCCCCGCGCCGAGGACGCGGGCCTGGGTCGCGAGGAACCCCTCGTCAGGGTTGAAGACCTGCGAGCGCAGCAACCCCGGGAGGTGCGTGAGCACCGTGAGCGTCGCGATGGCGAACGCGAAGCGACGACCCGTCGCCCAGCTGGGCTCGGTGATCCTCGGCGCGAGCGCGGCGCGGCCGGTGTCGAGGTCGGTCTGGGCTTCGATCGGACCATTGTGGCCGCTGCAGTACGCTCCGGACACGTCCTTCGCAGGGTGACCAGCGCCGAGCCCTGCCCGGGTGCTGGCTCAGCTGTTGGGGCGAGAGCGCTCGGCGGGATCTGCCGCGAAGGTCCACGGCCGGCGCGTCACGGTGCTCAGGTCGAAGCGCTCGACGAGCTCCGCAGGGTGCACAGCCTCGCCCGGTGCCGCCAAGCCAAGGCTGCGAGCAAGCAGGCCGAGCACAGCGGGCGGCGACTCGCCGCGCGCCACCCGATCGCCCAGCGTCACCGCGCCGTGGCGCTTCGCAAGCCGCGCGCCATCGGGAGCGAGCACGAGCGGTACGTGCGCATAGGCGGGGACGGGGAGCCCCAAGAGGTGAGCGATGTGCATCTGGCGCGGCGTCGAGGCCAAGAGGTCATCGGCGCGCACGACTTCGCCGATGCCTTGCTCTGCGTCGTCCACGACAACGGCGAGGTTGTACGCCGGGGTGCCGTCGCCGCGTCGCAGCACGACGTCGTCGACCGTCGCCGTGTAGCTGCCGGCGATGCGGTCGGTCACCGTCACCACCGCATCTCCCGCGCGCAGCCGCAATGCGGGCCGCCGGCCGCCGCGCAGCAGCTCGGCTTGCTGCGCGCGGCTGAGCTTGCGGCACGTGCCCGGGTAGGCGCCCTCGGGCTGGCCGAAGCCGTTGGGAGCCGAAGCAGCAGTGCGTATCTCGCTGCGCGTGCAGAAGCAGGAGTAGGTGAGCCCTGCGCTCTCGAGCTTCGCGATCGCATCGTCGTACAACGCGCGCCGCTCGGACTGGCGCGCGACAGCACCGTCCCAATCGAGCCCGATCGTCGCGAGGTCGGCGAGCTGGCTCGCTTCGTGCTCTGGCCTGGCCGTACCCGGGTCGAGATCCTCCATCCGCAGGATGAAGCGCGACATGCTCGAGCGAGCGAAGAGCCACGCGAGCAGCCCGGTGCGCAGGTTGCCGAGGTGCAGCGGCCCCGTCGGGCTCGGGGCGAAGCGTCCGGAGGGCACCGCCCCATCTTGGCGGCGAAACCTGCGCTCAGCGCCCCGAGGAGATGTAGTCGACGAGCGAGCGCGTCTCGGTCTCGAGCTCGCCGAGGCGGCTCTTCACGACGTCGCCGATGCTGACGATCCCGACAAGGGCGCTCCCCTCGACGATCGGCACGTGGCGGATGCGACGCTCGGTCATGATGCGCATGAGATCCTCGACCGTCGACTGACGATCGCAGGTGACGACGCCGCTGCTCATGATGGCGCCCACCGTGGTGTCGAGCGCTTCGAGGCCGTCGTCTGCGATCGCCCGCACGATGTCTCGCTCGGACACGATGCCCTCGACCGGGCCGCTCTCGCCGGTCACGACGAGCGCGCCGACGTTCCACCGCCGCAGCTCCGCGACAGCTGCCGACACCGGGGCGTCGGCTCCGATGGTGGCGACCTCGGCGCCCTTCTCCCTCACGATGCGCTCGATCAGCATCCGGCCTCCCAGACTCGGCGTCACGGACCGCCCCAGTGTCGCGCCTCGAACGCCTCCTCGCTGGGCGATACGACAGCGACGAGACGAATCAGACGTTGCGGGCCATGTTGGCGAACTTCGTGTAGCGCTCGAGCCACGCCAAGCGCACCCGCCCCGTCGGCCCGGAGCGATGCTTCGCCACCAGCACCTCGGCGAGTCCCTTGTCGGCCGTGTCGGGGTTGTAGACCTCGTCGCGGTACAAGAAGAGCACCACATCGGCATCCTGTTCGAGGCTGCCCGATTCGCGAAGGTCGGAGAGCATGGGGCGCTTGTCCTGGCGCGTCTCGAGCTGGCGGTTGAGCTGCGCCAGGGCGACGACCGGGCACTCGAGCTCACGGGCGAGGATCTTGAGGTTCCTCGAGATCTCCGAGACCTCGACCTGGCGGTTCTCGGCGGAGCTGCGCCCGGTCATCAGCTGCACGTAGTCGATGACGACCAGGCTCAAGTCTCCGACGCGAGCCTTGAGCCGACGTGACTTGGCCCGGATGTCCATGATGGTCGTCGACGCGTTGTCGTCGATGAAGATCGGAGCGTTCGCGAGCCGACCAACGGCGTTGTGGAGCTTCTCCCAGTCGGATTGGGCGAGTTTGCCCGAGCGGACCTTGGTCGAGTCGACCCGCGCTTCCGCGCACAAGATGCGCGTGCTCATCTCGAGCTGGCTCATCTCGAGGGAGAACAGCAGCACCGGCCGCTGCGCCTCGAGCGCAGCCGCCGTGGCGATGCCCAGGGCGAAGCTGGACTTGCCCATGGCTGGCCTTGATCCGACGACGACGAGCGAGCTGGGTTGCAGCCCGGCGAGCAACTCGTCGAGGTCGACGTAGCCGGTTGGGATCCCGGTGATGGTGTCGCCGCGCTCGAAGAGCTCAGCGAGGCGGTTGAGCGACTCATCGAGGAGATCTCCGAGCTCGCTCATCGTGTCGGTGACACGGCGCTCCGCGACCTGGAAGACCTTCGCCTCGGCTTCGTCGATGAGCTTGGTGACGTCTTCGGGAAGCGAGTACGCACCCTCGGTGATCTCACCGGCGACCCAGATCATGCGCCGCAGCAGGGAGTGCTCCTCGACGATCTTCGCGTAGCGGCTCGCGTTCGTCGTCGCCGGCGTGGTGGCTTGGAGGCTGACGAGGGTCGACTGGCCGCCGATCATGTCGAGGAGCCCCGCCCGCCGAAGCTCCTCTGCGACGGTCACGGGGTCGGCGGGCTCACCAGCTCCCGCGAGCGACGTCACGGCGTCGTAGATGTGACCGTGCGCGGGCTTGTAGAAGTCGTCGGGCTTCAGGCCCGCCTCGTTGGCGGCAGCGATGGCGTCTTTCGAGAGCAGCATCGCCCCGAGGAGCGACTCCTCCGCCTGGAGGTTGTGGGGGGGCACGCGGTCGGAGCGAGGAGCGTCGGCCATGAGGTGTTCACCCTCCCTCGGCGGGCTTGTGCACTGCTAGAGGCACAACCCTGTTCATTCGCTGTGGAGCAGCGTGTGGATGCGATGTGTACGGATGCCGCCGCATCCGAACAAGTGTTCGCAGCCTAGCGGCTACAGCTTCGAGACCTCGACCGTGATCGGGAACTCGACGTCCGCGTGCAGCTTCGCCGCGACGGAATGCGTCCCGAGTGATTTGATGCTCTCGCCGATGTGGAGCTTGCGCCGGTCGAGCTCGATCCCGGTCTGCGCGTTGATGGCCTCTGCGACGTCGGCCACCGTCACCGAGCCGAAGAGCTTGCCCTCCACGCCAGCCTTCGCGCTGATGGCGATCACCGCCGGCACGAGCGCCTTGGCCACCTCTTCCGCCGCGCTGCGATCCTTCGCATCCTTGAGGTCACGCGAGCGTCGCATCGACCCGGCCTGGGCTGTCACGCCATCGGTGGCCTTGATCGCGAGACCCTTGGGCACCAGGTAGTTGCGCCCGAACCCGTCGGCGACATCGACGATGTCGCCCTTGTTGCCGACATCGGAGACGTCGGCGCGCAGCAGCACCTTCATGGGGCTCATCCTTCCTCGGTGCCGGGGCTCGGCTCACCTGCGGCCTCGATCAGCTCGACACCGACGTCAGGGCCGAGTGCAGCGCCGATGTCGGCATCAGCTTCGGCATCGAGACCGGCGATGGGGGGCGGAGCGGATGGGCGCGGCGGGGGGCCGTCGGCGCGGCCTGGCCCGCCCGGGCCGCGGTCGCGCGACGTGCGCTGGGTCGTGACGCGGTTCGCGTAGGGCAGCAACGCCATCTCGCGAGCGTTCTTGATCGCCTTGGCGACTTCGCGTTGCTGCTGGGCGTCGTTGCCCGTGACGCGACGGGCACGGATCTTGGCCCGATCGGACATGAACCGGCGCAGCAGGTTCACGTCCTTGTAGTCGATGTAGTCGACCTTGTCCTGGATCAGGACGCTCGTCTTCTTCTTGCTGCGACGAGCGTTGTCCTTGTTCTTCGTGCGAGGCGTTTTCTTGGCCATCAGAACGGCGTCTTCTTGGCCATCAGAACGGCTCCTCGTCGCTCGCGTACGTGTTGCCCGCTGCCCCGCCAGCGGGGGGCTCGTTCGCGACTGGGCGGTTGGCACCGAAGTCGCCGCTCGCTGCGTCCTTGCGCTCGTTGCGGTTGATCTGCGCGGTCGCCCAGCGCAGGCTCGGGCCCACCTCGTCGGCGACGATCTCGACCTTGGAGCGCTTCTGGCCCTCCTGCTCCCACGACTGCTGCTCGAGCCGGCCCGAGACGATCACGCGGTTGCCCTTCGCGACCGAAGCGCTCACGTTCTCGCCGAGCTGCGCCCAGCACTTGATGTCGAAGAAGGAGACCTGCTCCTTGCGCTCGTTGGTCTGGCGATCGGTCCACATGCGGTTGACGGCCAAGCCGAAGGTGGCGATGGCCATGCCCGAGGGCGTGAAGCGCAGCTCCGGGTCGCGGGTGACGTTGCCGATCACGGTCACGGTGTTGTCTGCCATGTCAGGTGTCCTCTCGTCTCGACGTCAGGCCGACGCCGGCGCGCCCAGGAGGCTGCGCTTGGCAGCTTCCTTGTCGGGCAGGCGGATGAGCTTGTGGCGAACGACGTCGTCCGCGAGTCGCAGTTGGCGTTCGAGATCGTCGAGGCCCGTGCCTTCGGCCACGAGCTCGAACACGGTGTAGTAGCCGTCGTGCTTGTGGTTGATCTCATACGCGAACCGGCGCTTGCCCCACCGGTCGGTGGTCTTGATCTCGCCGCCTTTGGCCGCGATCTGCTCGGAGATCCGGCGGACACCGGCTTCGACGGCGACGTCTTCGAGCGCGCCGTCAAGGATGATCATCAGCTCGTACGCTCGCATGGGCGAGTCAGCCTCCCTCTGGTCCCGGTCTCCCGGGGCCCCGCAGGGTGCGGAGCAGGGTCTCGATTGGACCCGGCAAAGGTAGCCGGGAACGCCATCGAGCACCACATGGGCCCATCTTCCCCCAGGGGTGTGACAGTCAATTACGCCGACGCGGCGCAGGGACGTCGCTCGTCGATCACGATCGCGTCGGGGCCGATGCCGAGGCGCACGAGCCCGCCATGGGGCACCTCGAGAGAGGTGAGGTACGGGCCAGCCGCGTAGTACTGCTGGCACTCGGGCTGGTCGAGGCACGGCGCCATGTCGGTCTGGGAGACGAACCCACCTCCCTCGGCGAGGAACGCGATCGACAGCGGCATCGGCGTGTCCTTCATGTAGAAGGAGACCGTCGTCGGTGCTGCGAAGCGAAAGAGCATCCCGTCATAGCCGCCGAGCGACGGGTCGCGCACCCCCATCAGGCCTTGCTGCTGCTGCACCTCTGTCGAGGCCAGCAGCACGCACCACTCGAGCACCTGGCCGGAGGGGAGGTGCACGGTGATCGCCGTCTCCCCGAAACCGGCCAGCGGCGTGCGCGCTGCTGCACGCGCCGCAGGCGAGCCTGGAGCCGGCGTCGTCACACCGGGCGGCAGGAGCGTTGGATCTCTCGGCTGGTCGGCGCCACGCGCGACGAAGGCGACGACCGCCGCTGCGAACGCTGCGCCGATCGCCCACCGCAGCCGCCGGATGCGCTCGGGCGGCGCCTCGTGCGCGGCGGCTGGGTCGGTCACGCCGTCTTCGTAGCAGCCCCGTACAGCGCGAGGGTCTCGGCCACCTCGTCGCTCAGGTGGTAGCTCTCGGCATCGGCGGGGAAGCGCCCGCCGCGCACGTCGGCCGCGAAGGCGGCGATGGCGGCAACCCCCTCGTCCTTCAACGACGCGTAGCGGCGCACGAACTTCGGCGTGATGCGATCCTGCAGGCCGAGCAGGTCGTGGAACACGAGCACCTGCCCATCGCAGTGAGCTCCTGCGCCGATGCCGATCGTCGGCACCGACACGGCGTCGGTCACCATGCGGGCGACCTCGTCGGGAACGCCTTCGAGCACGATCGCGAACACCCCGGCCGCCTCGAGCGCTTCGGCTTCCGAGACGAGGCCGAGCGCGGCGTCGGCGTCCTTGCCCTGCACCTTGAACCCGCCCATGGCGTGCACCGATTGCGGGGTCAGCCCGATGTGGCCCATCACCGGCACCTCGGCGTCGACGATGGCCTGCACGGCCTTCACGCGCTTGCGGCCTCCCTCGAGCTTGACGGCCTGAGCCCCGGCGCGCACGAGGGTGGCGGCGTTGCGCAGGGTGTCTTCGACCGACACGTGGTAGCTCAGCCACGGGAGGTCGGCGACGACGAGCGCCCTCGGCTTGGTGCGCGCGACAGCGGCGACGTGGTGGGCCATGTCGTCGACGGTCACCTGCAAGGTGTCGTCGTAGCCGAGGACCACCATCGCGAGGGAGTCGCCGACGAGGATGAGCTCGGCTCCGGCCTCGTCGACCATACGAGCGCCGGGGGCGTCGTAGGCGGTGACCATCACCAGGGGGTCTGCCCCGGTGCGGCACTTGCGGGATCGGATCGCCGGCGCGGTGATCGCAGCTGCCATGTGCTGGCTCCTTCGGTCGTCCGACGCCACGTGGCTGCCGGCAACGATCACGAGTGTAGGTTCGCCGCCGTGGTCGAAGCCACCCCAACGTGCGAATCCTGCGGGCGCGCGGGTGAGGAGCTCGCCGAGGTGCACCGCGTCTATGTCACTCCGGGGGCATGGGACGCCGACGCGCGGATCGAGGTCGTCGAGGGCACCGAGCGCTGGTGCTTCGCCTGTCGGACCCACTACCCCCACCAGTTGATCGGTGCCGCCGAGCCCGAGCTCTGAGTCAGCCCCGACGGCGCGGTGCTAGTTGGGCTCGGGAGGCAGCGGTGGCGCCGGGGGAATGGTCGTCGACGACGACGTGGTGGTCGGTGCCGGCGCGGTCGTCGTTGTGGTCGCGACAGGCGCGGCCGTGGTGGTCGGCGCTGGCCCAGCAGTCGTCGTGGTCGAGGCCGGCTTCGCGGTCGAGGGCACGGTCGTGAGCTCCGGGTTGAGCGCCTTGCCAGGGAACGACCCGGGGTTGGTGAACGAGCCGACGGCGATCCCATCGAGCACGTTCGCCATGGTCTTGCGCCAGATGGTCGCCGGGAACGTGCCACCGAAGACCGTGAGGCCGTGCACGCTCTTCATCGGTGTCGGCGTGTCGTAGCCGACCCAGACAGCGGTCGTGTAGCCGTTGGGCGTGAAGCCGACGAACCACGCGTCTTGGTTCTCCTCTGCCGTCCCGGTCTTCCCCGCTGCCTCCTTGCCGAAGTTGGCACCGGTGCCGGTGCCGCCGAGTATCACCTGGCGTAGGGCGTAGGTGACGAGATCGGATTGGTTCTCGGTGAGCGGGGTGGACCTGGCCTGGTCGAAGGTGACGACGGAGCCGTCCGGGCGCTCGACTCGCAGGATGGCCGTGGGCTCGATGTGACTGCCGCGGTGGGCGAAGGTCGAGTAGCCCGAGGCCATGTCGAGCGGCGACACCTCGCTCGTTCCGAGCACGAGCGAGTTCACTTCCTGCAACTCGGCCTTGATGCCCATCGCGTGCGCGAGCGGGATGACGTTCTCGGGCTTGACCTTGACCATGAGCTGGGCGAAGACGGTGTTCGACGACTCGCGGGTTGCGTCGATGAGGTTGAGCACGCCGCTGCTCGGCTCGGCGTTGTCGACCTCCCACGGGCCGCCAGCGTTGGCGTGGGGGATCACGATCTTGCTCGGCGCGTTGAACACCGACTGCAACGAGATGCCTTGCACCACGGCCTCGGCCAGGACGAAGGGCTTGAAGGAGGAGCCAGGCTGACGGCCGCTGCCGCCGCCTGCCGCGCCAACAGCTCGGTTGACCTGGCTGGCGCCGAAGTCGCTGCCGCCATACATCGCGATCACGTGACCATCGGGGTCGAGGGTCACCACGCCCGATTGCGGATCGTCGGGCTGGTCCAGCGTGCTGTGCACCGCATCCCACGCGGCGCGCTGCGCGTCGAGGTTCAACGTCGTGTACACCCGCAGCCCGCCGCCGTAGATCTCCGCATCAGAGAACCCGTGGTCGCGAAGCTGTTGGCGGACGTAGGCCACGAAGTAGTCGCTGCCGACGTCGGCGCCTTGCTTGACGTCGATGTTGTTGCGCGGGGTGCGGGGTTGCACGAACCCGTCGGCCGCGCCGGGAGCCGAGGCGACGACGAAGGGCACCGAGTCGGCCGCCGCGTAGGCGCCCGACGCGATCATCTTGGCGTCGAGCATGTTGGCGAGCACCGTGTGGCGGCGGAACTTCGCCGTCGCGGGGTCGCTCACGGCGTCGGCGGTCTCCGGGGAGCGGATCAGGCCGGCGAGGTACGCCGCCTCGGACAGCGTCCCCGACGTAAGGTCGTAGTCGCAGTACGCCCGCGCTGCCGCGCCGACCCCGTACGCCCCCCGGCCGAAGTACACGGTGTTGAGGTAACGCTCGAGGATCTGCTGCTTGGTCAGCTCGTTCTCGACCTTGATGGCGAGCACCGCCTCCTTCACCTTGCGGGTGAACGAGCGCTCGTCGCTCAGGTAGGCCTTCTTGACGTACTGCTGGGTGATCGTCGAGCCGCCCTGCGTCGAGCCGGAGTTGCGCACGTCGGCCCAGAACGCGCGAGCGACGCCGAGGGGATCGACACCGCCATGCTTGAAGAAGTCGCGGTCCTCGGCGGCGAGCACCGCGTCGAGCATGACTTGGGGAACGTCAGCGAGCCGGACGTTGGTGCGATCCTGGTCGCCGGCGAGCTTGGCGAGCGCGTTCTGCTCGGTGCAGTTGGACCGCACGTCGCCGGCGCAGATGTACGACGTCTGCGCGTTGATCCGCTCGGGCGGCAGCTCGATCTGGGCCAGCGCGTAGCCGAGCCCCGCGACCCCGGCGACGAGCAACAACCCGGCGAGGAACAGGGCGCGCCGCCATCGCCAGAGAAAGCTGCGGCGCTTCGCGCCGGGCTTCGCCTTCGGGGCCGGGCGGCCCTTGCCGCGCTGGCGCGCGGTCGCCCCGCGGCGACGGTCGGTCACAGGGACGATGATCGTAGTAGCGCCGCGGCCACGATCCCCATCACCGCTGTCGCCGCCACCGTGGCTCGTCGCTGCCGGAGGCTGACCGCCGATGGCGGCGGGCGCGGGAGGGGCGCGGGGGCCGCCACCGCAACCCAGCCAGCAGCCGTCGCTGCGACTGTCGCGAGTAGACCAGCAGCTCCCGCGCTCGCGGCGCCAGCTTGGTACTGGCCGAGGTCGGGTTCGGAGCCGAACGTCCACGCGGTCGGGCGCAACACCAACCACGTTGCTAGAGCGGCGGCCAACACACGCGCTGCGGGCGCCGGCGCAGCACCTCGAGCGGTCAGCGCCAAGGCCAACGCCGTCACCCCAGCGAGCGCGCCGAGCACGACGGCAGTACGACCGCCGACGTCGAGCAGGGCGTGTTCGAGGGCGACGGCGCCCGGCAGCGCGGTGAGCAGGCCGACCGGCAGGTCGATCACGACGAGCAAGGTCGCCGCCGCCGCAAGCAGGACAGCCGCCGCCTCGAGGCCCGGCACGGCGCCCGTCGCAGCGACCAACGCCCAGACGCCGACCGGCACGGCTGGGAGCATGCGCAGCTGGCCGGTCCGCGGCGGGACGAGCGCGAGCAGCGTGGCCGCGCCAGCGAGAGCGACCGCGGCCCAACGGCCGGGCGCTTCGGGTGGGAGCGCGCGAAGACCCACCAGCAGCAGTCCCGGCAGCGCGACAGACACCGCCCCGGAGCGTCGACCCGCCGCGAGCACGGCGACAGGTAATGCGACAACGAGGGCCACGCCGCCAGCGGCAGCGACCCCAAGCGCGCCGGCGACCGTCAACGCCACAGCGGTGTCGCTCACGGCGGCCGTCACGGCGACGGCGCCAGCCGCGCCCAACAACGCGCCACCGGCGCTCGGCGAGCCAGAGGGGGCAGCGCACGCGCCGATGGCCACGGCGATCAGCGCCAGCGCACCCGGCACCAGGTGCTCGCCCGCGAGGACGGCCGCTACCAGCGCAGCGCCCGCTGCTGCGAGCAATGCCAACGCGTCGGGTTGCAGCGCGCCGAGCTCGGGCAGGCGGTCGCCGACGAGCAGCGCCGTGAAGCCGACGAAGGACACGAGGGCTCCCGCTCGGGCACATCGCTGCACGTCTGCCTTGAGCGCCCTGGCAATGGCAACTGCGGTGAGGGGCATGGCGATGGAGACGACGAGCACGGCGCGCTCCCAGCTCGTCACGCGACCGACCCGCCGAGCAGGATGGCCACCACGCCAAGCGCGGCGCCAACTGCGTGCCGGTGCGTCGAGCCCGGCCGATCGAGGCTGCGCCGCACGACCAGGATGAGGCCCGACGCGACGACGGTCCCGAGCACGCGCAGGAGCAGCGAGCCTCCCGGGCCCGGCCCAACAGCGACGAGCGCGGCCGCGAGCGCGAACGGGAGCACCGAAGCGGCCGAGTCGAGCGGCGCCGGCAGCCCGGACAGCCCGGCGCGCGGCGCTGCGACGACGAGCGCTGCTGCCCCTGCCCACGCCGAGGCGACGGCGACGACCGACCCCGTCCAGCCTGCTGGGCCGAGCACGGCCTGAGCCCCGGCGATGGCGCCGAGCGACGACGACCCCCACCGCAGCGCAGCGCCAGCGATGGCGCCGAGCACGCCGATCGACGCGAGCGCGGCGCCCGCGGCCACAGCCAAGGCGAGCGCAAGGAGCGCTGCGTCACCTCGCGACGACGCAGCCAGCACGACGGCGGCACACGCGGCGGCGAGCCGCGCCGGGCCCGGCTTCAGGACCGGCCGCGCCCGACCGGGAAGACGCGCGCCAGGTGGTTCCAGGAACACGATGGGCACACCTCGACGACGTAACACGCGAGGTCGCCGCCGCGGCGGTTGAGCTTCGCGAGCTCGGCCTTCGTCGTGATGCAGCGACCGAACGGCGGAAGACGTGGGCCGAAGACGTACGACACGAGCACGACGTTGACCGCCTCGCAGATCGGGCACTCGATGCTCGTCGCCTCGCCGACCGCGCGCGCCGCCCGCACGAGCTCCGGGTGGGCGTCGCACACCTCGTGGCGCGCGAGGCGGCCCTTGCGGAACTCGTCCACCAGCGCTCGGCGCGCGAGGCGGTAGTCGATCGTCCCCGCCGTGAACGGCGCCGCCCCCCGGATCGCCCCGGCGTGGAAGCTCACGGCCCCAGACGTTACCCGTCGGCATGCCGGGGAGAGCCCCGGCGCGGAGCGGCGCCCGCGGGTTGCAGCCGCGCACCGATCTCCCTATGCTGCGATGCATCGTTTCGATGCAACGAGTCGCTGCATCGAGCGCGTGAACCCCCGATGATCGAACTCGCCACCCTCGGCCTCCTCAAAGAACAAGAGCTGCACGGCTACGAGCTGCGCAAGCGCCTCGGCGAGCTGCCCGGCGCCCGTTCGGCGGTGGTGTCCTTCGGTTCCCTGTACCCAGCGCTCGCCCGGCTCGAGCGCGGTGGTTTGGTGAAGGCGGTCGAGGCCAACACCCTCCCGGCGGCAGTACCTTCTTCGGGTTCGCTCACCGGTGAGCTCGCAGCGTTCCGATCGCGGCGAGCCGCAACGACACGCACCGGCCGCTCGAAGAAGGTCTACGGGATCACGGCCAGGGGCGAAGCCGCCCTCGTCGAGCTGCTCACCGATCCCGTCCCAACCGACGAGCGCACGTTCGCGCTGAAGGTGGCCTTCTGCCGTCACCTCGGCGCCGAAGCTCGACTCGAGCTGTTCGAGCGCAGGCGTGGCGAGCTCGCGCAGCGTGCTGCTGCGAGTGCCCGCAAACGTGAGCCCGAGCGCCTGCTCGACCGTTACACCCGCTCGTTACGAGAACGCGACGACGAGACCCTGACCAACGACCTTGCCTGGCTCGACCGGCTCATCGCCGGCGAGCAGGCTGCGACACCGGAGGAACCAACACAATGACCACCAACGACAACGATCGAGTCGCCACCGAAGGCGGCGCGAAGATCCGTCTCGCGATCGCCGGCGTCGGCAATTGCGCCAGCTCGCTGATCCAGGGCCTGGAGTTCTACAAGGACGCCGACCCAGACGAGGTCGTGCCCGGGCTCATGCACGTCGAGCTCGGCGGCTACCACATCCGCGACATCGAGCTGGTGGCAGCCTTCGACGTCGACGCGACGAAGGTAGGCCTCGACGTCAGCAAGGCGATCTTCAGCGGTCGCAACAACACCATCAAGTTCTCCGATGTCCCCAACCTGGGCATCGAGGTGCTGCGGGCCCCCACCTTCGACGGCTTCGGCGAGTTCTACCGTCAGGTCGCCGAGGAGTCACCCGCTGCCGACGTCGACGTGGCACAGGCCCTGCGCGATGCCCGGGCCGACGTGCTCGTCTCCTATCTCCCTGTCGGCTCGGAGGTTGCGCAGAAGCACTACGCGCAGGCCTGCCTCGACACCGGTGTTGCGTTCGTCAACGCGATCCCCGTCTTCATCGCATCGGACCCCGCGTGGGCGAAGCGCTTCACCGATGCCGGCGTCCCCATCGTCGGCGACGACATCAAGAGCCAGGTCGGCGCCACCATCGTGCACCGCACCCTCGCCAGCCTGTTCGAGGACCGCGGCACGACCATCGACCACACGTACCAGCTCAACTTCGGCGGGAACATGGACTTCATGAACATGCTCGAGCGCAGCCGCTTGAAGTCGAAGAAGATCTCCAAGACCCAGGCGGTCACGAGCATGATCGACCAGGGGATCAGCGATGACGACGTGCACATCGGCCCGTCCGACCACGTGCCGTGGCTAGACGACCGCAAGTGGGCGTTCATCCGCCTCGAGGGCCGCAACTTCGGCGACGTGCCCCTGACCGTCGAGCTCAAGCTCGAGGTGCACGACTCCCCCAACTCGGCCGGGGTGATCATCGATGCGCTTCGTTGCGCGAAGGTCGCCCAAGATCGCGGACTCGGGGGGCCGGTCATGGGTGCATCGTGTTACTTCATGAAGGCACCCCCCACCCAGGTGCGCGACGAGATCGCCCGCGACATGCTCGAGCGCTTCATCGAGGGACCCGCTTAGCTCGACCGGGCAGCGGGCGCTCCCAACACTCGGCCTGTCGACGCGGGAGACTGTGCGCCGTGGCCTCGAACAACGACGACGACGACGGGTCTCCTCTGGCGGGCTCGGAGGCGCTGGCACCTCCACCTGTGCGTGGCCAAGGCCCTGTTGAGCTGACCGCGCGTTCTTTCACGGCCTGGCCGGCATGGGCGGACCTTTCGCTCGACGTCGTGCACTACGGCCCCGACATCCCGACGGAGGCCGACCTGCGCCTGCTCGGCAGCCTCGAGGGGAAACGCGTCCTCGAGCTCGGCTGCGGAGGTGGGCCGATCTCGGTCGCCATGGCCAAGCAGGGCGCAAAAGTCATCGCTATCGACGGCAGCGCCGAGCAGATCGCGCATGCCCGTCGCCTCGCCGAGCGCGAGGAGGTCAAGCTCGAGTTGCGCCAGGGCGACTTCGCCGACCTCGCCGCTGTGCGCGCCGACACCATCGACGTTGCCATCAGCGTGTACTCACTCGGTGCCGTCGACGACCTCGACCGCGTCTTCCGGCAGGTCCATCGGGTGCTGCGCCCCGAAGCGCCGATCGTGTTGTCGCTCCAACACCCCGCGTACCGAGCCATCGACCCGTCGGGTGACCCGCCGACCTTGCGCCGCTCCTACTTCGACCACACGCCGATGTCGTGGGCCGCCGATGCCGAGCGCGGCGCCGATCACCCGATGACCATCGGCGAGCTCTTCACCGCCCTGTCGCGCGCCAACTTCCGCGTCGACACGATCCTCGAGCCCGAACCGGACCGAACCGGAGCTCGAGGCCGCCACTGGACCCCGGCGATGCGTTGGGTGCCGGCAACGCTCATCGTGCGCGCCCGCAAGCTCGGCGTCTGATCCGCGACCTCCGCGTCGTCCGGGTCACCCCTCCCCGCCGTCGTCACCCTCCCCGAGCTGCGTGCCAGGCGCGCAGCCGGCGCTCGGCCTCCTCGGCCCCGAGCGGCCCTTCCTCGAGACGCAACTCGAGCAAGAAGTCGAGCGCGTCGCCGACGGCCCGACCCGGGCCGAGCTCGAGGATCGCCATGACCGCGTTGCCGTCCAGGTCGGGGCGGATCGCTCGCAGCTCCTCTGCCTCGGCGAGCCGGGCGATGCGCGCCTCGAGCGCGTCCATGCGCTGCGCCAACAGACGAGCTTTGCGCTCGTTGCGCGTCGTGCAATCGCAGCGGGTCAACTCGTTCAGCTCGTCGAGCAGGTCGCCAGCATCGCGGACGTAGCGCCGAACAGCGGCGTCGGTCCAGCCGCCGTCGCCCTCGTCGTAACCGTGGAAGCGCAAGTGCAAGAAGACGAGCCGTGTGACGGCGTCGACAACATCGCCCGCGTAACGCAGAGCGAGCATCCGATCCTTCGCCATGCGGGCACCGACGACCTCGTGATGGTGGAAGCTGACCCCGTGATCGCCGATCGAGCGCGTCTTGGGCTTGCCCACGTCGTGCAGGAGCGCTGCGAGCCGGGTGACGAGGTTCGGTGAGCCGTCGAGCTTGCGGGCTGCGACGTTGGCCACGACGGCGAAGGTGTGGCTGAGCACGTCTTTGTGCTGATGGATCGGATCCTGTTCCAGGCGCATGGCTGCAACCTCGGGCAGGAACGTCTCGAAAAGGCCGGTCTCGTCGAGGTACCAGAAGCCCGGCGTCGGGTCATCGAGCACCAGCAGCTTGTCCAGCTCGTCACGGGTGCGCTCCGCTGAGACGATCTCGAGGCGGTGACGCATGTCGCGCGCGGCCGCGACCAACGCGACGTCGGGCGTGAGCCCGTGGCCGGCGATGAACCGCGCCGCGCGCAGCATCCGCAACGGGTCGTCGTCGAAGGACTGCTCGGGCGTCAACGGGGTGCGCAGCCGGCGGTGCACGAGCAGGTCGCTGCGGCCGTCGAACGGGTCGATCAGCTCGGGCTCGGGCAGGCTGAGGGCCATGGCGTTGACGGTGAAGTCGCGCCTGGCGAGGTCGGCTTCGACCGCATCTGCGTAGACCACGTCGGGCTTGCGCGAGTCGGGGTGGTACGCGTCGGCGCGGTGCGTGGTGATCTCATAGACGCGCTCGCCGTGCTTCGCGCCGATCGTGCCGAAGCGCTCGCCCTGGGTCCAGATCGCATCGGCCCAACCGGCGATGATCCGCTTCGTCTCCTCCGGCCTCGCGTCCGTGGTGAGATCGAAGTCAGGCCGGGCGATCTCGCGCCCGTCGAGGAGGTCGCGCACGATGCCTCCGACGAGATAGGTCCGCTTGCCTGCGGCTTCGAAGCGCTCGGCGAGCGGCCGGATCTCCGCGAGCAGGGGACCCAGGCGCGCGTTGATCACGGCTGCAACGTAGCGGTGCCCACGAGCGGCACCGGCCCGGTTACCCGGGCCGGTGCCTCCGATCAGCGTGGTTCAGTTCAGGCCCTGCGCAGGCGGCGGAACCCGAGGAGGGCGAGGCCGAGCGCGCCGATCCCGAGGGTCGGGAACAGTGCCTCGCCGCCGGTGCGGGCCAGCAGCCCCGCCACGATCTGGGGGATGCCGTCGAGGGTGACAGGCGTGGAGAAGTGCGTGCCGTTGCAGTCGCCAGACCCGGTCGCCGTGTCGGAGTACGTCTGACCTGGCGTCGCCGTCGTCGGCGATTTCACCGTGACCGTGAACGATTTGGATTGGCCCGGTCCTATGTCGCCCACAACCGATGGGCCCCACGTGATGGTCAGCCCGTTGGTCGAGGTCGCGGAGGGGTCAGACCCCGTGATCTCGGAGCCGGCGGGGCCGGTGATCACGTCGGTGAGCGACGTGTTCGTCAAGGTGCAGTCCGTCGCCGAGTTGGTGAAGTTGATCGTGTAGTTGAACGACTCGCCGGGGATGATCTCGCCGCGTGATGCGGTCTTGGCGAGCTTCACCGGGTTGCCGGGGCCGCAGTCGAGCCCACCAGCCGGCGCCGTAGCGGTAGCCGTGAGCGGCAGCACGACGAGGTCGACCACCGGGCTGCCGAGCAGGCCGAGGTGCAGCGTCAGCAGCGCAGCCGTCGCCGATGCAGAGGTGCCGTCAGGGCTCACCGACGTGGTTCCGTCGCCGACCGAGACGCTGAGCGTCAGGAGCGGAGCGAGCGGCAAGAGAACCGGGTTCAGGGCTGTGAGGAGCGGGGTGATCAGGTTCGAGAGGTCCTGGCCGCTGATGATCTGGTTCCCGTTTATCGCCAGCACCGGCTGGGTGAAGCTGGCCGTTGCCGTACCGGGAATGCCCGTTGCGTTAGCGGTCACCGCAGGCGGGGTGATGACGTCGATCCTGAGCGCGTCGTTGAACAGGTTGACTGCCGCGGTCTGCGTCGTCGAGTCGGCCTGCACGGCACGGGGATCGACGCCGGTGAATGCAGTCGTGGTCGGCAGCGAGGTGGTCGAGTGCACGTTCACGGCGCCGTCGCCGGGACCGACGAATGCCACACCGCCCTGTGCGTTCGGGAGGACAGCAGCGTCGGCGGTCTCGATGACCGAGTCGGAGAGCGGCTGCGATGCGCTCACGCACGCGTTGTCACCGGACCAGTGGGCGAGCACGCTTGCCTGGGAGACGCCAGCGGAGAGCAACCCGCCGGTCGCCGACGCGGGAATGGCCAACAGCGACGCCAGGTTCGGCGAAGCATTATCTGGCGGTGCTGTTTGGGACACCTCCGAGAGCACCGAGCTGAGATCGATGCTCGTGGCGGTCAGCGGGTCGAGGTTGGCGGCGCGAGCTGCGCTGCGCTCGGGGCCGCCGTTGATGCCAGTGGAGTCGGCATCGGCGTTGGCATGCACCAGGTGCAGGTTGGCAACCGAGGTCGCCGGCAGCCCGAGAGCGGTGACGAGCTGGCCGATGAGGAGGTCGATGGCGCCGATGCCGGTCGGGGTGATGGGGATCACCGTCAGGTCGGTGAGGTCTCCTGTTGCGCCAGCCGAGTATGCGGCGGGCGGGTTCACGACCGTGCCCGCAGCGGTCGCAGCATCTGCCCGAGCGGGCACGAAGAGGGCGGCCATGGTCACCGCAGCGAAGCCCATGAGGGCGAAGACGCGGCGCGAGGATGTACGTAGCGTGGTGCTCACGGCGCCCATGTTAGAGAGATCTGCACGCCGCGTCGAGAATCGTGGCGGTGCGGGCTTGGTTTGGTTTTGCATCAACGTCCTTCGTCAGCAGGGATTTGGGCCGTCGTACCCGGCGGCCGCCAACGCCAGCCGCGCGGGCGAAACCGCCCGATCCTGCTTGGCTACTGCTCGAGGAGTCGGTCCGCGACCATGCACGCCGCCGAGACGACGTCGCGGCCGGGGCCGCCGCTCGTGGGTGCTTCCGTCGCAACGGCCGCCCCCGCGAGCGCACCGACGCATGCCGCTGCCGAGGAGCCAAGAGCGTCGAGGTCGTAGCCACCCTCGAGGAACGCGATGGTGCGCCCGAAAGGGACAAGCGTCACGAGACGCTCGGTGATGAGCCCGAAGTCGCCAGCTGAGAGCTCGAGGCCCGCGAGCGGATCGAGCCGGTGGGCGTCGAACCCGGCGGAGAGGAGGAGCCACGTCGGGTCGAACCGCTCAGCGAGCGGCGCGACCACCTCGTCACAGGCTGCGACGTGCGCGTCGCCTGTGGCCCCGCGCGAGAAGGGCAAGTTGCGCGTGGCGCCTCGCGCGCCGACGCCTCCGAGATCATCGATCCGCCCGGTGCCGGGGTACAGCGGGTGCTCGTGCATCGACACGTAGGTGACGTGAGGGTCATCCCAGAACGCGTCCTGGGTGCCGTTGCCGTGGTGGACGTCGAAGTCGACGACGAGCACGCGCTCGCCGCGCTCGGCAAGCGCCGCTGCCGTGACTGCAATGTTGTTGAAGAGGCAAAAGCCCATGGCGCGCCCCGGCGTCGCGTGGTGCCCCGGCGGGCGCACGGCGCAGAACGCGCCACGTGCCGCTCCGGCGTCGAGGTGCTCGATGGCCGACAGCCCAGCCCCCGCAGCGAGCGTTGCCGTCTCGTAGCTGGATGCCACGACCGCGGTGTCCGCGTCGATCGCTCCGCCGCCACGTCGGCAGAGCGACGCAACGGCAGCGACGTGCGCAGGTGAGTGCACCCGCTCGAGCTCGGGCACCGTCGCCGCTCGTGGGGTGACGGGCTCGACGGCCTCCGCTAGCCCAGCGCCCGCGATCGCGTCGAGCACAGCGCCGAGTCGCTCCGGTCGCTCGGGATGATGCGCGCCGGCGACGTGGTCGGCGAAACGGGGGTCGGTGAGCAGCAGCACCTCCACAGCGGCGAACCTAACCCGCGCCAGCCCGCACCGGCCGTAGTGTCCAAGCCATGGGTTTGGACGTGCTGCGCTGGGGCGGTGATCGGCTCAGGGCCGGCCCTTGGCGAGGCGACGAGCACGTCGCGTACATCGCGCCGCACCCCGCCGGACCGCCGCCCACGACCGAGGCCGTGCGCCGCAGTTGTTCGGTGCTCGCTGCACGCGGCTTCACCGAGGTCGTGACCGCAGCGCTCGGCCCGGCGGAATCCCACGGGTTCCTCACTGCCGGCTTCACGATCCGCGAACGGCTGCACCTGCTCGCCCATGAGATGCGAGCGCTGCCCCCCGTTCCCGGCGACGTGCGCCTGCGTCGAGGACGCCGCGCCGATCGAGATGGCGCCCTCGCAGTCGATGCGAGCGCCTTTGACGACTTCTGGCGTCTTGATGATGCCGGGCTCGACGAGGCGCTGGCGGCGACACCCGCGACCCGCTTTCGTGTCGTCGGCGCCGGCCCGATCGTTGGCTACGCCGTGACGGGACGATCGAGCGATCGCGGCTTTCTGCAACGCCTCGCCGTCGAACCGGCACACGAGGGTCAGGGCCTCGGGGCAGCGTTGGTGCTCGACGCGCTGCGTTGGCTCGAGCGCCGCGGCGTGGTGCGCACGATCGTCAACACCCAGGAACGCAACGAGCGGGCGATCGAGCTGTACGAACGGCTTGGATTTCACCGCCAGCCCGGCGGGCTCGCGGTCTTTCACGCCGCCCTCACATGACGGTCGCCGGCCGAGCGGCCACAGCGGCTCGGCCGGTCTCTCGGCGCGCGGGGAGCATCGTGTACGCGAGCTTGCTCGCCCTCCTCGTTCTCGTCGGCACGCGACAGGACCCTGCCCGTGCACGAGGAGCTCAGACAGCGCCCCGCGCCAGCCTGCTTCAGCTCGTCAGCCAGAGCCCATCGATCGAACCCGGAGGCGAGTTCCAGGCCCGGGTCCGTGTCACGAGCGCACCGGCTGGAGCCGTGCTCGACATCAAGGTCCACGACCGCACCGCGACGCGGTCCTCGTTCGAGCAGACGATCGCGGGGAAGGGCTTCGCCGCTGCCATCTCGACGACGACGCTGCCGATCCAGCCCGACGCGTCGGGATCGGTGCTGGTGGCAAGCGCCCCCAGCACCGAAGG
>JBPCON010000006.1:0-93448 GCA_051000215.1 Acidimicrobiales bacterium
CCGACCTGATCCTCACCTACCTCGCCCGCGAGGTTGCTGAACGCCTGCAATGGGCTTTTCAAGCCGCCGGGCAGGCGGGGGAGCGCGCGTTAGAATAGCTCGGCGTTGGTGGTCATCGCTCGAGCACAGGGGCCAGCTGCTTCGCTGCGTAGGTCAGCACCACATCTGCACCGGCGCGCCGGATCGAGGTGACGTGCTCGAGCATCACCGCTGGTCCGTCGATCCATCCGCGTTCGCCTGCTGCCATCACCATCGCGTACTCGCCCGACACGTGGTACGCCGCCACGGGGATGTCGACCTCGGCGCGGGCCCTGGCAATCACATCGAGGTACGAGAGCGCAGGCTTCACCATGACGATGTCGGCCCCCTCGGCGATGTCGGCGCGGATCTCCTCCATCGCCTCGCGGCCGTTTCGAGGATCCTGCTGATAGCCCTTGCGGTCGCCGCCACCAACGATCGTCACGTCGACGGCCTCACGGAACGGGCCGTACAGCGCTGACGCGAATTTCGCGGCGTAGGCGAGGATGCCGACATGGTCGAAGCCGAGCTCGTCGAGCGCGCCACGGATGGCACCGACCTGTCCGTCCATCATCCCGCTGGGGGCCACGAGGTCGGCCCCGGCTTGGGCCTGGGCCACGGCGACCTTGGCGTAGAGCTCGAGCGTGGCGTCGTTGTCGACCGTGCCTTGCGGGTTGAGCACGCCACAGTGGCCGTGGTCGGTGTACTCGTCGAGGCAGAGGTCGGGGATGAGCACCAGCTCGTCTCCCACCTCGGCGCGCAGATCGCGAAGGGCCAGCTGCACGATCCCGTCCTCGCGCCATGCCCCTGACCCTTGGGCGTCTTTGTGGCTCGGGACGCCGAAGACCACGATGCCGGGCACGCCGAGCGCGGCGAGCTCGGCCACCTCCTTGCGCAACGACTCGCGGGAGTGCTGCACCACCCCAGGAAGCGACGCGATCGGCCGTGGCTCGTCGATGCCCTCGCGCACGAACAACGGGGCAAGCAGGTCGTCGACGCCGAGTCGCGTCTCGGCCACCAACCGTCGCAGGGCGGGCGTTCGGCGCAGGCGGCGCAAGCGGCGCTGGGGGAAAGCCATCGGTGCCGAGGCTACAAGGGCCTCGGCACCGGCTCGCCTGCCCGGGTCCCGCTGTCTACTCGCTCGTCTGTCCGGCGACGAGACGGCGCAACGCAGCAAGATCGACGACTTCGAGCGAGCCGACGATCAGGTCGGCCGCCGAGAGGTCGCTGCCCTCTGTCATCGCGCAGGGCGCTGCCACACAGACGAGACCTGCTGCCTTCGCTGCGGTGACGCCGTTCGAGGAGTCTTCGAGCGCGACCGATGCGGCGGGGGCAGCGTCGAGCGCAGCGCACGCTGCGAGGTAGAGGTCGGGCGCTGGTTTCGAGCGCGGCGCGTGCTCACGCGCACGCACCGTCGCGAACCGCGCGCTGAGTCCGAGCCGCTCGACGTGTCCGAGCACCCATTGCTCGGGCGACGAGGAGGCGATGGCAACAGGGATCCCAGCAGCGTCGGCTTCGTCGAGGAGCGACGCCACGCCCGGTCGGAGCAGCTCGAGCTCGATGAGCTCGTGATGGCGGGCGGTGCGCGCAGCGAGGACAGCATCGCGATCTGCGATCGCGCAGCCCAACTCGGCTTCGAGGATCTCGCTCCAATGGGGATGTTCGGCTGTGCCGATGATCGTCGACCACCAGGTCAGCGACAGCTCGACGCCGTGCGCGGCGAAGACCTCGGCCGCGGTCGTGAACGACGACGTCTCGGTGTCGAGCACGAGCCCGTCGAAGTCGAACACGATGGCTTCCAAGAGCCCGCGCTGAGAGGTGTGTGTCACCCCGTCGAGGTCATCCTGCGACGATCGGGGGCAGGTTGGCGGGCTCGACCCCGAGGTGAAGCCGGTTGATGAACGCGAGCGTGCCGTCGCTCGCAAGCCGCTCGATGAGGTCGTTGAGCGAAGGCGAGTTGGCCGAGCCAAGACCCTCCACGACGGCCCAACCCGTTTGCAGGCCGAATCGCCCGGCGACCGCGAGCGTCGGATCCGCCTTGGCCGCCAGGAGCGCGACGGGCGCTGGGAGGATGCCGGCGTCGACCTCGCCCGTCGCGATGATGCGCACGACGTCGTCGGTGGTCGGCACTGTTCGAATCGAGGTGTCGGGCTTGATGCTCTCGTTGATGACGCGCACCGCCTGATCGTCGGTCGCCGCGATCGCCCAACGCAACGTCCTCGCTGTCACCACCGTCGGCGCTGGCACGCCGGCACGCACCAGAGCCACCGGGTCAGCCGCCACGTATGGCACGGATAGGTCGACCCTCCGCGCAAGCGCGTCGGTGACCGCGACGCCCCCGAGGAAGAGATCGCAACCACAATCGAAACCGCGTTGAATCGAGACGAGGCTGCCGCGCACGACGATCACCCGTCCCAGACCAAGCCTGCTCGCGAGAACACGGGCGAGATCGAACTCGAAACCGTCGACCGCTGCTCCGGTTGCAGGATCCAAGTCGAAGTAGGGCGCCGTGAGGTGATCGGTCGCGACGGTCAAGGCACCTGCGCGCCGCGTGTGGAACGAGGGATCGTTCGTCGCGCCGAGCGTCGTCGTCGTCAGGGTCGTCGACGGCCGAGTCGGTCCGAGGACGGGCACCGTCGTGGTCGTGGTCGACGTTGTCGGCGACGAGGAGCGGCACGCGGCCACGACGACGAGCGCGGCGAGAACGGCCAGCGCGCGGCGAGTGACCCGAATCGGAGCCTCCCTATCCGCGCGCGTCCTATGCATCGGCAGGGGCGAGGGCGGCAACGAGGGCGTCGATGAGCCCGCCGATGGTGTGGACCTGCGCCTCCACGGTCACGCGCAAGCCCTTGTCGCGAGCTGTGGCGGCGGTGATCGGCCCGATGCACGCCACAACCGGCGGGACCCGATCGGGCCCGGCGATCTCGAGGTAACGCTCGACGGTGGACGACGATGTGAAGGCGATGGCGTCAGCCCGAGCTGCCGAAGCGAGCTCGTCGTCACGCAGTTCAGAGGCGACCGTGCGGTAGGCAGCAACGACGTCGACCATCCAGCCCAGCTCCCGCAGCCCGTCCGGCAGCACGTCGCGCGCGACTTCGGCGCGGGCGAGGAGCACGCGGCGGGCATCTCCCGCCGGTTTCGGGAACGCCGCGAGCAGCGACTCCGCGACGAGCTGCTCGGGGACGAGGTCGGCCCGCACTCCGCCGGCAGCAAGTGCGCCGGCAGTCCCCGGACCGATGGCGGCGACGCGTACACCGCCCAGATCGCGTGCGTCGTGGAGAGCAGCGAGGAAGCGGCGAGCTCCGTTGGCGGACGTGACCACGACCCAGTCGTACACGCCGGCTGCAGCGTCTCCAGCAGCGCGGGCAAGCGCGGCACCGTCGTCGCTTGGATCGACGAAGGCGATGGTGGGGACCTCGACGACATCCGCGCCCAGCGCGCGCAGCGCTCCGGAGAGATCCGATGCCTGTTCGCGAGCTCGGGTCACGATGACCTTGCGTCCGAACAGCGCGCGGCTCTCGAACCACGACAGGTCCTCTCCTGCGACTTCACCGATCACGATGGTGGCTGGAGCGTTCAGCCGGGCTTCGCCGATGGTGGCCAGCGTCGCGCGCACCGTGCGCTGCTCGGGGCGTGTCCCCCAGGTGACCGCTGCGACAGGGGTGCTCGGCCACCTGCCAGCCGCGATCAGTCGTTCGGCGATCTGGGCGATGCGAGCGACGCCCATCAGCACAATGATCGTTCCTCCGACCCGGGCGACGGCGTCCCAGTCCACCGTGCCCTCATCGCCCGCGACGCTCGGGTCTTCGTGCCCGGTGACGACCGTGAAGGAGGTCGAGGAGTGGCGCAAGGTCACCGGGATGCCGGCATAGGCCGGTGCGGCGATCGCCGACGTGATGCCGGGCACCACCTCGAAGGCGACCCCGGCATCGCGCAGCGCTGCCGCCTCCTCGCCACCGCGCGCGAACACGAACGGGTCGCCGCCCTTGAGACGCACGACGTGCTGGCCAGCCTTGCCTCGCTCGACGAGGAGGGCGTTGATGTCGGGCTGGCGGAGCTCGTGGGCTCCAGGCGCCTTGCCGACGGAGATGCGTTCTGCGCCTTCTGGCGCGAGGTCGAGCAACGAAGCCACCGACAGGCGGTCGTAGACGACGACGTCTGCGGCGCGCAGCACCTCAGCGCCTCGCACGGTCAGCAGCCCGGGATCACCCGGTCCGGCGCCGACGAGGAAGACCGTCATCGCGCAGAGGCTACGGGTCGGTCCATGTTCCCTTTGCTTCGTCGCGGAGCTGGCGGGCCAGCGCTGCTCCGATGGCGGGGCCGTCGGTGCCTGCGACGCGGGCGCGCCGCACCTGCCCGTCGACGGCGAGCATGCCGTCGACCGTCAGCGTGGCGCCGGTGTCGACCGCGTACGCGGCGGCGGGGAGGTCGCAGTCGCCTCCGAGCTCGGCGAGGAAAGCCCGTTCGGCGTCGACGCGCCGGCGGCTGACAGCGTCTTCGATCTGGGCAAGCGTTGCGATCGTCGAAGCGTCGCTCGCGCGGCACTCCACGGCCAGCGCACCTTGACCCACCTGGGGCAGGAGCTGCTCGACCGACAACACGTCGTCGATCCGCCCGGCCAGACCGAGGCGCTCGAGCGCGACAGATGCGACAACGATGGCGTCGAACCCGGCCGCCTTGTCGAGGCGGGTTTGCATGTTGCCCCTGAGCCCGCTGAACACGAGGTCGGGTCGCAGCTCGGCCAGTTGCACCCGCCGGCGCAGCGAACCTGTCGCAACCTCAGCCCCCTCGCGCAGCGCCAACAGCTTCGAACCGACGAGCGCGTCGCGCGGGTCGCCGCGCTCGGGCACCGCGGCCAGAACGAGACCGTCGAAGGTGACCGAGGGAAGGTCCTTGGCCGAGTGCACGGCGATGTCTGCCCTGCCGTCGAGGACAGCGGCTTGGACCTCCTTGACGAACACGCCCTTTCCCCCCATTGCCTCGATGGGGATGTCGAGACGCTGGTCGGCCGTGGTCTCCACGATGACGAGCTCGGCTGCGCGCTCGGCGTGAGGATCGGCGGCTGCAAGGAGCGCCGCGACGTGCTCGGCCTGCCAACGGGCGAGGGCGCTGCCTCGCGACGCGATCCGCAGCACGGTGTGCGCCGGAGCCGTGCGGCTCAGCCGATGTCGAAGAGGTCGCCGAGCGCGTCGGCCAGACGGTCGCCTTTCGGCGTTCCGGCGGCCTCCTTGAGCCGGACGGTCGGCTCGTGGAGCAGCTTCGCCACGATGGCCTTCGTCGCCAGCTCGACGGCGGCGAGCTCGTCCGGTGCGAGTCGCCCGACGAGGCGCTCGATCTCGCGGGCTCGCGTCGCCTCGGCACGCTCGCGCAAGGCCGACACGAGCGGCGCCACCTCGCGAGCTGTGGTGAGCACCCGGAACCGGTCGAGCTCCTCGTCGACGATGACCTGGGCACGAGCGGCCTCGCGCTGGCGGCCGGACACGCCGACGTCGACGAAGCGGCGCAGGTCGTCCATGTCGAGCAGGGTGACGCCCGGCAGCTCGCCGGCACTGGGGTCGACGTCGCGCGGAACGGCGATGTCGACGACGAGCAGCGGGCGTCCGTCGCGTCGAGCCATCGCATCGGCCAGATCGGCGTGCTCGACGAGGATGGTGGCTGCGCCGGTGGAGGTCAACAGCACATCGGCGGTGGTGAGCTCGGCCCCGACGTCGGCGAGTCGCACCGCGCGGCCCCCGGCGCGACGCGCCAAGCTCTCCGCGTTCGCCCACGTGCGGTTCGCGACCACGAGCTCACCTGCGCCGGCACCGACGAGAGCCACGGCCATGCCCGCACCCATCTCCCCTGCACCGAGAAGCAGCACGCTGCTGTTGGTGAGCGAACCCACCCGATCGCTCACCAGTGCGACAGCGGCTTGCGCGATGGAGGTGATGCCGCGGCTGATGCCGGTCTCGGTGCGCGCCCGCTTGCCCACTTCGATGGCGTGGCGGAACAACAAGTTGAGCGTGGAACCGGTGACGGCCTCGGCGCGCGCTGCATCCCACGCGTCGCGCACTTGACCGAGGATCTCGCTCTCCCCCAGAACCGCCGAGTCGAGCCCGGCGGCTACGGCGAACAGGTGGGCGACCGCGGAGTCGTCGTGGTGCACATAGAGGTGGTCGGCGAAGTCCTCCGGCGCGAGAAATGCGAGCTCGCTGAAGAAGTCGCGCACATCCTGGTAGCCCGGGTGGAAACGCTCGGCGACCGCGTACACCTCGGTGCGGTTGCACGTCGAGAGCACGACGGCCTCAGAGACGTGGGTACGGCTCATGAGGTCGTGCAACGCCTTGGGCAGCCGCGCGTCGTCGACGGTCGTCCGCTCGAGCAGCTCGAGCGGCGCAGTTCGGTGGTTCAGCCCGATGACGACGACAGACACGCCTGGAGGCGCTCCTTGGCTTCGATGAGGTTTCCCTCGCGGACGAGCTCAAGCATCCCCGAATCGAGCGCCTCGCGCCAAGCCAGGCCCTCGGTGGCCACACCCTTCGCGCGCAGCTCGGAGCGAGCCTCGGCGACCAGGGTGAGGAGCACCTCGTACTCGGGGCCGATCTCGTCTTCGAGACGGCTTCGCAGCCATGAGGCCACAGCCGGGCTCTGACCGCCCGTCGCAACGGTGAGGAGCAACGAGCCTCGCCGGACCCTGGCCGGCAGCGTGAACGAGCAGCGGGCGGGGTCGTCCGCCGCGTTCACCCACACTCCCAAGGCCTCACCATCATCGAACACGGCCTGGTTGACCTTCGGGTCGCCCGTCGCGGCGATCGCGAGACGGAAACCGGCGACGTCGCCGCACGCGTAGCGACGACGATGGACCGCAACGTCGAGCGCAACGATGGCGGGCTCGACCTGGGGGGCGAGCACGGTGACGGAAGCGCCAGCCTCGAGCAGGCCGAGCACCTTGGCGAGGGCGACTCGGCCGCCGCCGACGACCAGGCAGCGCGTTGCAGCGATGCGGAGGTTGACGGGGTACAGCTGCTCGTCACCGGCCACGGCATCGACCGTCATGCGCTGACTAACCGGCCGCCGCTGCGCTGGATTCCCTGCGCCGCTGGTGGAAGCTCAGGATCTGCAGCTCGACAGCGAGGTCGACCTTGCGCAGCCAGACCCCGTCGGGCACCGAGATCACAGCCGGCGCGAAGTTGAGCACCGAGGTGACGCCCGCTGCGACGAGGCGATCGGCGACGTCCTGCGCTGCAGCAGCGGGCGTCGCGATGATCCCGATCGCGATGCCGTGCTCGGCCACGAGCGCGGGGAGCTCGTCGCGATGGCGCACGGTGATCTCCCCCACCTGCTGGCCCACCTTGGCGGGGTCGGCGTCGACGAGGGCCACGACATGGAACCCCGATGCACCGAACCCCCCGTAGTTGGCGAGGGCGTGGCCGAGGTTGCCGATGCCGACGATGACGACCGGCCAATGCTGGGTGAGGCCCAGCTCGCGACTCATCTGGAACAGGAGGTACTCGACGTCGTAGCCGACGCCGCGGGTGCCGTATGAGCCCAAGTAGCTGAGATCCTTGCGGACCTTCGCTGCGTTGACGCCCGCCATCTCGGCCAGGCGTTCCGAGGAGACGGTCGTCGCATCGCCGCCGATCTCGAGGAGGCTGCGCAAATAGACAGGCAGACGCGCCACCGTCGCTTCAGGGATGCGCCTCGGCCGTCGCTCGTCCACGTCGTCACCCTACGACGGCGTTCACATGAGCACGAGGATCACGCCGGCGCAGAGGACGACCCTGAGCGGGAGTGCAAGGATCGAGGTGCCGTGAACGCCCATCTCGTCCTCGCGTCTGGCGCAGCAGTCGTCTCGTTCGCGTTCGCGCTGTCGACGCTCGAGCGATGGCTCGACCGGCGCAAGCCGCAGGAAGCAGCCTGGTCCGCTGCGTTGTTCCTGTTCACGGCTGCGGCCCTCGCGCTGCTCGCTGGTGTCGCCATGGGCTGGAACGCGGTCACCTTCCGCTGCTTCTACCTGTTCGGCGCCGTCATCGACGTGCCGTACCTGGCACTCGGCACGGTGTGGCTCCTCGGCGGAGCGAGGTGGGGCCGGCCGGTGACGACCGCTGTGCACTGCTTCGCGTTGTTCGCAGCCGGTGTCATCACCGTCGCACCGCTGACGGGACCGATCCCCGCCGACCGCCTGCCCCAGGGTGCTGCCGTCTTTGGCCCCCTTCCTCGCCTGCTCGCCGCTCTGGGCTCGGCCGCCCCGGCAACGGTGATCGTCGTCGGCGCGCTCTTCTCAGCGGGGCGCCTCATGCGGCGCCACTCGTCACGCCGCCTCGCGTTGGCCAACGTCCTCATCGCATCGGGCACGATCGTCCTCGGCGCTGGTGGTGTGTTGAACTCGGTGCTCGACGAGATGGACGGCTTCGCCGTGAGCCTCCTCGCTGGCATCGTGTTGCTCTTCGCCGGTTTCTTGTTGACGAACCAACCGCCCCGCGCCCTCCAGGCCGTCCAAGCCGCCTGAAGAGGCCCGAACGGCCGCGCGAGAGGCTCGTCAGCGAAGCGCGCGGCGGACGATCTTGCCGCCGGGGTTGGTAGGGAGCTCGTCGACGAACATCACCTTGTCCGGGCACTTGTACTTGGCGAGGTTGTTCGCGCAGAAGGCGATGATGTCGTCCTCCTCGAACGCGCGCCCGGGCTCGACCACCACATACGCCTTCACCGCCTCGCCCGTGTGCGGGTGCGCGACGCCCACAACGGCCGCGGCTGTCACTCCCGGCATCTCGAGGAGCACTTCTTCCACCTCGGCGGGGAACACGTTGAAGCCCGACACGATGATGAGGTCCTTCGCGCGGTCGACGAGGAAGAGGTGCCCGGCGTCGTCGACGACGGCAACGTCACCGGTGCGCAACCAACCGTCGCCCGTCAGCGCTGACGCCGTCGCCTCCGGGTCGTCCCAATAGCCCTTGAAGACGTTCGGGCCCTGCACCCAGACCTCGCCGGCGTCACCGACGAGCACATCGTCGTCGTCGAGGTCGACGAGCCGCACATGCACGCCGGGCAAAGGCACGCCGATCGATCCGAAGCTGGTGCGCACCCCCGACGACGAGGTCACGATGGGTGAAGCTTCGGTGAGGCCGTACCCCTCGGAGATGGTCACCCCGAAGCGCCGCTCGATCGTCTGTGCCACCTCGGGCGCGAGGCGAGCGGCCCCTGAGGCGGCGAAGCGAACGCTCGCGAACGCATCGGCGGCGACGTCGGGGAGCGCAGCCCATGCAGCCCACATGGTCGGTGCGCCGGGGATGATGGTGATGGAGTGGTTGGTGACCGTCTCCAGGCACGACGAGGGATCGAAGCGCTCGACGAGCACGACGCTCGACCCCGCGGCGAGTGAGAGCCCGAGCACGACGTTGAGGCCGAAGATGTGAAACAGCGGCAGCACGCCGAGCGTGACGTCGTCGCTGGTCTGGTGGCGTCCCTCGGCGCGCTGCGCCTGGTCGATGTTGGCGAGCAAGTTGCCGTGGCTGAGCATCGCAGCCTTCGGGAACCCGGCGGTTCCGCTCGTGAACATCAAGACAGCGACGTCGTGCTCCGACCGTTCGATCATCGGCATGGGATCGCTGGAGACGAGCTCGTCGAGCAGCACAGCACCCTCGCATTCGACGCCCTCGGTGACGATCACGTGCTCGAGCGTCGGCACGCGCGCTCGGTCGATCGACGCGAACGAGGAGCGACCGGTTGGCCCGACGACGATGGCTCGCACGCCGACGGAGTCGAGCTCGCGCTCGAGCTCTCGGGCGGGGCTGCCCGGGTTGAGCGGCACGACGACGAGGCCAGCGCCGAGCGCTGCGAGATACGACGCGACGAAGTACCAGTTGTTCCCGGCAAGCACGGCAAGGCGGTCGCCGGGCTCGAGACCGAGCCCAGCGAGCCCCGCGCGCAACCCGGCAACGTGCTCGCGCAACTCCCCATAGGTGGTTGAGCGACCCCGGCTGACGAGCGCGGTCGCGTCGCTGGGATGCGAATCGATGATCGCTGCGAGGTTCACCCGGGGAATCCATCCCTTTCGTAGAACGGGCCGATGATTGCTCTGTCACCGACGAACAGGCAACCCCGGGCTGTGTGGTCCCGGGCTCAGCGCCCTCGAGCCTGGATGACGAACTGCACGATGGCCGCCCCGAAGATCAACAGCAGCAGCACAGCGAGGCCGATGGTCGTGCCCTTTCTCACCGCTGCGGCCTCGCGCGCAGCTCGACCGACGTCGTGATGCCAGCGCGATCGTCGTCGTCCAGGCGCTGGAGGGTGATCTGGTCGCCGGCGCGCAACCCCAGCTCAGCGCTGGCCGAGCCGCGGTCGACGACCACAGAGAGCAACCCGTAGCTGTCGACGACGAGGCCGATCTCCCCGACGCGCACTGCCGCGTAGCTCGGGGCCAGCAGACCCGTGCGGGTTCGGTCACCGATGAGCATCGCGACGCGCTCACCCCACCCCTCGAGCTCGTCGGGGTCGACGTTGAGCTGGCAGTTGCCGTAACGATCAACCCAAAGGACCTCGGTCACCAGCCCGTCGCCTTCCTCGAGTGGTCGCGAGATCGGCAACACACCGGGGAGGAGCGTGATCGGGTCGACCAGGGTGCCGAGCTCGCTCAGCGCAACACCGTTGCAGAGGTGCGCCGCCGCAGGGGCGAAGATGTCGCGGCCAGCGAAGGTCGGTCCAGGCGATGCGAGGTGGTACTCGGCGTTGTCGAGCACGAGCGCACGGTCGGCGCCACCGCAGAGTGACACCGCCGGCGCGAGCAGCCCGTTGTCGGGGCCGATGAGCACCGACTGTCCGCCGCCGACCTCGATCGCAACGGCGCGTCGTTCCGTACCGACGCCCGGGTCGACGACTGCGAGCACGATGCCGGCTGCGAGGTACTGGGCGCTGCGCGCGAGGGCGAGACCACCGGCGCGCACGTCGTGGGGGGCGATCTCGTGGGTGAGATCGAGCACCCGGACGTCAGGGGCGATCGAGCGCACGACCGAGTGCACGACGCCGACGAACTCATCGACGCGGCCGTAGTCGGACAAGAAGGAGATGGTGTCGTAGCGCTGCGCCATTGAGGCCAGCGAGGCTACGCCGCTCGCAGCAGCGGCGGCCAGCGACGCCGGCGAGGGCAACACGGGGCACTAGCCCGCTTCGGTGTACCGATCGGCCAAGTAGGCGTCGAGGTCTTCTTCCCGCACCCGGAACGATTTGCCGATGCGCACCGATGGCAGCTCGCCTGCCTTGAGGAGCCGGTAGACGGTCATGTTCGACACCCGCAACAGCCCTGCGACCTCGGCAACCGTGAGCAGCCGGGCGCGTGCAAAAGACAGCGCCATGGAAGGCCCCTTTCCGCTGGGGTCACTGTACGCGGCTGTGGCTGCTGTTGTCACTGGGGCGAGTCAGGCCCCGAGTTGACGGGAGCGTTCCGTCGCGGCCGCGACCGCGTCGACGATGGCAGCGCGCACGCCCGCCGACTCGAGCACTCCAAGCCCTGCCGCCGTGGTGCCCCCAGGAGAGGTGACCTGGCCGCGCAGCACATCGGGGCTCTCGCCGCTCTCGGCCAGCAGCCGCGCCGCACCGAGCAGGGTCTGGGTGGCGAGGGCGGACGCGACGTCGCGCGCCAGCCCGACGAGCACGCCCGCTTCGACGAGGGCCTCGACGAAGAAGTACACGTAGGCCGGGCCCGAACCCGATAGGCCGGTGACCGCGTCGAGCAGGGCTTCGGGGACCCGCACGACGGTCCCGACGGCAGCCAGGATCGACTCGGCCCAGACCAGCTCCTGCTCGGTGGCGGACGTGCCAGCAGCGATGGCGGCGGCGCCGGCGCCGATCAACGCCGGTGTGTTCGGCATGGCGCGCACAACCGACGTTCCCTCCCCCAACGCGGCTTCGAGCGTCGCGATGGTCACTCCCGCGGCGATGGAGAGCACGACGCCGATACCCGCTCCGTCAAGGGCAGCGCACGCCGCGACGACATCGTCGGGCTTGACGGCGATGACCGCACCGTCCGCCGGCTCGGGCGTCTCGAGCACCGCGACGCCGGGGAGCGCTATGGCCAGCTGCTGGCGCCGCGCGGCCAGCGAGTCGACCACGGCCAACTCGCCGGGCTCGGCCCAGCCCGAAGCGACAAGGCCGGTGAGCAACGCCTCTCCCATCCGCCCGCCCCCCACCACGGTCAGCTTCATCTGGCGCAAGGTAGTGCGACGTCGGCTCGGGCCGGCCCGCCGACGCCTTCGCCCCTTCCCCGATGGGCTTCTCGGCGCCGGCGGGCACCAAGGCGACCGTAGGAGCGGCGCCTCCCAACGGGAAGGCCCTGGCGAACTCGAGGCAATACGTGGCGCGGAGCGCCACGTATTGCCTCGTGAAAGGGCTCAAGCGAAGCGAGAGGCGAAACCGATGCGCAGCGCCGGGCGAAAGAAGCGCTCGGTCCAGTCGTAGAGCGAACCGAGGATGCGATCGAGCTCGTCGTCGGTGACGGCTTCGTTGCCGAGCTGCCCAGCGAGGAAGACCGCGTCCTCGTCGCCGATGCAGAACTGTGCGCCGTAGAGCTTGCGGTTGCGACGCAACAGGTGCTCGTAGAGGGCCGCGTAGTTCTCCTCGGGCGCAGGCATCAGGTAGGTCTCGTACCGCAGGGTGCGCTGGCCGAGCGTCAACCAGATCGTGAAGACGTCCTTCTCCTCACCGTTGACCCGCACCCACCAGCGGTCGCCGTCGCGTTCGACTGCTGCAACCGCCTGGTTCTCCTCGAGCTGGCGGTGTGCCCAGGAGTCGATGCGTTCGGCGATCGCCGCGAGCTCGACTCCAACCCAGGGGTCAGGCACCGCACTCCACCAACGAGCGAACGGTGAGATCCGCGTAGAGCCGCCGCAGTCGAGCTGCGGTCGTCGACCACGTGAATCGGCGGGCCCGCTCCGCGGCTGCTGCCCCCATGGCGGCCGCCTTCGCCGGGTCTGCGAGGAGGCCGTCGATCAGCTCGGCGTAGGGCTCCGGGCTGCGCCCTTCGACCAGGTACCCCGTCGAAGTGTGATCGACGAGCGTGGCCAGCCCGCCGACGTTGGCTGCCACCACGGGCGTGCCACAGGCGCCCGCTTCGAGAGCGACGAGACCGAACGATTCGGAGCGACTCGGAACCACGCACACGTCGGCGGCGCGGTAGAAGGTCGAGAGCAGGTGGTGTGGCTGGGGACGTACCCACCGGATGCGCCCGGCAACGCCCAGCTCCTCCGCCAGCAACACCGCCTTGGCTTGCTCGCTCGGGCCGTCGATGCCGCTGGCGCCCCCGACGACGACGAGCACGGCATCTTCTCGGCGCAGCTCGGCCAGCGCCCGGATGGCAACGTCGAGACCCTTGAGCGGTTGGATGCGCCCGACGAAGAGGAGCACCGGTGCCAGGGGGTCGAGCCCGAGCGCGCGCCGTGCCCCTGCGCGATCCCCCGGTGAGAAGAACGCTTGGATGACCCCGGGCGCCACGAGCTCGATGCGCTCAGGCGCCGCGCCGTAGAGGCGCACAAGCTGGTCGGCCTCGGCCGGGCACGACGCGGTGATGGCGTCGGAGCATGCGATGACCTCGGCCTCGGCGCGTATGCGCAACTCCGGCTCGGCGTCGCCCGTCTCAGCCTTCACTCTGGCGAGCGTGTGAAACGTCGAGACCAGCGGGACGTCGAGGCGGTGCTTCAGCTCGTGGCCGGCAAGCCCCGACAGCCAGTAGTTCGCGTGGATCGCGTCGACGTCGCCCAAGGCCCGCACGTCGGACAGCACCCCGGCGGTGAACTCCTCGACGACATCAGGCAGTTGGTCCTTCCTCAGCCCGATCGGCCCCGCTGGCACGTGCACGACCCGGAACCCTGGCTCGACGGCAACCTCGGCCGGCAGGTCGTCGGCCCAACGCCGGGTGTAGACGCTGCAGCGCACGCCGGCCTGCGCGAGCGAGGAGACCAGCTCACGCACGTACACGTTCATCCCGCCGCTGTCGCCCGCGCCGGGCTGCACGAGCGGCGAGGTGTGCAGGGAGAGGACGGCCAGCGTTCGCACGACGGTGGCGAACGCTAGCGGGCTGGGGTCTGTTCCTCGGTGCTGGCCACGTTGCCGTTCTCATGGCGAAACGACTCGTAGATGCGTACGAGGGTCTTCTTCTGGTCCTCGTTGATGAACGGGTCGCGCTTGATCTCACCGGCCAGGTCAGAGCCCGAGGAGCGCTCCTCGAGGATGCCGGCGCGGACGTACAGCGTCTCGGAGCTGATCTCGAGGGCCCTGGCGATCTGCTGAAGGATCTCCGCAGACGGCTTGCGCAGCCCCCGCTCGATCTGGCTCAGGTAGGGGTTGGAGATGCCCGCCATCTCCGAGAGCTTGCGAAGCGAGAGGTGCCCGACCCTGCGTTGATCTCGGATGAACTCGCCCAGGTCGCGCCAACGGTCGTTGAACTCGCCCATCGTCTTGACCACGACCCCAGGTTACGCGACTCCCGCGAGCGCCACGCGTTCTCCCGCGAGCGCGCCCGCCGGCTCCAAGCGCTGCAGAGGACGTCGCATGCTGGTTCGCCCTCCACCTGGCGGCCCCCTTATCGTGCGATGCCATGTCGACCCGCCTCTGTCGCGCCGTGCTCGCTGCCACCGTGCTCGCCTTGGCGCTCGCGGCGTGCGGCGGCGGCTCTTCGACGACGTCGGCGAGCACGGCGTCGAGCGACGGCGGCGCCGCCGACGTGACGGTGGTGGCAACCGGCCTCGCGTACGACAAGACGGCGTACACGGCGAAGGCGGGCGAGCGCAGCATCGCCCTCGACAACAAGGACCCCGTGGCCCACAACGTCACGCTCGTCGATGGCAACAAGCTGCTCGTCGAAGCCGACCCGAAGAAGGCGCACACCGCAAAGGTCACCTTGGTCGCCGGCACCTATCAGCTGACCTGCACCATCCCCGGCCACAACATGAAAGCCACCCTCACCGTCCAGTGAGGCGGGCGTGACCTACGGCTTCATGATCAGTTCCCAGCCGACGAAGTGGATCAAGGCGAGGTAGACGAAGCCGAAGATGATCGTCTTCTTGTGGTCGTCGAACAGCAGCTTGTTGATGGGGTTGTCGAGCCCGCCGATGAAGCCGAGCGCCGAGGCCTGGATGATCGCCCAGGTGACGAGCACGAGGATGAAGTAGAGGGCGAAGTTGTTGAGCCCGCCGTTGTCGTTGGTGAAGACGCCGCTGTAGTGGGTGGTGAACACCATGTACCAGAGCATCGGGATGGAGAAGAAGGTGTTGGCCCGCGAGGCGCGCCCCGCCTTCTTCGCCGCACCGGCTACGGCGGGGTCGGCCTCGCCGCCCTGGGAGACCCGCTCGGCGGACGCGATGATGATCTTCTGGTTGACCCAGATCACACCCCACACGTTGAGGAACATGGTGATGCCGAAGAGCATGCCGGTGAGGATGCTCCCGCCTGCAGTCGTCTCGAGGTACTTCGTGGGCAGGTCGGCCGATGAGTAGATACCGAGCATCGCGATGCCGAAGAGGAACGTGAGCAGCGCGGCGTAGCGGAACCACCACAGAGCGCGGAAGGTGATCTTGCGCAGTGCTTCTGAGCGCGCGCCGGGCTCCATCTCCGCGAACGAGGGCACCTGCACGAAGTTGAAGAAGTAGAGCAGCCCGATCCACGTGACGCCGACGAGTACGTGGGCGTAGCGCAACATGAACTGGAACCCGCCGCTGGCATCGAAGAAGTCCTCGAAGATCTTCACGTGCTGCCTCCCCTGGTCGTGACGAGCGGAACCTACTGCGCCGGTGGCTGCTGGCGGGGAATGGCTGGTAAATTCACAGCCCGACCTTGCGAAACCAGGAGCCCCCATGGCCGATCCCGTGTACACGCTGCCCGATCTCGCGTACGACTACGCAGCGCTCGAGCCCCACATCAGCGCCGAGATCATGGAGCTCCATCACGACAAGCACCACAAGGCCTACGTCGACGGTGCCAACACGGCGCTCGAGCAGCTCGCGACGAGCCGCGAGGCCGACGACTTCGACACGCTCACGAAGCTGCAGAAGGATCTCGCGTTCCATGTCTCGGGGCACGTGCTGCACTCCATCTTCTGGCAGAACCTGAGCCCAGAGGGAGCTGAGCCCGCCGGCGCGCTGCTCGCACAGCTCGACGCCGACTTCGGCGGTGTCGAGCGCTTCAAGGCGCACGTGACGAGTGCGGCCACGAGCGTGCAGGGCTCGGGCTGGGCCGTGGCAGCGTGGGAGCCGACGGCACAGCGAGTGATCGTCTCTCAGGTCTACGACCATCAGGGCAACCACGGCCAGGGCACGCTGCCGCTCCTTGTGGTCGACGCGTGGGAGCACGCGTACTACTTGCAGTACAAGAACGTGAAGGCCGACTTCTTCGAGGCCATCTGGAACGTCGTGAACTGGACGGACGTCGAAGCGCGGCTCAGCGAAGCCAAGGCCACGGAGTGGACAGCTATTTGACGAGGATGCCCACAGCGAAGGCCCACGCCGGCGCAAGCAGCACGAGCGAGTCGAGTCGACGCACCGCGCTGGCCTTTGCATCGTTCGCTGGGAGGATGGCCGACGCCGCGAGCTGCCCCAACGGGCAGAGCACCGCGGCCATCGCGCCGAGCACGAACGAGTCCGGGAACACGAAGGGGCGCACCCCGATCGCGGTGATGGCGAACGAGACGACCAACACCGCCGTCGCGCCGGCGACCGGGCCCTCGAACGGGTTGGCGGCTCCTGAGCCGATGATGTAATCGCCGGTCTCGTAGGCTGCGGCGAGCAGCAGGAGGGCGATCGCGCCGCCGAGCGAGAACCGGGCGCTCACCACGACGCAAGCAGCAGCGAAGCCGACGAAGAGCGCGCTGCGAACCGTCGCACCGGCTATCGCGAGAGGCTGAGCGCGCCGGTCGGACGCCCCAAGCGCGTACGCGCGGAAGAGAGCGACGCCGGCCAAACCCAGGATCGCGACGCCGAGCAGACCCGTGGTCACCGCGGCAGCGACGGGCAGCACGGCAGCGGCGGCCCCCGCCACCTGTCGATGGGGTCGCGCGCCGTGCTTGCGCAGGCACTGCGCTGTCTGGAGCGCGGCGACGCCTGCTGTGGTGGCGAAGAGGATCGCCAGGCCGGAGACGCCGGCAACGGAGGCGACCAGCTCGGTGAGGAACCACAAGATGCCAAGGCGCACGCGGGGTCCGTCGACGTCGTAGACCACCGCGAGCGGGCGGCGACCCTTGGCGGCCTGCCGCGCCCTGTTCGACGGTCGGCGCGCCTCGCGCTCCTCGACCTCACGCCACGGGGGCGTGCGCTTCTTGCTCTTCGCGCTGGATCCGGCATGCGCCGGCGTCCGGCGACGCGGGGCGCCCTGTGCCCGAGAACGCTGCGCCATCACTCGCCCCCGGAGACCGGTGGGAGCACGGCGACCTCATCGTCGGAGCTCACAGGTGTTGCGCCATCCGCGGCGTCGCCGTTGACCCAGATGCGACACGTCGGCATGACCGCGGCGAACCCGTCGCCGTAACGCCTTGTCGCCTCGGCGATGACCTCATCGACGGTCGCGCCTGGCACGTGGTCGCGTCCGGTGCCTGCCGCCTCACGGGCAGCGGCGAAGAGGCGCAACCGCGGCACAGCGCTCGGGAACCGGATCGAGGGTGCCTAGCCCTCGATCTCGGCCCACCCGTTCTTGATGACGATGGCATCGGCTGACGTGGCTTCGAAGGCGTACGCATGGCGACCGGCGACGCTTCCCGCGTCGTACAGCGCGACCTCGATGTCGTTGCCGGGGAACACGTTCGATGCGAAGCGCACGGCGAGACGCTTGAGCCGCCCTGGGTCGCCGTCGGCGACGGTCTTGATGACGGCTTGGGAACACATCGCCATCGTGCAGAGCCCGTGGGCGATGATGCCGGGGAGCCCGACGGACTTCGCGAACGCATCGTCGAGGTGGATGGGCATCTCGTCGCCCGATGCCTCGTGGTAGCGAAACGTCTGGTCGTCGTCGACGTGGATGGTGAAGGTGCCGGCGGGGTTCGCGCGAGCCGCGTCGGGGAAGTCGTGGCTCGGCTTGTCGGGGCCGCCCGCCTCGCCGTCGGCCATGCCCCTGATGAAGATCGTGACGTACTGCGTGAGCACGGGCTCGCCCGAAGCGTCGCTCGAATCGAGCTGAGCCACCAAGCGGGTGCCGTTCGGGGCCACCCGCACGCTGTGCGCGATCGCCGTCGTGGTCAGCGCGACACCGGGTACGAGCGGTCGGTGGAAATGCATGTCCTGCTCGCCGTGGACGATGAACATGAGCGCTTCGGGCGCCACGATGTCGGCTGCGACCGCCATCAGCTGTCCCCACACCGGGACGACACCGAAGACCGGCGGTGCGTACTTGCCGGAGTCGTAGGCCGGGTTCTCGTCGTTAGTGGCCGCCGCGTAGGCCTTCGCTCGGTCGGGATCGATCTCGACCGTCGTCGCCTCATAGGTCGTGCCGAGCTTCTCGATGGGGAGGGCCATGGCGCGAACGTAGTTCGGGGTCGGCTCATGGCCCCAACGAGTGCCCTTGTACTGTCGCCCGCCGTGGCCACCCGGGTGCTGCTCGTGCGACACGGCCAGTCGGAGTGGAACGCTGCGGGCCGGTGGCAGGGCCAGGCCGATCCGCCGTTGAGCGAGCTCGGCCGGGAGCAAGCGCGGCTGGCAGCGGGCAGGGTGGGCGCGATCGACGCCATCTTCGCCTCGGACCTGCAGCGGGCGACGGAGACCGCGCTCGTCATCTCGAAGCTGATCGGCGTCGGGCCGGTCGTCGTCGAGCCCGATCTACGCGAGCGCGACGCAGGTGAGTGGTCGGGCCTCACTCGCGCCGAGATCGACGAGCGCTATCCCGGGTGGCTCGCCTCGCTCGCCGACCGTCATGGCGCGTTCCAGCCGATCCGCCGCGACTCTCGCTCGGGCGACCGCCGCCCTCCGGGCTGGGAACCCGACGACGTGTTGCTCGCTCGCGCGCTCGACGCGCTTTCGCGCATCCACGCTGCCGTGCCGGACGGCGACGTGCTCGCGGTCACCCACGGCGGGCTGATCTACACCGTCGAGCACCACCTCGGCAGCGACGTCCACCGCCTCGCGAACGGCGAGGGGCGCTTCGTCACCGTCACCGGCAGGCACCTGGGCCTCGGTGAGCGCATCCTCCTCGTCGACGACGCCGCAGTCACCCGCCCCGACCAAATCTGATCCCTCCCAGCGCGCGAGGATCGGCGGATGGGCGCGCTCGACGGTCACAGGCTGACTCCCTGCTCCGCATGATCATGGGCGAGGGCTGACGGCGTCTTACCACCGCCCCGACGAGCTCGACTCGGCCGTCGACGATGCGGTGGCCGCAGCCGGATCGCGAGCCGTTCGATCCGTCTTCGGGCGCTCGGTGCGAGGGCGCGACCTCGTCGCCGTGACGGTCGCCGCGCCGCGACGCTGCCCGGGCGACGTCGAGGCCCGCGCTGTCGTGCTCGGGAACATCCACGGGAACGAGGTCGTATCATCCGAGCTCGCGCTCGCTGTGCTCGAAGACCTCTGCGCGACAGACCTTCGTGACGATGTCGTAGCGCTGCTTGCTGTCGCCGACGTCACCGTCGTGCCCGCGCTCAACGTCGACGGGCGCGACGCGACGTTCGCAGGACTCGATCGCACGGCGTGGTTCGTGAACGCGCCGCGCCGGAACGCGAACCTTGTCGATCTCAACCGCAACTGGCCTTGGCCCGCGGGAGCCCGCGACCACTGGCTGCCCATCGCGGGCGTGCGCACGACAAGGCTGCCGTGGAGCCGCGGCAGCCATCCGCTCTCTGAGCCCGAGACCGCTGCGTTCGAGGACCTCCTCGCGTCGCGGCCGCCCTTCGCCTTGCTGAACCTGCACTCGACGGGGCAGATCATCACGTGGCCGTGGTCGTCGAAGGCGGAGCCTCCGGCCGACGTGGCGGCGTTCCGAGCGATGGCCGAAGCGTTCCGTGCGGCCCAGACCCGGTGGCGCTACCGCGCCAAGCAGTCGCGCGCCTGGTATCCGATCGTCGGCTCATCGGACGACCACTTCTACGACAGATGGGGAACGCTGGCCGTGACCATCGAGACCGACCGTCCAGGGGCAGCGGTCCGGTCAGCGCCGCTCGAGCGCAGCCGCTGGCACCATGCGTTCTGGTGGGCGAACCCATCGGACCTCGATGCGCACATCGACAACAACCGCGCCGCGTGCGTCGCGGCATTGCGGTCCGCGGCACAGAGCAAAGGGGTCGCTAGCGCGGGGGCTTCACCATGTACGTGAGGGTGCCGGCCGCGGCCTTGTTGCCGCTTGCCATGGAGACCTCGGCGCGGCAGAAGACCATCGACCGGCCGCGCTGTTCGACCCAGCCTTCGGCGATCGCGTCCTCGCCGACGACAGCGCCCATGAACTGGATGTCCATCGTGACCGTGAAGTAGCTCCAGCCGAACGGGTAGGCACTGCCAACAGCGGGGACGACCACGGTGTCGATGAGCGTCGCGATGGCGCCCCCGTGCACAACGCCTGCCGGCTGCTCGAGCTCGGGGCGAAAGGGCAGTCGCATGCGGCAGTAGTCCGTGCGGATCTCCTCGACCACCAAGCCGACCACGCTCGGGAAGTACGCGCGGTCTCGGTCGGGGAACTTCGCCCAGAGCTCGGCGACGTCCGCAGGCAGGGGCGCGAAACGATCGGCGAGCACCGGGCGACGGTAGCTGAGCGCGCTATTGATCCGGTCTGAAGCCCGCGCGCAAGACGTCGACCGTGGCCGAGGGCGTGATCACCGTGGCGCTGCCCCTCGTCGGCCTCGGACGCCTCGCTGCGAACCCCGCCACCGTCCACGGCCTGAGGTGATCGGCGCCGACCCGCGCGGGGGCTCCATCGACGAGGGCGAACGCGCCGCACGGTAGCTCGGGCCAGGGCCGCTCATGTCGGCGCTGGCTGCGCCCGTCGAGCCGATCCGCGTGGAGACGTCGATCCATCGCGTCGGCACCGAGGCGCATCCCGAAAGCAGTCTCCCAGGCGTCTCGATAGCGCTCGTACGCAAGCCGGCGGCACAACGCGCAGGGACGGTGGCCGGCCGCCAGCGCAACCGACTCGTCGAGGAAGAAGAGCGGCGTCCACCGCCCCGGCTCCCACAGCGGAGCTCGCCAGCCCTTGAACTCGAGGGCGCAGGTGATCCACCTCCGCCCGTTCCATGGGCGCGCGATCTGGTGGCCCCGATGGATCGACCCCCGGTTGCCGAGCCACGCACCCCTCTGAGCGATCGCGACGATCTCGCCGAACGGGGTCACCCGGTTCTGCTCGGTCATCGCGAACCACCCACCAGGACGCTCTCCATCGCTCGACACGGCACGACGCTGCATCGCTCAGCCTGCATCCGAAAGCGGTGTGACGCGCGGTCGTCGCTGCCGGCCCCGTTGGTGGTACCAGCTCCGCGGTCCGAAGGGCGCTCGTTTGGTCCGAGCTCAGAGCAGGGCGTCGGCAATGGCGGCTTCGACGTACTCGGCCAGGCTCGTCTTGTCGTATGCCGGCACGGCCGCGACGTCCAAGAGGGCGCCCAACGATTCTCGCTCCATGGTTCGCGAGCTCGGCATAGCGCTGGCAAACGGGCTCGGTCGTGCTGTCGTGTCTCATGCGACCAGGCTCAACAGCACCGGGCCGCGGCTTCGGGAACGCTCGCACAGCACAGCGAGTCACCGGTCTGGTCATCGACCTTGGCCGAACTTTGCCCGAAGGCGTCGCTGTCCTCGAGGACCGTATAGATCTCCCAGGTGCCGTCGGGTCCGTCGACCCAGACCTTGTCCTGCCTGGCGAAGCAACAGGTGCCGGACTCCTCGACCGACTCGACGCCATCCTCGGTGAGGCGGTTCTGGTGCGCCCAGACGGCGTCGCTGTCCTCGACCTCGACACCGAGGTGGTTGAGCCGGCTGTCGGCGCCGGCCTTCTCGAACAGCACGAGCTTGAGCGGCGGATCGGCGATGGCGAAGTTGGCGTAGCCGGGCTTGCGCTTGGCCGGCTTGGTGGCGAACAGCTTCGAGTAGAAGGCGACCGCCTGGTCGATGTCGGGGACGTTGAGGGCGAGCTGCACACGGGACAAGGGGAACCCTCCGAGGTTCGGTAACCTATGGACAACCGTCAATGTATCGACATCTGTCGATAGATGCAAGAGGTGTCGATGAAGAAGCTCACCACGATCGAAGCATGTTGCCCGCCGCTGCTCGCCGCGCCGTTGAGCACCACCGACGCCGACGAGCTCTCTGTGGCCTTCAAGGCGCTGGCCGACCCGGTTCGGCTCCGGCTGCTCTCGCTCATCGCAGCCGCCCCCGCGGGGACCGCCTGCAGCTGCGACCTCGAGGAGCCGGTCGGCAAGAGCCAGCCGACCGTGTCGCATCACCTGTCGTTGTTGGCTGATGCCGGGTTGATCGCCAAGGAGAAGGTCGGTCGCTGGGTCAACTGCACCGTGGTGCCCGAACGTCTCGCGCAGCTGCGCGACGTGCTCACCGCCTGACGCCCGCCCACACCTGACGCTCGCTTGACCCGACCCGTCTACATCAACCAAGATCCATAGTGATGAGCGTCGATGTGGATACGTCGCCGGTCGCGTTGCTCAAGGCGGTGGCCGAGCCCTTGCGCTGGCAGATCATCGAGCAGCTGGCGGCCGAAGAGCTCTGCGTCTGCCACCTCGTCGACACCCTCGACGTCCCCCAACCCCTGGTGAGCCACCATCTAAAGGTCCTGCGCGACGCCGGCCTCGTCGAGAGCGAACGCCACCGCTACTGGACCTACTACAGACTCCGCCCCGGCGTCCTCGCGGAGCTCGGCCGTTCGATCACCATGCTCGCCGAGCACGCCCCGCCCGCGGGCGACCGTCGCCGGCCGTGCTGCTGATGGAATCGACGCTCGGCCGCAAGGCCACCGCCGAAGCCGTGGGCACGGCGTTTCTCGTTGCCGTGGTCGTGGGGTCGGGCATCTACGCGCAACAACTCTCACCGCACGACGTCGGCATCCAACTGCTCGAGAACTCGACGGCAACCGCAGGCGGGCTCGTCGCGCTGATCCTCGCGTTCGGTTCGGTGTCGGGCGCGCACTTCAACCCGGTCGTCTCGCTCGCCGACCGCGCGTTCGGCGGGCTCACCAACCGCGAGCTTGCCGCCTACATCCCCGCTCAGATCATGGGTGGCTGCGTCGGTGCCGTCGTCGCCAATCTGATGTTTGACCTCTCCGCGGTCGACCTCTCGACCCACACGCGCTCGAGCGGGGGGTTGTGGCTCGGCGAGATCGTCGCCACCCTCGGGCTGGTGCTGGTGATCTTCGGCGTCGTCCGATCGGGGCGCTCCTCCGCGGCGCCGTTCGCGGTCGCCGGCTACATCGCGGCGGCCTACTGGTTCACGTCATCGACCAGCTTCGCCAACCCCGCGGTGACGATCGCCCGCACGCTGAGCGACACGTTCGCCGGCATCAAGCCGTCGTCCGCGCCCGCGTTCATCGCCGCGCAGCTCGCCGGCGGCGCGTTGGCGATCGGGCTCGCCCACTACCTCTACCCCGACCTCCACGCCGACGAGGTGCTGGTCCCCCACGACGACGCCAGCACTCGAGATGACCCCTGATGCCCTCGCTCAACGATCTCCCCCTCGACCACCAGCACGCGCTACGAACCGCGTCCGCGAACCTGGCCAAGGAGTTCGCCAGCACCTTCGGCCGCGAGACCATCGAACAGTTCCTCACCACCAGCTGGGACGAGTTCGCCGACGACCGAGCCGTCATCCGGTTCGAGCCGGCCTGACCGACTGAACCACCCCGAAGGAGAGCGGCGGCCGAGGGCTTCACCCTCGCGCCCGGAAGCGATCGACCTCGGAGCAGTTGTTCAGTCGTCGTTGTCCTGCCAACGGGTGAGCATGGGCGGGAGCCAACCGTGCTGGAGAGTTTCGTGGTCGAAGCGGTTCGCGCGCGCTTTGAGAATGTCGTTGAGCGTGCACACGCCGACAACAGCGTTGTCGTCGTTGACGACGGAGAAGCGTTCGACGCCCTCGTCGAGCATTCGTCGCACGGCGTCCAACGCGATCTCGCCGAGATGCACGGTCGCGTCATCGATCTCGTCGTTGGGGCGCGGAGCCGGGTGCACAGTCATGAGCTCGCCGACCGTGTGGGTTCGCAGCACATCGACTTCGTAGTCGGCGTGAACGCGCAGACCTCGTCGGGCGAGCTTCTCGGTCATAAGGCTCTCGCGCAGCAGATTGTTGGCCACGAGCTCAGCCAAGACGGTCGCCAACATGAGCGGGAGGATCGCGTTGTAGTCGCCGGTGAGCTCGAAGACGAAGATCATCGACGTCAACGTGGCGCGTGTCGCCGCGCCGAACACGGCCGCCATCGCCACCAGCGCGAACGCGCCTTGGGACACGCCGAGGTGAGGAAGGAGATGGTTGGCGCCGGCGCCGAACAGGCTGCCGTAGCCGGCGCTGATGAGCAGGATTGGGGCGAGGGTGCCGCCCGACGTCCCGGACCCCAACGCAAGCCACCAGGCGACGAGCTTGACGGTGGCGAGCACTGCGATCGTGCCCAGAGCCAATCGGTTGCCGAGCACGTCAGTGATTGCGTCGTAGCCGACACCCAACGCGCGCGGCTCGATCAGTCCTACCGACGCGAAGGCGACGGCCCCGATCACCGGGTGCCAGAACTCCGACACCGGCAGGCGCCGGTAGGCGTGCTCGACGATGAACAGGCCCTCAGCCACCACCACCGCTAACAGACCGGCGAACAGGCCAAGCACCGCGAAAATTGGCAGCGTGCCGAGGCCAGCGAACTGGTGGTCGGGTACCGCAAAGAAGGGGCCAGATCCGAAGAGAGTGGCGTGCACGCCGCCGGCGACCGCTGACGCGACGATGACCGGGATGAGCGCCCGCCTCGAGAACTCGAAGAGCAGCAGCTCGACCGCCAACACTGCGGCCGCGAGCGGTGTCCCGAACGTGGCGGCCATACCAGCGGCCGCGCCACTAGCCAACAGGATCTTGCGTTCCGACGACGTGACCGCCACGACCTGGCCGACGAGCGAGCCCAGTGCGCCGCCGGTGACGATGATCGGCCCCTCAGCGCCGAACGGCCCCGCCGTCCCGATGCTGATTGCCGCGGACAGGGGTTTGGCGATGGCGGTGCGGGGCTGGATGCGGCTCTGTTTGGTGAGGATCGCTTCCATCGCTTCGGGGATCCCGTGGCCACGGATGACCGGGGACCATTTGGCCAGCAGCGACACCAATAGACCGCCGACAACGGCGGCCACGACCACCCAGGGCGAGCGGTGCAGCTGAGTGAACGGTGGTGCCTTCCAACCAAGGCGGTGGAACAGGGCCAGGTTGGTGATGAGGCCGATGAGCTTCAACAACACCCAGGCGGCGCCGCCGGCAACGAGCCCGACGCCGGCGGCCAGAACTGTCAGCAGCAGCAGCCGGCGATGTGGGTTCAAACGTCCAGCCATTCAGTCCACGCTATATCGCATAGCGATGTATTCTCAACTGATGCCGTCGAACGCATCCGAACTCACCGATCTCGAGTACGAGGCCCTCGCTCGGCTCCGCCATGCGCTGCGGGTGTTCCTGCGATTTTCCGAGGAGGCCGCCCGCCGGGAAGGACTGACCCCCAAACAACATCAGCTCCTTCTCGCTATCCGCGGTTTTCCGGGAGGGCGGGAGCCGACCATCGGTGACGTGGCCGAGCTACTTCAGCTCCGGCACCACTCGGTCGTCGAGCTCGTCGGACGCGCCATCGATGCGGGTCTGGTCCGCGGGCGCGTCGACACCGACGACCATCGCCGGCATCGGCTCACGCTCACGAGTCGCGGGAAGCGCAAGCTCGCCAGCTTGTCGCCGGCGCACCAGACCGAGTTGCGTCGTTTCCGTGATGAGATGACAGTCTTCCTTCACGAACTCGGCTAGATGTGCTCGTCGAGTCACCCCGGGAAGAGTTCCGCGATCTCACTGCCGTCCTCACCTACGAGCGCGTCGCATCTCCGACATCGCCACAGTGGCAGCGGGTCCATCGGGACGACACAACCCGCGAACTCCACGTCTACCTCTCCGCGCTCGAGCCGCTGGATGAGGGGATCATCGCCGCTAGGCATGCCGTAGATACGAGGCACGAGCTGGCGCCCTCGACATCTCGGACACGATGGCCTCGGCAGGGCGAGCAACTCATCATCGCTCATCTCCAGCGGGCTTCTGCCGTCGAGGGTCACAGTCGGATCTTGTCCCAAACAAGCAGTGCATCAAACCCGGCGCGCCTCACCTCGCCGACGAGCTTCGACGGGCCGTACGCTCCTCAACTGATCAGCCGGACGGCAGGTAAGCGAGGTTTCGCGCCACCTTTCGCGCCGGCCCGGGGGGTCGCGGTCCGCCAGGCCGCCGCCCAGCTGTTCATGGATGTCAACGGCAGGCGAGCCGTTCCCGCCCGCACCGACGGGCACCTGGTGACCGTGTGACGAACGACGTAAGTGGAACCGAGCCGCTGTCGTGGGCGACGTGGCGCGAGGGGTGCCGCGTGCTCTGCGCTCGGCATCATCTTCGCCAGAACGTGACCATCGCGCTCGTCGTGGGAACGGTCCTGTTCGGCATCAACCAGCTCGACGTCGTCCTGCGCGGCGACGCCACCCCGGTCGTCTGGGCCAAGGTGGCGGTGACGTACCTCGTGCCGTTCGGCGTCTCCAACGCCGGGGTGCTCGTCGGCAGTCGGCGTCAGCCCGGCTCAGGCAGCGAGCAGATCACGTAGCGCGTCCATCGCGACGTGGAAGCGTGCCAGCCCGAAACGGGTTCCCTCGATGTGACCCGACGAGGCGACCACCGGCCACCCAGGCGCAACATCATCGACACCGGCACCCGCAACTTGATCGGCGCCCCGTTCCTCGTCGCCCTCCCGTTCTCGTACGCGCTCCGCCCGGCGCAGCGTCGCGCCGAGGCCGATCAAGACCAGCCACGCGTACCGTGCGAGCAACCATGAAGGTACCGACGACTGCGACTTGGCGCGACCGTCTCAACCGCTGCGCCGGCCCCAGGCTCGTTCGTCGAGGCGTACCAGGCTGTCGCGGCCCGCGGCGCGGAGGCGGTGCTGTCGATCCACGTCGGAGCCAACACCTCGGCAACGATCCAATCGGCCCGGCTGGCCGCCGAGGCCGTCGGCGTGGCAGACGATCCCGAAGTCGCGAGACTGGCTGCGGCAGGTCGTCGCTGGCTCATGCGCGCAGCTGTTCGTGTCGGCGGGGGAGGAAGAGGTCACGGGTCGTGCCCGCGCCAGGTTGGACTTCAGGCACCTTGGCCCAGACTGCGTGTGAGGCCGCCGTCCATGGTGTAGGTCGAGCCGGTCACGTAATCGGCGTCGCTCGACGCGAGGAAGACAGCGAGCCGCGCGATCTCAGCGGGCTCGGCGGCGCGCTTCCAGGGGATGCTCTGGACCTGTTCGTGGAGAAGCTCGGGGTCGTCGATCGCCGGCTGGTTGAACGGGGTGAGGACCATGCCCGGGGCGAGGTTGTTGACGTTGATCTTCAACGGGGCGAGCTCGAGCGCCAGGGTTCGCGTGAGGTTGCGCACGGCGCCCTTGGAGCAGTCGTAGTCCGCGCCGCCGGCGTTGGGGATGTCTTCGTGCACCGAGGTGACGTTGATGATCTTGCCGCCTCCACCGGCCTGCTTGCGCAGCTGCACGAAGCGGCGGCAGCAGAAGAAGGTCCCATAGAGGTTGGTGCGGATGGCCGTGTCCCACACGTCCGTCGGGAGCTCGGCCACGTCCTTGCCTGACGCGTCGACACCAGCGTTGTTCATGAGGATGTCGATGGCACCGAACGTCTCGACGGCCCTGTCAAACATCGACGCGACCTGCTGCTCGTCGCTGATGTCCACCTCGACGACCAGCGCGGTGCGCCCCGCCGATTCGACTTGCGCAGCGGTGGCCTTCGCACCGTCGGCGTCGTGGAGGTAGGTGACGACGATGTCGGCGCCTTCGGCCGCGAAGGCAGCCGCGGTGGCCTGGCCGATCCCCGAGTCGGATCCGGTGATGACGGCGACTTTTCCTTCGAGCTTGCCGGTGGTCATGGTTTCTCCTGGGGGGTTGATCGGTTGAGGGTCGGTTGTGGCGCTGACGGCTCGGTGAGGCGCCACGCGGCGTTGATGAGACCGACGTGGGAGAACGCCTGCGGGAAGTTTCCCAGGAGGCTGCCGTCGTCGACGTTGGCCTCTTCGGACAGGAGCCCGAGGTCGTTGGCGTGATCGAGGGCGGAGCGGAACCACTTCTCGGCGCGGTCCATCTCGCCGCCCAGCGCGAGGCACTCGACGAGCCAGAAGGTACAGATGAGGAACCCGCTGGGGTCGTCGGGCCAGCGCCGCACGAGGCCGCCGCTGCCGAGTTCGTGCTCGATGGCCTCGACCGTTGCCCACATCCGCTCGTCGGTGGCCGGCAGGAACCCGATGACGGGGAGGAGCAGCACCGAGGCATCGAGGTCGTCGGATGCGAACGCGCCCGCGTAGGCGCCGGCGCGGGGGCTCCAGCCCTGCTCCAGCACCGCGGCGCGGATCTCGTCTCGGGCGGCGGCCCAGCGAACGGGGTCGGTGCCGGACCCGAGACGTTCGGCGAGGCGTACGGCACGGTCGAGCGCGACCCAGCACATGACCTTCGAGGACACGTAGTGTCGTTGCTGATCGCGCGCTTCCCACATGCCGGCATCGGGTTGTCCCCAGCTTTCGGCGGCGCGGTCAGCGAGCACGACCAGCAGATCTTGCAGGTGCTTGTCGAGATCTCCGAGCTCTTCGCGCAGCAGGTAGGTGGCGTCGAGCACTTCGCCGAGAACGTCGAGTTGCACCTGTGTCCAGGCCTCGTTGCCGACGCGGACGGGTCGGCTGTCGTGGTAGCCGGAGAGATGCTCGAGGGTGTGCTCGTGCAGGTCGCGCTCACCGGCGACGCCGTACATGATCTGGAACAGCTCTGGACCGACCTTGCCGGCCGCGTTGGTGAACCACTCGAGCAAACGCCGCGGCTCGTGGGGGCAGGCCGCGATCCACAGGGAGCGGATGGTGAGGCTGAGGTCTCTGAGCCACGCGTATCGGTAGTCGAAATTCAGCTCGCCGCCCATGCGCTCGGGCAGCGATGTCGTGGCTGCGGCTATGACGGCACCGGAGGGCTGGAACGTGAGCCCCTGGAGCACGAGCGCGCTGCGCTGCACCTCGTCGCGAAATCGGCCGTCGTAGTCGTGCAGATCCGACCACGACTGCCACGCTGACTTTGTCGCCTCGATGCTCGGAGCGTGGCCTCTGGCGTCGGTCCGATCGTCGAACGCTGGCGCGTACTGGAGCCGCAGCTCGACAACGTCGCCGGCGGAGACGACGAAGCGCGAGCCCGCGACGCCGTGGTGGACGCTGAGCGGGATGGGACTCGTCAGCGTGAGCCGTGTCGGACCACCCTGGGCTTCGACGCCGCTCGGGGTTATCGACAGGTGGGGCTCAGTGCGGCCGTACTCCATCCTCGGCGCGAAGGCGGTCTCCATGGTCACGGTGCCGGCCAGGCCCTCGACGCGGCGGATGAGCACGTGCGGCACGCGCAGTCCGATCTCGTGACCAAACGTGTCAGGCGCGAGCGCCGCCACGTCGGTGACGGCCACGTCCCCGTCGGGTGTGTGGAAGACCGTCCGCAGGATCATGGTGCGTTCGAGGTAGGCGCGGGTGCTCTCAAAGCCGCCAGCAGGGCAGATCGACCAATGCCCGGCGTCGGGGTCGAGCAAGCGAGCGAAGACCGACGGGGAGTCGAAACGCGGGACGCACCACCAGTCGATCGAACCGGCGCGATCGACCAACGCCGCTGACTGGCAGTCGGAGAGGTAGCCGTACGCGGCGATCGGTGGCTGGCGCCGCGCGCCGCTCGGGGCCTGGTTCCACTCGTCGCGCGCCGTCACACCTTTACGTCCGGTGGATCCTGACCGGCGTTCCTTGCGTCGAGCGTGTTCGCATGGTGCTTCCCTTCGTATGCGGCATGGCAACGGTGAAGTTGTTACCCGCAGCGGCTCCGGCGATCCGCGAGTCGGGGCCTGTTCACACGTCTGTAAGGGTTTGCCGAGCAGCGTCGCGGCTGGCGGCCGATCAGCTCGAGCGTGGTTGAGAACCGAGGTGGACACTCGTCGGCTGCCTCGGCGCAGATCTCGACGACCGTCAGCGAGCGCAGGTCGCGCTCGTAGGCGGGCGTTTGTTCCTGTCGCCGTGACAAAAGCCCGACGTTCACTCTCCGCTCCGGTCCTGAATGCCGGGCGAGCTGCGGTGCACTCCGGGGCTCGTTGGTGTGCCCGTAGAGGCCAACGCCAGTCAGCAGACGCCGGAACGGGCCTCGCTCGCTCAGCAGACGCCGCATCGGCGCGGCAACGTGGCTGGCCGCGGTCACCACCCGAGGTGTTTCGTGCACGAGGACGATGACTGCGATGGCGGCGAGTAGCCCGGGGATGACGCTGACCGCCCAATCGACGGCAGAGTGGCCCGGGCGAGGACGAACGACCTCGCCGACGAGCTTCGACGGGCCGTACGCTCAACAACAGATCAGCCGGACGGCAGGTAAGCGAGGTTTCGCGCCACCTTTCGCGCCGGCCCCGGGGGTGGGTCCTCCACGGGCGGGCGTCTTTCGCGGACGCCGACAGCTTGCGGGTCGACGGCCGGGCGGTGCAGGCCCGGGCGTACCTGGTGGCCCGTGGGGTGCCAGAAGTCCGTCACCGCCCGTGACCAGCCCGTTCGCGGCGACTGACGGCCGAGTTGCTGTGCCCTCTCTTGTCGGACCTGTCCGGCGTTGATCGTGCGCCTCGCCACCGAGAACCCCCGCTGGGGTTCTGAGCGCATCAAGGGCGAACTCATCGGGCTCGACTACCCGGGTGTCGGCCTCCTCGATCCACAGGGTGCTAAAGGACGCGAGTTCATCCCGCTCGGCACCGATGGGTTCAGCCGCAGCGACACCCGCGACGCGCTCCGCCGTTTCTTCGAGATCGATGCCGCCCATGTCGTCGTCGCGGTGGCCTCGGGGCTCGCCGCGCAAGGCAACGCCACTCCCGAAGAAGTCGCGAAGGCCATCGGGCACTACGGCATCGACGCCGACGCGCCGGATCCGCGCGTCAGCTAGTCCGCTCGCGCAGCGTCGGCACCCCGTCGCCTTCGCAGTCCATGAGCGCTTGGCCGCGGCCGAGGGTCGACATGAGGATCGGCTCGGCGGGGCCGCGCACGAGCTGTGCGCCCGCGTCGCCCCACGACCACTCCGTGTCGGTCGCTTCGAACCGCAAGCCGCGCATCCGCTGCTTCGACCGGAATACCTGACCGAGCTTCGGCAGGTACGGCAGCAGCGGCGCGGTGCGCTCGATGGGAACATCGCGCGGACGTTCGAGCGCCCGCCGGATGTCCTGGTGATGCACGAGGCGATCCATCAAGTTGAGCCGCGCCGGGAACACGCTCGACGTGCCCTTCCACGGGTTGCGTTCGTCGAAGTCCGCCACCAGTTGCGCGGACGTGAGCCCTTCGGCGCGTTTGATCGAGTAGTGCTTGCCGGACCGATCCGAGTTGAAGCCGAAGCGGCCGAGCTTCCACGGCAACGTCCACAGCTCGAGGCCGTTGCCGTAGAGGATGTGGCCGACCACATCGCGGACGCGCCACCCGTCACAGAGCGACGGCCGTTCCCAGTCCGCCGGCGCGAGCGAATGGAGGAGCGCGGAGAGGTCCGCGTTCTCCTCGTCATGCAGTCGATGGAAGTCGGTCACGAGGAGGGAGGTTAAATCGTCACCAGATGGTGTCGAGCGACTGGTACCCACGGGCACTGTTGCGTTGGCGGTTCGTGCGTGGCGCAGCGAGTGTGGTGGCGTGAAGTGGGTCGGTCTCGTCGGGTGGTCGTGACCGAGCACTCGGCGTTCGCTGGCTTTCGGTACCCGCCGGCGGTCATCGTCCTCGCAGTTCGCTGGTATCTGCGCTACGGGCTGTCCTACCGCGACCTCGAAGAGCTGCTGGACGAGCGTGGTGTCGAGGTCGACCATGTCACGTTGTTCCGCTGGGTGCAGCGCTTCACTCCCCTGCTCATCGACGCCGCCCGGCCGTGCCGGCACGCGGTCGGGGACCGCTGGTTGGTGGACGAGGCCTATGTGAAGGTCGCCGGCCGATGGCGTTACGTGTACCGAGCGATCGACCAGCACGGCCAGATCATCAAGGCTCGGCTCAAACCGATGCGCGGACTCAAACGCGACCAGACCGCGAGCGTCATCATCCGCGGTCACGCCTTCATGCAGAACATCCGTCGCGGCCACGACGAGCTAGACGTCGACACCCTGAGTCACCTTCGGGTCGCAGCCGCGTTCAGCGAACTCGCCAGAACAATCTGAGCGCACGAACCAAGAACAGTTCGACGGGCGCCGACCCGAATCAACGCAACAGCGCCCGCATCGGTCAGATCGAAGCTCTAGACCTTCCCCGCCGGCGTCTGCAGCTTCCAGTCGAACACGTTGCAGGGCAATGCCGCGTCGGCTGTGCTCCTGTTGTCGGGTTGGGTCTGGACGGTCATGGCTTGCTCCTTTGGAGGGTCGGTGGATCCCCGCGGTCAGAAGAACCTCTGCTCTCCGCTCTCGCCGCGGGATCTGGCTCGGCCTGGTCCCCGGCACATGGGCGGGCCGCCATCGCCCTGTACATGATGGGTGGCGATGCGAAGCAGTGACACTCGCGCCGCGGATCAATCGGGCGTGTGCCGGGAAGGAAGTCGGCATGACCGAACCGCACGCCCAAGACGAGCAGACCTACGCCGGACACGGTGTTGACGATCCGGTCGTGCCGCCCGCCCCTGCTAACCAGTGGACGCCTCATGACGGAGGGATCGAGCCAGCGGCGCCGAGTCCGATGTCGACGCGGCGAGCGGTCGGGCGCATGATGAGCTGGCTGCGACGTGGTCTTCCCGGTGGGCACGGGCGCGCGACATGACCCAACCGCTCCCCGGGCGCCGTCCGACAACGCCACCCTGACCCAGGGCATGCACTCGACCTCCTACCGCGAGCCGCGTGGGGTGCCAGAAGTCCGTCACCGCCCGTGACCAGCCCGTTCGCGGCGACTGACGGCCGAGTTGCTGTGCCCTCTCTTGTCGGATCAGCTCACGAGCGGTCCTATATTCCCTGTCGGCCGTCAAGAACTCCCTGGTCAAAGGCGGTGAACGAGTTCTGGCACCTCACGGGGCCAAAGGTGCGGGTTCGAGCGGATCACGGCGACGTTCCAATAACCACCCGGACGCTCGACCAGACGCGGGCAGCCCGGCTCCCGGGCCGTGGAGACTTCCTTTCGGGCGCCGGGGGTAGCAAAGACGCATGGCTGATGTGAAAGGCAAGGCGAAACAAGCCCTGGGTTGGCTCACCGGCGACCGCAAGGTCGAAGCCCAAGGGCGAGCCGAGCAGGAGCAGCACGGCGAACCCACCGAACAGCACGTCGCCGACAAGACCGAAGCGGTACGCAAGCAGTACGGCGAGACGCCCGACACCTCCGACAACCCGGACACGCTCCACTAGCGCGCACCGTGCCGCTCCGGTCGACAGCGCCGCTCCGACGCCCGCCGCCTCGTCGCACCGTGTGCCGTCAATCGCGAACGAGCGGGCGGCCACCCTGTGTACCTCAACCGTCGTCTGACCGAAGGCGGCTGTGGGTGCGCGACGCGCACGAATCCATCGAAAGTCACCCGGAACTTCGGTGCTCGGAAGATCGACGTCAACCAAACACGGGAGAGTCATGGCGGACCACGTCTACGTAGTCTCGGAGATCGTGGGTTCGTCAACCGACACGCCGTCTCGATCGCCGAACCGGCGAGCTGCGTCGCCCCGCGTCGAAGCGGACGCTGGGCTGCACTTCGAAGGCGACGGCAACGCTGCGTGGGGCACCAAGTGGGTTGTGGTCGCGGCACGAAGCGAGAACATCCACGGCCGGGTGATCCTCGACGTCGGCTGGGTGCCAACCCCGGGCGGCGAAGCCGAAACGGCGCTCGCATCGTTCGACCGGATCGCTGCGGGCGCGCCCGGCGTGCTCGGCGTCATCTACGACACCGCACTGCGCGGCGTGCACCACCAGCACTGCCTGCGTGACCTCGGGTGGCTCACGATCAACCGCGTCGCCGCCGCGTCAGCCCGAGGGCCTCAACGCAAAGGCAACGGCCCGCGCGTCGAGAAGTCCGCGTTCGTCGAGACCAAGACCGTGACCACGCCGAAGGGGCAGGTGAACATCGATCTGTTCGCCGAAGCCGGCAGCATCGGCATCGGCCGACTCACCGAAGACGCCACGATGCACTTCGAACCGCAGCGACGGTCCCGAACGGACGCAACGCGCCCGATCGACAGCGGAGCGGCCCGGGCAGAGGGCGAACACGTCGCTGAGGACCTTCGACGGGCCGTACGCTCAACAACAGATCAGCCGGACGGCAGGTAAGCGAGGTTTCGCGCCACCTTTCGCGCCGGCCCCGGGGGTGTAGCTCAGCTGGTAGAGCATCCGCCTTTTAAGCGGCACGTCGGGAGTTCGAGCCTCCCCGCCCCCACCAGCACGAACACGCTTGGACCCCGATAGCACGGCTGCGGGTCATCACGGCTTGCTTCGCGAGCGCGCATCGAGAGCCGACGCGACAGCGAGCACGATGTACACGACGCCAACGAAAATCGGCACCCAGCGCAGCTCGGGGTCGGCAACGGGCACGAGCACGAAACAGACCGCGGCGGCGAACAGGAAGAACGCGACCCGCCGGTCCCGGTGTTCCTTCACGAGAACACCTCGACGAGCTTGTAGGTCACCACGGCGATGCTGAACGCGCCAGGGATGGTCAGCACCCAAGCCCACACCACCCTCCCGGCGACGCCCCACCGGACTGCCGACAACCGGCGCGACGCACCCACGCCCACGATCGCGCCGGTGATGGTGTGGGTGGTGGAGACGGGGATGCCCGCAGCCGACGTGAAGAAGAGGGTCACCGCGGCTGCCGACTCCGCAGCGACACCGCCGACGGGCTGGAGACGGGTGATCTTGGAGCCCATCGTCTTCACGATGCGCCAGCCGCCAGAGAGCGTGCCGAGCCCGATCGCCAGGTGTGCCGCGAGGACAACCCAGATCGGGATGCCGGAGCCCTTGCCCACCACGCCCTCGGCGATGAGCACGGCGAGGATGAGGCCCATCGTCTTCTGCGCATCATTCGCACCGTGGCCGAGGCTGAAGGCCGCAGCCGAGAGCAACTGCCCGCGGCGAAAGCCCCGGTTGAGCCTCTCCACGCCTCGGACCCTATGGAACGTCCACATGATCGCAATGGTGATGATCAAGCCCAGGGCGAGACCGATGAGCGGTGAGAGGACTATGAAGATGCCGATCTTGCGCAGGCCGCTCTCGACCAGCACGTGGCCGCCGGACTTCGCCACGGCAGCACCGGCGATGCCACCGACGAGTGCGTGCGACGAGCTCGTCGGCAGGCCGAGGAAGAACGTGATGAGGTTCCAGCCGATGGCGCCGACGAGGCCCGCGAAGACGACACCGATCGAAAGGACCTGCTGGTCGACGACGTCTTTGGCGATGGTCGATGCAACGTGGGTGCCGAAGACGAGGAAGGCTGCGAAGTTGAAGAAGGCAGCCCAGATGACCGCGACGCGAGGCGAGAGCACCCGCGTGCTGACCACGGTCGCGATCGAGTTGGCTGCGTCGTGGAAGCCGTTGACGAAGTCGAAGCCGAGCGCGATCGCGACGACCACGATCAGCGGAAGGTTCATAGCGAGCGCTCAGGCGTGCTTGAGGACGATCGACTCGACGACGTTCGAGACGTCCTCGATTGTGTTCAGCGCGGTCTCCATCGCTTCGACGATGTCCTTCCATCGCAGCACGTCGAGGGCTTCGTACTCGCCCGAAAAGAGTCGACCGAGCGCAGCCCGGTAGACCCGATCGCCGTCCGACTCGAGCCGGTCGATCGCCTCGAGATGTGGCGACACCCCCTTCATCGTCGAGAGGCGAGCGACGAGCGAGACGGTCTCAAGGCTCATCTGCACCAACAGGTCGGCCTGCTCACGAAGCTCGGGAATCGCAGGTCCAGTGACGGTGAGACGCATACGAGCAGCAACGGCGAGCATGTCGTCGACGACGTCGTCGAGCTCCTCCGCCAGCGCATGAATGTCTTCGCGGTCGAACGGCGTCACGAACGAGGCGTCGAGGCGCCGCAGGATCTCCCGGGTCAGCTCATCTCCCTCGTGCTCGAAAGCGGCGACCTGCTCGACGCCGGTGGCGCGGGTGTCGTCGTCGACCACGGCCTTGAGGCTCGCTGCACACGCCGCCGCGTTCTGGGCCGCAGCGTCGAACAGCTCGAAGAACTTGTCGTCGGTCGGGAGAAGGCGAAAGCGCATCGGTGATGATCTCAGACCCGCGACGAGAGGTTCACGAACCGCTCGCTGATGTGCACGGCGTGATCGCCGAGTCGCTCGTAGAAGCGGGCGACGAGCGCCATCTCGAGCGCCGCACGGCGCGGGATGGCTTCGTCGAGCAACGACTCCGAGACGCGGTCGTGGAGCTCATCGAGCTCATCGTCCATCGCGTCGATGCGCGCAGCGGCGGTCGTGTCGCGCTCGCTGTACGCGTCGGCGGCCTTGCGCCACATCTCGACGCCGAGGCGGCCCATGAGCTCGATCATCCCCCGCACGCTCGGCGTGAGGTCGGCAGCGAGCGACAGGTTCGCTCGCTGGGCGATGTGCTCGGCGAGGTCGCCGCTGCGCTCGAGCTCGGGCACGATCCGCAGCACCGACAGCAAGAACCGCAGCTCGCCCGCAACCGGCGCTTGCAATAACAGGGTTCGCTCGACGATCTCCGCGAGATCGACGTTGAGCTGGTCGATGACGCTGTCGCGCGCCTTGATCTTGCTCGCGGTCTCGCGGTCGCCCGACAGCAGCGTCTCGGTCGCCGCGCCGAGACCCTCGATGACCAGGGCGAAGAGCTGCACGACACCGGCGTCGATGTCGGCCAGCTCGCCGTGGAAGCCCTTGCGCAGCGGTCCGGCCATCCCGCGAACGCTAACCGGCCGTTCAACGATCGTTCACCATGGGGTCGAGCGGTGCGGCGTTCAGGCGAAGCGCGTCTCGTCCGTCTCATCTGCGTCGACGAAGCGCTCGCAGGTCGGGCAATACCAGCGCGCCTCGACCGGTGTGCCGCACGCGCCGTGATGCAACGGCGCCGCGTCGCGATCGCCGTCCGACCCCCAACTCGCCAGCAAGCGAAGCGCCCCGGCAAGCTCGGCGCCCGTCGCGGTCAGGCGATAGTCGAAGCGCGGCGGCCGCTGGGTGTAGGGCGTGGCGACAACCACGTCAACGTGTTCGAGGTGGCGCAACCGCTTCGACAACACGTTGGGCGCAAGGCCGGGTAGCGCGTCGATGAGCTCGTTGAAACGGCGGGGCCCGTCGAGGAGGGCGTGCACCACGAGGAGCGTCCACCGGTCACCGACGCGGGCGACAGCGTCCTGCAACCCCGAGGCGTCGTGCGCGTCCTGCTGACCGGATGGCACCGATGCATCCTCGCCGGTCCCAACGCTGTGCGCCATGGCTACACTCAAGTCACTTGCAAACTGCAAGTCACTTGACGAAGGGACAAGCGGGATGAGCGCACTCGAGGAGATCCAAGCGGCAGCTGCGGCCGCCGTCACCGCGATCGGCCCGAGCGTGGTGCGTATCGGGCGGGGCGGCGGCCGGGGTTGCGGCGTCGTGATCGGCGAGGGACGCGTCGCCACGAACGCCCACAACCTGCGCGGTGAGGAGACGACGGTGACGTTCGCAGGTGGGCGCGAGGTGCTCGGCACGGTGGCCGCCACCGACATCGATGGCGACGTCGCCGTCGTGCACGTCGACACGGGCGACGCGCCGGCCCTGCCCTGGGCACAAGAGCCAGCCGAGCCGGGACAGGTCGTGTTCGTCGTGACCCGGCCTGCTGCGGGGGGCGACAGGGTGTCGTTCGGCCTCGTGAGCGGGACCGCGCGAGCGTTCCGCGGCCCGAGGGGTCGACGCATCAAGGGAACCTTGGAGCACACCGCTCCCCTCCCGCGGGGGTCATCAGGGAGCCCCGTCGTGGGCGTCGACGGCAAGGTGGTCGGGCTCAACACCAACCGCCTCGGCGAGGGCTTCTACCTCGCCCTGCCCACCGACGAGGACCTTCGGCGGCGCCTCGACGCGCTCGCCGAGGGGGAGAGCAACACACGTCCGCGGTTGGGGGTGGGCCTCGCGCCAGCGCACGTCGCGCGGGCACTTCGACGCTCGGTCGGGTTGGCCGAGCGCGATGGCCTCCTCGTGCGCGTCGTCGAGGAGGGGAGCGCGGCCGAGGCTGCCGGCGTGCAGGAAGGAGACCTGCTCGTTGCCATCGGCGATCGGCCGCTCGCATCGGTCGACGACCTCTACGACGCCCTCGAAGCCGGTAGCACCGACCTGCAACTCGCTGTGGTCAGAGGAGCTGAGGAGCTCGTCCTCACCGTTTCGTTCGCCTGATCGCGGGCCGCGACGCGTGCCAGTGTTTGGCGGTGGACCTGGCCGGCACGCGTCCGATGAAGGCCGTGACCGGCGCGCTGCCGCCCGACGGGGTCTGGGCGTTCGAGATCAAGTGGGACGGCATGCGCGTGCTGGCCCACCTCGATGGCGTTGGCGGCCTCCGGCTGCGCAGCGGCAACGGAGCCGACGCGACGACCTCGTACCCCGAGCTCGCGGGGCTCGCCGACGCGTTGCCGGGACACGAGGTGCTCCTCGACGGTGAGGTGGTGGCGTTCGACGAAGGGGGCAGGCCGAGCTTCGGGCTGCTCCAGCAACGCATGCACGTGAGCTCGCCGGCTGACGCAGCGCGCCGAGCGGCCGACGTCCCTGTCGTCTACGTCGTGTTCGACCTTCTCGCCCTCGATGGCGTCGATGCGACAGCGCTCGCCTACGTCGATCGGCGCCGGCTGCTGTGCGACCTGTTACCGGAGGACGGGGGTCGGTGGTTCGTGCCCGCCCACCGCGTCGGCGACGGAGCCGCGCTCTTCGAAGCTGCTGCGGCCCGCGGGCTCGAAGGCGTAATGGCGAAGCGTCTCGACAGCCCGTACCTGCCAGGGAAGCGATCCGGGGCATGGGTCAAAGTGAAGGTCAGGCGCCGTCAAGAGCTCGTCATCGGCGGCTGGCGGCCCGGTGAGGGTGGCCGCGCTGGGCGCCTCGGGAGCCTGCTCGTCGGCCACTACGACGGCGCGCGTCTGCGCTTCGCGGGCAAGGTCGGCACCGGGTTCAACGATGCCGAGCTCGGGCGCCTGGGCGGGCTCCTCAACGACCTCGCAGCCGAGAACGCGCCCTTCGATCCCCCGCCGCCGCGGTCCATCGCGCGGCTGGCCCGCTGGGTGCGCCCCGAGCTCGTCGCCGAGGTGGAGTTCGCCGAGTGGACGGCTGACGGCATCCTGCGCCACCCGAGCTACCTCGGCTTGCGGAGCGACAAGGTGCCGGGCGACGTCGTGCGCGAGGGTTGAGCGGTGGTGGCCGCGACGCCAGACGTGCTCACGCTCGATGTGCCCAACGACCCGCGTTACCTCAGCGTCGCGATCGCAACCGTTGAGGCGCTCGCCTTGCGCGCCGGGGTCGACAGGGACGAGGTGGCGGGCCTCCTCGATCACCTCGATGACGCGTTCGCCGCTCGGTTCGCCAGAGGGCAAGCGGGCGGCCGCGTGACGTTGCGCTACGAGGTCGGCGACGGCTTCCTCGGCCTGCGCCTCCTGACAGACGGTGCGGCGAGCACGCGGGGTGTCACCTCGTAAGCGCAGACGTGCCCGCCGGCCATGAGGTGCGCGACGCGCTCGACCACTGCTCCGGGAAGCACGTCGCGGATGAACTCGAGCTCGGTGCCGCACGCCGCGCCGTACTTGGCCGCCACCGCGAGGATCGCGCAGTTGTGTTCGACGATCCGCCAGCTGCCTTCTGGCCCTGGCACCGCGTCGGCGAGGTACCCGTCCTCGTCGAGGATGCGCGTCAGCTCCGCGACCTGCTCGTCGAAGCCGAGCCCTGCCAAGCGAGCGTTCGCGCGTTCGGCGCGGCGCAACCGTCGACGCTCGAAGAGCGTGTCGACCATCTCCGGCGCGACGAGCTCGAGCTCACCCAGCAGATCGGTCACGATCGCGCCGTACGCGCGCGGGAACAGTCCGTCGCCCATCTCCGAGAGTCGGTAGAGGTGCGCAGGGCGTCCTGGCCCGCGGCGCACGACTCGATGCGCGACGAGGCCGTCGTCGGTCAGGGCCGCGACGTGCTGACGCACCGCGCTGACGGTGACGCCCAAGGTCCCGGCGAGCTCGTCGGCGCGAGCCTCTCCGGCCCGCTTCAGCGCGGTGAGCAGGGCTCGCCGGGCCGAAGGAAGCGTGTCGAGCGCGTCAGCCATCGCCCAAGAGGCTACGGGTTGCGACAGCTCGAGCTGCGATTACTCAGCGACCGGTCGAGCCGAAACCTTCGGTGCCTCGAGCCGATTCAGGTAGGGCGTCGACGGGCGAGAACGTGCAGGACTCGACGCGTTGCACGACGAGCTGGGCGATGCGGTCACCGCGAAGCACCTCGAAGGGTTCGCTGGGGTCGGTGTTGACGAGCACGACCCGCAGCTCGTCGCGGTAGCCGCTGTCGATGAGCCCGGGCGTGTTCAAGCACGTGACGCCGTGGCGCAACGCGAGCCCGCTGCGCGGCAGCACGAAGCCCGCGTAGCCGTCCGGCAACGCAAGAGCGATCCCGGTCGCCACCAGCGCCCGCCCACCGCCCGGCGCAAGCACGGCGCCATCGCGCGCAACCAGGTCGCACCCGGCATCGCCTGGGTGCGCGTACGAAGGCAACGCCAGGTCGGGATCGAGACGCACGACGGAGATCTCGAGCACGGTGCGAACAGTAGGTTCGAACCCGTGCTCGTCTGGATGGATCTGGAGATGACCGGCCTCGATCCGGCCCGCCACGTGATCGTGGAGATCGCGACGCTCGTGACCGATGACGAGCTCGAGGTCGTCGCCGAGGGTCCCGATCTCGTCGTGCACGCAACCGATGTCGAGCTGTCGCGCATGGATGATGTCGTCGTCGCCATGCACACGTCATCGGGCCTCATCGACCAGATCAAGGCTTCGACGTGCTCGCTCGCCGAGGCAGGCGCCGCGACCCTTGCGTTCATCAAGGAGCATGCTCCCGAGGCTCGCTCCGTGCCGCTGTGCGGCAACTCGATCGGCACCGATCGCCGATTCCTCGCGACGCAGCTCCCCGAGATCGAGGACTGGCTGCACTACCGCTCGGTCGACGTGTCAACGGTGAAAGAGCTCGCTCGACGTTGGTACCCCGGCACCATCGGGGGCGCGCCGAAGAAGGACGGATCGCACCGCGCGCTCGACGACATCAGGGAGTCGGTGGCAGAGCTCCGCTACTACCGCGAGACGGTGTTCGCTCGTGGAGCTCGGCCACCAGGGGCCTGAGCCGGTACGTTCAGCGTCGATGCGAGAAGAGGCGCTCGACGCGGCGACGGAGGTGTCGGAGGTTGCTCCCGGCATCGTGCGCATGCAGTTGCCGGTACGGATGCCTGGCCTCGGCCACGTCAACTGCTACGCGCTCGAAGACGACCGCGGCGTCACGATCGTTGATCCTGGTCTTCCCGGCCCGAAGTCGTGGAAGGCGTTGCTCGAGCGCTTCGCGGGGGCCGGGTTCGCGTTGCGCGATGTGCACACCGTCGTCGTGACCCATTCTCACGTCGACCACTTCGGTGCCGCAGGACGGGTCAGGGTCGACGCAGGAGCGAGCGTCGTCACCGAGCGTTCGTTTCGCACCTGGTGGGATCCCAGCGACCGCGGTGAGACGGAGCTCGAGCTCGCTGAGTCCGAAGCACCTGACGGAAGCCCGTGGAGCCGCTCGACGCCGTGGGGTGGGCAGCACCCGCGGCCTCCCCTCGCCGTACGCCTGAAGTACCGCGTGCTGCGGCCCTTGATGCGGCGCTCGTTCGCGACACCGAGCCCGAGCGTGCGCCTCGCCGATGCGGAGACGATCACCTTCGGTCGCCGCGACTGGGTGGCGATGCACACGCCCGGGCACACGACCGACCACCTCTGCCTCTTCGATCCCGAGGGAGGGGTGCTGTTGTCAGGCGATCACGTGCTGCCGACCATCACGCCGCACATCTCGGGCATCGACGCGGGGCCCGACCCGCTCACCGATTTCTTCGCGTCGCTCGAGAAGGTGGGCGAGCTCGACGGCGTCACCCACGTGCTACCAGCACATGGACACCCCTTCAGCGACCTCGCCGGCCGGGTGAAGGACATTCGCCGTCACCACGAGGAGCGACTCGCCCGGCTTCGCGAGATCACGGCCGAGTTGGGCGAGGCGACCGTCGAGACGCTCTCCCAACACCTGTTCCGGCCTCGCTCCTGGGGCTCGATGGCCGAGAGCGAGACCTACGCCCACCTCGAGCATTTGCGCCTCAACGATGAGGTCGCGCGCCGCGAGGCCGACGGGCACCTGCGCTACTCGCTCCCCTGAAGACCTGTTTCCTGGCGCAGAACCGCCCGCTTTTTGCGGACTTCTCCCAATAATCGGTTGACGACCCTGCACGGCGCGTAGTTCGATGCCCGAGACCCGAGGCGAACCCGCCCCGATCCAGATCCGCGAGGCACCAATGGCAGACACGACGTATCGCACGGCAGGCTTCGACGCCTTCGCCGCGACGCGCGTGCGCTGCGCAGCGCCAGGTGCGGGGCACGCGACCGACGCAGGCTCGTGGCTGATCTCGCCGTCCGCTCGCACGACGTCCGCTGTTGGCGCCACCGCGATCACCGCGACCAAGCCCGGCACGCAGATGTTCCTCGGCGCCTCGAACCACCGTCGCCGACGGCTCTCGGAGCCCTCACCGTAGAACCGGTGAGGGACTTGCTTCGAAGGCCGTCGGCGCTCAGCGCCGGCGGCCTTTCTGCTTTCCCGGCCGATGCAAACCACGACACGAACCGATCACGCGCACGATGAAGGGGAGTAGGCGAGAACGATGTTGCTGCAGACGAAGGAGCACGAGGAACCCGGAAGCGAGCTGCTGACGCCGACGGCGTGGTGGGCCGACGCCCGCTGCAACGACGGCGCAGGAACCATGGCCGGCCTCTTCTTCAGTGAGGAGCTGCAGGACATCGCCCGGGCCAAGCAGATCTGCGCGCTGTGCCCGGTGCTCGGTTCGTGCCTCGAGGGCGCGATCGAGCGACGCGAGCCCTGGGGGGTGTGGGGTGGCCAGCTGTTCCTCAACGGCCGCGTCCTCGCCAGCAAGCGGCGAAGGGGACGACCTCCCAAGATCGCCCGACCCGAAGATCAGCTGCCCGACGTACCGGTGCCCGCGCACCTCGTCGAGCGGCTCCGGACCGCCTGAGCCCCTGCTTCGTGCAGCTGGGTAGGGGCGGGCCGGGGTGACAGCCTGCGGTGGGCTCCCCCCTTCCACCGCGAAGAGCGAACCCCGGCCTGCCCCGATGGTGGTCGAGCAGCGATGGCCCTCGCGTGAGGGCCGTCGCTAGCGTTGCGACCATGCGTCGGAGCGCCCTTGTCGTGCTCGCGGTGGTGCTGCTGCTGGTCGCCGGGGCGTGTGCGAGCGGGAGCACGAGGAGCGCACCGCAGATCGCCAATGCGAGCTTCATGAGGCTCGACGGAACGACGAGCTCACTGGCTTCGTACGCCGGCTCGCCGGTGTTGGTGAACTTCTTCGCCTCCACGTGCCAACCGTGTTTGAAGGAGATGCCTGCTCTCGAGCAGGTCAAGCAGGAAGCCGCAGGCAAGGTGCGCTTCGTCGGCATCGACGTCGGCGACACCGTGGAGGCGACGAGATCGTTCGTCGATGCCGTGGGAGTCACGTGGGACATCGGGCGCGACCCCGACGCTTCGGTTGCCGAGAAGCTCGGCGCGACAGCCCTGCCGACGACCTTCGTGCTCGACGCCGGGGGCACCATCGTCTACCAGCACCTCGGCGCGCTCGACGTCGAACAGCTTCGGTCCGAGCTGCGCTCGCGCGGTCTGCTGTGATCGACGTCGACGTCTTGCTCGCCTTCACGACCGGCATGGCCGTCACCGTGAACCCCTGCGGGTTCGCCATGCTCCCCTCCTACCTCTTGTACTTCCTCGGCGCCGATGGCGAAGACGCCGACACCCTCGTCGGCGTGACGCTCGGGCGCGCGCTCGTCGTCGGGCTCGCCGTGACCGTCGGCTTCGTGGCCACGTTCGCCGTCGTCGGCGTCGCGGTCAACTCGTTGACTCACGGCATCTACGACGTCGCGCCCTGGGTCACGGTCGTCATCGGCGCGGCCCTGGTCGGTGTGGGAATCGCGTTCCTGCTCGGCTTCTCCCCGACGGTCGTCTCGCCGCACCTCGAGCGGGGTGGGCGCACCCGCGGCGTGGGTTCGATGGCGCTCTTCGGCGTGTCGTACGCGGTCGCCTCCATCGGGTGCACCCTCCCCCTCTTCCTCACCTTCATGGTCGGCAACTTCGGGCGAGGGCTGGCCGCTGGAAGCGTGTTCTTCGCCGCGTACGCTGCGGGCTTCGGCCTCGTCATCACCGCGCTCACGGTCACGCTCGCCTTGGGCCGACGTTCGCTGGCCATCGGATTGCGCAGCGTGCTCCCGTACGTGAACCGCGTCGCGGGCTTGTTGCTCATCGTCGCAGGCGCGTACGTCGCGTACTACGGCACCATCGAGATACGGGGCGCGAGGGCGGCGGCGAACGACGGCATCACGAGCCGCGTCGCCGATTGGTCAGCGAGCATGCAGTCGTGGATCAACGACACAGGAGGCGACCGCATCGGCTTGGTCCTCGGCCTCGTCGTGCTTGGCGCGCTCATCGGAATCGTCACCTATCGCAGACGGATCGAGACACGCGCCTGATGTTCACCGAGCTGCTCGCGCACCCCGGCGTCGAGGAGCGCTGCGAGCTGCGTTCGTCGTTCGGGCTGATGGCCTTCCACGGCGGCAACCTCGAGCGTGGCACCGACGCCATCGCCGCTGCCGCAGCCGCAGCATCAGGGGCGTCGCTCTACGCCGTGGTGCAGCCGGCCGAGCTGCGATGGCACGTCCCTTCGACGGCGTTCGATCCTGAGGCGTCGCTGCCGCTGGCGCGGTTCATCGACCATGTTGCGGTTGTGGTCGCTGTGCACGGCTACGGGCGCAAGGGGTTGTGGACGACCCTGCTGCTGGGCGGAGGGAACCGCGCCCTCGCTGCCACCCTTGGCTCCGAGTTGCGCTGCCGGCTCCCGGGCTTCACGGTCGAAGCCGATCTCGAGGCCATCCCCGCCGAGCTGCGAGGCGTGCACCCCGCCAACCCGGTCAACCTCCCTCGCTGTGGTGGCGTGCAGCTCGAGCTTCCGCCGCGCGTCAGGGGCCAGGCACCGACGAGCGAGGCGTGGCACGTCGAGGCCATCGTTGACGCCCTCACAGCCACCGCAACTCTGTTCGCGGCTTCGCCGTAGGTCGCCGATCTCGTTTCAGGGCGAGAGCCGGACGATGCTCCAGGCGCCGTCGGGTTGCTTCGCGTAGCGGAAGCGGTCGTGGAGACGATCGGGACGACCTTCCCAGAGCTCGACGATCTCCGGACGCAGCACGTAGCCACCCCACCGCGGCGGGCGCGGCACGACATCGGGGAAGCGCAGCTCGAGCTCGGCGACTCGGTCCTCGAGCCACACGCGGTCGGGGATCGCCTGGCTCTGGTTCGATGCCCAAGCGCCCAGCTGGCTCCCCCTGTCGCGCGTCGCGAAGTACGCGTCGGAGTCGTCGGCGGGGAGCCGCTCAACCTCTCCTTCCACGATGACCTGGCGCGCCGGGGCCATCGTCGACCACGGGAAGGTCACGCTCGCCCAGGGGTTCTCGCTGAGCTGACGGGCCTTGATGCTGTCGTAGCTCGTGAAGAAGCGCAGCCCGTCAGCATCGAGGCCCTTCAACAGCACATGGCGGCCGCGAGCGCGCCCGTCGGCGCCCGCTGTGGCGAGCACCATCGCGGACGGATCGCGGATCCCGGCGCGGAGCGCGTCGTCGAACCACGCAGCGAGCTGCGCCACCGGATCAGGGTCGAGCTCGGCGTCGTCCATGCGTTACCGGGTGGGAACCGGGCGGCGGCGCATCGTGCATGGTTCGCCGCCGCCCGTACCCGTACCTCTGATCAGGCGTTGAACTGCAGGCCGTACGTGCTCTTGAGCCCAGCGATGCAGTAGGGCCGTTGTGGGCACTCGGGCGGGCCGCCGAACTTCAGCTGCGCCGACACCTTCGCCAGGTCGGATATCGACTTCAGCGAGTACTTGTCGGCTGTCGGCTTCGTGACGACGAACGTGTTCACGCTGTCGCCGTCAGCAGGCTTGGACAGCGTGAAGCCCTTCGCCTCGGCCGCGGTCTTCGCCTCGGCGAGGGTCTTGGCCAGATCGTTCGTGGCGGTGCCTCCGAGGAACGTGTCGAGCGTACCGACGAACTCAGGGATCAGGTCGATCTGTCCTGACTCCAACGCTGGCAGGTACGCCTCACGGGCACCGAAGTCGAGCTTGAACTGAACCGTGGCTCCTGCAGCCTTCAGCGCGAGGCCGTACATCTCGGCCGCGACCTCTGACTCAGCGAAGGCCGCGCTGCCGACGACGAACGTGCCGGTCGCCTTCAAGCTGCCAGGCAGGCTGTTGTCGGTCAGGAACTTCTGCGCGACGTCCTCTGGGTTCTGACCGTCGATGGAGACGGCGGCCACGGCCTGTTGGACCTTCTCCTTCGAAAGCTTCGCGTTGACAGCGTCGAGCACGGCGACCACCTCAGGTGTGGCCTTTGCCTTCACGACGGCCGGCACGAAGTTGTCGACCGGCTGCAGCTTCTTGTCGTCGTCGAGGGCGACCCAGCTGTTCTTGGCGATCGCTCCATCACTCGAGAACAACAAGGCGACGTCGATGTCGCCCTTCTCGAGCGCGGCTTTGGTGTTCGGCCCTCCGGCGTCGAGCGGCACGAACGAGAACGTCGCTCCGCTCGCGGACGAACCGGACGACGATGACGACGTCGTCTTCGAGCTGTCGCTGCCGCATGCCGCTGCGATGAGCAGCATGAGCGCGGCGAGGCCGGCGAGCATCGGGCGGACGGTTCTTGTTGTCACAAGTGGAGCCTTTCTTAGGGGTTTGGTATCGCCACCACGGCGGCGGCCTTCGACAACGCCAACTCGGCGCGCAGGCCCCTCGGTGTGAGCCGCTTCTGGGCCAAGCCCAGCGAAAGCTCGGTGACGAGGGAAAGGAGCGCGACGAGCAGAGCGCCGGCGAAGATCTGGACGTTCTGCTGCGCGGGTGTTGGCGCTGCTCGACCGTCGATGATGAACCGGCCGAGGCCCCCCACGCCGACGAACGCGGCGATGGTTGCGGTGGCGACGACCTGGACCGACGCGGTGCGCACGCCGGCCATGAGGAGGGGCGTGGCGATGGGGAGCTCGACGCGGCGCAGCACCTGGGTATCCGACAACCCCATCCCCTTCGCGGCATCGCGCACCTCGTCGCCCACCTCGGCGACCGCGACGTAGGAGTTCGTCACGAGAGGGGGGATCGCGAGCGCGACGAGCGCGAGAAAAGTGGTGAACGACCCGATGATCGGCAACTCGAGCAGACCGAAGATCTGAGTGCCAATCACCAGAATGGCGAAGGAGGGCACCGCTCTGCCGACGTTGGAGATGTTGACGGCGAGCGCGCCGAAGCGACGCTTGTGGCCGAGCCAGACCGCGATCGGCACCGCGATCACAACGGCGGCGACGATGGCCGAGAGTGAGTACTGGATGTGCTCGACCAGGCGGTTGGGCACCCCGCGCTCGCCGCGCCAGTGCGACGGATCGTTGAACCAAGTCCAAACATCCGCAGGCAGACCCATCAGCGCGCTGTCCTCGAGCGTGCCCACGGCGAGACCAGGCGCTGGGCGAGGGCCAAGACGAGATCAGCGACGACAGCCAACGCGATCGACAGCGCGATGCCGACGGTGACCGCAGTGCGCACCGGGCGGTTCTGGCCGATGTAGATCAGGTTCCCGAGGCTGGGTATCGCGAGCAGCCCGGCGACGGCGGCCAAGCCGATCACGGTCACCGTCGCGATGCGCACACCGGCCATGATCGTGGGGAGGGCCAGCGGCAGCTCGATGCGCACGAGGCGGCGAAAGCTGCCGTACCCCATCCCGTCCGCGGCGTCTTTGATCTCGGCGGGCACTGCGTCGAGCCCAGCCACGACGTTGCGCAGCAGGATCAGCAAGGTGTACGTCGTCAGGGGGATCAGGGCGGTCATCCTGCTGAGGCCGGTGTAGGGGATCAGCAGCGAGAAGGCCGCGAGCGACGGGATCGTGTACAGCGCGCCCGTCACCGCGAGCGCCGGCGGGTAGAGGCGCCGGCGACGCGAGGCGAGCACGCCCAAAGGAAGCGAGATGAACAGCCCGATGCTGACTGCGCCGAGGGTGAGAACAACGTGCTCGCGCAGCGACGCCCAGATGAGATCGGTGTTGCGCCCGACCCAGTCCCACCACAACCAGCGATCGACGTTCGCCGCGAACGTCATGCCCCCGCCTTGGTTGTCCGCAACACGGTGCCCCCCCGCGGTCTGCGCCCCGGAACGCCGTCGCAAGTGGTTTCTCCACTCGCTGGGTATGGAAGGCAAGAGGCTACCCTGCCGGCGTTGATTCGCCTTGATCAGCTCTCAAAGAGCTACGCCGATGGGACCGTTGCCGTCCAGGAGCTGACGCTCGACGTCGCCGACGGCGAGCTGTGCGTGCTCGTCGGGCCCTCCGGATGCGGCAAGACGACCACGATGCGGATGATCAATCGATTGATCGAACCGACCAGCGGTCGCATCTTCTTGGCTGGGGACGACGTAACGGACGTCGACCCCGTCGAGCTGCGCCGCCGGATCGGCTACGTGATCCAGCAAGTCGGCCTCTTCCCGCATCAGACCATTGGTGTGAACATCGCGACGGTGCCGAAGCTGCTGGGCTGGCCCAAGGCGAAGGTGCAGGAGCGGGTCGATGAACTGCTCGAGCTCGTGGGGCTCGAACCGTCGCGCTACCGCGACCGCTACCCCAGCCAGCTCTCGGGCGGGCAACAACAGCGCGTCGGCGTGGCCCGCGCGCTCGGTGCCGATCCGCCGGTTCTCCTCATGGACGAGCCGTTCGGGGCCATCGACCCGATCAACCGTGACCGCCTGCAGGACGAGTTCCTCCGGTTGCAGGCCGAAGTGCGCAAGACGATCGTCTTCGTCACCCACGATGTCGAGGAAGCCGTGAAGCTCGGCGACCGTATCGCGATACTCCAAGATGGGGGCGTCCTCGCGCAGTACGACACGCCCGCTGAGATCCTGGGCAACCCTGCCTCGCAATTCGTCGCCGACTTCGTGGGAGCCGACCGCGCCCTGAAGAGACTGAAGGTCACGGGCATCGACCAGAACGAGCTCGAGCACCCGCCCGTGATCGATGTCGGGACATCGCTCGACGACGCCCGGCAGCGCCTCGACGCGGACGCGCTCGACGTCGCTGTCGTGCTCGACAGCGACGGGCGCCTCGGCGGCTACGTCTCACGCCAGCGTGCTGAGGGCAGCGGGATCGTGAGCGACAGGCTGCAGCGTCTCGAGGCTTGGGTGCGAGACACCGACACGTTGAAGGACGCGTTCGGCGGGATGCTCCTCTACGACGCTGGTTGGGTCGCCGTGCTCGATGAGGCCGATCGCTTCCTCGGCGTCCTCACCCCTGAGGCGCTCTACGCCGCCACCCGCCGAAGCATCGCGGCGCACACCGGCTGACCCGACGCTGGTCGCGACCCCCTGCGACCGTCGAGAGGTAGCTTCGGCGGGGTGGGGACGGATCCGTTCGAGATCCTCGGCATCGCACGCGACGCGACGCGGCGCGAGGCGGAAGCGGCGTACCGGCGGCTTGCCGAGCTCTTCCACCCCGACCGCCTTCAGGGCCTTCGCGCGGACGTGCGTGCCGAGGGCGAGCGACGTCTCGCTGAGGCCACCGACGCCCTACGAGTCGTGCGAGATCGGCTCGAGCGGCCACTACGCGCCCAAGGTCATGAACGCGAGACGAAGGTGCGCGCCCCCGAGCCGCCTGCATCGCCCGTGCTCGCGCGTCACCGCGCAGAGACCCCCGACGAAACATCACCCTCCGACGCCGCCACCGAGGATGAGGCACACGTGTACGAGGTCGCCCTGCGCTGCATCGCGGGGCCGACGCTTCAAGCCCGGTGGTACGGGCGCCACGCAGCCGCAACCCTCGCCGCGCTGCGCCATGCGCACCGTCGCGACGGTGGTGCGATCCGCCAGATCGAGTGGGGCGCGTATGAGGTCGTCCTCGACGGCGCTGCGACGCGGCGGCTGTTGCGCAGCGCGCTCGGCGACGAGGAGTTGCAGGCCGCGGTCGAGATCACCGCGACGGCAGATGGTGCGCTGCCGGTGCCTTACGGGCACCGCTGGCCCGGCGGGGGTGGCCCGACCGGGGCGGCTGACCTCGACGCCGTTGTCGAGTTGCTTCTCGACGACGGCCGCTACGAGCTCATCGCCGACGTGTATTGAGCGTCAGTGACGTTGGATGACCGTGGTGCCCCCGAAGTACGGGTGCAGCACCGCGGGGATGGCGATCGATCCGTCGGGCTGACGGTGCGTTTCGACGACAGCAGCCCAGATGCGCGGCCAGGCCAGAGCCGAGCCGTTCACCGTGTGGCAGATCGCCGTGCCTCTCCGGCTCGCGTCGCTGGAGCGGAAGCGGACGTTCGCGCGTCGGGCCTGAAAGTCGCCGTACGACGACACCGAGGAGACCTCGAGCCAACGATCGCAACCCGGCGCATAGACCTCGATGTCGAAGGTGCGCGAGTTGGAGAAGCCGAGGTCGCCGGTGCACAGATCGAGGATGCGATACGCGAGGCCGAGGTCTGTCACGATCGCTTCGGCCCGGGCGAGGATGTCGGCGTGCGCCGAGTCGGCCTGCTCGGGCGTGCAATACGCGAAGAGCTCGACCTTGTCGAACTCGTGGCTGCGCAAGACGCCTCTCGTATCGGAGCCCGCCGAGCCAGCCTCGCGGCGAAAGCACGGCGTGTAAGCGCAGAAGCGTGCCGGCAATGAGCCTTCGTCGAGAATCTCGTCTCGGTGCATCGACGTCAGCGGCACCTCGGCTGTCGGGATGGCCCAGAGGTCGTCGCGCTCGAGGTGGTACGCCTCGTCCGCGAACTTCGGGAGGTGGCCCGTTGACACCATCGTCTCGGTGCGTACGAGGGTCGGGGGGCGGATCTCCTCGTACGTCTCACCGGCGCCTGTGGTTGTCGTGTGCCGGTCGAGCGCGAGTTGTGTGAAGGCTCGTAACAGCCGGGCGCCGAGGCCGCGGTAGATCGCGAACATCGATCCCGAGAGCTTGGCCGCACGTTCGGGATCGAGGATGCCGAGCTCGGTGCCGATGTCCCAGTGCGGCAAGCGCTGATGCGCGCCGTAGTGGCTCGAGTCGAAACCGACGGTGCGCGAGACCACGTTGTCAACGGGGCCGGCCCCGTCGGGGGCTTCGGGCGACGGCATGTTTGGGATGCGCAACATCACGCCGCGCAGCTCGAGCGCGACGGATTCGTGCTCGCTGTCGAGCTCCTGCTCCTGTTCACCCAACGCCCGGCTCTCGCCCTGCTTCTCCTCGGCCCCTTTGTCCTTGGCTCGGAGGAGGGCGACCTCCTTCGACAGCGTCTTGATCCTGGCCCGCACGCCATCGCGCTCGGCCGACAGCGCGCGCAGGCGCTCATCGAGGTCGGCGGCGCGCTGGAGGTCGGGGACGACCGAAGGGTCGCGGCGCCGCGCGAGGGCTGCGCTGACCCCGTCGAGGTCGCTGCGGATGCTGCGGACGTCGAGCACGACCCGTCAAGGTACTTGCCCGGAACCGGGCGACCGCCCGCCTTGCGAGCGCCCGGGTGAAGCGGCTGAGCGTGGGCTGCGAACGACCCGACCCGATTCCGATGCCGGGCGGGAGCGGTTAGCGTCGCTCTTCGCATGCGGGCAATCGAGGTGAGCGATCTGGTCGTGCGTCGCGGCCAGGTCCAAGCCGTCGACGGCGTCTCCTTCAGCGTGGAGAAGGGTGAGGTGCTCGCGCTGCTCGGCCCGAACGGGGCGGGGAAGACGACGACCGTCGAGACCCTCGAGGGCTACCACCGCCCCTCGGCGGGACGGGTGCGCGTGCTCGGTCTCGACCCGCTCGCCGAGCACCGCGAGCTCGTGCCTCGCATTGGCGTGATGTTGCAGTCCGGTGGCGTCTACCCCGGCATCCGCCCGCTCGAGGCGCTGCAGCTCTTCGCGTCGTACTACGCGGATCCGGACGACCCAGTGGCGCTCCTCGAGCGGGTCGGCCTGGCGCACAAGCGCGCCGCGACGTGGCGGCGCCTCTCCGGTGGTGAGCAGCAGCGACTGTCGCTCGCCCTGGCGCTCGTCGGCCGCCCCGAGGTGGCCTTCCTCGACGAGCCGACTTCGGGCATCGACGTCGTCGGACGGCAGCTGATCCGCGAGATCATCCGCGACCTGCGCCAAACCGGCGTTGGGGTGTTGGTCACCACCCACGACCTCGAGGAGGCTGAGCGGGTGGCCGACCGAATCGTGATCATCGACAAGGGGGTCAGCGTCGCAACGGGCACACCGGCCGAGCTCATGCAATCGTCCGACCAGAAGGAGATCCGCTTCGCCGCGCCCCCTGATGTCGACACGGCCGGGCTCGGGCGGGCGCTCAACGCGTTCGTCGACGAGGTGGCCCACGGCGAGTACCGCGTCGAGCTGGCGCCGACCCCGGCCAACATCGCGAGCCTCACCGCGTGGCTCGCCGAGCACGACCTCCCGCTCGCCGACCTGCGAGCGGGTCGCCAACGTCTCGAGGATGTCTTCCTTCGCCTGACGGAGATCACGGGCGAGGTCCCGGCTGTTCCCGTCGAAGAACGGCGCGAATGAGAGCCCTCGTTTCGCAGGCTCGAGCCGAGATGCTCCTCACCTTGCGGCGGGGCGAGTCGTTGCTGTTGATCATCGCCGTCCCGATGTTGCTGCTCGCCTTCTTCTCGACGGTCGACGTCCTGCCCAAGGGTGGCTTTCCCGACTCGATCACCTACCTCGCCCCAGGTGTGCTGGCTCTCTCTGTCATGTCAACGGGCATGGTGCAGCTCGCGATTGGCACGGCCTTCGAGCGCCAGTACGGGGTCCTCAAGCGGCTCGGAGCGACACCCCTCGGACGTCCCCGTCTCCTGGGAGCCAAGACCATCTCGATCATCGCTGTTGAGCTCGTGCAGGTCGCTGTGCTCGTCGCTCTTGCCCTCGCTCTGGGGTGGGATCCATCGGTGCGGGTGGCCGCCGTGCTCGCGCTCCTGCTCGGCACCGTCGCGTTTGCGGGCCTGGGGTTGCTGATGGCCGGCTGCTTGCGCGGCGAGGTCACCCTCGCTGCCGCCAACGGCCTCTACCTCGTGCTCCTGCTGCTCGGAGGCATGGTCGTACCGCTGAGCGAGCTGCCGGGTTGGCTGCGCTCGATCGCAGAGCTGCTGCCGGCCGGCGCGCTCGTCGGCGCGCTCACCGGCTCCTTGACTCGCGGTTTCAGCGTCGCCACCCGGGACTGGATCGTCCTCACCGCGTGGGCCGTGGCCGCCCCCGTCGCAGCGTCGCGCTTCTTCCGCTGGGAATAGCCACGAGGGCGCGGCAACCACGCCGAGGTTGCGGTCAGCGGGTGGGTTCGACGGGGGCCGGGCCGGCTCGGTCGAGCTGGGTGGCCACGTCGTCCCAGGTGAGCTCGCGCTCGCTGACGCGGATGCCGACACGATCGGCCTCCATGCTGCTCTTCGCCCAGCGCGCGAAGAGGACCGCTATCAGCGCCCAGAGGTACATGCCCGCGCCGAGCTTCATGAGCACGCCGGCTGTCTGCTGATCGTCAACTGTTGTCATCCCGAAGACGGTGTAGCCGTGCACGTACGCGTCGTAGACCGGCTTGTCGGCGAAGATCAGCCACGCCGACGGAACGGTTGGCACGATCGATTGGCAGAACAGGTACACCATCTGCCCGGGCAGCGACAGCCGCAGCTCAGGCAGTGGGCCGCAGACCGGCATCCACATCAGCAGCGCCGTTGCGAAGAGCACCAGGTGCAGCGAGTAGTGGAGCGCGGCGTACTGCACCGAGTTGTTCACGACCGGCTGCCAGTGCGTGAACACGAAGAAGCCGTTGAACAACAGGCCGGCCGCGACAGGCATGCAGAGCCAACGGACAGCCTTGGCACCGACCCACCCTGAGCCGAGCACGAGCCGAGCGAGCCACGTCGGCGTGGCGAGGAGGAACAGTGGCGCGACCACCATCGCGAGCAACAGGTGCTGGCCCATGTGCGCTGCGTACAGGTAACGCTCGCCGATGTCGTGCAACGGCCAGTCGGCTCCGAGCCAGAGCAGCACGACACCGAGGGCGAAGAACCGGCGTTGGCTTCTCGTGATGATCGGCGACCCGTCGCGCACGGCCTTCGGGCCCACGACGCGCACCGCGTACAGCCCGAGCCCGACGATGCCGGCGATGAGCAGCCACACCTCCGGGTGCGGGTACCACCGCCAGATGTCAGGCGCGTCGTCGGCGGCTGGCGCGAAGGCCATCAGTTCGTGCGGGCCCCGTGGCCCCACCAGAAGTGGAACGTGGTGAGCAGGATCGGATACACGATCAGGGCGAGCGCGAGGCCGCCGCAGAAGAACCAGCGAAAGATCCGCGAGTCGAAGCGCAAATGCATGAAGAACATCGCGACGGTCGCGAACTTCACGACGCCGAGCACGCCGAGGAGCAGCGCTCCGATGAGGAAGTCGAGCTTGACGTAGTAGAGCACCACCTCGACGGCGGTGATCGCGGCAAGGAACAGCGCGATGTAGACGTACTGCAGGTCGCTCGGGTGGACATGGCCGCCGACGCGGTCCTCGTCGTGACCGCCCGATGCGACTGCTGCGGGCTCGACCGTCTCGGTGCTCGTCATGTCGGCTCCTCCTACGGGATCAGGTACACGACGGGGAAGATGACGATCCACACCACGTCGACGAAGTGCCAGTAGAGGCCGACGATCTCGAGCGTCTCGGCCTTCGACGCCGGTAGGCGGCCGCGCAGCGACATCACGTACATGGACATGAGCAGCACGATGCCGACGGAGACGTGCACGCCGTGGAATCCGGTCAGGGTGTAGAAGGCCGATGAGGCCGTGCTGTTCGTGTAGCCCATGCCCTCGCGCAGGAACGAGGTGAACTCATACACCTGACCCGAGATGAATGTCGCGCCGAGCAGGGCTGTCGTCAGCAGCCAGAGGCGGGTCTGGCGGTGATCGGCGCGGTTGAGCGCGGAGAGCGCAAGCACCATGGTCAGCGAGCTCATCAGGAGGATGAACGACGACACCGAGGTGAAAGGGATGTCGTAGACCTGCTTCGGCAGTGGCGCCACGGCCGCGGTGTTCTTGTAGAGCAGGTAGGTCGAGATCAGGCCACCGAAGAGCAGGCAATCCGAACCGAGGAAGACCCACATGCCGAGCTTCTCGTTGGAGAGCCCCGTCTGGGTCCAGCCATGCTCGCCAGGCTTGGGCGCGGCGTGCTCGAGGGTCGCGTCAGACATCTGCTGTCTTCTCCTCGTCGGCCGCCGCGGGCAACTCGGCGACGGCCGACCCGTCGCCGTCCTCGTGCGCAGCATCGTGCCCGGCATCGTGCCCGGCATCGGGATCGAAGCTGGGCTCGAGCCCCCAGCCGTACGCCGCGATCCCGACGATGACGCCCCCGAGGGCGGCGAAGCCGAGGTTGAAGATCAGGCCGTAGCAGATGAGCGGGAGCCCCGATGCAAGGACGATGGGCCAGTACGACGGCGATGGCAGGTGCACGCCGGTCGGGTCGCCCTTCTGCACGACGTCGACCGTCTCGGCGATGCGCACCGGTCGACCGTCGTCGTCCTCGCCGTACTTGCGGTGCCAGAACTCATCAAGGTGAGCGACGGTCGGAACCTCGTCGAAGTTGTGGGCCGGCATGGGTGACGGCACCATCCACTCGAGGCTTCGACCATCCCATGGGTCGGCATCCAATACGGGGCGTCCAGCCTTCACGAAGCGCCGGTGCGCCGACACCGCGTTGTACAGGAACACGACCACCGACAAGGCGATCGTGAACGCGCCGATGGTGGCCACCATGTTCCAGAAGTTCAGGCCGTAGCCATCCTTGTACGTGTAGGTGCGGCGCGGCTCGCCCTGGAGTCCGAGGATGTGCATCGGTCCGAAGGTGAGGTTCATGCCGAGCAGGATCAGCCAGAAGTGCACTGAGCCGAGGCGTTCGTTGAGCGTGTAGCCGAACACTTTGGGCCACCAGAAGTACATGCCGGCGAAGAAGCCGAGCAACGCGCCGCCAAAGATGACGTAGTGGAAATGGGCGACGATGTAGTACGTGTCGGTCTGTTGCAGGTCCGACGGTGACACCGAGTGGGTCACCCCCGACAACCCGCCGATGGTGAACATCGCGACGAGGCCGATGGAGAACTTCATCGACGTCGTGAAGGTGATCTTGCCGCCGAACATGGTTGCGATCCAGTTGAGAATCTTCACGCCGGTCGGCACGGCGATGAACATCGTCGAAACGGAGAAAGCTGCAACGGCGACTGGCCCGACGCCAGAGGCGAACATGTGGTGGGCCCACACACCCCACCCCATGAAGCCGATGGCGATGCCCGACGCAACCATGAACGGGTAGCCAAAGAGCGGCTTGCGGCTGAAGACCGGGATCGTCTCAGAGATGATCCCGAAGGCCGGCAAGATGAGGATGTACACCTCCGGGTGCCCGAACAACCAGAACATGTGCTGCCAGAGCAGCGGATCCGATCCGGCGGCAGCGTCGAAGAAGTGCGAGCCGAAGAGCCGGTCGAACGTCAGCATGAACAGCGCCACAGAGATGACGGGCATCGCGAACACGAGCAGCATCTGGGTGACGAGACCCATCCAGGTGAACACGGGCATCTTGAACAGCGACATGCCCGGCGCTCGCAGGTTCACGACGGTGACGACCAGGTTGATGGCGCCGACGAGCGACGCGATACCGGTCATCTGCAGGCCGAGCGCGTAGAAGTCCATGCCGTGGCTGGGACTGAAGATCGGGTTGGTGTTCGGCGCGTACGCGAACCAGCCGCCGTCAGGGGCACCACCGAGGAACCACGAGGAGTTCAGGAACAGCCCGCCGAAGAGGAACGTCCAGAAGCTGAACGCGTTCAGGCGCGGGAACGCCACGTCGCGGGCGCCGATCTGAATCGGCATGAAGTAGTTCATGAACGCCGCGCCAAGGGGCATCACGACGAGGAAGATCATCGTGATGCCGTGCATGGTGAACACCTGGTTGTACTGCTGCGCGTTCAGCACCGTGCCGTTCGGGTGCGCGAGCTGGAGTCGGATGAGAAGGGCCTCGACACCGCCGATGATGAAGAAGGCGATCGCGGTGAGCCCGTACATGATCCCGATGCGCTTGTGGTCGACCGAGGTGACCCAGCTGCGCCAGCCTTTGGCCTGCCCCGTCGGGCGGCCGAAGACCCCGATGGGTGAGCCGGTCGTCGGAGGGCCGGCGCCGGAGGGCAGCGCAAGGGGCTCAGGTGCTTCGATGATGGCCATGCGTCAGCTCCCGGAGGGGGGGACGGCGTTCGATGGGATGGGGCCGAGGGTCTCGAGGTAGGCGATGAGCTTGTCGATCTCGTCCTCCGACAACGCGAGGTTCGGCATCCCGCGCTTCTCGTCTGGGGCCATGGGCAACAACGCCGGTGGGTCGCGCAACCAGGCCTCGAGCTGGTTGCGGTTGAACACCAGCTTGCCTTGGGCGTCGGGCAGCCAAAGCGCGAACTGCGCGGACGCGAACACCTTGCGGCCCATGAGGTGCGTCAGGTTCGGCGCGTGCAGAGCGACGAGCGCAGCCTTGCCCTCGGCCTCGTTGACGCCGTTGATCTGATGGCAGCTCGAGCACTTCGCCTTGAACACGTCGAGCCCCGCTGCCGCGGCGGAACCCCCGGCGGGCGCCCTTGCATCGGCCTTGTTGCTGTCGACCCACTCGGCGTAGTCGTCTTGGGACAACACGACGGCCCGAGCCCGCATGTTGGCGTGGCTGAGCCCGCAGAACTCCTTGCACTGCCCGTCGTACTCACCCGGGGTGTCCGCGCGGAGCTCGAGCGGCTGCACGCGGCCTGGCACCGCGTCGCGCGTGCCGTTGAGCGCAGGGATCCAAAACGAGTGGATGACGTCGCGGCTCTGCACGCGCAGGTGCACGTCGACGCCGGCGGGGATCACCAGCTCGTTGGCCGTGACGATGTCGGGCTTGGCCGACTCGTCGCCGGAGAGGTGGTACTCGTAGGACCACCACCACTGTTGGCCGTAGACATCGATGCTGATCGCGTCCTTCGGCTTGTGCGCGATGTCGAGCAGCGTCTTCACCGTCGGAAAGGCCACGGCCACGAGGATGAGGGCGGGAACGATCGTCCAGCTGATCTCGGCCCTGAAGTTGCCGTGGATCTGCTCGGGCTCCGGCTCGCCATCTTCGGCCGCTCGGCGCTTCCCGGTGACCATCACGTAGATGAGCATCGCTGCCACGATCAGCCCGACAACACCCGCAGCGATGAAGACCGGGACCTGGAGGTTGTTGATCTTCTCGGCGTTGGTGCCGCTGGCGGGGTGGAACACGTCTTGCTTCGTCTCACCGCAGCCGGCAAGCACCAAGCCGACCGCGCCGAGGACGGGGAGGCGGCGCAGCGACCGGCGCAACACGGGGATCATTCGCTGGCTCACTTCGACGAAGACGTCTCTGGTTCGGGGGCGGTCCCAAGCTGTTCCGGCAGGGCGTTCGCTGGCGCCTGCCCGCGGTCGGGCGGCGTGTACTGCACCTCGTGCTCCTCGCCTCCGAAGCTGCGCTCGCCGTGCGCGGCAGAGACGATGCCGCCAGCCAGCACGCCGAGGGCACCGACGGTGCACACTGCCGCGAGCACGGTGCGGCCCGCCCTGGGAGCGAAGGAGAGGATCGATGCCGTGGCGAGGATGAGGACGGCGACGACGATCGCTGCGATGGCCGAGCCGCTCTTTGGGAGAGCCAGCAGCACCCGCGACACGCTCAAGACGAGGAAGAAGATGCCGAAGGCGCCGAACACCGGGACCTCGACGGGGTACATCAGGCGGTTGCGCACCTTGCGGTTGGTCTCGGCATCGCCGGTGGCGCGCTCGGACCACGCGCTGACCATCCACTCGAACAGGGTGACGATCGCGACGATCACGCCGAGGAGGAAGAGCTGCGTGTTGACGACGAGACCAGTGACCGCGATCGCAGCTCCGAGTGCGCCTATGGCCGGCCAATAACTCGCCCCGCTCGCCGCTGGCACCGCTGGAAGCGCGTCGAGGCCTGAGACGGCGAGCACCTGATCGGCATCCGCATCGCGGGTGGCGACGACGACGCCACCGAGGAAAAGCGTCGCCGCGGCACCGAAGAGCAAGACGATGAAGCCGACGTGCTCGCCGGCGCCGCCGTAGAAGCCCAGGGTGAGCACGCCGAGGGACCCACCGCCGGTGCCGTAGCCGTACACGAGAGCGCCGACGACGCTCGCCGCGGCCAGGCCGAAGTAGTACTTGGAACCGGTGGTCAGCATGGCGGCGCCTACTTCTCGATGAAGACGAGGAGCCACACGCCGAAGTACAGGGCGATGATGGCGTACCAGTAGATGGCGGCGGCGGCGATGCCCTCGGTGTCCTTGCCCGAGTACTGCCCGCCAAGGGTGCGGAAGGCCATGAGCCCGATGAACGCGATACCCGCGCCGACGGCTGCGATGTGCGCGCCGACGAGGCTGAACACGAGCAAGCCGGTGAGCGAGTGCACGTTGAGCCCGCTCTGGGTCAAGAAGAAGGCCATGCTGTTGATGAAGGCCAAGCCGATCGCAGCGGTGAGCCCGAGCGCCATGTACGTGCGGGGCCTGTCGTCGTGACCGATCGCCCACACGGCCCACTGCATCGTGAAGCCGGACATGACGAGGCCGACCATGGCAACGGAGCCGGGCGCCGTGGGGATGTCGGCGCCTTTGGGCAGCCACGCACCCCCGGCCTGGAGCACGCCGGCGCGTTGCTGGATGTAGAGCGCGAACAGCCCGGCGAAGCCGAGCACCATCGCGCTGACCGCGAACGCGGTGCCGATGAGCAACACGCGGGGTCGGGCCGGGAGCGCAGGTGGCGGCGTGCCGAGCGCGAGGTCAGCCGGGACAACGCTCACGTCGCGCTGGCCTCCTTGTGGTCCAGGAGCGGCGTCGGCGACGCGACCGCGACCGTCGCCGGCTCGGTGGCCCACTCGAGGGTGAACCCGTCCCACGGGTCGGCCGGGATGTCGGCGTCGTCGGTGCTGCGCCCGAGCGATCCGGCGATGTTGGCGACGAGGAGCAACACGCCGAGCGCGGCAACAGCCGCGCCGAGCATCGACACGCCGTTGAGGAGCTCGACGCCGTCGCGCACGGCCCCGAGCCGGCCGAGCGGCTCGTCGAGCAGGCCGGCGACGAGGAGCGGCAGCGCCCACAGGATGGTCCCGAGGAGGAGCAGCCCGGCGCACGCGCTGGCCAGCGGTTGCTTGAGATGTTGGCCGACGATCTGGGGCCACCACCAGTGCACGGCCCCGATGCCGGCGATGATCGCAGCGCCGACGACGTAGAACGTGACGCTGTCGTCGGCTGCTGTGCCGATCAGGTGCAACCGGGCGACGACCTGCAACGCGCCGACGAGCACGCCTGCGCCGAGCATCAGCATTGCGGCGAGCGCGAACACGAGCGGCGCACGCACGGCGGGCTTACCCTTGATGAGGCTCTCGACCAACCCGCCCAGGATCGCGACCACCGGCAGCAGCGCGGCGACGGCCATCAAGCTGTAGAGCGCCTCGCGGTACAGGTGCGGATGGTCGTGGGCTGCCAACGTCCAGGCGCCGAAGCTCAGCACCCCGAATGCGCCGATCGCGCCGAGCACGATGCCATGACGCTTCTGGGGACGGCCCGTGAGGGTGGGCACGACGTCGGCTGCGAAGCCGAGCACAGGGATGCCGATGGCGTAGACTTGGGGCTGCGTGCGCACGAACGTGAGCCAGGTCTCGATGGTGCCGCTGTTGCCGTCGCCAAGGTTGAAGGCCCGGTAGCGATGGTCGACGTAGAGCACCCCGAGGACGCCGACGAGCACCGCGAGCCCGGCGATCCAGATGGTGGCGGCAACGAGGATCGACCAGGCGAAGGCCGGGACACGATCGAGCGTCAGACCGGCCGGGCGCAGCGCGAGCACCGTGGTCACCAGGCAGATCGAGGCGAGGATCAGCGCCGCGCACACCATGGCGAGCGCGACGAGGAAGAGGTCGACGCCTTCGACGCTTCCGCCACCGGGTCCGCCGTTGATGAGGTAGCTGGCCACGGTCATGACCCCGCCGAGCAGGTACGCCCAGTAGGCGGCGGCCGCTGCGCGCGGGAATGCGACGGTGTCAGCGCCCACCTGCCGCGGGACGACGATGGTGCCGACCCCGATGAGCATCGGGATCGCGGCGAGGAACACGAGGCCGACGTGGTCGAGCGAGAAGGCCTGGAAGTAGGTGTCGCGCCCGAGGACGTTGAACGTGAGCGTCTTGAGCGACTCAGCGCCGATGAGCGCAGCGAGCACGAGGCCGCCCAACGTGAAGAGCACCGAGGTGCCGATCCACAGCCGGCCGATCACCGCCGGATCGCCGGACCCGAACACGCTGATCAGGCCGGGCTGGCGGCCAACGGTTGCGGCGTCGCCTCGGTCGTCCGGCGTCGGCGCAGGCGCGGCTGAAGGTCGTGTCTCGGTCATCGTCATGGCTGGCTCGGGACTCTATTCATCGACGGGTCGCCCTTCGGAATCCGCTCAGAGGCCGGAGCGCAGGAGCTGGTCGGCGGCCATGGCCCCGAACAACAACGTGATGTAAGTGATCGACCATCCGAAGAGCCGCATGGCGGCTTTTGGTGTCGCATCGCTCTGCAGGCGAACGGCCAGAAAGCAGAAGATGGCCCCAAGGACGATGGCCGAGCCGACGTAGAGGTGGCCCATCCCCGCGACCGGGGCGAAGACGACGGTGAGCACGGTCAACAGGACCGTGTAGATCGTGATGCGCACCGCGGTGGTGCGCAGGCTGGCCACGGCGGGGAGCATCGGCACATCCGCCGCTGCGTAGTCGTCGCGGTAACGGATCGCGAGGGCCCAGAAGTGCGGCGGTGTCCAATAGAAGATGATGCCGAAGAGCACGATGGGCGCCCAGCCGAGGCTGTTGGTGACCGCGGCCCAGCCGACGAGGACGGGCACAGCGCCGGCCGCGCCGCCGACGACGATGTTCTGGCTCGACGTGCGCTTCAGCCACAGCGTGTACACGAAGACGTAGAACAACGTCGCGCTGACAGCGAGCAGGGCAGAGAGCAGGTTGACCGTGATCCAGAGGAAGCCGAAGGCTGTGGCCTCGAGGGCCAGGGCGAACACGAGCGCATTGCGCGGCTCGATGACTCCGGTCACCAGAGGGCGGTGCCGTGTGCGCTTCATGAGCTTGTCGATGTCGCGGTCGACGTACATGTTGATGGCGTTCGCCCCGCCGGCAGCCATCGTCCCGCCGACCACGGTGGCTGCCATCAGCGAGACCGAAGGCAGACCCCGCTCGGCGACCACCATCGTCGGCACCGTGGTGACGAGGAGCAGCTCGATGATCCGCGGTTTGGTGAGCGCGACATAGGCAGCAGCGCGCGAGCGCAGGGGGAGCCGAGCGGACTGGTGCATGGCGGAGGCGACACTACGTCCGGGGGAGCAGACCGGCCAAAGCCGCGACGTCCACCAACGGGACACGGAGCTGGCGACCCGCGCGGCCTAGCATTGCGCCCCGGAGAGGGGCCGGTCCGGCCGCGAGCTGGGTCGCGGGCTCGACGCTGCCGCTCCCGAGGCCGACGTGCTCTTCCCCACAATTCGATTCGCGATCTTCTTCTCGCTGGTCTTGCCGATCAGCTGGTTGTTGATGCACCGGCCGCAGCGCTGGAAGCCCTTCGCAGTCGCGGCAAGCTTCGTGTTCTACGCCAGTTGGGACGCGCACTATCTGCTCTTGCTCGGCGGTTCGATCGTCGGCAATCAGATGCTGGCGACCATCATCCACCGCGAGCGCGGCGATCGGGCACGCAACCGCTGGACCCTCTTGGCTGTGGCGCTCAACCTCGGCGTGCTCGGCTGGTACAAGTACGCCGGCTTCTTCGCTGATTCCACAGCCAACGCGCTGAGCTGGGTCGGCATCGACTGGCACGTGTCGGTTCCCAACGTGCTGCTGCCCGTCGGCATCTCGTTCTTCACCTTCCAGGCCCTGTCCTACGTCATCGACGTGCGGCGGCGGATCATCACCCCTGTTTCGTTCATCGACTTCGCCGTGTACCTCTCGTTCTTCCCCCACCTCGTGGCTGGGCCGATCGTGCGGGCGCGCGAGTTCCTCCCGCAGCTACGCCGGCGCCGCGACCCGCGCCGCGTCGACGCGTCGCTCGCCTTCTGGCTCATCGCTGCCGGGCTGGTGAAAAAGGTGGTGATCGCGAGCTACCTCGCCGAGCAGGCCGACGCGCTCTTCAGCGTCCCCCAGCGCCACGGTGGCTTCGAGGCCCTCCTCGGCATCTACGCGTACGCGCTGCAGATCTACGCCGACTTCTCGGGGTACACCGACATGGCCATCGGCATGGCGCTGCTGCTCGGCTTCCGCTTCCCTGCCAACTTCGACGCCCCATACTCGGCCACATCGCTCCAGGACTTCTGGCGGCGCTGGCACATGACGCTGTCGCGGTGGCTGCGCGATTACCTCTACGTCCCGTTGGGCGGGAGCAAGGGCGGGCGTCGACGCACGTACCGCAACCTCATGTTGACGATGCTGCTCGGAGGGCTGTGGCACGGCGCCGGGTGGACCTTCGTGGCGTGGGGCGCGCTGCATGGGGGCGGGCTCGTGGTCGAACGCTGGTGGTCGCATCGCTACACGATGGTGCCGTTCCCCGAACCGGAGCTGGCCGCTACGCCCGGGGCTGCGCCGAGCTCATCGGGTCGGGTCGCATTGGCGGCCGACCCTCGGCTCGCTGCGGAACCTCGCTACGCGATAGCGGGCGCAACAAGGGGCTCGCCGCGTGTGTGGCTGCGACGGATCGTGACCTTTCACATCGTCTGCCTCGGCTGGGTCTTCTTCCGGGCCACGAGCTTCGCCAACGCGTTCGCCGTCCTCGGCCGGCTGTCTCATCCCAGCTCGACGGCCGTGCACGGCTGGGTCATCGTCACCATCGTCGTGATGCTCTGCCTCCAACACGTCCCCGCCGGCACCGTCGCCCGTGCGCAGGCCGCGTGGTCACGTTGGTCGCTGGGAGCCCAAGGCGCTTCACTCGCCGCCGTGCTTCTCGTCGTCGATGTCCTCGGACCAACGGGCGTCTCGCCCTTCATCTACTTCCAGTTCTGATGTCACGTCGTGATCGAGTCGGCCGTCGCTCGAGGGACAGGTCTCTGAACGACGCGTTCCGCGTAGCGGACCACCGGGAGACCCGCTCGCCGATGTCGGCGGGCCGCGCTGTCCTCACCGTGCTCAGCGCGTTGCTGCTTGCCGCGCTCCTCGCCGCGCCGAGCGTCGAGCGCGCTGCTGAGCACCAGTCGTACGGCGCGGGTCGCGATCTGCTGTTGGACGTCGCGCGCCCGCTCGCGTCTCTGAGCCACGCCCTTCGCCTCGATCGCCCCCGCGACTGGCTGGCATCGGCGACGGGGCACGCCGACCCGCCGGCAGGGACCACTTTCGCCGGTGGGGTGAGCGCCCCTTCGTCGAGCGCGTCGACCTCGACTCCCAGCGCCTCGAGCACGGCGGCGTCGACCACGACCACAGCGGTGGTCACGACGACGACGCAGCCCCCGCGGCGCGTGCCGACTTTCGTTGCACCGCTGAAGGTTTGGATGGGGGGTGATTCGCTGATGGGTACGATCAGCGATCAGGTGCAGAACGCGGTGAGCGGCGACGGCCGCTACAACTTCACCACCGACGCCCAGGTCGGCACCGGTCTGGTCCGGTCAGACGTGCTCGACTGGGCGGCCGAGCTCAGCGCGCAGATGCAGGCACACGATCCCGACGTGGTCGTGCTCTCCTTCGGCGGCAACGACGACCAACCCCTGCACGGTCCCGACGGCGCCTTCTACCCCCTCTTCACGCCGGAGTGGCAGGCGGAGTACGCCCACCGCGTCGGGATCATGATGGACATCGCTTCGAAAGGGGGGGCCCGCACCGTCGTGTGGCTCGGCCTCCCATCCGAGCGCCCCGAAAACCTCGACGGGGCCAAGGAGGCGATGAACGCAGCCGCGCAGTCCGAGGCGGCCAAGCGGCTCGCGACCGTCTACACCCCGCTCGGCCCGCTCCTCGCGGGACCGGGCGGGGGCTACACCGACGATCTCACCGCACCTGACGGCTCGACGGTTCGCGTCAGGAGGCCAGACGGGGTGCACCTCACCGAGGAGGGCGCCGCGCTCGTCACCCCGAGCATCCTCGACGCCTTCGCCAAGGAGTGGCACCTTCGTTGAGCACTAGCCTCCGGCGCGGTGCGAGCGCCCCGCATCTCCCCTGCGACCTACGAGCGCTTCACGCTTGCGGCGCTCGTGCTGCTGGGTGCGATCATCGTGACGGGTGCCGCGGTTCGCCTGACGGGCTCAGGTCTCGGCTGCCCGACGTGGCCGCGATGTGAGTCGACGAGTCTCGTGCCCCGAGGAGCCACGGGCATCCACGGCACCATCGAGTTCGTGAACCGCTCCTTCACCGGCGCTGTCTCGCTTGCTGTGATGCTCGCAGTGCTCGCCTCGTTGTGGCGCACGCCGCCGAGGCGCGATCTCACGGTGTTGGCGCTCGGCCTCGTGCTCGGAGTCGTCGGCCAGGTCGCGCTCGGCGGCGTCACGGTGCTGTTCGATCTGTCGCCGCCGTTGGTCATGGCTCACTTCCTCGTCTCGATGCTGCTCGTGGCCGACGCTGTCGTGCTGCACCACCGCGCCGCGCAACCCGAAGGCAGGACCGTCGCCGTCGTGGCGCCGGAGGTGCGGGCGATGGCCCGCCTGATCGTCGCCGCGACCGCGCTCGTTGTGATGACCGGCACGATCGTCACGGGCGCTGGCCCGCATGCTGGAGATGATCAGGCGCCACGGCTCGATGTTGCGGTCTCCAGCGTCGCGCGCGTCCATGGCGTGGCCGAGAACCTCCTGCTCGTCGCTGTTCTGCTGACGCTCTGGTTGCTGCGCCGCACCTCCGCCCCCGCCCGAGCTCGCCGCGACGGCCAGCAGCTACTGGTCGTGCTCGTTGCTCAGGCCGCGGTGGGCTACACGCAGTACTTCACGGGCGTGCCAGCGCTCCTCGTCGGCGCGCACGTCTTCGGCGCCGTGCTCCTCTGGGTGGCAGTGCTGCGCTTCACGCTGCGATTGACGATGGTGGCCGAGCCACCCCGACCCGAGCCGGAGCGCGTCATCTCGGGGAGTGCCCGATGATGTGCACGGCGTTGGCGCCGGCCGAGATCGACGAGCCAACGATCCACGATGACCAAGTGGCCGATCGGCCTTGGGTCGTCATCGTGTGGAACGACCCGATCAACCTCATGGACTACGTGACCTTCGTGCTCCAGAAGCTCTTCGGCTACAACCGCGATCACGCCGAGAAGCTGATGCTCGACGTGCATCACAAGGGCCGAGCCGTCGTCTCGAACGGCACGAGGGAGAAGGCCGAGCTCGATGTGTTCCGCCTCCACGAGCACGGTCTGTGGGCGACGATGCAGCACGACGAGTGAGCGTTCCGATCTTCGGACCTCGCATCCGACGCATCGAGGCCGACCGCTTCCTCTTCGACTTCGACGCCGACGAACGAGCGCTCCTGCGCCGATTGACCGACCAGCTCCGCGATGTGCTCGTCTCGGGCCCCACCGACGCGACGACGCGGCTCTTTCCTCCCGGCTACGCGAACGACCCCCAGCGCGAAGCCGAGTACAAGGAGCTGATCGGTGACAGCCTGCTCGAGCGGCGCCTGAGCGATCTCGACGTGTTGGAGGCGTCGGCTGCAGCCACCGAACTCGATGCGGACGCGCTGAACGTCTGCATGGTGGCCATAAACAGCATCCGGCTCGTTCTCGGAACCACGCTCGACATTTCCGAGGAGCTCGACCTCGACGAGCTCGACGACGACGACCCGCGCATCCCCGGTCTCGTCGTCTACCAGCTGCTGACGCAGTACGTCGGTGAGATCGTCCACGCCCTCGCCGGTTGGGACGACTGAGCCGCGCGTCCGCTCATGTCACGTCGATGTCGTGGGGCAGCTCGAGCACGCGCTCGCCGATGATGTTGCGCTGCACTTCACCCGTGCCGCCACCGATGGTCAGCGCCGGCGAGAACAGGAACCCGCTGTGCCACATCGCCGGGTCGGTCCCGAGCGGCCCGGTCCCGGGTTGACCCGCGAGCATCCCTCCGGCACCCGAGAGATCGCGAGCGAGACCCATGATGTGCTGACCGTGCTCGTCGGCGAGCACCTTGCGGATCGAGGCTTCGGGACCAGGCTGGCGACCGTGGATGCGCGCGCTGACCGTGCGCAGGCGGATGAGGTCGAGCAGCTTCGCCTCGATGTGCAGCGCAGCCAGGCGCTGGCGCAACACCGGATCGCCGCAACCACCTTCCTTGCGGACGACGTCGAGCAGATCCTGCGCCGTCGGCCCGTTGCCCCACAACGCGCCGCCGCTCGACAGCGAGACGCGCTCGTTGCCGAGGGTGACCTTGGCCAACGTCCAACCCTCGTCTTCGCGGCCCACGAGGTTCTCTGCGGGTATGCGTACGTCGGTCAGGAAGACCTCGTTGAACAGCGCCGCACCGGTCATCTCCACGATCGGACGAACGTCGATGCCAGGCGTGTCCATCGGGCACACGAAGTAGGAGATGCCCTTGTGCTTCGGCGCGTCGGGGTTGGTGCGCGCGATGAGGATGCCGTAGCGCGAGTGCTGCGCGAGCGACGTCCAGATCTTCTGACCGTTCACGACGTACTCCTCACCGTCGCGCACCGCCTTGGTCGTGAGCCCGGCCAGGTCGCTCCCCGCGCCCGGCTCGCTGAAGAGCTGGCACCACATGTCCTCACCAGACAGCAGCCGAGGGAGATAGCGCCGCTTCTGCTCCTCGGTGCCAGCGTGGAGGATCGTTGGTCCAGCCCACCCGATGCCTATCGGGTTCACCGGGCGACGCACGCCGGCACGGTGCAGCTCCTGGTCGATCAGGATCTGGTGGATCGGGTCCGCGTCGAGCCCGTAAGGCGCCGGCCAATGGGGTGCCACATAGCCGGCTTCTGCCAACGCGCGCCCGGAGCTCCCCGGGTGCGCCGCCAACCAGTCGCGCACGCTCGCGCGTCGAGGATCGTCGTCGCCCGGTAGCTCGAACTCCATGGTCTCGGACTGTAAGCCCTCGAGCCGGGGGCTTCTAAGGGCGGTAGGGGCGCAGCCCGTCCGCGGGGATCGTTCCGAGCCGCCCGGCATCGAAGTCGTCCATGGCCTGCTGCAGCTCAGCCTTGGTGTTCATCACGAACGGCCCGCAGGCCGCGACAGGCTCGCGGATCGGCAAGCCACCGAGCAGGAGCACATCGAGCTGCTCGAACCCGGCGAGAACGACGCTGTCTCCTGCGCCGAACAGCACCAGCTGCCCGCTGGCGATGGGCGCCCGCTCTGCGCCGGCCGTACCCGCGCCAGCCAGCACGTAGGCGAGGGCGTTGAAGTCGCGACGCCACGACACGACCAACTGCGCGCCGGGAGCGATCGTGGCGTGTGCGACGGTGATCGGGGTGTGCGTCGCCCCCGGCCCGGCATGACCATCGACGTCGCCAGCGATGAGCCGCACGAGTGAAGCGCCGTCGGCCGAGCCGAGCAGCGTGACCTCATCCCCCTCCAGGTTCTGGTAGCGGGGCTCGACCATCTTGTCCTTCGATGGCAGGTTCACCCACAGCTGCACGCCGTGGAAGAGCCCACCGCTGACGACGAGCTGCTCCGGCGGCGTCTCGATGTGCAGGATTCCCCCACCAGCCGTCATCCACTGCGTCGCGCCGTTCGAGATCACGCCACCACCGCCGTGGGAGTCTTGGTGCTGGAAGGTCCCGTCGATGATGTAGGTCACGGTCTCGAAGCCGCGATGCGGGTGCCAGTCGGTGCCCTTCGGCTCGCCCGGCGCGTAGTCGATCTCACCCATCTGGTCCATATGGATGAACGGATCGAGGTCCGCGAGGTGGACCCCTGCAAAGGCGCGGCGCACCGGGAAACCCTCACCCTCGAAACCTCGAGGTGCTGTGGTGACCGAGCGCACCGCGCGGGTCACGGCTCCTGGCGCGGGCTGGGGCAGCCTCGGGAGCGTGAGCGCATCGGCAGTGACAGCGGGCATGTGACCTCCAAGTAGTTGCGTGTGCAAGTATCCTGAACGACGGTCGGCTCGGAGATGTTCCTGCTCAGACGGTCAAAGTAATGTCGGCCCGCGGATGCAACGGCCCCGCGTTATCCAGCCCCCATCGTCTAGTGGCCTAGGACACCACCCTTTCAAGGTGGCGACACGGGTTCGAACCCCGTTGGGGGTGCCCCAAGCAAGGCGCATCCACGGCGTGCTGCACGGTCGCTCGGCAGCAGGGCGTGCGGTGGGGCTTGCTGCCCGTGAACCCCGCGAGCTCGGCGACCCGACAGCACCTCGCGACGCTTCACCCAGCTGCGAGCGCGGTGCGGGCTGCCCAGGTTGCGGCTGCACGACCTGCGTCACTACGTGGCGACCACGATGCTGACCTCGGGAATTGACGTCTGCACGGTCGCCGGCCGTCTCGAGCAGGTACCTCACCTCGTGCTGCTCGAACGTCTCGAGCAGCCGGCGGGCGTCGAGAGCCAGCTCAGGCTCCCCGGAGCTCTTGGACCGTCCGGAACCGTCCGGCGGCCCGGTCAGCCTCGGCCTCGTGGCGAGCGCGGCGGCAACCGGAGGTTCCAATCTTGTTCGCTCCGGATCTCGTTGCTCTGAGGGCCCTCGTGCTCGCGGTCGTGTCACACGCTTGCTCGACGTCGTTACGGGCGCGCGTTCTGGTGCGATTCGCATAACTCGAGGGTGCAGCAGAACGGCAGTTCGGTGCCGACGAAGCCTCAGCCCGCGACGGGGATCATCACGAACGCGAAGTCTTCGGTGAGCGGCGTGGAGACATGGCCCTCGCCCTCGGTGTCCTCAGCGAGGATCGGCTGACCGGGGCCGAACTCGCGCCGCTCACCGGTCGACACTGTTATGGCGACCCGTCCTCGCAGCGCCATCACCCACTGGCGTCTGGGCGCCACGTGGGCTTCCCAGTCAGGGTCTCCCGAGCGTTGCTCAACGAAGATCAGCGCACTCACTGGAAGTGGCTCCGAGACGAGTAGCGGCGGCACGCCGTCGACGATGTCACGCTCGCTCATCGCAGCATCGACGTCCTCGAACGCCGATCCACCGCCGTTCTCGGTGTAGATCCGCACATACCTCATCGACACCTCCCGGGTCGCGCCGGTGTGCCCGCGATGGGCGCCCCAGGCCAGTCACGCGACCCGCACAGATCAGCGGTCCGCTGTCAGTCCGAGAGGCTGGCTTCTTCGTCCGCGTAGTTGAGCGCGGCGCCGAGGAACCGGTAGGTCCACTCCTGGGCGAGCGCCCTCGTCTCACAGAAGACGATCGGCACCGTCGGGTAGCGGACCTGAGCTGCGGGGATCATCTCGGCGACCATGCTCGGGGAGACGTGCTGGAGGCGGAAGACGTCAGCCCAGCGGTCCTCGACGACGATCGCGGCGCGCGGCACGGTCGCAAGCTCGCCCAAGGTGATGAGCAGGCTGCCATCCACGAGCCGACCCGCGATGTCCTGCCGCTTCTTGCGCTCGACTGTCGCGACGATCGTGCCGTCGAGCTCGACGGCGTAGTCGCCGACGACGAACGCGCGCTTGGTCGTGGTCGCCTGTTGGTCGGCGAACTTCCAGGCGTAGCGCTCGCGGGTGTCGACGATGATCTCGAGCGCGCCGGCGGCAGAGCGACGCGTCGGGACTCGCAGACCGGGTCGGGTCTTGCGCGTGGTGCGCGCTGATTGCCAGAAGATCCCCTCGCGCCCGCCCTTTAGCGTCGTGAAGACGATCTGCGAGCGATTCTCGCGGCTGCGGTCGAGCACCAGGTCGACGGCGACGCCTCGACGTACGCACGAGCGCACCGCGACCTCCTCGAGCAGCTCGGCCTCGGCAGGCCATCTGTCAGCGCGATGAAGGTAGACCTTCGCGGTGCGCGGCCACGTGTCCTTCGCCTTCAAGTGCAGTGGGCCGGACGCCAGCGGCACCTCGATCAGGTACGGCAACGTCGACAGCTCGTCGGGGTTACGAGCAACACGGAACACGCCAGCCACAGGGGCGAGTCTCGCGCCGAAGATGGGCAAGCAGATGGGGTGTTGAGCCGCTACCTACGCGGGGTGCTGACCGACGTGGCTATCGTGACCTCACCGTCACTGTCGTGAACTCCGGCGCGCGAGCCTCGGGGCACTCGCGAGCGATAGCGCAGACCTCAGAGCGCGCCGACCACGTCGGTGCGAGTCGAAACGCTCGCCCATCTGGGTGCTCATCAACTGCCCGTCACGGGGTGTCACAGCGCATCGCAGGCCGGATTCGCGCGCGGACTCTGACCTGCGCATTGGCACTGGACGGCACAAAAAGGCCCGAAATTGCTGGCTCTTTCAAGGTGGGGACACGGGCTCGAACCCCGTTGGGGGTGCCAAGCGCGTGTTCGTCGATCGGCGGACGCGCCTGTCGAGCCCGCTCAGGACGAGCGCGCCGGCGATGCTGACCAACGCGCCTATCTCGACCGCGCGTGACTGCTCCGCTGCGTCTGTCCAGACGGGTTCCATCCACTGGAACACGCTCCCCGTTCGACTGAGGATCAGCGTGGCGAGAGCTCCGGCCTGGAAACCCAGGACGGCGACGGCCACAAGCGTCGCCCAGCGCGCCCGGCGCAGCGCGGTGAAGAGCAGCGCAGCGACCGCTACGACGGAGATGGCGACGTCGACGAGGAACCCGATGCGCACCACCCACGAGCCAGGCACATCAGAGGGCGTGTGGCGGTAGGTGTCGAGCCACTCGTTCATGTGGATGTAGGCACCGGCAGCGACGAAGGCCGCGCCGGCGATGCGAAGGGGGGTGGAGCCGCGCATGGGCGGAGCCTCCTCGGGTTGGCGTCATGCGGTCTTCGGAGTGACGTAGCCGCGTGGACGAAGCGAACGCGAACCGCTCGATGCGGTCCACCAGCGAGTCGCTTGCGACGTTGGGCGGCCGCCCTTAACCTGCGGCTTCCCCTTCGGGGGATGTGAGGTCCCGTGGTGCAGTTTGGAGTGCACGCCGGCCTGTCAAGCCGGAGGTCGCGGGTTCAAATCCCGTCGGGACCGCGACGTGGGCCTCGCCCACGAACCCACGGTCGGGTAGCTCAGTCGGCAGAGCGTCCGCCTGAAAAGCGGAAGGTCCGGGGATCGACGCCCCGCCCGACCACCAAGTTGAAGGCTCCGCTGCGACCGCCGCCTCGTTGCGGCGTTCAGTCCAGCGTGTGTCTGCCTGCTCGTCTGCCCGAGAGCCGCCCTTCCCGGCCAGGCGCGTCGAGTCATTCGCGCAGGCACGGGGTGCCGGCCTGACCGTGGCCGAGGCCGTTCGCCTCGCGTCGGGCGCCGAAGTAGTAGCCATCGCGCTGCGCCCCGACGTAGGGGCTGCGCGTGGCTGTCCCAGATGTTCCGGTTTCCACCTGCCATCCGTCGCTACGCAACTGGTCCGCGAGTCGATCGAGCTCGACATCGGACAGGCCACCGTCGACCGTGAACTGCATGCCGCTGTCCGCGGCGCCGCGTGTCCTCCCGAACACGTCTTTGCACGAGGTCGTCGAGAGGGAAGCATCGAGCTTCACCCTGTCGGGCGCCACCGCGTCGATGTATCTCTCGACGTCCGCGCGGAGCGAGTCGAAGCCCGCTCGAAGCGATTCGGGATGATCGCTCCCGTTGGGAGCGATGGGTCTCACGAGCCAGGCTGACCACACGCACAAGACGACAGCCACACCGGCGACCAACGACGTCGCGATGCCTCGGCTTCGACGGAGGTAGCCGATCGCCAGAACGAGCACGACGACTGCGGGGAAAGCCAGCCACCCGACGAAGGAGATGGCCAGCACCCCGAGCGAGTCCTCCTCGTAGCCCGACTCGGCGTGGCCGAGGACCCAGCGAGCAGCGATGAAGGGCATGAGCGAAGCCGCGCCGATCGCAAGCCCCCGTGAGACGCCCGTGTAGACAGCGCGAATCGCGACCGCGATCCCGAGGCAACCCAGGGCGGGGAGAAGCACGCCCAAGAGTGTCTCAGAGCGACGACAGTCGTCGCCGTCGAACGCACCCGCTGAAGTGCTTCATGCCACCGCTGCCCTCGCTTGGTGGCCGTGTTCCGGGGCCGGGTTCGAGAACACCATCGCGTCATCCTCGATGCCTTTGAGCCGGAGCGCGCGGTAGTCGCGCAGGTAGCTCTGATACACCTGCCACGGATAGCGCGACCCCTGCTTCGGGAACTTGTCGGCGGCACGAGTCACGTAGCCCGACGACAGCGAGAGCAGCGGTTGCGCGGTGACTGACGGGTCGCTGTTCTCGGCGGTGCACTGTCGCAAACCGCTGGTGTGCATGTGGTTGACCAGTCGGGTGACGTACTGGCACGTGAGGTCGCACTTCAGCGTCCAAGAGGCGTTCGTGTAGCCGATCGCCACCGCGGCGTTGGGTACGCCTTCAAGCATCATGCCCTTGTAGGTGAGCAGGCTCGGCAGGTCGACCTTCTCGCCGTCGACCGCCATATCGATGCCGCCGATGAAGAGCAGCTCGAGCCCGGTTGCAGTGACCACGATGTCGGCCTCGAGCTCGACGCCCGACTCGAGCAGCAGGCCCTTCTCGGTGAACGTGTCGATGTGATCGGTGACCACCGACGCAGTGCCCTTCTTGATCGCCTTGAACAGGTCGCCGTTGGGCACGACGCAGAAGCGCTGATCCCATGGGTTGTACTTCGGCGTGAAATGCGTGTCGAGGTCGTAGCCCTTGGGGAGCTGCGCTTCGAGTCCCTTGCGCAACAGCCGCTTCACGAACGACGGGTAGCGACGGCTCACCTGGTAGAAGCCCTGGGTCATGAGCGCGTGGAACCACTTGATCGCGTCGCCGCTCCAGCGCTTCGGCACGACGCGGCGCAGGATCTTGGCTGCTGGGCTCGTCTCGGGCATCGACGCGATGTAGGAGGGCGACCGCTGCAGCATGGTGACGTGACCGGCTGTTTCGGCCATGGACGGGATGAGCGTGATCGCCGTGGCGCCGCTGCCGACGACGACGACGTCCTTGCCTGCGTAGTCGAGATCCTCCGGCCACGCCTGCGGATGCACGACGGTGCCCTTGAACTGTTCGATGCCGGCGAAGTCGGGCTGGTAGCCGTGGTCGTAGCGGTAGTAGCCGCTGCACGAGAACAGGAACCCGACTGTCAGCTCGACCCGCTCGCTGGTGCGGGTGTTCTCGGCGGTGACATGCCAGCACGCGTCGTCGGTCGACCACTCGGCTCGTGTGATGCGGTGGTTGAAACGGATGTGCTGATCGATGCCCTCGACCGCGGCCGTGTCCTTGATGTACTGCAGGATCGAAGCGCCGTCGGCGATCGACTTCTTGCCATCCCACGGCCGAAACGAATAGCCGAGCGTGTGCATGTCGGAGTCGGACCGGATGCCCGGGTAGCGAAACAGGTCCCACGTGCCGCCGATCGCATCGCGCGCTTCGAAGATCGCGTACGACGCCCACGGGCAATCGGTCTGCAGGTAGTGGCCGGCGCCGATGCCGGACAGGCCAGCTCCGACGACCAGGACGTCGAGGTGCTCCATCGTCTCCATGGCTCGCTCAGCTCAAGCCGCGCTGGATCCGGTGAGCTTGCTCGTTAGCGTGCCGTGCTCGCCGAACAGCTCGGTGCGCCACTGTTCGACCAGCGCGTTCGTGTCGCGGTCGTCGGGGTGGAAGTCGGGGCGGTTGTAGTCCTTCAGCTGCTCCCACACCGCGCGGCTCATCACCGGCGACGTGCGGAACCGCTTCCAGCTCTTGCGGAGCTTCCCGCGGCGGTAGGTCTCGCGGTCGAACAGCAGCGACACGCCGACTTGGGCGAACATGCCGAGGACGAAGCCGTAGCGCAAGAAGTTCATCGTCCACACCCGCATGCGCTCCGTCCCGCCGACTGCCTTGTAGACATCGAACGCGACGGCTTTGTGCTCGGACTCCTCGAGCGCATGCCACTCGAACAGCTCGCGCACCGACGGGTGACCGAACTGGGCTCGTGTCTGTGCGTCGGTGAGCACCAATTCAGCCAGCGTCGCGGTGAAGTGCTCGAGCGCGGCTGTAGCGGCCAGATTGGCCTTGGGAGGAGCGACTCGTTCCCGGAGCTCCAGGCCCCACTTCGTGAACCGCTCGACCTGCTTGGTCGGGTAGCCGAGCTGCGCGAGCCGGTCGTTGAAGGCTCGATGCTCACGTCCGTGCATCGCCTCCTGGCCGATGAAGCCGGAGACCTGACCCTTCAGCGTGGGGTCGGTGATGTCAGCGCGGAAGTGTCGCACCGACCGCACGAAGAAGTCCTCGCCATCGGGGAACACGGCCGAGAGACCGGCCGCCACATGGCTTGCGATCAGGTCACCGTCGCCCGCGAAATGCTTCGGTATCTGTTGCAGCGAATCCTCGAACGAGATGCGGCGCGTCGGAACCTTGCGCGGGGTGTCGCTGGTTTGCGTGCTCATGGTTACCGACGGTAGCACGATCTGAGTATTTCTCTCAAGTCCTCATTTCGGCTACCGTGCGTGGCAATGGTCACAGCGATGCGAGCCCCCAGCGTCCCGCCCAAGAAAGGTGAGCAGACGCGCCGGGCGATACTCGCCGCAGCCATCGCCCGCTTCGGCCGCGAGGGGTACCGCGCCACGTCGGTTGCCGACATCGCCCGCGACGCTGACGTCGGCGGCACCGTGCCCTACGCCTACTTCGACGGCAAGGAGACCCTGTTCCTCGCAGCGGTCGACGAGGACGCCGCCGGCGTGATCAGCGAAGGCGTCTCGCTGTTCGACGACGATCCGCTCGCCCCCGATTGGCGCCAGACCTTGATCTTCACCCTGGTCGCCGCGGTCGAGCACCATCCGCTCGCCCGCCGGCTGCTCGCAGGGCTCGAGCCAGACGTGACTGCGCGGGTGCTCGACATCCCTGCGCTGGCCGAGCTTCGCCGCGTCTTCGCTGAGCGGCTCGACGCGGAGCAGGCCTCGGGCACCGTGCGAACCGACATCGACACGACCACGATCGCGAACGGACTCGTGTCGATCGTGCTGTCGCTGCTCATGTCGGTCGTGCAGCTCGGCACCGAGGCCGCGAGCGTGTACGCGCGCGACGTCGCAGCCGTGTTCGAGTCCGCCCTCGACCGCCCCGCGGGGTAGCGCGCCGGCATGACGAAGGACCTCTTCTTCACGCACGACGATCTTCGCTTCGTCTACTCCGACAGCGGCGCTTCCGACGGTGAAGTCGTGGTGCTCCTGCACGGGTTCCCCCAGACGCGCGCGTGCTGGGACGGGGTGACGCCCCATCTCGTTGGGGCCGGGCTCCGCGTGCTCGCCCTCGACCAGCGCGGCTACTCGCGTGGCGCACGTCCGCTCGGGCGTCGGGCCTACCGCCTCGAGCTCCTCGTCGCCGACGTTGTCGCTCTCGTCGACCACATCGGCGTCGATCGAGTCCACGTTGTCGGTCACGACTGGGGCGGGGCTGTCGCGTGGTCGCTCGCAGCGCGCGAACCCGATCGCCTGCACACCATGACATCGCTCGCGACCCCGCACAGCCGAGCGATGATCCGATCGTTCTGGTCGAGCGACCAGGCGCTGCGCTCGCTCTACATCGCTGCGTTCCAACTGCCGTTCCTGCCCGAGCTCGCGATCACGGGCCGCGGTGAGCGCCTCCTTCGGCGAACCCTCGAGCGGTCGGGGCTGCCTTCGCGGGACTGGGAGCGCTACCGAGCGCTGCTGCAGAAGCCCGGCGCGTTCACCGCCGCGCTCAACTGGTACCGAGCGTTGCCGTTCGCGAGCAGCGCCGACCGCGGACGTTCGAGTGTCGCGACCCTGTACGTGTACGGCGCTCTGGACTTCGCGCTGCGCCCCCGCGCCGCCTCCCTTACCCGAGAGGAGGTCGATGGGCCCTACCGCTTCGAGACGCTCGCCGACGTTGGGCACTGGCTCCCGGAGCGCGCGCCCGACCGTGTCGCGGCCCTCGTGCTCGAGCACATCGCGGAACACGGCGCGGCTGAAGCGAGCCGCGCTGCCAGCCGTTGACACGCTGGTCGCACTCCAGCCCGCGGGCTCGTGCGCTCGTCCATCGAGTTGAGGAACGCAGCAGGTTCTCGAGCCATGCCGGGCTCGTGTGGATGCGGCCGGTCCTGGGCAACATGCACCCGTGGATCGACGATCGGCGTTCGGCGCGGTAGGCGCGATGTGGGAAGCCGCCAGGGGGCTGCCGCGCCGAGTCAACGAGTCGACGAGAGCGGCGCCTGCTGCTGTGCGCTCGCTCATCCCGCGCTTGCCGTCCGACGTGGTCGACGAGCTCAAGGTGTCAGCCCGGCGACTCACGTCCGTGCGTCGCCCCCGGGATCTGCTGACGGCTCTCGAAGCGGAGGCTGGCCGCTTGTCGCAAGTGGTCGTGCCCGTCTTGGCAAGGCACCCGCTGCCGGTCCGCAGTAGGCGTACCGCGGGGCTGCTCGCGGCGACAGCCGCAGGCGCAGCTGCCGGCCTCGTGGAGCTCGATGAGATCGCCGTGCTGTTCACCGAAGGCGCCGCCGTGCCCACGGTGCCCGCGGCAGGAATGGGGTTGCTCGTCGCGTTCGTGGCCGAGGTGTGGATCGCTGTGTCGCTGCGCGTGCACCAAGTCGCGGATGGCGGGCGCGAGCTCGATCTCGACGTCCTGACGTCCGAGGTCAGCAACGCCGTGCTCGCGGTCGACACCACCGACGCGCGGGCGATCTCCGGGCACATCGCAACTGCGGTCGGGAAGCGGATGGCTCGTCGCTGGGCGGGTGCGCTCGCACCGGGGGTCGGCATCGTGATCGACGGTGTTGCCGCTCGCCGGACGATCGCTGCGATAGCGACGGCGCCGCTCAACCGGTACCCGCTGGCGGCTCGTGGGAGAACGGGGGCAAACGTGCCCTTCATCGCCGGTCACGACGCCACGCTGGCACCCGGGCCGCCGAGCGACACGTCGACGCGCCGGTGAGCGGCGATCCGGATCAGGCCATCGCCTGAGGCCGAGGCGCCAGCGCGCCCCCATCAGGTCACGACAGCATCTCGGCCTGCGAGTCGGCGAGCAGGGTCTGGAGCATCCCGAGGATCTCGGCTGGGGCCTTCGACGGGGAACCCGCGTCGTAGGGCGGTTGCGGGTCGTACTCGATAGCCAGCTGAACGCCTTGTGCCACAGCCTCGCCCCAGATCTCACCGACGAGGGTGAGGGCAAGGTCGATGCCAGCCGACACACCAGCGGCCGTCCAGACCTTGCCTTGCTGCACGACTCGTTGCTCCGTCGGCGTCGCCCCGTACGCACGCAGCTCGTCGTAGGCGCACCAGTGCGTTGTGGCTGAGAGCCCCTCGAGCACGCCGGCTTTGCCGAGCAGCAGCGCACCGGTGCACACCGATGTCGTGTAGGTGGTGCGCGGGTGCGCAGCGCGGATCCAGTCGACGATTGGGTGACCGTCACGAGCGAGGCGTCGGGTGATGAGACCGCCGGGCACGAGCAACAGATCGGGCGAGGTGACCTCGGCGAAGGTGTGCTCGATGTCGAAATGCAAAAGGCCGTTGTCGTCGGCGAGCGGGCCCCGCTGGGCTGCGCAGATGACGACCTCCGCGCCGGGCACGCTCGAGAGCACTTGGTACGGGCCGATGGCATCGAGCGCTGTAAAGCCTTCGTAGAGGCCGATGGCGATCTGCATTCCTGCTCCTTGGTTGCGGGGACTACGTCGGCGGGCTACGGGGTCGAGCGGAGGGAGCGAACGTAGGACTGCGATCCTTCGACGAAAGCACCGAGGTCGGCGTAGCGGGCGGAGGCGAGCTCGGCGAACCAGTCGGGCACGTAGATCTCGAACGTTCCGTTGCGCAACTGCGCGAGCACGGCGGCGGCGAGCTGCTCGACGGGCAGCGCGTCGATGCCTTGGGACAGCGACGGCTCGTTGTCGGGCAGCGTGAAGAGATCGGTGTCGATGATGCCGGGGTTCACGAGGTGGAACAGCACGCCAGTGCCGTCGAGGTCGACGGCTGCGCACTCCATGAAGGCAGCAATGGCAGCTTTCGACGCTGCGTACGACGCCTCGTGCGGCGGCCCGAGCCGGGCGGCGACCGAGGAGATGGTGACCACGCGGCCGCCGCCGCGTGCCACCATGCGCGGCAGCAGCGCGAGGGTGAGGCGCACGGGCGACAGGTAGTTGAGCGCCATGACGTCGTCGACCTCGTCGAGGCGCAGGTCGAGCACGGCGCGCCGCTTGGGTATGCCCGCGTTGTTCACGAGGATGTCGATGCCACCGAGCTGGTCGTCAGTCTGCGCCGCGAATGCCTGCACCCGGTCGAGATCGGCGAGGTCGACGACCCACATGCGGCTGTCGGGGGCGTGGGTCTGGCAGCGCTCGAGCACCGTCGCGAGCCGCGCCTCGCGCCGCGCGCAGATGCCCACGGTCGCCCCCGCTGCCGCGAACGCCTCGGCGATCCCCGCTCCGATGCCGACCGAGGCTCCCGTCACGAGCACCTTCTTGCCCTCGACGTTGTAGGACAACGCGTCGTCAGCCATGGAAGTGCGCTCCTCGGGGTGGGGGCACGTCGAGCGTGGGGTTGCGATCGAAGAAGCCGCACGGCAGCAGGTGGAAGCCGACGGACTCCACGGGCATCACCGGCCAGTCCTCGGGGCGCGGCACGTGCGTGACGCCGAAGGTGTGCCAGAGCACGACGTCGACCTCGCCACCTTCGAGCTTGCGATCGGCTGCCGTCCACGCTGGCAGGCCGTCGCCGCCGAGCGACTGGTTGGGGTGCTCGCCGGCGGCGCGACGCTCGCGCGGCGCGTACGGGGTGACCCACAGGTTGTGCCGGGCGAACCCGGCGCGCTTGGCGACCGACGACCCCGATGCTGCCAGCATGGTCGGAGTCGGGCCGGGCACGAGCTTGTAGGCGACGGGTTGCCCGAGCCCGTTGCGAACCAAAGGGTTCGAAACCTTCCACACGCGGCTGCGAGCCGTGTCGACGTCGCGTTGCGCAGCCTTCTCCGATGTCAGCACGCGCGAGCGCGGCCCGAACGCGTTCGCCAACGGGTTCGCGTCGTCGAGCGCGTCGGGCAGCACATCGATTTCGTGCACCTCGTTGCCCGGCCCGTCGACGTCGAGGTCCAGCCGAGCGCAGAAGAGGTGCTGATGGAAGGGAGCGGCGAGGCCAGGAGCGACCACCGTGGCGTGCGTCGGCACCGGCCCGGCCGGGTCGAATGCCTGGGTCGACATGATCCCCGTCAGCTTCACCTCGAGTTGGAGGGCACCGTCGAGGTAGAGGTACCAGTAGAAGCCGTACTCGTAGTTGCCGACCGTCGCGATCGACGAGATGACCATGCGTCGCTGCCTGCGCACCTCGGTGGTCCCCGTGTGCAGGTCGACGTGTTTCCACAGGATGCCGAAATCCTCCTCGTGCAGACAGATCGCGTTCTCGATGGTCTGCACGTCACCGTCCTCGGTGGCGAGGAGAGCGGTCAGGTAGGTGATGTCGCCGAGGCAGTCGCATCCCAGAGCGAGGCTGTTGGCCAGGCGTCCCAGGCCCCATTCGCCCGCGTCGAACGCGTTCTTCCAGCCGTGCAACACACCCGGTTCGCCATAGGGAACCACCATCTCGCTGATCGAGGCGCGGTGCACGATCGAGCGCACGCGGCCGCCATCCTCGTAACCGATCGTGTGCAGCACGAGCCCTTCGTAGGGGTCGAAGCCGATGCGCAGGGTCCATCGACCCCACCGCAAGAGGTTGCCTTCGAGGCTGAACCCGGGCCCGTCGGGCTGGGTGATGTCGAGAGGCGTGATGTCGGTGCGCATGGGAGCGTTGTCGGCAGGCAGGTACGAGCCTCGGCCTTCGGGCACGGGGACGACTCCTGTGTCGATCAGCTCCAGCACCTCGCCTCGCCCGACATCGACGATGGCCAACAGGCCCTCAATGGGCCGTGCATAGCCGTTGTCCATCGGATCCGCGCGCAGGTAGCAGATGCACCGAGCGAGGCGACGGCCGGTCTCGTGCGGCCCGTTGAACGTCCCAGCAGGCCAGGGGTCGATCTGTACTGTCTCGAGGTCGGTGATCCCGCGCTTTGCCAACGCCGCGATGAAGCCGTCGTGACCGTGCAGCGCAACGATGGCGTTGAACGACTCCTCGTACAGCAGGGCCGGTCGAGCGTCGGCCACGACCTCGGACGACACGAGCGTGTTCGCCGTCAACGATACGACAGCCTCGACGACAGTGGCAGATGCGTCGGGGACGATCGTCACGCAGGCCCGACGGGCGAGACTCCGGAGCGTGGCGAGCTCTTCCTTCGTCGGCTCGTCGAGTGAGATTCGAGCGAACCGCGCGCCCTCGGGCACGAGCCCCGCGCCACGCACGATCGCGGCGGCGGCGCTGATCTCGTCCGCGGTCAACGGATCGAGCGGATGTGACACGGCGCCACGTTAGGTGCCAGCACCGCCGTAGCTCAGAGGCCGAGCAGGCGCCGGTCCGTAGTGAGGTCAGGCGATCGCAACGGGCCGTGCTGTGGCACCATCCGGCGATGAGCCACCCCCGGCACGAGGTCGCCGCGACGCTCGCTCGCTACGTCGAGCTGCGCGAGAAGATCGAGACGGGTGTTGCCACGTGGGTAGCCCTCACAGAATTCTTCACCGACGACGCTGTGTACATCGACCCGGCGTGGGGGCGCATCGAGGGGATCGGCGCCATCCGCGAGTTCCTCGTCGAGTCGATGACGGGCCTCGAGGATTGGCGATTTCCGATCGAGCTCACCGCCATCGACGGTGATGACGTGATCGTCAAGTGGACGCAGGTGCTCCCCGGCGGGCAGCGGCAGTCCGGCTGGACCCGGCTCGTCTACGCCGGCTACGGCCGCTTCTCCTATGAGGAAGACCTGTTGAACATGGCGCACGTCCTCGAGGATCTGAAAGCGAGCGGTTGGCGGCCGGGCGCAGGTTTCGTGCCCCCGCCGGCAACACCGGATCGCGACTTCAGCGTGCCCGGTCGGTGACGCCAGCGGCTCAGGGCTTGGCCGAGCGGAAGAGGACCTCTTGGGCGATGGTGGCGACATGGGCGCCATCGGTGCTGAGCACGTGGCCGAGCGACAGGCCACGCGAGCCGAGATAGCCGTGGCAGCTGAAGTCGTGCAGGTGCCAGTGCTCGGCAAGCAGGGGCCGGTGAAACCAGATCGCGTGGTCGAGGCTGGCGCTCCAGTAGCGGCCGGCCTCGAAGTCGTCGTGGGCGATGTCATCGGGGTGCAGGGTCACGACGGCGTCGGTCGGAAGGTCGTCTGACACGTACGCGAGCGCGCACGCCTGCAGCAGCGTGTCGTCGCCGACGGGTTCGACCATGCGCAGCCAAGCCTGAGCCTTGCCGGGCCGGCGTCCGCCTGGCACGAAGCTGCGCTCGAACATTGGGCTCCACGAATCGGATTCGATTCCATCGGGGCCGAGCACCTCTGGCATCACCGCTGTCTGCACCACGGGGCCAGCCTCATCGACCTGGAAGCTGGTCGACATGGACAGGATGGCGCCGATCGACTGGCGGGCGATCACGTTGCGAGTCACGAACGAGCGGCCGTTGCGCACCCTGTCGACCTCGAAGCGGATGGGCTCCTGGTCGTTGCCCCTGCGGATGAAGTAAGCGTGGAGCGAGTGCACGAAGAAGCCCGGATCGACCGTGAGGCTGGCGGCCCGGAGCCCCTGCGCGACGATCTGGCCGCCGTAGAGCCCGCCCCACTGGTAGCGAGGCCCGGTGCCGACGAACGTGTCGGGCCCGTGGGGCTCGAGGGTCATCAGCGTCGCGAAGTCCATCAACTGCCGAACTCGAGGCAATAGGTGGCGCGTGGCGCCACCTATTGCCTCGAGAACGCACGGGCGGCGCAGATGTCGTCGAGGGGAAAGCCGGCGAGCGCGACGAGGCCCGGAGCGCCGAGCAGCACTGCGCCTGCCGGCACATGCCAGCGATCGGTGATGCGCACCGCGCTCGAGCTGCGGCCGTCGCCGAGGAAGAAGGCGAGGATGCCTGCAAAGGCGATGCCGTCGAGGCCGAGGAAGATGAACCAGTGGGCGGGGTTGGCGAAGGCGCCAGGGTCGCGGCCACGGTCGATGTGCCACGAGACGTCCCAGTAGTAGCCCCATACGGCGACGAGCAGGCTCACGCCAGCGACACCGACGGGGATTGTCGACCATGCCGGCAGACCCGTGCGGCGTTCGCTGAGCTCGACGATCGGGTCGAGCAGGCCACGGCGCCGATGAGCCAGCCCGATGGCGACGACGAAGGCCACGCCGGCGCCCGCCATGCCGGCTGCGAGAAGCACCTCCCCGAACGAGGAGCCGCCGGTGGGCGGTGGTGAGCTGCTCAGGGCGGCGAGGATCATCGCGCTGCTTCCTCGATGAGCGCAGCGATCTGATCGGTGGCTTCCAGAGGGAGCATGTGTCCGGCTCCGGCGATGGTCACGAGCCGCGCGCCCGGGATGGCAGCTGCCATGCCCCGCGCCAACCCAGGAGGCGTCATCGTGTCGCGCGTGCCGACCACGACCGTGGTCGGGACCGAGATCGTCTTGCGGCCCTCGAGGAGATCCAGCTTGGACAGCGCGTTGAGCTGGGCGAGGCGCACCGAGGGGGCCGTCGCGACGAACGTGTCTCGGGTGAGCGCGACCGCATGTCGGCTCGCGCCCTTGCCGAGCGCGCCGCGCACGAGGACGGACCCGCGTCGCGAAGCCACGGCGCGCTGCACGAGGGGCGAAGCCACGACGTGCGGGGCGAAGCGAGCGAGGGGGAGTCTCGCCAGATCGCCCGAGGCCGTGGCGACGAGCACGAGGGCGCGCACGCGCTCGGCCAAGGCTTCAGGGTGATCGATGGCGAACGCCTGGGTCGTCATCCCTCCCATCGAGTGACCGGCGATGACCGCGTCGCGCACGTCGTAGTGCTGCAGCAGCTCGTGCAGGTCGTCTCCCAGCCGTTCGACGTCACAGCCGGCGGAACCGACCGTGGAGCTCGCGTGCCCACGCTGGTCGTAGCGCACGACGCGATGGCCGTCGGCGACGAGTCGAGCTGCTACCGGCTCCCAGATCCTCATGTCGCCCGTCCAGCAGTGCGAGAGCACGACCGTGGAGCCTGCCCCTGCGATGTGGACGTCGAGGACAGCCCCATCGGAGGTCTCCAGCTTGGTGCGCTCGCCGCCGGAGAGCGTCGCCAGCTCGTCGTGGACGCGTCGATGCCGAACGAGGCCGAGCGCCGCCACGCCGGCCGCCGCTCCCAGCCCGACGATGGTCGCGCTGCGCCGGCTCACCTGACGACCTGACGGGCGATGCGCTGCTGCACAGCGATCGGAGCGAGGCGGTGCAGCCACCACCCGATGCGCGATTCGAAGCCGGGGGTGACGATGGCCTTGTCAGCGTTGATCGCGCGGAGCACGTCGCGGGCCACCGTCTCGGGCTTGTGGCCACGGCGAAAGGCCTTGCGTGTCTTCGCCTCGGTGTCGGCCGCAGCACCGACGAAGCGTGTGTGGTCGAGGATGCCTGTGTTGATCACGCCGGGACAAACAGCTGAGACGCCGACACCGCTTCGACCCCAGTCGGCGCGGAGGCACTGTGCCAGCGCCAGGGCTGCAGCCTTGGTCGTGCAGTACGCAGGTTCGGTGGCGCGCGGGGTGAAAGCAAGACCAGAAGCGACGATGACGACGTGGCCGTGGCCGGCCTCGAGCATCGCCGGACCGAAGGCGTGGCAGGTGTGGACGACGCCATCGAGGTTCACCGAGCGGATCCACCGCCAGTCGTCGAGGGTCATGTCGCTGAGACGCCCGCTCATGCCGACGCCAGCGTTCGCGACGACGACATCGAGGCGATCGACAGCGGCCGCCAGAGCAGCGACGGCTCCGGCGTCGGTGACATCGAGCTCGTGGGCCTCGGCCGTGCCGCCCCTCTCGGCGATCTCGGCGACGACCTTCTCGGCCGCCGCGAAGTCGATGTCGGCCACCAGTACGTGGGCCCCTTCCGACGCCAACGCACGGGCCGTGGCCCGACCGATTCCGCCGCCGCCGCCCGTCACGAGCGCTCGTGCGCTCCTCAGCTCAACCTTCGCTGCCATCCGGCCCGCTCCCCTCGCTGGTCAACCTCGCAGAAGAGTATTGCGTTGTTGAGACTTGGTCAATAGGGTGAGCGTGTGGCACGAGGCACAGCTCCTGGCGAAGTGGTGAAAGTGGTCGCCAACGCGGTCAAGGCGGCTGCAGGCACCGCCAGCCCCGCGCGACGCCAGCGCCTCGGGCCCGACGAGCGCCGCTCGCAGCTCGTCGAGCTCGGTGTGGCGCTGATCAAGGTTCGCCCCTTCGACCAAGTGCTCGTCGATGAGGTCATCAAGGCGGCCGGGATCTCCAAAGGCCTCCTCTTCCACTACTTCGCGTCGAAGCGTGACTACCAGGTCGCCGTCGTCTCGGCCGCGGCCGGCGAGCTCGTCGGCGCGCTGCAACCCGATGAGTCCCTTGATGTCCTCACACAGCTACGCCAAGGCATCGACGCGTACATCAGCTTCATCGAGCGCAACCCTGCTTCGTACATCGCGATCGTGCGCGGCGCGGGCTCTGATGACGCCTTGCTTGCGGTCTTCGAGACCACCCGCGACGCGATCGTCGCCCTCATCGCAGGCAAGCTCGCGACCGACCCCAGTCCCTTGCTCAAGTTGGCCATCCGCGGCTGGATCGCCAGTGTCGAAGAGGCCACGTTCCTCTGGCTGCGTGACGAGCCCTGTAGCCGCGACGCGCTCATAGAGCTGCTCTATCGCTCGGCGCTGCAGCTGCTTCCGCTCGTCGACGCATCGCTGCTGTCGTTGCTCACCGGCCCCGCTCGATGAACAACGATCACGACGTCGGGCACAGGCGACCGGCCACCGACTTCGGCGCCGCCGGCACCATGTCGCACTTCCGAGGCCCCTACGCCGGCGGCCCGCCGCCAGCAGCGTTGATGGTCGACACCCCACCGCTCGACAAGTTCGGCTTCGCCGAGATCTGGCGCATGGTCGTGATCTACGTCGTGCTCACGCTTGCCATCGCCCGCCGCCTCGGTCGTCACGTCGTGCACCGCCACGACGGCTCTTTCGCCGCGGCCGCAGCCGCGGGAACCATCGACGGCTTCGAGATCCTCGGGCCGACGTTCGTGAAGCTCGGCCAGCTGATCGCGTCCTCACCCGGCGTCTTCCCGACACCGCTGTCGGAGGCTGCTGTTCGCTGCTTGGACGAAGTGCCGCCGTTCGACGGCGAAACGGCTCGCGAGATGATCCGCGCCGATCTCGGGAGGCCGGCTGCGCAAATCTTCAAGTCGTTCGACGAAAGGCCCTTGTCGGCAGCGTCGGTCGGCCAGGTGCACGCCTGCGTGCTTCCTGATGGTCGCGAGGCGGTCATCAAACTGCAGCGTCCCAACCTCCGAACGCGCATGATCACCGACTTGCGCGTCGGGCACCGCATCGCTCGTACCCTGCAGAAGCATTCGAAGGCGGCGAGGAACGCCAACATCGTCGGGGTGATCACCGACCTGCACACGAACACCTTCAACGAGCTCAACCCTGCGCTCGAGGCTTATCGGCAGGACCAGTTCCGATGCAACATCGAGGCGTTCGGCGACAACACGTTCATCACCGCGCCCGACGTCTACTGGGACTACTGCGGCCCGCACATGATCTGCATGGAGCGCATGGTCGGCGTCTCCATGGACGACTTCGGCTCGATCCGCGAGCAGGGCGTCGATGGCGAGCTCGTGCTGCGCCGGGGCGTGAAGGTCTGGATGGAAGCTGCGATGGTGCACGGCCCGTTCCACGGCGACGTGCACGCTGGCAACCTGTGGGTGCTCAACGACGGCAGGGCCACCTACCTCGACTTCGGGTTGATGGGCGAGCTGCCCGACGCGTGGAAGGACCTCATCAAGGACTTGTTCTTCACGTCGATGATCGATGGTGACTTCGCTCGGATCGCCCGCGCTTTCAAGCGTGTCGGCGCGTTCCCCGAAGATGTCGGCAGCGACGAGGAGGTGGGCTCGCGCATGCAGCTCGTCTTCGGGCCCATGCTCGACGTGGGGCTCTCGTCCGTCAGCCTCGGCGACGTCTTCAAAGGCATCTTCCAGATGATGGAGTCCTACGGCGTCGCGAGCCCGCAAGAGATGGTCTTGATCGTGAAGCAGCTCCTCTACTTCGAGCGCTACGCAAAGGCGTTGGCCCCCGATTGGGCCCTCGCCCGCGATCTCTTCCTCGTGAAGAACATCTTCCCCGCCGAAGCTGCCGCGAAGGCGGCCGAGCTCGGCGTCAGCTTTCCGGACTGACCGCCTCGCGCGCTGGCAGCGCGTGGTCGAGTCGGCGGTCGTGGCGTGCGGCTTCGCGGCGTTCGGCCACGAGCCAGGCCCGAAAGACGATGGCGGCGACGGCAAGCGTGAACAGCTCCCCGCTCGCCCACAACAGGGCGGCGGCGCGGCGCTGGTCGGCGAGGTCGGGATAGGCGTCCGGTGCCACTGGCTCGCGGGCTGAGAGCAGGGCGACAGCGAGGAAGGCGTGAAACGGCACGGCGACGAGCACGGTGAGAAGCCGAGCGCCGAAGGGGGTTCGCCGCGGTATCGGATCGACTCCGACGAGCGGCATCACCAGCAGCGAGCCCACCACAACGAGGTGCACGTGCACGGCGACGTGAAGCGCGCCGTCGCGCTGCGTCGCCTCGAGCAAAGGGCTGAGGTAGAGCGCGACCAACGAGGCACCGAAGAGGGCCAGGCCGACAATCGGATGGGTGAGCGCGACCAGGGGACGCCAATGCAGCGCGCGTCGAACGATTCTGGTCGTGCGAGGCCCTCCAGCTTGCAGCATCAGGGTCACCGGCGCGGCCAACGCGAGCAGCAACGGTGCGACCATGCCGAGCAGGAGGTGCTCGACCATGTGCGCGAAGAAGGTCGAGTCCGAGGCGAGACCGGCGATGCTCATCGCAATCGCTGCACCGAGCGCTGCCGCTGTTCGCCGGTGCGGCCAGTGCCTGTCGCGTCGCGCGAGGCGACGCACGCCGATCGCGTACACCACGCCGAGCAAGGCAGCGAGAACGACCACGAGAGGAACCTAACGTCGTCGGGGTTTTCCTTCCGGACGCGCATCGTGGTGCAAGACTCCGAGCGATGGCAGCCCTCGCTCCGACCGCACCGGTCGAGGGCCCGCCTTCCCGACGGGCGCAAGGACCTTCGGCCCTGTCCGTCGGTGTCGTGGTGTGGCTGGCCTCTGAGCTCATGTTCTTCAGTGGTCTCTTCGCCGGCTGGTTCACGTTGCGGTCGAACACGTCGCCCTGGCCACCGGTCGGCGTCGAGCTGAGCACTGGTCGCACCGCTCTCGCCACGGTCGCGCTCGTGGTGTCGAGCGTGACGATGCATCGAGCGTTGGGCGCGGCCAAGCGCGGCGACCGGCGGCTGGCGCAACGATGGCTCGCGTTGACGGGCGCCCTGGGCGCGGCGTTCATCGCCAACCAAGCACTGGAATATGCGGGATCGACGTTTCGGATCTCCTCACACGCCTATGGCTCGATGTTCTTCCTCCTCACCGGCTTCCACGGTCTGCACGTCATCGGCGGTCTCGCTCTCATGGCTGCGGTCGCGTGGATGGTCAGCGGTCGCGGAGCTCGTGCGCCGATCGCCCCGACGCTCGAGGTGTGCGCGTACTACTGGCACTTCGTCGACGCCGTCTGGGTCGCCATGTTCGCCACGATCTACATCCTGAAGTGATGCCCGGCACCCGGCGCGACAATCTTCTCGTCGTGGCTGTCGCGCTCGCCGCGACGGGTCTCGCGCTCTGGTTTCTCGGCGGCCGCAGCGAAGCCGCCGCCGCCGGCGATCCGCTCGCGCATGGCCACGAGCTGTTCGTCACCGGGTGCTCGAGCTGCCATGGGGTCGACGGGCGGGGCGTCACCACGACCGACGGCAAGAACCGCGGGCCATCCATCACCGAGACGGGCGAGGCCGGCGCGTTCTACGAGCTGTCAACCGGGCGCATGCCGTTGAGCAACAGCGAGGCCACGCCGGCACGCAAGCGCGCCGCGTACAACGAAGCCGACATCGCTGACCTCGTTGCCTACGTCGGCTCGCTGGGCAACGGTCCGAAGCTGCCAACGGTCGACGCTGACCGGGCCGACCTCGCCGATGGCGGGGTGCTGTTTCGGGCCAACTGCGCCGCATGCCACAGCGCCTCTGGCGCGGGTGGCGCGCTCAGCTACGGGCGCGCCGCGCCGACCCTCTCCGAGGCAACCCCCCTGCAGGTCGCATCGGCGATGCGCACGGGGCCGGGACAGATGCCCGTGTTCGGCGAGGAGACATTCGGCCGGGACGACCTCGACTCGGTCGCTCGCTACGTGCAGTTCCTCCGCTCGCCCGATGACCGCGGAGGCGTGCCGATAGGGCGCACCGGTCCCGTACCGGAGGGCTTCGTCGCGCTGACCTTCGGCATCGGTGCCCTGCTCGCCGCTGTCGTCTGGATCGGAACCCGTTCGCCGGCTCGGCAGCGGTCACCGGCCGAGGGCGACGACACAAGAGGGGCGACATGACGGGAACGGGCGACAGGGGAGCCAACGAGCATGCGCCCGAGGGCAGCGACCGTGCACGGGGCGAGGCGCTGGCCGCGGTCTTCTTCTTCACCTCGACCGTCGCGTCGATCGCCCTCACGGCCGTGTACCTGAGAGGTGGGCAACCCCAAGCCGAGGGAATCCTCCTCGCGATCATCAGCGGCGGCATCGGCCTCGGGATCGTGACGTGGGCGAAGCACACCACCCCCCACGACGAGATCACTGAGGAGCGTCGCTCCGTCGCTTCGAGCGAGGCGGATGTTGAGGCGTTCACCGACGACTTCGAGATCGGCGCCGAGGGCATGGGCCGTCGACGTCTCCTCCTCGTCGCGGCAGGTTCGGCGATCACGGCGTTCGGAGCAGCCCTGCTGTTCCCCATCCGCTCGCTCGGCCCACGGCCAGGCAAGGACCTGAAGCACACGCCATACGAGGGCGGCGGCATGCGCCTGGTCACCGACGACGGCAAGCCGGTCAGAGTCCGCGACTTGCAGCCCGATGGCGTCGTCACCGTTTGGCCCGAGGGCCACACCGACGCGGCTGACGCTCCAACCCTGCTGATCAGGACTCGCGCCGACCAGTCCTTCAAGGTACGCGAAGGACGCGAGGGCTGGACGGTCTCCGGCATCGTGGCGTACTCGAAGCTGTGCACCCACGTCGGGTGCCCGGTCGGGCTGTATCAGGCCCCGGTGGGCTTGCTGTTGTGCCCCTGCCACCAGTCGACCTTCGACGTGCTCGATGGCGCCCGGCCAGTGTTCGGCCCCGCCGCTCGCTCGCTGCCACAACTGCCTCTCGCCGTGAACGGTGCGGGCGAGCTCATCGCGACCGGTGACTTCGACAGCCCCGTCGGGCCTGGCTACTGGGATCGCGACAGGTGAGCGGGGCTTCGCCATCGCGCCATGCGCCCCTCGTGCGGCGCACGGCGCGGTGGCTCGATCAACGCTTGGGCGCAGCCGATTTCGCCCGCACCGCACTCAACAAGGTCTTCCCCGATCACTGGTCGTTCATGATCGGCGAGCTCGCGCTCTACTGCTTCGTCGTGCTCGTCGTCACCGGCACGTACCTGACGTTCTTCTTCTCGCCGAGCACGAGCGACACGATCTATCACGGCAGTTACGCGGCCCTTCGCGGCGTGCACATGTCCGAGGCCTACCGCTCGGCGCTCGATCTCAGCTTCGATGTGCGCGCCGGGCTGGTGATGCGCCAAATCCACCATTGGGCTGCGTTGCTCTTCCTCGCGTCGATCGTCGTGCACCTCGGCCGCGTCTTCTTCACCGGCGCGTTCCGCCGTCCGCGGGAGATCAATTGGATGATCGGTGTCTCACTGCTCATCCTGGCGATGGTCAACGGCTTCATGGGCTACTCGTTGCTCGACGACCAGCTGTCGGGCACCGGGCTGCGGATCATGTACGGGGTGGTGCTCTCGGTTCCGGTCATCGGAACGTCGATCGCCTCTCTGCTCTTCGGCGGGGAGTTCCCTGGGCCAGACCTGATCGGCCGGCTCTACGTGATCCACATCCTCATCGTCCCGGTCCTCATCGCCGTTCTGCTCGCCGCGCACCTCGGCATCGTGGTGCGCCACAAGCACACGCAGTTCTCGGGGCCCGGCCGCGCCGAAGGCAACGTCGTCGGCGAGCGGATGTGGCCGACCTACGCTGCGAAGGCACTCGGGCTGCTGTTCCTCGTGGCCGCACTGCTGTGCCTGCTCGGCGGCGTGTTCCAGATCAACCCCGTGTGGGTCTTCGGTCCGTTCGACCCCGCGCAGGTGTCGGCCGCGTCGCAACCGGACTGGTACATGGGTTGGCTCGACGGCGCCCTGCGGATCATGCCTGGGTGGGAGACGCGTCTGTTCGGCTTCGAGCTACCGAACCCGTTCTTCCCAGGCGCAGGGCTCGGAGGACTGACCTTCGCGCTGCTCTTCGCGTGGCCCTTCCTCGAGGCGCGCGTGACCGGCGACCGCGTCGAGCACCACATCTGCGACCGGCCTCGCCAACGTCCGGTGCGCACCGCTCTCGGTGTCGCGACGCTGAGCTTCTACAGCGTGTGCTTCCTCGGCGGGTCATCGGACATCGTGGCGTCGACGTTCGACCTCTCGGTGAACCAGGTGCTGCTCACGTTGCGCGCGCTCGTCGTGATCGTGCCGGTGGTGTCGGCGTGGATCACCTACCGACTCTGCCGCGAGCTCTCGGCCCGCGACGGGTTGGCGACCCTCTCGCCGATCAAGCCCCGCCAGATCGCCGGCCGCCTCCTGCACGGGACCACCTCGACTGTCGACAGCTGACCGCGTCCTGCGCACGGGATGTCAGGCGCGACGGCGACCCTCGCTGACGAAACCCGTCAGGGCGAGCGCGAGCACGATGACACCAGGCACTGCGTAGCCCCAGCCGAGGATCAAGCCATTGAGCGTGAGCGCCGCGCCGATGCCAACGACGAACGGCCACGCGCTGGCCGTCGGAAGGTAGGGCGCGTCCTCCTCCGCGGCCTCGTCGGTCTGCGCGACGGCCTTGCGGTCCTGCACGAGAAGCCAACCGCCGACCAACGCAGCGAGCCCTGACGCGAGGGCGAGCATCGTGGTGCCCGCCTCCTCGTAGCTCGCGAGCCAGTAGACGACCGCGCTTGCACCGATGAAGGCTGCGATGCCGAGAAAGACGCGCCACTGCACGAGGAGGTCCCGCCTCATCGGTGATCACCAGAGGTGTGCTCAGGATGGTGCAGATCCCACACGGGACGGTTCGAGCGGATCGGCGGCAACCCCGCGGTGAAGTTGTGCGCCGGCGGCGGCGAGGACGTCGCCCACTCCAACGTGTGGCCGTCCCAGGGGTTGTCGCCCGCAGCTTCGCCTCGCCCTCGCAGCGTGCGCCAAGCGTTCCAGAGGAATGGGAGCGTCGACACACCGAGCAGGAACGCGCCGAGCGACGAGATGCGGTTGAGCAGCTGCCAGTCGCCGATGAGCGGGTAGGACGCGACTCGGCGGGGCATGCCGTCGAGCCCCAAGATGTGCTGGACGAAGAACGTGAGGTGGAACCCGACGAACGTGAGCCAGAAGTGGATGGTTCCGAGCCGCTCGTCGAGCCTGTGGCCCGTGACCTTCGGGAACCAGTAGTAGATGCCGGCGTACAGGGCGAACACCGAACCGCCGAAGAGCACGTAGTGCATGTGCGCCACAACGAAATAGGAGTCGGTGACCGACAGATCGATCGGTGCCGAGGCGAGCAGCACGCCCGAGAGCCCACCGATGAGGAAGGTGACCAGGAATCCAAGCGCGAACTTCATCGCGGCGGAGAAGCGGATCTGCCCTCCCCACATCGTGCCGATCCAGTTGAAGAACTTCACGCCGGTCGGCACGGCGATCAGCATCGAGAGCCCCGAGAAGTACGCGTTCGTGACCGCGCCCGTAGCGAACATGTGGTGCGCCCACACTCCGACCGACAGCGAAGCGATCGCGAGCGTTGCGAACACGAGCCCCGCATACCCGAACACCGGTCGGCGAGAGAACACCGGCAGCACCTCGGTGATCACGCCGAAGTACGGCAGCACGAGGATGTACACCTCGGGGTGCCCGAAGAACCAGAACAGGTGCTGCCACAAGATGGGCTG
>JBPCON010000007.1:0-4214 GCA_051000215.1 Acidimicrobiales bacterium
CCTACGCGTCGGGATTGTCGCGGGTGGTGGTCGCCACCGGCACCGACGGCTCGGGCGATCCGAGCCGTCTCGTCGTCAAGCCTGGTGTTTACCCGATCGAGGTGCAGCTGCGAAGCGCATCCCAGTCGCTCGACAGGCTCACCACCTACTTGATCGCGTTGCGCCCGGCGGTCGACGGGCCGCGGCTCGGCCTCGCGGTCGTCGTGCCGCTCGGCGGCACAGATGAGCCAGCCTCGAGGACCGACGGCACCAGCGCGCTCACGACCGAAACATCTCGCTCGATCGTCGAGACCGCGACCGTGCTCGGAGCGCACCCCGCGGTCCCCGTCACGTTGCTCGCAGCGCCCGAGCACCTCGCAGCCCTCACCGACCCCGCCGCGCGCCAGCAGCTCCTCGACGTCGCGAAGGGGCGCGAAGTGGCACCATCCACGTTCGTCCCCGTTGACGAGCAGGCATGGTTGGCTGCAGGGATCGGCGACGATCTGTCGTCTCAGCTCGATCTTGGCCAGGCGATGCTGAGCGCCACGCTCGGCGCGCCGCCACAAGACACCTGGGTGAGCGAGGGTCCGATGGCTGCGAGCGCAGCGACCTGGCTGGCCGGCCGTGGTGTTCGCAGCGTGGTCGTGCCGGACACGACGCTCACCGCACTCGACGCCCGGCGCTTCAACACCACCCTCACCCAACCGTTCGTGCTCGACGGGGTGCCCGGCATGCGCGCCACCACAGCCGACAGCGCGTTGGCCCGCCACCTCGGCGAGACGGGCGACCCGGTGCTCGATGCGAGCCGCCTGCTCGCCGATCTCGCCATCCTCGACCTCGATCGACCAAAGGCGACACGGATGGCTGTGTTCGAGGTCCCGAGAACGGCGACGCCGGCGATGGTCGAGGCCGTGCTTACTGGCGTCGAGGCCACCCGCACCCTGCAGCCCGCGACGCTCGGCCAGCTGCTCGCGCGAGTGCCGACAGCGGGCGCAGCCGGACAGACCGACGGGTCCGGGACACCGCTCACCCGCGGTCTCACGACGAGCAGCGCCGCGAGCCTCGGCGAGTTCCCGGGGCGCCTGCGCGCGGCGCGCGATGACGTCGCGAGCTACCGCGGGACGCTCGATCCAGGCGACCTCCGAGCCGATGCCCTCGACCACCTCGCCCTCGCGGCCGGCCACCGCGGGCTCGGTCGCGACGCCCAGCTCGAGCGGCTCGACGCTGTTCGCTCTGCTGTGGCGGGCGAGCTGCACAAGGTCGAGGCGCCGAGCCGCCAGACCATCACCTTCACCGCGCGCGACGGTGTGGTGAGCGTCAGCCTGCGCAACACAACAGGGCACCCCGTGCACGTCGTGCTGCGCCTCGAGGGGCCCCGTCTCGAGCTACCGGCGCATCCCGATGGCGTCGTGCCCCTAACGCTCGCCGGCAATGAGGAGACCACCCGCGCCCAGATCGACGTCAGGGCACGCAGTTCGGGCGACGCCGCCCTCGACGTCACCATCGAGACCCCCGATGGCCGCATCGTTCTCGGGCGCACGCGCATCACCGTGCGCTCGACTGCGTTCTCGGGCGTCGGCGTCGTGCTCTCGGCCGGCTCGCTCGCGTTCCTCCTCCTCTGGTGGGCCAAGCACACCGTCGGCGCGCGCCGGGGCCGCCGGCGCAGGTCTGGCCGCGGGGATGCGGGTCAGAAGTAACCTCCTGCACCCATGGCCGTGCGCATCGTCACCGACAGCTCCTGCGACCTGACCGCGGAGCAGGCCGCCGAGCACGACGTGGAGGTCGTCCCGCTCTCGATCCGCTTCGGTGACGAGGAGTTCACCGATCGCGTCGAGCTCACCGTCGACGAGTTCTACCGTCGCCTCGAGGGCTCGGCCACGTTGCCCGAGACCGCGGCACCGGCGCCCGGTGCCTTCGAGGAGGCGTTCAAGAGGGCGGCCGCGGCGGGGGCCGACAGCGTCGTGTGCATCACGATCTCCTCCGAGCTCTCCGCCACGATCCAATCGGCACAGAACGCGGCACGAGCGCTCTCGGGCTCGCTCGATGTGCGCGTCGTCGACTCGCACTCGATCACCCTCGGCCTCGGCTCCCAGGTCATCGTCGCGGCCCAGGCTGCCGCGAGCGGCGCGAGCGCTGACGAGGTCGTCGCCCTCGTCGCTTCGATGGCGCGGCGCACCCACGTGCTCGGCGCGCTCGACACGCTCGAGAACCTCAAGAAAGGCGGCCGCGTGGGCGGCGCCCAGGCCTTGCTCGGCACGCTGCTGTCCATCAAGCCGCTCCTCGACATCTCGAGCGGAAAGGTCGAGGAGGCCGGCAAGGCGCGCACCCGCAAGAAGGCGCTGCAATGGCTCTCGCAGCAGGTGCTCGAGCAGCCGAAGGTCGAACACCTCTGCGTGTGTCACGGCAACGCTCCCGCCGCCGAGGTCGCCGAGCTGCTCGCTGCGCTGACCACCCGCTACCCCCGCGACGAGATCCAGGTCGGCATCATCGGTGCGGTCATCGGCACGCACGGTGGGCCCCGGGTCATGGGCGTGACCTGGCAAGAACCAGAGTGACGACGGCCACCGGCGATGGGCTCGCCGGTCGGCTGCTCGCTGGGCGGTACCGACTCGAGCATGTCATCGCGACGGGCGGCATGGCCCAGGTCTGGGAGGCGACCGACGAGGTGCTCGCACGCCCCGTGGCCGTCAAGCTCCTCCACGCTCACCTCGCTGCCGACGGCGTGTTCGTGGAGCGCTTCCGACGCGAAGCGATCGCCGCAGCCCGGCTCACCCACCCTTCGATCGTCGCGATCTACGACACGTGCACCCAAGACGGCGTCGAAGCCATCGTCATGGAGCTGGTGCGCGGCTCCACGCTGCGCGACCTCCTCGATGAACGCCACGCCCTCGACTCGCCCGAGGCCGTAGCGGTGGTGTCACAGGTTGCCGACGCGCTCGGCGTGGCGCACCGCGCCGGAATCGTGCACCGCGACATCAAGCCCGCCAACATCCTCTTGTCGAACGATGGACGGGTGCTCGTCGCCGACTTCGGCATCGCGAAGGCCGCCGAGGGTGTGAGCGACCTGACAGGCACGGGCACGACGCTCGGCACGGTGAAGTACCTGTCGCCCGAGCAGGTCGAGGGAAAGCCGGTCGATGCGCGCACCGACGTCTACGCCCTCGGTGTCGTGCTCTACGAATGCGTCTGCGGTCGACCGCCGTTCCTCGCCGACACCGACACGGCTACGGCGCTCGCCCGGCTCCACCAGGATCCGATGCGACCGCGCCAGGTCAAAGCGAGCGTCCCCAAGGCGCTCGAGGAAATCATGCTGCGAGCTCTCGCCCGTGACCCCGCGGGGCGCTACGCCACAGCCCACGATCTGCGCGCTGCGCTCCTTGCTGCGAGCAGGGGCGAAGCGCTCGGCGCGTCGCCGGTCACGGGCCACGACGCAACCGTGACAACCCGGGGCCCCGACGCGACAGCCACATCGGTCAGCGCCCAGCGCGCGCCCGCGCCGCCGCGACACCGCACTCCAGCCGGGGGGGCGCAGCCCGCTCGCCCCGCGCCGAAGCAGGCGCCGACGAAGCGAGGGCCGATCGTCGTTGCCGTGCTCACCGTCATCGCATTGGTCGTCGCTGCGCTCCTGCTTTTCGGGCGCCCGGGCAGCGGCGGCACGACCATCGGCGGGCCGACGACCCCGGGGAGCGTGAACCCACCAGGGTCGACCTTGCGCGCCACGGCGTTCGACCCCTTCGGTGGCGACGGCGAGAACGACGCCGACGCGGCCAAGGCCGTCGACGGCGACGCGAAGACGTCGTGGTCGACTGAGGGTTACGCCGTGCGCAAGTTCGCAACGAAGCCAGGGGTTGGTTTGATCGTCACGCTTCAGGGAGAGCAGGCGCTGCGCTCGATCACCGTGGATTCCGCGGAGACGAACGACTGGTCGGTGGAGCTTTACGTTGGGAGCGGCTCGCTCCCAACGCTCGCTGATTGGGGGCAGCCAGTCACCGCCAAGGATCGCGTTGCGAGGGGCCGAAGCACCTTCGACCTCAAGGGCACCAAGGGCTCAGAGGTGCTCATCTGGATCACCGACGTCGGTGACGAGAGCGGCGACCGCGCCCACGCACGGATCGCCGAGGTCTCGATCGCGCTCAACTAGTGCCCCGAGTCGTGAGTCCGCGGAGAAATTCGGCGAGCGCTGAGCGCCGTTCGCAAGGACGCAGGACGAAGCACTCCACCAGAGAATGCGAGGC
>JBPCON010000053.1:0-7976 GCA_051000215.1 Acidimicrobiales bacterium
GCTTGTCGTTCATGCGATCACCTCCCGCCACCCGAGAGCAGTGCTAGGTACTGAGATCGGCAGCGCATCGCGTGCCAGATCAGGAAGTCGCCGTTCGGCCGAGGACCGCCAACAAGCTCAAGGAGATCGCCGACGCTGTCGGGTCCGATGATCAAGGACTTCGACGGCTCTGCGTCACCGTCGACAAGCCCTTCGTACACCGCCATATCGAATGCGTGGGAGATCTCCTCCCGTGAGTAGCCGTGCTTCCAAGCGGACTCGCCAATCCGAAGCACATCGCGAGTGTAATACGAAACTCTCAGCTGTCGATCTGACCGCTTCCCACCTCCAGCGCGACGAGCTGGCCCGGTCGGTGACGACGTCAGTCGTGTGCTGCTCGAGGCCTGCGGGCGGTCTCGACTGAGCGCTGGGCCGGGCAGTTCCTCACCGACTGCAAGCAATACAGCTTCGACTTCGTCTCCTGGCGGCCGAGTCGCGCCGTGGTCAGCGCGGCCAGTACAGGACCGGGTTCTGCGACCCGTGTGCTCGGCCCGGCACCCGGTGCCCGTGCGCGCCGACCACAGCGTCGAACAGGTCGCCGGCGAGCACCGGCGACGCGACGAACCCCCATCGCCGAGCGCCAGAGCGCTCCCAACTGGCATCGTCGATCGCACACAGCCCACGCGTCACGCCGCGGTACAACGGCACGACGTGCGTGATGCCTCGGCGCCGAACCTGGTCGGGGGTAATCACCCACCAGCTCGCCGTCGCCATCTCCAATAGGTGCGCGTCACGGTCACGCAGCGTCGGCTCAACCCACTCGCGCTTGAACCCGTACCCCGGCCGGGTCCGGCCACCCGCTATCTCCTCATCCAGGTAACCCCAGGGCTTCAGAGCGATCAGCAGCAGCGGCACGGCGGTGGTGAGCTCGGGTGCAGCGAGCTCGTCGACCAGCCGCTCCAGCAACACCATGCCCTTGCCGGCCGCATCCTCACGTCGGGCGTTGGTCAGCTCGCCACGAAGCTCCAGTGGTCGGTAGCTGCTCTCGGCAGGTGCGGGCGTGATGGGGAACGAGGCAAGGGTGTCGATGAGTGCCGCCTCGACCGCCGTGTACTCCGCACTCGACATCCCGTAGCGCGCGATCCAGATCTCGTGTTCTCGTCCGGCGGCTCGGATGTCCCGGATTCGGGCTAGCTTGGCCCGGTCGGTGCGCTCCTCTGCCTCCATGGCCTCGACACCGTGTGCGGCCATCCGCACCCCGCGGCCCTTGCCGACGTAGAACGGTCGCGAGTCGCGTGGGTCGACCAGGATGTAGACGTACAGCCCGAGTCGTTCGGACACCTGCTCGAGCACCGCGCTGCTGACGTCGACCATGACTCACACCCTGCACTCGAAGACGCCGACGATCCACTCCAAGCTCTCCACTGGCACAGACGTTGACCGCTGATGCAGCTAACGTCTCCGGCGTGGACGCACCCGGGGCCCGGTGTCAGCAGATGCTCACCCAGCCCCGCGAGCGGGTGGCCGAGGTCGGTGACATTCCCGGCGCGCCAGGGGCTTAAGCGCGGCTGCGTGAAGGCGAGCCGGTCTACCCCGGCAAGGCAGCTGGCCGCGGCGGCCTTCGAAAACGGCTGGGCAAGCATCTGGAGACCGGCGTCGACCTGTCCCGCTCATCGCTGCGCCGCAACGTCGCCGAGATGCTGCTCGGCCTACCCACGAGCGTCACCCGCGCACGCCCTACGCAGGTGAGCGCCGCGCAGGCCGCCGCCGTCAAGGCCTGGATCGCGCAGTGCGAACTTGCCTGGCAGACCTACCCCGACGCGAGCTCAGCAGAAGCCGCCGAGACCGCCCTGCACCATGAATGGCTGCCGCCCCTGTCAAAGCGCTAGCCGGCCGCCGACCAGCGCCGCACGACGGCAAGGCAGCGCCGCAGCAACTGACCTCTCAGCGACCACGCCGCGGTTGACCACCCCGCCGGCCATGCGCCGCAAACTGATCTACCCGCGTCCGCGAAAAATCCAAATGTCGCGACAAGGCCCGATGTGACCGATGCCGCCCGGTGGCCAGCAGTTCCGCCGCAGCGGCGGCGGCGGTGAGGAAGCGTCGTCTCCCACCGAGCGCCGTCAGCAGCGCCGTTAACGCCTTAGCTCGCTCGAACGGTCGTCAACGGTTCCGGCTCGCTCCTGCTGCTTTGCCCGACGGCCGACCGCCGACCGCCGACGACGGCAACGACGGCCCACCTCTTGTTGACCGTTCAACCAGGACACCTCAGACATGACACACCTGGTGCATTCCGGCCCCGTTTCCGGGGTGGCGTGGCATACCCCTGTTGCACGGTGTGCTCGTGATGGGACTGCACAAGCTCGCCGCGGGCAGTGGGTACACGTATCTGACCCGCCAGGTCGCGGCCGGTGACGACACCAATCGCGGCTATTCGAGCCTGGGGAAGTACTACGAGCAGAAGGGCGAGTCGCCCGGGGTGTGGATGGGCAGCGGGATCGCATCATGCCCTTCCATCGTGCTGGAGAAGTTCGACCTGCCTGTTTTCGAGTCGGGCGGGCGGGTGTACGAGCGGCAGATGATTGCGCTCTTCGGGGAGGGCCGGCATCCCGACTCGGAGGTCATCGAGCGCGCCCTTGCGGCACAGGGTGTACGTGGGCGGCGGTTCTATCGGGCGACGTTGCTGGGGCGCGAGTTCCGCACCTATGAGGGGACCAGCGTCTTCCAACAGCGGCTCGCGGTGATCTATCGCGAGCACAACGAGACGCACGAGCTACCGGCCAATGCCGCGATCGACCCCGAGGTGCGTGCCGTGTTCCGCTCGAGGTTGGCGCGCGAGATGTTCGCCGAGCAGCACGGTCGACCGCCCGCAGACGAGCGTGAGCTGTCCGGGTTCCTGGCCCGTTCCTCCCGGCCGAAGGCGACCACGGTCGCCGGGTACGACCTGACGTTCTCGCCGGTCAAGAGCGTGTCGGCGTTGTGGGCTATCGCCCCGCGGGCGGTGTCGGAGCTGATCGCGGAGACCCACCATGACGCGGTCGCGGACACGATCAGCTGGCTGGAGCGCCACGCCTGCTACACCCGCCGCGGCAACGGCGGCCCGGCGCAGGTCGAGACCACCGGGTTCATCGCCGCCGCGTTCACGCACCGCGACTCGCGTGCCGGTGACCCTGATCTGCACACCCACGTCGCGGTCTCGAACAAGGTCTGCGCCCTGGACGGCACGTGGCTCGCGCTCGACGGACGCGCGCTGTACAAGAACAAGGTCGCCGCGTCCGAGCGCTACAACACCCGCCTCGAGGCGCTGCTCGTCGAGCGGCTCGGGGTCCGGTTCGCCGACCGCGCGGCTCCAGTCGGTAAGCGGCCGGTCCGCGAAATCGTCGGACTCAACCCGACTCTACTGCGCGCGTGGTCGACACGGCGGGCCGACATCGAGCCCGCATTGGCCGCACTCCGGACACAGTTCCAGGCCGATCACGGCCGCCCACCGACCTCGGTCGAGGGTCAGGAGCTGGCACAGCAGGCCACGCTGTCCACCCGTGAGGGCAAACACGCTCCCCGCGCGTTGGCCGAGCAACGAGCCACCTGGCGTGCCGATGCTGCCACCGTGTTGGGCACCAACGGGGCCGTCGAGGATGTCGTACAGCGCGCGTTGACACCCGCGCCCGGCCCGGCCCGCCGACCGCTCGACGTGCCCGTACTGGCCAGGGAAGTGCTCGCCACGCTCGAACACGACCGCGCGACCTGGCAGATCAACCATGTCCGCGCCGAAACCGAACGACAGGTGCGCTGCCATGACGCCGTGCCAGACTTTCCAATAGGCGGGCTCGACAACCTCGTCGACACCGTGGTCGAGCACGTCCTGTCCCCCGCCCTCTCGGTGCCGCTCACCGTGCGGCCGGAGATCGGCGAACCGGCAATCCTGCAGCGCTCGGACGGCACCTCGGTCTACGAGATCGCCGGCTCGGCCCGCTACAGCTCACCGGCGATCCTCGACGCCGAACGCGTCGTCCTCGCCCTCGCCGACCAGCGTGATGGGCGCCGCGTCGACCCGTCGGCTGTGTCGCTCGCCCTGCTCGAGTCGGCCGCCAACGGCCTCATCCTGGGCGAGGATCAAGCCGCCCTGGTCCGCGACCTCGCATCCTCCGGTGCGCGGGTTCAACTCGCGCTGGCCCCGGCCGGCACGGGCAAGACGGTGGCGATGCGCACCCTCGCGCAGGCCTGGACCGCTGATGGCGGGACCGTCATCGGGCTCGCCCCCTCGGCCGGCGCGGCGCAGATCCTGCGCGGTGAACTCGCCGAGCACGCGCTCGTCGCCGACACGCTGGCCAAGCTCGTCGACGCCGTCACGACCGGACGAGCGGTGCCGAACTGGGCGACGCAGATCGGCCCGGACAGCTTGGTGGTCATCGACGAGGCGGGCATGGCCGGCACCCTCGACCTCGCCAGCGCCATCGACTACGTCATCCAGCGCGGCGGGTCCATCCGCCTCGTCGGGGACAACCAGCAGCTCGCCGCGATCGGCGCCGGCGGCCTGCTCCGCGACATCCAACGCACCCACGGCGCCGCCACCCTCAACACCGTCCGACGATTCACCCACGCCGACGGGCGGCCCAACCACGCCGAGGCCGCCGCCTCGCTCGCACTGCGCGACGGCGACCCGACGGCACTCGCGTACTACACCGACCACGGCCGCCTCCACGTCGGCGACCGCACCACCACCCTCCAGCAGGCCTCTCAAGCCTGGACGGCAGACCGCGCGGCCGGACGCGACAGCGTCCTGCTCGCGCCCACCCGCGAGCAGGTCCGCGAACTCAACCTCCGCGCCCGCCACGACAGACTCGCCGCCTCGAACGCACCAGTGGGCCGCGAGGTTGCCCTCGTCGATGGCACGTCGGCCACGGTCGGCGACACGATCGTCACCCGCCACAACGACCGCAGGCTGGCCACCTCAGCCACCGACTGGGTCACCAACGGCGACCGGTGGATCATCACCCGAGTCCACGCCGACGGCAGCATCGACGTCTCCCATATCAATGCGCGGCGGCGAACAATCCTCCCGGCGACCTATGTCCGCGACCACGTCCAACTCGGCTACGCCGCCACCGTCCACGCCGCCCAAGGCATGACGGCCGACACCGCGCACGTCGTCGCCACCGGCGACGAGACCCGTCAGATCCTGTACGTCGGGCTCACCCGCGGACGCCTGACCAACCACCTCTACCTCGACGTCACCACCGGGATCGAACCGGACGACATCACCCACGCCGACGCCGTCCACCCCCGCACCGCAGTCGAGATCCTCACCCGCACACTCGCCCGCGAAGACACCGCCACCTCTGCCTCCAGCGAACAGCACACCGCGAACGCCCCCGCGCTGCTCCTGTCCAAGCAGGTCGCACAGTACCTCGACGCCCTCGACGTCGCCGGGAACTCGATCGTCGGACCCGACAACCTCGACCGCCTCACCGCCCGCGCCGAACAGATGATCCCCGGCGTCACCGACTGCGCGGCGTGGCCCGCACTCCGCAACCAGCTCGTCATGATCGGACTCGACGGCACCGACCCCTACGCCGCACTCCAGCGCGCACAGAGCCGCCAGGACCTCGACGGCAGCAACGATCCAGCAGCCGTGCTGGCCTGGCGCCTGCAACCAGAACAACGACACGACAACGGCGCCGTCCCGGCACTACCGGCAGTCCCCCAAAGCCTCGAGACCGACGACTACTGGCACCGGTACTTCGACCGCCGCCACGAACTGATCGACAGGCACGCCGGCGACCTCCGCACCCAGGTCGCACAGTGGACCCCGGACACCGCACCCACCTGGGCCGGCCAGCTCATCGACCGAGACCGCGACCTCACCGCCGAACTCGCCGTCTGGCGCGCCGGCCACAACGTGCCAGACACCGACCTGCGACCCAGCGGTACCCGCCGACACGACTACGCAGGCTGGCAAGCCCAACGCAGCCTCGACCGGCGCGTTGAGACCGTCCTCGGCTCAGCCGACTCCACCACGACCCGCTGGCAAGCCTGGGCAGACACCATCGACGCTCGGATCACCACCGACCCGACCTGGCCGCAGACCGCAGCAACGCTCGACGCCGCCGAGCACACAGGCGTGACCCGCCCAGCACTCGCCCGTCTGGCCAGACAGCAACCGCTGCCCGACGAGCAACCCGCAGCCGCCCTGCGCTGGCGCATCACCGCCGCCACCGCCGACTCCACGCCCCGGCTACAGTCGCCGCGGCCCGACGCGCAAGCCCGACAACAGCCCCCGTACAAGACCGAGGCCATCAGTTCCCCGCCACCGACCGTCGACTACTCCCGAGCGTTCGGAAACCGACCACCCACCGGACCCAACCGAGGCAGATGACGCCGCCAGATAGTCCTAGGTAGGGCGGCGTGCTAGAAAATCTGCTGGTCTGGCTACCAACGCCACCGCAGTGGTACCATATTTCGTACCATCCGCGAGGAGTAGTAGCCATGGCGATCACCGCGTCCGAAGCCCGAAAAAACCTCTTCCCGCTCATCGAGCAGGTCAACGACGACCGCACCCCCGTCGAGATCACCTCCAAGCGCGGCGACGCCGTCCTGATGTCCCGTGCTGACTACGACGCCCTCGAAGAAACCGCGCACCTGCTCCGCTCCCCCGCCAACGCCCGACGCCTGCTCGAAAGCCTCGCCCAGGCCCAACACGGCGAACGCCAGGAGCACCAGCTCGAACGCTGATATCCCGATGCGCGTCGTGTTTACCCCACACGGCTGGGCCGACTACACCCACTGGCTCACCGCCGACCGCAACGACGTCAAACGCATCAACCGGCTCGTCGACGACGCGCTGCGCGACCCGTTCACCGGCATCGGGAAACCAGAACAACTGCGCCACGCCCTCACCGGGGCCTGGTCACGCCGCATCACCGAGGAACACCGTCTCGTCTACCTCGTCGACGGCGACGATCTCGTCATCCTCCAAGCCCGCTACCACTACAGCTGACCGGGAGTACGTGGCATACCCGGCGCATACCGTGCAACGACCAGCCCGAGTCATCCCGACTCGAGCCCAGTCGGAGGAGACCGACGATGAACGAAGCCGACGAGCTCATGACCACCGCCGAAGTAGCTGCGTTCCTGCGCACTCCTGCACAAACAATGCGGTACTGGCGCTCCAAGAACACCGGCCCGAAGAGCTTCCGCCTACCCCGACACGTCGTCTACTGGCGTAGCGACGTCCTCGCCTGGCTCGCCGACCAGCAAGCCTCCGACCAGCACCGTGCGGCCTCCTGACCAACACAGGTCGCCGCGCTGCACCACCGTGTCAGATTTTCAGTCACACGCTCCAGAGAGGTGATTCCGATGGCCAGCATCATGAAGCGCACGGACGGCCGATGGCGAGCCCGGTATCGCGACAACGCCGGTAAGGAGCATGCGCGGCACTTCACGCGCAAAGTCGACGCGCAATCCTGGATCGACTCGGTCACCACCGCCATCGGCACCGGCACGTACGTCGATCCTGGCCGCGCCCGAGTAACAGTCGACAAGATGGCCGACCAATGGATCGCGGGCAAGGTCAACATTCGCATCACAACGAGAATCCGGTACCAGAGCGCCCTCAAGGCGCACGTCCTACCGCGCTGGGGCACCGTTCAGCTCGACCGCATCGAGCACGGCGACCTCCAGGCGTGGGTCGCGGAGATGGCAAAAACCGGAATGTCCGGCTCGACCGTGCGCAAGAACCACGGCGTGCTCAGCTCGATACTGCGGCTCGCCGTCCGCGAAAAGCGGATTCCAAGCAACCCCAGCGACGGCCTCAACCTGCCGGCACTCAACGAACGGCGCCGCCGTTACCTGACAGCGCAGCAAGTCGCCGACCTCGCCGAAGCAGCCGGCGATCATCGGCTGGTCGTCCTCGTGCTCGCCTACTGCGGACTCCGCTGGTCGGAAATGGCCGGACTGCGCGCGGCGAACGTCAACCTGATGCGCCGGCGCCTCGACAT
>JBPCON010000058.1:0-69887 GCA_051000215.1 Acidimicrobiales bacterium
GCGTCAGAACCGCCAGCGTCGATGGAGCCCCACCCCAATTGGTGGACCTTCTGCAAGGCCCACCCAGCCGCTCAGGGGTGGAGAATTTCAGTGATCACGTCTGGGGAGTTTCCGGTGATCGGCCGCACGTCCGTCGAGGTGACGCCGGTTGGGGGTGGGGCGACGGTTGAGCCGTAGGTGAGGGTGAGGATGTAGGAGCTGAACTGCTTGAACGTGTAGAGCCCTGGGGTCTCTTGGCCGACGAAGCCGATCACCCCGCCGGGGATGTTGCTGTGGACCCAGTAGTCGTACAGGGCGGTGAGGCTGGTGCTCGTTGTGCCGGTGAGGATGGCGGAGGTGGTGTCGTCGCCGCTGGTGGTTGCGTAGGTGCCGTAGCCGGGCGCGCCGGTGTAGCTGTTCGCGGATGCCCAGTCGGCGTCGATCTGGTAGCCGTTGGCGGTGCCTGCGGTGAGACTGGAAAGGTCGATGCGGGCGCTGTAGACGTGGGCGCCGAGGATGTTGGAGTAGTCGAAGAGGCCGGTGGAGCGCCAGTACTTGTTGATCCCGCCGGGCTCGAGAGTGTTGCCGACTCGCACGCCGCAAGCGCAGTTCACGCCGTCGCTCTTCCAGCTGTACATGTTGTTCGAGTTCCACGTGGGGTCTACGACCACGGGGTAGGCGCTATCGGGGAGCGCAGCGACGGCCGTTTGGTCGAACGCGACCCGCAAGGTGGAGCCGCCGGTCTTCGTCGTCGCTGTGAGCACGGGAGCGGCCAACGCGAGGGGGGTACCGCGTGCGTCTTGGACCTCGGGCGGCGCGATCGACCCAAGGGGCTTCGTTGCGGGCACCGAGATGAGCCAGCCGAGGAGCTTGATGGTCTTCGGAGCCAGGCCCCCGCCTGCGGTCGCGTCGAAGGTGATGCCTGAGGTGGTGAAGTCGAACTTGTTGGTGCTCGGACGCTGCTTGAGGACGATCTCTTCCTTGACGCCACCAGCGCGGACCCGGTAGCGCAGATCGGCGCCCGGCCACGCGTCCGGGTAGACGACGCCGGTGCCGTCGGGCAAACGTTGCGGCCTGACCGCGGCGGCACCGACCGGGGAGAACGAGACAGGACCTGCCGCGGTGTCAATGACCACGCCACCGGGCAACGGACCGAAATGAGCTGTCCACGAGTTGGCGCCAGAGACAAAGCTGCCCGGCGCGGCGCTATCCGCGGCGACAGCGGAAACGATGTCCTGCCACGCGCTGTTGGCGCCCTTGAAGTGGAGCGGCTCGACTGCGATCTGCAGGCTCTTGGTGCCATCCGGGTTATCGAACGTCTTGGAGAACTCCGTCCGGGCGCCGACCTCCTCGACACCGGCCGGCGGCGGCTTGCCCGGCGCAGGCGCGGGTCCCGGGGCCGTTGCGTCGGGTGGCTGCGGAATGGACTGCGCGGCCGACACCGGGGCCGCGAGCGCCTGGCCGGCGGTCGCGACAACAGACCAGCAGACCAGCACAGCGACAAGCGATACGACGCGGCGCCTGTTGTGGCGCGCGCGTCGAGAGGCCCTGAGAACACCCATAGACGGCTCCCCGCAGGATTGCTTCGAGGTCACAACCGGACGAAGCGACAAGCCGACGCCAAGCTGGACTGTTCGCAGTAAACGTCACCGGCACGCTGAAACGCCATAGCCCGAACGGGCCATTTTCGGCGCCCAACCGGGCTAGTCCGAAGCAACCCCTACCGCACCGCCGACGCGTCCACGCCGCGCCAGTCCGACAAATAACGGTGCACCGCCTCCGCGCTCGACGCTCGGCGCGACGCCGACGCCAACTCCGAAAACGGGTCCCCTCCGCCGCTCGCCGCGTCTGGAACCCTCACCAGATCATCGAGCGCAGCCACAACATCCCCAGGCGCCGCGACACGAATCGAACGCAGCGCCTTGCCAACCTCTTCGGGCGAACCGGCACGCAGATCGCTGGCGACTGACCGGGCCCGCGAGCAAACCCGGCGACCGGATCAGGCTTTAGCAGGGTGCGGAAATAGTCGTTGAGGGTGCTCGCGATCGGTCGCGGGTTGGGGTAGACCGCGGGGATGCGAGGCAAGCCTGAGTCCCAGTTGGCGATGCTCACGTCGTTGAGCACCGAGGATCTGATCCCGGCGGATCATCCGATCCGCCGGATCCGCAAGGTCATCGAGGAGGTGCTCGTCGAGCTCGACGGCGAGTTCGAGGCGATGTACTCGCGGATCGGCCGGCCCAGCGTGCCGCCCGAGCAGCTGTTGAAGGCGACGATCCTGATGGCGTTGTACTCGATGCGTAGCGAGCGGGCGTTCTGCGAGCGGTTGAACTACGACTTGTTGTTCAAGTGGTTCCTCGATCTCCCCATCGACGCGAAAGCGTTCGACGCGACGACGTTCACGAAGAACCGCAACCGGCTCCTCGACGCTGAGATCGCTGACCGGTTCTTCGCTGCGGTGGTCCGCCAGGCGCAGCTGCGCCGCTACCTCTCCAGCGAACACTTCTCCGTCGACGGGACCCTCCTTGAAGCGTGGGCGTCGCACAAGAGCTTCAAGCCAAAAGACGACCCCGGCACCGGTGCACCCACACCGGCGGGCCGCAATGTGGAGGCCGACTCCTTCCACGGCGACAAGCGCAGCAACCAGACCCACCGGTCCACGACCGATCCCGAGGCTCTGTTGGCCCGCAAGTCGAACAACACCGCCGCGAAGCTCTGCTACTCGGGGCACCTCCTCATGGAGAACCGCAACGCGTTGATCGTCGACGCGGAGCTCACCCAGGCCGACGGCTACGCCGAACGAGCGACCGCCCTCGAGATGCTCAAACGGCTCCCGGCCCGGACCCGCCGGCGGACCGTCGCCGCCGACAACGGCTATGACACCAAAGCGTTAGTCGCCGACTGCCGCGGTGCCCCGGTCGCGTGACATCGGCACGGCCTTTAAGCCAGGGCAACGAGCTCGAGCAGCTCGTCGCGCCAGTAATCGAGGTCGCCGTCTGGCATCACGAGCACACGGTCGGGTTCGAGGCGTCGCACGAAGTCGGTGTCGTGGCTCACCAGGATCATGGTGCCTGGCCACGACGCGAGCGCTGCTCCGGTCGCGTCGCGCGATCCAGGGTCGAGGTTGTTCGTCGGCTCGTCGAGGAGCAGCAGGTTGTGGCGGCCAGCGACGAGTTGCGCGAGGGCGAGCTTGGTCTTCTCGCCGCCCGAGAGCGTCGAAGCGTCCTGGTGCACCTTGTCGCCGGTGAGCCCGAACATCCCGAGTAGGCGGCGCAGCTCCTCGTCACCCGGCACGCCTGATTGCTCGCGAAGGTGCTCGAGCAATGATCGGCGCGCCGTGATCCCCTCGTGCTCCTGGGCGTAGTAGCCGGCCGTCACGTTGTGCCCGAGCCGCATCGACCCCGCATCGGGCTCGGTCACACCGGCGAGGATGCGCAGCAGCGTCGTCTTGCCTGCGCCGTTGAGCCCGACGATCACGAGGCGCTCGCCTCGCCCGACGTCGAAGCTGACATCGTCGAAGACGTCGAGGGCGCCATACGACTTGGCCAGCCCATCGACCTCGAGCACGGAGCGTCCCGAAGCCGGGGGCTCGGGAAAGCGCACGTGCAGGTCGCGCTTCTTGCTCGGGGCATCGACGGCGGTGGCCTGAATGCGATCGATGCGCTTCTCGAGGCTGTGTGCCATCGCAGCCTTGGTCGCCTTGGCGCCGAAGCGGTCGACGATCTTCTGCAACCGATCGACCTCGGCCTTCTGGCGCGATGCCATCTTGGCCAGGCGCTCCTCGTCTTTGGTGCGCGCGGTGAGGTACTGGCTGTAGGTGCCCTTGTACTCGACCACGTCGCCGGTGACCGACTCGGCGGGACGATCGAGGTGGATCACTCGGGTGATGGCTTCGTCGAGCAGGCCGAGGTCGTGGCTGATGACCACGAGCGCGCCGCGGTAGCGGGTCATGTAACCGAGCAACCAGTCGCGGGCATCGTTGTCGAGGTGGTTCGTCGGCTCGTCGAGGAGGAGGACCTCGGAGCCGGCGAAGAGGATGCGCGCCAACTCCACGCGCCGTCGCTCGCCGCCGGACAACACGTCGATCGGCAGGTCGAGACGGTCGGCGCCGAGCCCGAGACCTGCTGCGAGCGCCCGAGCCTCGGACTCTGCGGCGTAGCCGCCGGCATGTTCGAACTCGTCGTGCGCTGCGCTGTAGCGACGGACGTTGGCTTCGCTCGGATCCTCCTCGAGTCGCAGCCGCAACTTCTCGAGCCCATCAACAGCGTCGTCGAGACCGCGGCCCGACAGGATGTGCACGACCGAAGGCGTGCTCGGGTCGACGCCGTCGAGCTTCGGGTCCTGAGGCAAGTACCCGAGCTGGCCGCTCGCGTGTACCACGCCGGCCTTGGGAGCCTCACCTCCACCGAGAACCTTCAGCAGGCTCGTCTTGCCAGCTCCGTTTCGTCCCACCAACCCGACCTTGTCGCGCGCGCGCACGGTGAACGACACCTCGTCCATGAGGACGGTGCCGGCCACCTCGACGGCGAGCCCACGCACTTGCAGCACGCTCGCCAGGATGACAGGTGCCGCCCGAGCCGCCCGCACGCGTTGCGCTCGACGACGTCGCGCCGCGTCAATTCACTTGGCGCTGCTGACCCTCCCAATACGGAGCGCGCAGCTTGAACTTCTGGAGCTTGCCCGTCGCCGTGCGCGCCAACTCGGTGCGCAGCTCGATCGCCTTCGGACACTTGTAGCCGGCCAGCTTCGTTCGCGTGTGCGCGAGCAGCTCGGCCTCCGTGACTTCGGCCCCCGGCGCGAGCACGACGAGGGCCATGACCTTCTCGCCCCACTGCTCGTCTGGCACCCCGATCACGCAGACCTCGGCCACAGCGGGATGCGAGAACACAGCGTCCTCGACCTCGATCGAGGACACATTCTCGCCGCCCGAGATGATCACGTCCTTCTTGCGGTCGGAGATGCTGAGGTAGCCCTCGTCGTTGAGCTCACCACCGTCGCCTGTGTGGAACCAGCCGTCGACGATCGCGTCGGCCGTCGCTTCCGGTTGATCCCAGTAGCCCTCGAGGACGTGGTTGCCGCGGGCGAGCACCTCGCCCTCCGCGTCGACACGCACTCGTATGCCGATGGCCGGAGGACCAGCCCGGCCGAGCTTCACGGCCCGCTCGGCTGGGTCGAGCTCGTCCCACTCGGCGCGAGCGCGGTTGAACGTCAGGAGCGGTGCCGTCTCGGTCAGCCCGTAAATCTGGATGAACTCCCATCCCAGCTCGGTCTCGACGCGTTCGATCGTGCGTGTGGGAGGCGGCGCGCCAGCGACGACGAAGCGTGTCTTGCCGCGACCAGGGACCTCGCCGTCCCACGACTGGGCAGCGTCGAGGACCATGTTCGCGACGGCGGGGGCGCCGCAGAGGATCGTCACGCCGTGCTCGTCGACGCGCCGCAGGATGTCGACCCCGTCGACTTTGCGCAGCACGACCTGCTTCGCTCCCATGGACGTGAGCGCGTAGGGCATGCCCCAACCGTTGCAGTGGAACATCGGCAGCGTGTGGAGGTACACGTCGCGGTCGGTGATGCCGGTGTGCCAACCGAACGTCACGGCGTTCAGCCACACGTTGCGATGCGTGAGCTGCACGCCTTTGGGCCTCGCGGTCGTGCCGCTCGTGTAGTTGATCGTCGCGGTGGCGTCTTCATCGGGGTCGTCCCACGGCTGGGGTTCGCGGCCCGCGAGGTAGAGCTCGGCGTCCGTGTCGGCACCGAGCCTGAGCCGGTGCTCGCACGGGATGCCGGCGAGGGTCTCCTCGAGCTCGCTGTCGTACAGGAGCATCGACGCACCGGAGTGCTCGACGATGTAGCGGATCTCCTCGCTCGACAGCCGGAAGTTGACCGGCACGAGCACGCGGCCGTACGCGCTCACCCCGAAGAAGCTCACGAAGAGCCGCGCCGCGTTCTGGCTCACCACGGCGACGCGATCGCCATGCGCGACCCCGCGCTCGTCGAGTGCGGCGGCTTGCGCCGCGGCGAGCTCGGCGACGCGCCGGTAGGTCAGCGTTCCCAAGCCGCCACCTGGTGGCGCGGGCTCATCGACGATGCCAACGCGGTTCGGGTACACCGTCGCGGCCCGGTCGAGGTGATCGGCGACGGTCAAAGGCACTCGCATGAGGCGCGGTTCTAGTCCCCGGATCGCTAGGTTGCCGGACCATGCGCATCGGCATCTTCGGAGGAGACGTGGCCGCGGCCGGCGACTTGGATGGCATCGTCGCCGGCGCCGCCGCTGCAAGGGACGACGGGTTCGCCAGCTACTGGCTCCCCCAGATCTTCGGGGTCGACGCGCTCACCGCGCTTGCCTTGATCGGACGCGAGGTGCCCGACATCGAGCTCGGCACCGCCGTCGTCCCCACCTACCCCCGGCATCCGATGATGCTGGCGGCGCAGGCGCTCACGGTGCAGCAAGCCACCGGGGGGCGCCTGGCACTGGGCATCGGCCTCTCGCACCAGTTCGTGATCGAGGCCATGTTCGGCTTGTCGTTCGCCAAGCCGATCGGCCACATGAAGGATTACCTGTCGATCCTCGGGCCCCTCCTACACGGCGAGACGGTCTCCTACACCGGCGCGCACTTGTCGACCAACGGCACCATCTCTGTGCCCGGCGCCGCACCAGCGCCGCCCATCCTCGTCGCAGCGCTCGGCACGCAGATGCTGCGTCTCACCGCACGACACGCCGAGGGGACCGTCACCTGGATGACCGGCCCGGCCACCTTGGCCGAGCACATCGTGCCGACCATCACTTCCGCAGCGAAGGAGGCCGGCCGCAGCACGCCGCCGCGCATCGTCGCCGCGCTGCCTGTGTGCGTCACCGACGATCCCGAAAGCGCTCGCGCGCTCGCCGCCCGCGCGTTCTCCGTGTATGGGGAGCTGCCCAGCTACCGCGCGATGCTCGACAAGGAGGGCGTCTCGGGGCCCGCCGATGTCGCCATCGTCGGTGCGGCAGCTGAGGTCGCCGCGGGCATCGCGAGGGTCAAGGAGGCTGGTGTGACCGAGTTCGTAGCCGTCGAGTTCGGCGCCGACCAGAGCGAACGAAAAGCAACAAGAGAAGTCCTGCAGTCCCTGCTCTGAGATCAGCGCGCTACCCAGCCACCATCGACGGCGATGATCTGGCCGGTGGTGTAGCTGCTCGCTTCACTCGCGAGGAAGAGCAGCACCCCGTCGAGCTCGTGCTCGGCGCCACCTCGCCCCATCGGACAGTTCCGACGGAGGAACCTCATCGCGTCGTCGTTGCCGAACATGTCCGCGCTGGTCATCTCGGAGGGGAACCAGCCCGGCGCAATCGCGTTGACGCGCACGCCGCGGCGCGCCCATTGACACGCAAGCTCCCGAGTGAGGTTGACGACTGCGCCCTTCGACGCGCAGTACGAGGCCTGCATGATCGGTGCCGCAGCCACCAAGCCGAGCACCGACGCGATGTTCACGATCGAGCCGCTCCCCTGTTCGAGCATGGTGCGAGCGGTGAGCTGGGACAGCACGAAGAGGCCGTTGAGGTTGACGTCGATGACGCGACGAAAGCCCGCCGGGTCCTCGACCTCGGCGGGCACAGGGCCGCCGATGCCGGCGTTGTTGACGAGCACATCGATCCGTCCCGCTCCAGCATCGAGTGCTGCGGCGTGCAGGGTCTCGCAGTCAGCGTCGACGGCGACGTCGCACGTGACGGGAACGACGCGGTCGCCGAGCTCGCCGGCCAGCGCTTCGAGCCGCTCGGTGCGTCGGGCGCCGACCACGACCGTCGCCCCGGCGGCGTGCAGCACTCGGGCGAAGCGATCGCCGAGCCCGCTCGATGCGCCGGTCACGATGGCGATCCGGCCGGTGAGGGAGAAGGGGGACACGACGTCGATTGCCATGCGAGCGACGATACGGTGCCTTCGATGAGGTGGCGGGCGGCACACCGATGAAGGTGCGCATCGGCTATGGCCTCGGCGTGCGCTCGCGCACGAACGTCGCCGCTCGCTTCAGTGCCTTCGTCGACGCGCTCGAGGCGCTGCGCTTCGATTCGTTGTGGCTCTCGGAACGTCTCACCGGCGACTGCCCCGACCCGATGATCGGGCTCGCCGTCGCCGCGGGCCGCACCGCCAAGCTGAAGCTCGGCACGTCGGTGCAGGTCTTGCCCGGCCGCAACCCGGTCGAGGTCGCGAAGCAGTGGGCGACGCTCGACCGGCTCTCGGGTGGGCGGACCCTGCCAGCGTTCGGCTTGGGCGTCGCCGACCCTCGTGAGCAACAAGCCTTCGGGGTCGAGCGCGGCGCGCGGGCGGGGCTCTTCAACGAGCTGCTTCCGTTGATCCGTCGGTTCTGGACGGAGGACGCCGTCGATCATCAGGGCCCGCGCTACACGTTCGCAGCGATGACCGTGCGCCCCAAGCCGCTCCAGCAGCCACCAGATGTGTGGCTCGGCGGGCTCGCGCCGTCGGAGCTCAAGCGTGTCGGGCGCCTTGGCGACGGGTGGTTGCCATCGTTCTGCACGCCCGACGACATCCTGCGGGCCAGGCCAATCATCGAGGCAACGGCAGCTGAGCACGGCCGCACGTTCGACGACGAGCACTGGGGGGCGCTCGTCCCCTACTCGTCGGGGTCGCTGCCCGATGACGTGGTGGCTGCGTTGGCGGCGCGGCGACCCGACCTCGACGACATGCGCCAGGTCGTCGCAAGCGGGATCGATGGCCTGCGAGCACTGCTCGAGCAGTTCATCGCTGCAGGCGCGTCGAAGTTCGTCCTGATCCCGCTGTCCGAGCCCGATGACTGGGACGCCGAGCTCACCACCGTCGCCGAAGCCGTTCTCGACCTCGAAACCTGACCCGCAAGGGCTGTCTGTGGTGCGCCACGGACGATCAGGGCGGCCCGTACGATCGGGCGATGGACGGCTTGTCGCTCGTGCTCGGGTTGGCGAGCGCGCTGTTGGTCGCAGCCGGGCTCGCGAAGCTCGCGCGGCCGGGCCCCACGGCCGCCGCGCTGGCGGCCGTCGGCGTTGGGACTCCATACGGCGGCGTCCGGGTGCTCGGTGGCTGCGAGGTCGCGCTCGGTGCCGCAGCATTGCTCACCGGCAACGAGGTGCTGGCGCTCGCCGTGGGCATCGCGTACGTCGCCTTCACCGGGTTCGTCGTGCTCGCTCGCCGACCCGGACGCGACGTTGTCTCGTGCGGTTGCTTCGGCACGCTCGGCGCGTCGCCCAACTGGAGTCACGTCGTGCTGAACCTGACGCTCTCGGCGGGTTCCGTCGGGGCGGCGATCGTCGGCAGCCGATCGCTGATCGAGCTGACGAGCGACCTGCCGCTCGCTGTCATGCTGGTCGGCCTCGGCGCCCTCGGCTGCTGGCTCGCGCTCGCGCATCGCATCGATGCCGTCCCCAGCGCGGCGGGCGCTGCCGGCGCCGTCGCCGACGTCGATCTGCAGACCGGGCGCACCGCGCTCGTCTTCCTCACCACGACGTGCGTGAGCTGCCGGGCGATCTGGGCGGCGCTCGGCGCGAGCCCGTCGCCGCTCCCAGCGGGGGTGCGTCCCGTTGTCGTGACGACAGGCGACGAGACCCTTGCCGCTGTGCGCGCGCTCGCTCCGCCCGGCGTGCTCACCGTTCGCGACTCTGCGGCGTGGGCGCGTTACGGCGTTTCGGCGGCCCCGGCCGTCGTCCTCGTCGACGACGGACAGGTGGTCTCGACCGGCGTGGCCCACTCCTGGGACGATGTCGTCGCTCTGTCGGCCAGCTGAGCGACCGCGGCGTCAGGCGACGAGGCCCATCCGGTCGTAGGAGCCGCCGAGGATCTCGTCGGTCGGACCGCCGAGCCAGTCGAGCGCGGCGGCATACAGGCTTCGAGTGTCGGTCGCGCATTGCAAGTCGCCGTCGGCGAGCTTGGCGACGTCGACCGAGCCGTGGAGGCCGCCAGCAGCCATCGGGCCGACGACGAAATGCGCTCCGCCGTGCCCGTGGTCGGTTCCACCGCTGCCGTTCTGCTGCGCCCGGCGGCCGAACTCCGACGTCGTGATCGTCAGCACGCGCTCGGCGCGGCCCGTCCCGGCGAGCTGCGCGTAGAAGGCCTTGAGCCCGCCGGCAACGTCTCCGAGAAGCCGTTGCTGCGTGTCTGCCTGCCCGGCGTGGGTGTCGAAACCGCTCGCGGACACGAGCACGACGCGCGTACCGAGGTCGAGCTCGAGCAGCTTGGCCGCAGCCGACAGCCCTTCGGTGACGGCGCCCTTGTACTGCTCGGGGTCGTCGCCCTCGACGGGCGCAGCAGCCGAGCCGCTCGCCGAGACCTTGGCCAATACCTTCGTTGCCTCGACCGCGCCGGCGACCGCTGCCTGCGACGCGGCGAGCAGGGGGTCGGTCGAAGCGGGCGCCGACGTGGCCAAGAAAGCGTCAGCCATCGCGTTCGACCCGGCGCGCTTCGCGCCTGGTGCGTTCAGCGCGAAGGATTGGAGATCGTTGATGGCCGTCGACCTGGCGCGTTGCGCGCGCAATGCCGGAGCTGCACCTCCGCCCAGTGCGACTGCGACGAGCGGCGTGGCGTCCGGGGGCTGGGTGGCGTCGAGCCACCGCCCGAGCCAGCCGCCGGCCTGCTGGTGCTTCGGGTCGGCTGCCCACCACGCGGCGAGCGACTCGAAGTGCGAACGGCTGTCGTCCGCGAAGCCGATGTCGGTCACGATGCCCAGATGGTGTGCGTCCCACAGGTCGCGAAGTGGGCCAAGCGATGGATGCAGGCCGACGGACGTCTCACCGGAGAGCGCGACGAGATCCGCGTCGGCGATGCCGAGGTCGGGGCGCAGGTCGTGGTAGGTGCCGATGTGCGGGACGACGGTGTTGAGCGCGTCGTTGCCGCCGGAGAGCTGCACGACGACGAGGACGTTGTCGGGGTGCCCCAGGATGCCCGGCGCGCCGTCCGACGAAGCAGACGAGCCCGTCGTCGACGAGGCGTGGTCGCGGATGAGCGCAGCCCAGCCGGCGGTCCCGGTGACGGCGGCGCCACCGGCGAGGCCGAGGAACTGACGGCGGGTCAAAGGCATCGTTGCTGGCTCCTCACAGGAGAGAGTGATCGGGAGAGGAGAGCGCGATCGCCAGAGCGACAGTGGGGTCGCCTGCTCTCGAGATCGCGTCGCGGGTTGCGGGCCCGAAACCCTCCGGACGACCAAGGGCCATGGCCAGAGCTTCGACGTCGGCGCGTGCTGCCGCGTCGCGGGCCGGGTTGGCTGCCGGGGTGCCTGCCGCGACGGCTCCTGCAAGATCGAAGCGGGCGACGACGGTCGAGGAGGCGAACCACGCGGCGCCGGCAGGCCAGCCGGCGACGTTGGGCGGCGTCATCGGCACCTGCCCGCCAGCGCGGAGTTGTTTGAGCACGTCGCCGGCCGGTGGTGCTGCCGTGGTGGCCCGCCGCGCCGCGGCGAGCCAGGGAACCGGGGCCCAGACGCCGCCCCCTCCGGCCTGGCCGTCGGCGACGGCAGCGAGGAGCTCACGCAGAAGGGCCCTCGTGTCGAAGCCCGAAGCCGCATAGCGCGTACCGAGACCCTGCACGAACGCGGGGTCGACGTCGGGGCCGAGCATCGCCTTCGCCAACTTGCCGGCGACCCAGGGCCCGCATGCGGGGTGAGAGGTGATCGCGGCGATGGCAGAGTCGACGTCGTGCACATCAGTGCGGCCGAGGAGGGTTTGGGAACTGTCGTCGTGGCGGCCCGGCACGAGCGTCGCCGCTGTCGCTCCGGGCTCGAAGCGCCAACCGGTGAACGCTACCGAAGCGGCGATCACGTCGTCCTCGCTGAACGCGCCGACCCCGAGGCTGAAGAGCTCCATGACCTCGCGCCCGTAGTTCTCGTTCGGGTTCGAACCCGTGCTCTCGCGCCCGTCGAGGTAGATGAGCATCGCCGGATCGACCGTCGCAGCGCGCAGCAGCTCAGGGAACGGCGCGAACGCGAGACGCTGATAGGTGCGCAGCTGCTGCACCATCAGGAAGGGCGACTTCACCTTGTCGAGACCCGAGACGAGGTGGCCGTGCCAGAACCAGGTCATCCACGACTCGAGCGGCCGCGACGTGGTCGCGAGGTGATCGATCCATGCTCCGATCGCGGCGAGCGACTGCTCGCGGTTCTGCTTCCTGAACTGCTGCTTCTGCTCCTTGCTGCTTCCCGCCTGACGAGTGGGCGGCGTCAGCTCGACGTCGGCCCACGGGTCGACGGCCGCTTGGCCACCGTGCGCATCGGGGTCGACGAGTCGATCGATCGTCGCCGCGACGCCGTCGCTGGCCCGAGCTTCGAGCTCACCTGGCGCAAGGCCGAACCCGGCGCGCCGGTGCAGTCGAGCGATCGTGATCCGGTCGGCGTCAGCAGCCACGTCGTCATGGTCATCCACGATTGTGATGAGACGGTGAGTGCTGCGTTGTGATGGCAATGGGCAGAGAGGCGAGGCTCGTACGTTCGCTCGTGCACGTCCACTCGGGCTGGGCCGCGACCTCGAAGCGCGCAACATGGTCGACCAACACGTCGAGGAGCAACCGGATCTGGAGGCGGGCAAGGGCAGCGCCGAGGCAGGCGCGTTGGCCCGAACCGAACGCCACCTGCGGGTTCGGGTCGCGGCCGACGTCGAAGCCGGGTGCATCGGGAAAGACCGCTTCGTCGCGGTTCGCCGATGCCCACCAGAGCGTGACCCGCTGCCTGGCGCTGATCAGCTGGCCGCTCAGCTCGAGGTCGACCGTCGCGACGCGCCAATCGCAAGGTGTCGGGGTGGACCAGCGCAGTATCTCCTCGGTGGCGTGGCGCAGCTGCGAGCGATCGGCGCGAAGGCTTCGCCACTGGTCGGGGTTCTCGGCCAGGGCGAGCACGCCGCTGCTGATCGCGTCGCGGGTGGTGTCGATGCCCCCGGCGATGAAGAGGTCGTAGAGGCCGACCACCTCGGCTTGGTCGAGGTGGTCGTGCTCGCCGGTGTCGCGACGCCGGATAGGAGCGTGGATCGCCTTGGAGAGGATGTCGGCACCCGGATGCGCGCGTTTGTCCGCGACCAAGCCGTGGCCGAATCGCTCGATCGCTTCGCGCGCGGCGTCGGTATCCGTGCCGCCGTCGATCGCGAGGAAGACGAGCTCGGCCAGCGCGGGTCGGTCGCGTTCGGCGACGCCCAGCACGCGAGCCATCGTGTGGAACGAGAGCACCGCGGCCACGTCGTGCACCACGTCGCAACCACCTCGTTTGCTCGCTGCCGCGACGAGTTGCTCGGCCGTCAGGCGGACGTCGTCTTCGATCCCGCGCATCGCGGCTGGCGAGAGCGCCGGAGTGAGCAGATTGCGGAGCCCGTCGTGGCGCTCGGCGTCCATCGCGTCGAAGGCCGCTCGCCCGCCGCGGTGCGCTGGGCGCAAGCGCGGGTCGGCTGCTGCGACCACGCAATCGGCGTGACCCGCGACGACCCAGAAGCTGTCGGTGACTCGAGGGGTGCGCGGGTGCAGGCACACTGGCGCCTCGGCGCGCAGCCGTTGGAAGTCGTCGTGGGGGAACCCCGATGCGAACGAGGCGGGATCGGTGAGGTCGATGCCATCGCGCCGTTCGGTCTCCGCGTCTTGCACTCGCCCATCATTGCGAACGGGGCGTCGCTCGGCGTGTCAGAGCGAGCAGGTGGTGATGGCGAAAGGCGAGCCGGGTTCAGTTGACAGTGGTGCCACGGTGGCGGTGACGCCTGGGCTCGAGGCCCAGTCCTGGAAGCGCTGCAACAGCGTGCCCGTCGCCGTGGCGTCGTCGCCGACGACGACGTCGTCGATGCAGGTGCGCCCCGCGTCTGTCCACGTCACGTAGCGATCGCCGCCCCAACCCTTGAGCGCATCGTCGATGGAGGTGACGTCGATGGAGTGACCGTCGGCGAGGAGCTGCTGGAGCAGCAGCACGCCGAGAGCGCCGCGATACACCGGCACGGAGCCGTCTGCCGGTGGCGGGTCGGCGACGCCCACAGCGCCTTCGCCAGCGAGGTACTTGTCCGGTTCGATGACCTGTTCGCTCGTCAGCGGTGGGTTGGCGAAGGCTTCGTCGAGGCGCGACGCGCTCGCCTGTTCGAGCCGCTGCACGAGCGTCGTGCCCGAGTCATAGGGCGCTTGGAGCAACACGAGCAGCACGAGGGGCAACGAGAAGATCTGCGGCGCGCTCGTCGTGATCTCCTGCTCCGCAGCGTCGGACTGTTGCTGCTCGTCGCTGGTCAGCTCCTTGTCGTAGTAGGCCTGCTCGATGACCCTGGCGTTGCCCTCGACGAGAGCGCTGAACCCGAAGCTCGACTCGTCGTCTGCGGTGTCGAGCTCGGGTCGGTCGAGGTTGAACCACTGGTCGTCGAGGGCGTGGGTCAGCTCGTGGGCGAGGACCTTGCGGATCAGCGGTGTGGTGTCGGTGCCCCGGACGACGAGGCGCTTCGTCTTCTGGTCGTAGAAACCCTCGACCCCGATCGAGAGCAGCTCGCGTTCGTCCGCGACGAGGTCGCGGTTGGCGGCGACGAGCCCGAGCGCCTTCAAGACTGCCGCCTGCTCGACGATGGCGGGCTGTTCCTCCTCGAACCCCTTGAACAGCTCGGTGTTGAACTCGTTGCCGTCGAGGAGCTCGACGGGCACGTCGGCCTTGAATTTCAACCCGCGCTCGCGCTCGACGAAGCGCTCGATGTCGGCGACGACCTGTTGCAGCTGCTGAGACCCGGTGGACGCGGTGGCGGAGCTGTCGCTCGACTGGCTACCGGAGCTGCTTGCATCGCTCGAGTCGGTGTTGCTACCGGGAGCGGTGCTGGTCGTGGCGTTGCGGGGCCGAGCGGTCTTCTTCGTGTCGTCGCTGCGGGCCACGGTCACCGCGCCGATCAGGAGGACGGCGGCAGCGATGATGCCGGCGATGACGGCGAGCCGGCGCCGGCTGTCGTTGGGAGGAGGCATCGGCGGCGCGGGGACGTCCTCGATTGGCCGGGGGCCCCACTCGGTTGGCGGCCGCTCAGGGAAGCGCGGCGGGGGCGGCGGCCCCGCGGGGCCGTAAGGTGGCCCGAGCGGCGGCATCTTGTCGGCCATGAGGGCACCATGAGAGCACGTGCCGGCACCAGTCGTGGCGTCGGGCTGCTCGGCAAGGCACGAGCCCGTCGCCGACCCATCCACGTCGAACGAGCCAGGGGACCTGTGTCGGCGCATCGCAGCATTCGCACCGTGGGGCGCGCCGCGGTGCTCGGTGTCGTCGTGCTGCTGGCACGCGCCGCGCCCGCTACCAGCGCGCCTGATGCTCCTGTCGCGACACCACCGACCAAGCAGGAGCTGCACTTCCGCGTCACCGTCGGCCCCGCTTCGCAGCCCGAGACCTGCGACGTCGTCGCCGATTTCTACCTCCCGGCCGATGCGTCGCGGTCACACAGGGTGCCCGTCATCCTCGCAACGAACGGCTTCGGCGGCTCGAAGAACGAGAACAGCGGGGCCGCCGCGTGGCTCGGCGACACCGACCACGACTACGCCTTCCTCAGCTACTCCGGCCTCGGCTTCGGTGGCAGCGGCTGCGAGATCAACCTCGACGACCCCGACTTCGATGGCAAGGCTGCGAGCCAGCTCATCGATTGGCTCGGCGGCGTCACGCCCACCAACGCGTACGGAGCGTTCGACAAGTCGAGCAGCTCGTGGTCCTCAGCGATCGCGCCCCCGGATGTGATCGCGCTCGACGGCGACCCCAGCGCGCACGACCCGCGCCTCGGCATGATCGGCGGCTCCTACGGCGGGGAGATCCAACTGGCAACCGCTGCGATCGACGATCGCGTCGACACCGTCGTCCCGATGATCACGTGGAACGACCTGCGCTACTCCCTCGCACCGAGCAACACGATCGCCGGCGACGGCGCCCCCTCCGAACCACTTGCCGGGGGACGGTCCGGTGTCGCCAAGCGGCTGTGGGCCCTCGGCTTCTTCGCGTCGGGTGCTACGTCGCCGCTGGTCAACGATCAGAGTCCGCTCCTCATCCCCGGGCTCCTCGACCAACTGCGCCAGGGGACCCTGCCGTGTCCGGGGTTCGCAGCGTGGATCTGCACCGAGCTCGCGAGCGCGGCCCTGAGCGGCCACGTCACCTCAGACGGCGACGCCAGGTTGCTGCACGTCTCGGCAGCCAGCTATCTCGACCGCGTTCGTATCCCGACGCTGCTCGTCCAAGGCGAGCTCGACTCGCTCTTCGACCTCCAGGAGTCGGTGGCCACCTATCAGTCGCTGCGCGCGAACGGCGTGCCCGTGCAGCTCATGTGGCAGCGTCGAGGCCACAGCGGCGGCGGCCCCGACGGCGAGTTCACGACCAAGTCGCCGGAGCTCGCCGACGCGTCGTACCAGGGCCAGGTCTTCGCCGATTGGTTCGACTACTGGCTCAAGCCCGACCACGGCGACGCGCCTGCGCCCGCGCTCGACTTCTCCTTCTTCCGCCAGTGGGTCTTCGACGCGACAGGCGACGCCAAGGCTGCATACGCACACGCCCCCGCGTACCCGATCGGCGACCCGTATCGGCTCTACTTGTCGGGCACAGACCACCTCGTGGCCACTCCGGGCGAGGTGGCAGCGGGAGGCGCTCCGATGCTCGTCGCGCCGGCGGTGCCGACACCTGGGCTCGGCGCGGCGACGAGCTTCTCCGACTACGGGCCGTTCGGCAACGTCGCGGGGACGGGACCTCTCCTGCCCCCACCTTCCGACGTGGCGTTGCTCTCGGCGTCGTGGACCTCGGACGTCCTGCCCGGGTCGATCGATGTGGTCGGGGTGCCCACAGCGGACGTCGCGTTGCAGGCACCGGTGATCGCGATCCTCCAGGAGCCGGCACAGCCCGACACGAACCTCGTGCTGTTCGCCAAGGTGTACGACGTCGCCCCGGATGGGTCTCTCACGCTCGTCAATCGCCTCGTGTCTCCGATGCGCGTCGACGACGTCACCAGACCCGTGCACGTGCAGCTGCCTGGCATCGTCCACCGCTTCGACGCCGGTCATCGCATCCGTTTCGCTCTCGCCACCAGCGACTTCGCCTTCGGCGCCAACCCCTCGCTCCTCGCAGCCCAGCCCGTGATCGTGCCGACCTCGGCTGCTGCGCCCGGAGTCGTGTCGCTCCCCGTCGTCGGCGAAGCCCCAGCACCCCTCGCGCCGTCGACACCGGACGTGCTCGACGCCCCAGGGGCAGCGCCATCGTCGACGCTCCCGGCAACCGGCCCGGCCTTCGACGTCGTTCCTTTCTGCACCCTGTTGGTCTGCGCCGGTCTCGCTCTTCGCCGGATCCGTCGCCACAGCTGATCTCCGCCGTCCAGCGACGTGCGGTCAATCGGGCAGCGACGACCAGAACGACCCGAGCAACGCAGCGGCCTGCTCTGGCGCCTGGTAGGGCCAGAAGTGCCCGGCGCCATCGATGCGCTCGAACCGCGCCCCGAGCGCCTCGGCGACCTCGGCGGCCTGACCCGCGTCGCCGAAGGGGTCCTCAGACGGGTTCACCACCATTCCAGGAGCGCCGGTCGGCGACCAGGGGCCCCAGCGCGCATGCGGGTTCGGTAGAGCCGAGCGATAGAGGGCGAGGATGCACGCCCCCATCGTCGCGTCCGACCCTGCTGCGATCTCGAGGGCATCGTCGTGCGGCACGCCCATCGCCTCGAACAGAGGAGCGCCCTCCTCAGGGCTCTGCGCGCTCTGGCTCTCGACGAAGGCTTCGCCATCGCCCGGCGTCTGCCACAGCTTGCCGATGTCATGCCACTCGTAGTCGGGGTGCGCGATGTTGCCGATGTCGGCCACCCACGAGCGCAGCCCATCGCCGCGCGTCGTGGCGACACGATAGGTGAAACCTGCGCCCCAGTCGTGTCCGACGAGATCGATCGGGCCACCGAGCGCGTCGAGCTCGCCGCGGAGCCAGTCGACGTAGTCGTCCATCGTCGCGCCGAAGCCCTCCGGCCGCGGGCAGCCGAAGCCGGGCAGCGCGAGCGCAACCGACTCGCGGTCGATGAGGCCGCGGATCTTGTTCCAGATGGCTGCGGTCTCGGGTACCCCGTGCACGAAGACGATCACGGTGCGCAACCTACGCGTGGCGGTGCATGGGCGCTGCGATCAGACCCAGAAGCGACTGAGCGCCGCGGCTCCGCGTGTGGGGTCTTGGAGCGGCCACCAGTGCGCGACGCCGTCGATCACCTCGACGGCGGCGCCAGCGCGCTGCGCCGCTTCCAGCGTCCGCTCGCTCGAGCCGAGGTCGTCGTCGGCTGCGACGATGACGAGGCCGGGCTTGGGCACGTCGTGGAAGTCGGGAGCCCACTCGCCTCCGATGTCGGTCGCCGAGCGGTAGAGATCGAGCACGCACGACACCATCGTCTCGTCGATCGGCTTCGCCAGGGCCAGGGCACCGGCGTGGGGCACGCCGAAGAGCTCGAACAGGGCGGCGCGTTCCTCGGGAGACTGGGCGAGCTGCTGGGCCCAGAAGTCCTCCCCTTCGCCTGGCTTCTGCCAGATCTTCGCGAGGTCGTGCCACTCGAAGTCGACATGGCCGAGCCCGGCCGCGTCGGTGGCCCACGAGCGCACCAGCTCCGGTCGGGTGCTGACGAGCCGCACGACGAGCCCGCCACCCCAGTCGTGGCCGACGAGGTCGATCGGCCCGTCGTCCTGGCGTACCTCGAGCTCACCGACGAGCCAAGCGACGTAGTCCTCCTTCGTTGCCGCGAAGCCGTCGGGTCGGGGGCAGCCGAACCCCGGGAGCTGCAGGTTCACGACGTCGTCGCGGTCGAGCTCTGCGATCAGCGACTCCCACACAGCTGGGGTCTCGGGCACACCATGGACGAAGACGGCAGGCATCGCCGCAGCCTGTCACGATCAACGGGCCACGACACGCCCAACGAGAGTCGCGAGATCCAGACGATGATCCAGTTCGAGGGCTTCGACGATCAGCAACTCGAACGATTCCGTCACCTCCAACGCGTCTCCTACGGCGTGCTCGTCGAGGTGGCGGCGCAGCTCACGCCGGGCGACACTGAGCGCGACGCGACGCGCGTCGCGATGAAGGCGTATCGGCGCGAGGGCGCCGACCGCTACTTCCACCTCCCGGTCGCGCTCTTCGGTGCGCGCACGACGTGCCCGGGTGCTTGGACCGCGCAGTCGTTCTGGCCGACGGACACCGTCCTCGAGCCGGGCGACGCGATCGTCCTCGACGCATCGCCGGTCTTCGACGGCTACGTCGTCGACACGTCGCTGTCGCTGAGCGCCGGGCCGAGCGCCGCGCACGACGCCGCGACGGCCGACGATCTGGTCTACCGCGACAGCATCCTCGACGCCGTGCGCTCTGGTGCCACGTTCCGCGAGATCGCGATCACCGTCGACGCCGACATGGCAGCGCGCGGCGACCGCAACTGTCACCAGCTGCACCCCGAAGGTGTGCTCGGGCACCGCGTCGTGCGCATGACCGACCCTGGCGCGGCGCCGGCGCCCGACCCGAGCGGCTTCGACGCATCGGTGCTCGGCTGGTTCGTCGCCGGCATCGGCGCAGCGCGGGAGAACGGCCTGCCGTCACCGACCTGGAGCGACCAGCGCATCTCGGATCACGTGCCGGCCCCGGGCCTCTGGGCGGTCGAGCCCCATCTCGGCCGAGGCGACGTCGGCGTCAAGTGGGAGGAGCTCCTCGTCATCGAAGGAGCCGACGCCTACTGGCTCGACGACGACGTCCCCCACCTCCGCTGAGGGGGAGGACGTTCGGGTCAGCCCGGTCGGCTGGCGACTTCGGGCTGGCCGGGGTAGTAGAGGCTCACGATCTGCACGTTGGCCCCGGAATGCGGCGCCTCGATGATCTGCCCGTCGCCGATGTACATCCCCTCGTGACCGAAGCCGTGGTAGAAGACCAGGTCACCGGGCTGCAGCTGGGAGAGCGAGATGTGCCGCGTCGCTGCGTACTGCGACTCGGTGTAGTGCGGCAGCGAGACACCGGCGGCCTGCCAGGCGTACATCGTGAGACCGGAGCAGTCGAAGGAGTTCGGCCCCGTCGCGCCCCACACGTACGGCTTGCCGAGCTGCGCCTCAGCGCGCGCGATGACGGCGGAGACGTTGCCGTTGGGCGACGGTGCCGGCCCCGGGTCGACCACTCCAGCGCGGCCGGCGCTCGTCGCTGCCAGGCCCGCCGTGGCGAGCGCTCCTTGGGGAGCTTGGGCTGCTGCGCTGGCCTGCCTGGCGCGCTGCGCTGCCGCCGCTACCTGCTCCTGGGCCATGCGCTGTTGCTCCTGGGCGAGAAGCGTTGCGAGCTCGCCTTGGGCCTGGCTGTAAAGGGCCCGCTGCTGATCGACGGCGGATTGAGCGTTCGCCTTCGCGTCGTTGAGCTGCGCCGTCTTCGCCTCCGCGCTGGCCCGGGCGCCGTCGAGCGCCTTCAGCTGCACTTGGAGATCCTCTTCGGCGCTGTTGAGCCCGTCGACAAGTTGCTGACGGTTGCCTGTCGCCGCGACGAGGTACCCCTGCGCGAGACCGAGCTGCTGCGCGTCGTTGGCGGTGGCATTGGCGTTGTCGTCAGCCCCGCCCCGAACGTACGCGTTGACGGCATAGTCCTTGAGCTCGCCGCGGTGCTGGTCCATCTGCGCCTGCGCGCCGGCCACCTTGGCCTCGGCCTCGGCCGCCTGCTGGTTCAGGCCGTCGAGCTCGATCTGCGCGCCGTTGGCCCGCTCCCCGTAGCTCTCGACGGTGGTGTTCAGCTGGTCGATCTTGGACGCGATGGCCGCAGCTTGCGCCCGCTTGTCTGCGATCCCGTCACCCCGGGCACTACCAGGGAACAGCGCGACAGCCACCAGCAGAAGTGTTGCGGCTGCGCCGAGACGCCAGCCGTGCAAGATCGCCCGCGCCATGGCCCCCAGCGTGGAGCACCGCGCCCCGACATTGCAAATGCGTGACAAACATTGCGGTCCCGTGGCCTTCGTTTCGGTGGCGATGAGGCACTGAGCGGCTGCTCGCCCTGCGGACCGTGTGCGGACCCCGGGTAGCAGAGGGAACCTCCGCAGACCGTGCCCCCGGTGGGGCTCGAACCCACACTGGGCCCCTTTTAAGGGGGCTCCCTCTACCGGTTGGGGTACGGGGGCCGCCTGAGGCTAGGCGGCGAGGGGTGTCACGCGGCGAGCGGCGTCTCGCCGCCGAGAGCCGACCAGAGGCAGGCCCGCGCCCTGTCCGCGGCCGGACCGCGCAGCCGGTTGGTGGCGATCACCCCCTCGACCATGTCGGCGAGCACCGCCGGCCACGGGCGCTGGCGCACCACGACAGCCACCGTGGCGCCCCCGCCGTCGCGCCGGCGCAACGACCGGTCGACGCCGGCGAGACGAGGCGGGCTGCGAAAGCCCGGGACCATGAGCCCGGAGCGGCGGGCCTCGATGGTGATGGCGCGCACGGCGGCGGCGAAGCGAAGCGACGTTGACTCCATGCGGCGCCCATCATCCCTCCAAGGTGTGACAGTGAGCCGGGGACCGTTCGTGGTGCGCGATTGGCGCGGACGGGCGACGGGCCCGACGCCGCGATCCGCGGGGATGTCACGGCTGGGTTCTACGGTCTGGGGATGACGGTGGTGTCGCCGGCCCCGGCTTACAACCCGGCCCAGCAGGCCGTGCTCGACCAGCTCGGCGCCGGCGCGGCCGAGCGGCCATCCTTCGCGCCGGTCTTGCGTGACGACCTGCGGGCGCTGCTCGAAGCGCGGGTCGCGCCGATCGAGCCGCTTCTCGACGAGCTCGGCGCCACGGCCGAGAGGCCGCTCAACCTCAACAAGCACACCCTGACCCAAGTGCACGGCTGCGAGGCCAACCTGCTGGCAGAGGAGGCGGCCGGCTTCCCGGGTTGGACGGTCGCGCGCGCCCGCGGCTCGGTTGCCCACAAGGCGATCGAGCTGTCGCTCAACGTGCCGGGAGACACCGCTCCGGCCGAGCTGGTCGACCACGCGCTGGCGCGACTCACCGAGGGCGACCACTTCCTCAGCGAGTGGCTGCAAGGCATCGACCCAGCCGAGCGGGGCGAGCTGCGGGCCGAAGCCACCGATCGTGTGACCAAGTTCGCCGAGTGCTGGCCGCCGCTCAAGATGCGTTGGCGTCCCGTCACCGAGAGCGCGCTGCGCGCCGAGCTGCTCGGTGGGCGCGTGCAGCTCCGAGGCAAGGTCGACCTCACGATCGGCCGGGCAGTGGGCAACGCGGCCGGCAAGGTTCTCATCGACCTGAAGACCGGTCGGTTCGCACCTCACCACCTCGACGATCTGCGCTTCTACGCCCTGCTCGAGACCCTGCGGCTCGGCGTCCCACCGCGTCGGCTCACCACGTACTACCTCGACAAGGGCGACTTCCTGCCGGAGGCCGTCACCGAGGCGCTCCTGCACTCGACAGTGGCTCGAGTCGGCGACGGCATCGTCAAGCTCGTCGAGCTGCGCGCCGCGCGGCGCGAGCCCGTGCTGCGCGCCGGGCCCACGTGTCGCTGGTGCCCCCTAGCCGAATCGTGTGAAACCGGCCAAGCCCACCTGGCCTCCTACGACGACAGCTAGCACTACCATCCCCGACCGTCATGGCGACGGAACCCAAGCCTCCGCTGAAGGCGGTCAAGTCGAGCACCCGAGCGCTCGTCGCGATCCCCAAGCCCATCGAGGAGCCCGAGCCGCTGGCGAACCCGCGGCTGAGCGATGTCGATGAGTGGGGACGCTCGGAGCGGTTTCGCGAAATCGCTCGAAGGGTGTACGACCCCGTGTACCGGCACTGGTTCCGCGTCGAATGGGACGGCCTCGAGAAGATCCCGACGCACGGCGGTGCGCTGATCGTGGCGAACCACGCCGGCGCGATCCCCTCCGACGCCCCGGCGATCGTCCACGGCATCGAGACCGAGCTCGGCCGGCCGGTGTACGGGCTCGCCGAGTTCATCTTCCGCCAGCTTCCGCTGGTGGGCACCGGGTGGGCGCGCTCCGGGGGCGTCACCGCCCAGCCCGACAACGCCTACCGCCTGCTGCGCGAGCAGCAGCAACTCGTCCTCGTCTTCCCGGAGGGCACGAAGGGCACGAGCAAGCCGTACCGCGAGCGCTACAAGCTGGCGCGCTTCGGTCGCGGCGGGTTCGTGGAGATCGCGATGCGCGCTGGTGTGCCCATCGTGCCGATCGCGGTCGTCGGCGCCGAGGAGTCGATGCCGATCGTGTGGAAGGTGCCGGGCATCTCCCGTGCGCTCGGTGTGCCCTACGCCCCCATCACGGCGAACATGCTCCTGCTCGGTCCCGTGCTCGGTGCCCTCGGTTACTTCCCGGCCAAGTTCAAGCTCAAGGTGCTCGATCCCGTGCATTTCGACGTCCCACCCGACCAAGGCCGCTACTCGCGCTCGAAGGTCATGGACCACTCCGAGCTGATCCGAGAGCGCATCCAAGGAGCGCTCTACCAGATGCTCCGTGAGCGGCGCTCGGTGTGGTTCGGGTAGTGCGCGTCCTCGCATCATCCAGCGGAGGAGGGTGATGGGCCGCCGCGTGCTCATCACCGGGCTCGCCACGTTCTGGGGCGGGCGCGTGGCCCAAGCCCTCGAGGCCGACCCGTCGGTCGAGATCATCGTCGGGCTCGACCGCTACGAGCCGACCATCGAGCTCGAGCGCACCGAATACGTGCGCAGCGACGAGAACTACTCGATCCTGTCGCGCATCGTGAAGGCGACGAAGGTCGACACCATCGTGCACACCTTCCTCATCGTCGACTCGACGTCGGCGTCGGCGAAGACGATGCACGAGATCAACGTCATCGGGACCATGAACCTCTTCGCCGCGGCGTCGGCGCCGGGCAGCACGGTGCGCACCGTCGTCGTGGAGTCCTCGACGCTGGTCTACGGCTCGGGCCCGAGAGACCCGTACTTCTTCCGCGAGGAATCCAAGCGCACGACGCCGCTGCGCACGCAGGTCGAGCGAACGCTGAGCTCGGTCGAGCAGTACGTGCGCGACTTCGCGGAGGACAACCCCGAGGTGACCGTCTCGCTGCTGCGCTACTCCAACGTGCTGGGGCCCGACATCGTCACGCCGGTGTCGAAGCTCCTGGAGCTGCCGTTGGTTCCCCAGCTCTTCGGCTTCGACCCGCGCTTTCAGTTCGTGCACGAAGACGACGTCGTGCGCTCGTTGCTCTTCGTGCTCGACCACGCGGTGCCGGGGCTGTTCAACGTCGTCGGCGACGGCGTGCTCCCTTGGACCGAGGTCGCCGCACTGTGCGGCAAGCGCACCGTGCCCCTCCCGTCGTTCGGCATGGGCCTGATCACGGCACCGCTGCGGCGTCTCGGCATGGATCTGCCACCTGAGCTGGTGGAGCTGATGAAGTTCGGGCGCGGCGTCGACAACCGTCGCTTCAAAGACGCCGGGTTCCGCTACGAGCACACGTCGGCTGGCACGGTCAAGGACTTCGTCGCTGCCCAGCGCCTGCGACGCATCGGTTTGTCGGCCGAGCCCGAGTACCACTACGAGCGCGACGTCGAGCAGTTCTTCCGTCACTCCCCCGCCGTCGTCCGCGACTCCCACGACGACGCCGAGTAGCACCCGCGGCTGCCAAGATCAGCGCAATGGCTCGCGTGCGCATCGACATCGCCGACCGCGTCGCGGTCGTCACCCTCGACGACCCCGATCGACGCAACGCCCTCGACCTCGACCTGGTCGGGGAGATCGTCGAGGCCTTCGACCGCGTCGAGGCCGATGCCGGCGTGGGCGCTGTCGTCATCACCGGCGCGCCCCCGGCCTTCTGCGCCGGCGCGGATCTGTCGCACCTGGGCTCGTCGCAGCGCGAGGGGCTCCTTGCCGTCTACGAGGGTTTCCTGCGCGTCGGGCGTTCGCCGCTGCCGACGATCGCCGCGGTGAACGGGGCTGCGGTAGGCGCCGGCATGAACCTCGCACTCGTGTGCGACGTGCGTGTCGCCGCCAGACGAGCACGCTTCGACACCCGCTTCCTGCAGCTCGGCTTGCACCCGGGCGGCGGCCACACCTGGATGTTGCGCCGCATCGCCGGCCCGCAAGCCGTCTTCGCCACGGTCCTCTTCGGTGAGGTCCTCGACGGCGCGGAGGCGGAGCGTGTCAGGCTCGTGTGGCGCTGCGTCGACGACGACGCGCTGCTCGCGACCGCCGTCGAGCTGGCAGGCCGCGCTGCAGCCGGGCCCCCGGAGCTCGTGCGCAAGATGAAGCAGACCATCATCGACATGGCCGATGTCTCCGACCACGAGGCTGCAGTTGAGCGCGAGCTCGTCCCTCAGGTGTGGTCCCTCGGCCAGCCCGCGTTCCAGGAGCGGCTCGCTGCGCTCCAGTCCAAGATCACCAACAAGTAGCGAGGCGCGGGACCAGCCTCAGTCGACCCAGTCTTTCAGCAGGGCGTCGCGGCGTTCGGTCCACTCCTCGCTCGTGATCGCGTAGCGAACGTGGTCCTCCCACACGCCGTTGATCTCGAGGTAGCGCACGGCAACGCCCTCGTCGCGGATGTCGAGCTTCTCGACCACCCTGCGGCTGGCATGGTTGCGGGGGATGATCGCGATCTGCACCCGGTGCAGCTGGAGCTCGTCGAACGCGAATCGACACAGCGCGACGACCGACTCGGGCATGTAGCCGTTACCGGCGTGCTTCTCGTCGATCCAGTAGCCCACGTACGACGACTGGAACGGGCCGCGCTGGATCGCAGTGAGGTTGATCTCCCCCGCGAGGTCGCCGTCAACGAAGATCCCGAAGCCGAACGCCGTGCCGAGTTGGCGTTCGCGCTGGCGCGCCGAGCACCGCACGCCGAACGCGTCGCGGTCCTCAACGGCGTCGGGTTGGCTCGCCAGGCGTTCGGCCGCCAATTTCGTGAGCCAGTCCGCGTTGTGACGGCGCACCTCTTGCCACGCCGGGAAGTCCGATGCCACGAGCGCCCGCAGCATGACCCGGCGACCGAACAGCGTCGTCACCGACCGATCACCTCAGCGAGGGCACCGAGCAGCAGGGTGACGTTGCGGGGACGTGCGGTATGGCCCATGCACCCGACGCGCCACACTTTCCCCGCGTACGCGCCGAGCCCGCCCCCGACCTCGATGCCGTAGCGCTCGAGCAACGTGCGTCGCACCTTCGCCTCGTCGCTCACCCGCTCCGGGACCCAGGCTGTGGTCAGCTCGGGAAGTCGGTGGCCTTCGGCAGCGAACAATTCGAAGCCCAGCTCGACCAGCCCGTCCTGCAGCAGCCGCCCGCACTCGGCGTGGCGTTCCCACCCCGCTTCCAGCCCCTCTTCGAGCAACGCCCCGAGCCCGGCGTGGAGGGCGACGATCATCGCTGTCGGCGCGGTGTGGTGGTACTTGCGAGCCGAACCCTCGACCGCGTAGTCGGCGATCATTCGCAGGTCGAGGTACCAGCTCTGGCTCTTGGCGACGAAGCGGTCCTGCGCGCGGGCGTTGACGGTGAGGGGCGCCAGGCCCGGCGGCACGCCCAGGCACTTCTGCGTGCCCGAGTAGGCGATGTCGACGCCCCACCCGTCGACATCGACCTCGATGCCACCGAGGCTCGTCACGCAATCCATGAGGAGCAGCGCGTCGCCCTTGCCAGCGCCGAGCGCTGCGATGTCGTTGCCCACGCCGGTCGAGGTCTCTGCGTGCACCGCGGCGATCACCTTGGGTGCGCGATGCGCGGCAAGCACCATCGTCGGGTCGAGCGGCTGACCCCACGGCGCCTCGACCCGCACGACTTCGGCGCCGCATCGCGACGCCACGTCGCACATGCGCTCACCGAACACGCCGTTGACGCCGACCACCACGACGTCACCCGAGCCGACAACGTTGACGAACGACGCTTCCATGCCGGCCGAGCCCGTCCCGCTGATCGGCAGGGTCAGCGCGTTGTCGGTCTTGAAGACGCTCCGCAGCCTGTCGCACGTCGCATCGAGCAGGCCGAGGAACACCGGGTCGAGGTGGCCGAGCAGGGGCCGGGTGAACGCCTCGATCACCTCCGGATACGGGTTGCCGGGGCCGGGGCCCATCAGCACTCGTTCGGGGTGGGGCATCGCCGGACCATAGTTTGATGGGGTGCCCCACCGCGCTGCCACCACGACCGTCATCGCGCTCTCGATGATCGTCGCCGCCTGCAGCAGCGGGGGCTCGGTTTCGAGCTCAGCTTCGGGTGGCGGCGCACCCAACGCGACAGCGACGACTGCGCCGGCGACGACCCTCGCGCCTCCTCTGCAGCCGCGGGCAGACCCGTCTGCCGCGGCCGCTGCGCTCCTCGACGCGTGGAAGGCGGCCGACGAGCGGGGCGCCGCGACCATCGCCGAACCGGCGGCGGTGCAGGCGCTCTTCGCGGCGGGCACACCCGCAACAGTCGAGGCCCGGGGTTGCTCCGACGCCAAGTACGACCCGGCGCAGTGCGTCTTTCGCACCGACGTCGGCGAGGTGCAGGTCCGCACGACGATGCAGGGCGGCGGATGGGTCGTCGATCAAGCCCGGGTATCCCCGGCCTAAGGACCGACCGGGCGATCCAGCTGACTGCGGATGAGTCCGTCGAGGATGTCAGCTTCGCTCACCAGTAGCTCGTCGTGGCCGAGCGATCGGAAGAGCGCGACGAGCACACAGCAACCACCGACGATCACATCGGCCCGCGCCTCCTCGAGGCCCGGGTTGTGCACCCGCTCTGCGCGCGACTCGGTGGCGAGCGTGCGGAACACATCCTCGGCCGCAGCGCGCGAGAGACAGAAGTGGTGGATCGCGTCGCGGTCGTACCGGGCGAGCCCGATCTCGATCGCAGCGACGGTTGTGATCGTCCCCGAGAGACCAACGAGGGTCGTGGCTGCTGCAGACGCGGGAAGGTCTCGGGTGACGTCGTCGAGGTACGTGGTCGCCACCGAGATGGCGGCCGAGAGCTCCTCGGGCCGAGGCGGGTCGTGCTCGAGGTACTGCTCGGTGTAGCGCACACAACCCATGTCGAGCGAGATGACGCCTTCCGCTTCGCTCGTGCCGACCACGAACTCGGTGGAGCCGCCGCCGATGTCAACGACGAGGAAGGGACCGTCGCGTGGATCGAGCTCGGCTGTGGCACCGAGGAACGACAGTCGCCCCTCCTCCTCACCCGCCAACAGCTCGGGCCGCGCGCCGAGTGCGGCCTCGGCTGCGTCGAAGAACTCTTCCCGGTTGTTGGCGTCGCGCGCCGCCGACGTGGCCGTGACCCGCAGTCGCCGCACCTCGTGACGATCGAGAACGTCGCGGAAGTCGCGGACGCACGCGATCGTGCGGTCGACGGCCTCAGGCGCGAGGGAGGCCGTCGCACCGACGCCCTGGCCGAGCCGGGTGATGCGCATCAGCCGCTCGAGCGTGTCGAATGAGCAGCCGTCGTTCGACGGCCGGGCCACGAGGACGCGCACGGAGTTGGTGCCGATGTCGACGGCGGCGATGTTTTCGCTCACAACAGCGCTTCGAGCTCGCGAGCGACCCACCGACCGACGGGGTCGTCACCACCGGCAAGGTGCCACGCGTAGTGAGCGTGCAGGCACTTGACGCCCTTGCGCGTCCCGCCGACGCCACCCGAGGGTCTCGGCCCGCGATGGGCGGCGGCGATGGCAGCGTCTCGCTCCTCGGCGTAACGCGCGTGCGCCGCGACGAGCTCATCGCCCTCGACCGCTGCGGCCGCGGCGCGCACCCCTCCACGCGACTCGAGTGCGCCCACCAGTGCACGTTCGGGTTCGCCGATGAGCCAATAGCGCGTCGGCATCGGCGTGCCGTCGCCAAGGTGCGGCGCGTTGTGTAGGACGACCGGCGAACCGTCGGCATGACGCACGACGATGTCGAACGCGCCGGTCGGCTCTCGCCCGAGCAGCGCAGCGACAGCTGCGTGGTCGCCGGCGCGCATCGCGCCAACTACCGCCTGCGGCGCCGGAGCAGGACGCGCAGCAGCCATCCGACAGCGAGGAGGGCGACGAGGGGCGCCACCCGCTTTGCGACGGGCGAGCCGGCCGAGCCGAGCAGATCGATCGGTGTCGCCTCGGGGCCATCGATCTTGCGCACGCTCGGAGCCGCCACCGGAGATGGCTCAGCCGCTGCCGTCTGCGCCGCGGGCGCGCCAGCATCCGCGGCCGGCTGTGCTTCGCCGGAGAGGACCGTCGTCTCGAGCTTCTCGACGAACTGGTCGAGCAGCTTCGCGCTCACGTCGGCCATGACCCCGCGGCCGAACTGTGCGACCTTGCCGGTGACCGTGAGGTCGGTCACGACTTGCACCTTGGTGCCCTCACCGTCGGGCGTGAGCGTGGCCGTGATGGTGGCTGAAGCGTTGCCCTGCCCGCGGGTCTCGCGTCCCTCTGCCCGCAACACCGCCCTGTGTCCGGCCTCGTCGAGCTCGACGAAGTTGGCAGCACCCTTGTACTGCGCGGTGATCGGGCCGACCTTGATCTTGACGACCCCGCGGTACTCCTCGCCTGCCACCTCCTGGAGCTGCGCCCCGGGCATGCACGGCGCGATGCGCTCGACGTCGGTCAAGACCGCCCAAGCAGCGGCGGGGGGCACGGCCACCCGGAAGTCGTTCGTCAGCTCCATCGGTCGAGATCCTCCACGTTGTCGATGTCGGCCGGTTCGCCGCTGCACGGTACTGCGGTGACGAGGTCGGGTCGCGCCGTGATCAGGGCGCGCGCTCCTTCGTCGCCTTCGGTTGGCAACAACGGCCACACGTCCGCTGCGAGGCGCACCGGTGGCAGCAACCGGCCTGCGAAGTCCGCGACAGCGATCGGCGTCAGCGTGGCGTGCGCCACCGCCTGCCATGTCGTTGCGGGCACGAGCGGGCTGTCGGCGAGCCCGACGACGACGGCGTCGTGGCCCTCGCGCTGCGCGGTCGTCCATGCTGCTTGCAACGAGCCGGCCTGTCCGCGCGACCACTCGGCGTTGCGCACCTCGATCACGCCGGCTGGAAGCGGCCTGAGCTGGGCAGCGCCCGTAACGACGATGACCGCGTCGAGCCCGGCTGCGACCGCTGCGTCGACGGCCCACGTCCACAGTGGTCGACCGCGGAAGGCGGCAAGAAGCTTGTGGGTGTCAGCGCCGAACCGCGCGCCACCGCCTGCGGCGAGCACGACCGCCGCTGTCGTCACCTGTGGATCGGGCCAGCCGTGTCGCGCAGGGGGGCGACCGCCTCAGCGCGCCCCGTGCGCAACGCGATGATCTCGGCGACGATGGCTACGGCCGTCTCCTCCGGGGTGCGCGCCCCGAGGTCGAGCCCGATGGGCGCCATGATGCGCGAGAAGCCCGTCCGGTCGACGCCTTCCGCCCGGAGGCGCTCGACACGATCGGCATGCGTGCGCCGCGACCCCATCGCCCCGATGTAGCCGACGTCGGTGGCGAGGGCCGCGAGGATTGCTGGCACGTCGAACTTGGCGTCGTGGGTGAGCACGCACACGGCATCACGTTGCCCGAGCTGGGCGCCCACCCGCGCCAGCAAGCGGTTCGGCCAGTCGACGACGACTTCATCGGCAAGGGGGAAGCGCCTCTTCGTTGCGAACATCTCACGCGCGTCACAGACGGTGACCCGGTACCCGAGCACCTTCGCCACTCCTACGAGCGCTGCAGTGAAGTCGACGGCACCGAAGATCAGCAGTTGTGCCGGTGGGGCGAACGATTCGATGAAGACCGAGACGGCGGCGTCGACCCGAGCCTCGCCATGCTCGCCGTAGTGGCGCACGCCGGTCGTGCCGGCTGCCAGCTCGCCTCGCGCATCGCGACCGACGACCCGATCGATGTCGGCGTTGCCGAGCGTGCCGAGGACGGTGTCACCGTCGACGAGCAACTTGCTGCCGACACCGGGGCCTTCGACGACGGTCGCCAACACGGTCGGTCGGCGGGCCTCGACGGCATCGGCCAGCGCCGCGGAGATCTCGTGCGCGCTCATGGTGTCACCAGTCGTACGGCTCGATGAAGAGGTGCACCGTTCCACCGCAGGTGAGCCCGACAGCGAACGCGTCGTCGTCGCTGTAGCCAAAGGTGGTGATACGCCGGGCTCCCGTGGTGAGGATGTCAAGCGCTTCGACGACGACAGCGCCCTCCACGCAGCCGCCCGACACGGATCCGATCACCTCGCCGTCTTCGCTCACAGCCATCGCCGCGCCAGGCTGACGCGGCCCTGAGCCCTCGATGTCGACGACGCGAGCCAACGCCGCCGCCTTCCCCTCTCGTCGCCATCGCTCGAGTTCGCGCAGCAGCTCACGCATGTCGGTGCCACCTCCTCGCCTCACCGGCTCGTGAGCCAGTGCCCCTTGACGCGCTGCTGATCACGTCGGCGAGGTGCTCGAGGCTGGCCACGGAGTGGCCTTCGATGAAGTGGTCGACGTGGGGCAGCGCGGCGGCCATGCCCCCGGCGGTTGGCGCGTAGCCCGCGGAGGCCTTGAGCGGATTGACCCACACCACCTGGTGCGCGGCTCGGTGCAGCCGGGCCATCTGCTCTGCCAGCTCGGCGGGGTCGCCGCGATCCCACCCATCGCTCAGCACGACCACGACGGCGCCGCGTGCCAGACCTCGGAAGCAGAGCGTGTCGTTCAGCTCGCGAAAGGCTGCGCCGAGGCGGGTACCGCCCGACCAATCGGGCACGGCTGCAGCGGCGGCGCGCATGGCGTCGTCCGGGTCGCGGCTCGCCAGCTGGCGCGAGAGGCGCGTGAGGCGAGTACCGAGTGCGAACACGTCGACGCGGCCGCTGCCGCGCCCGGCCCCCGCAACGTGCGCGAAGCGCACAAGGGCACGCGCGTAGGGGTCCATCGACCCGCTGACATCGATGAGCAGCAACAGTCGCCGAGGCAACAGCTTCGGCGCGCGACGCACGAGCTCAATCGGTTCACCGCCGTTGCGCAGCGCGATGCGCACGGTGGCGCGGAGGTCGAGCCGAGCACCCGGCGCCGTCGATCCGTGCGCCAGGCGCCGCGACCGGCGCGACTTGCGTCGCGCAGAGCTGACTCGCATGCCCGCCATCAAGCGCTGCGTCTGAAGCAGCTCGTCCGCCGTGCAGGCGGCGAGATCCTTGCTGCGCAGCACCTCGGTCGCGCTGAAGCGAATCGCCCGAACATCTTGCCCCTGGGGGGCTGTGGCGTTGCCCGCTCCTGCTTCGTCTCGGTCGTGCGATGCGGCGTCGAGACCGAGCGCGACAGACCGGTCGACGCGGTCCTGCTGCGAGCCGTGCTCCGGCACCACAGCGCGCCAGAAGGTCGCGAACACGTCGTCGTAGATGCGGACGTCCTCGGAGCGACACAGGAGCGTCGCGCGGCCGGCCCAGTAGACGCTGTCGCCTTCGATCCCGAGCACCGACAACGCCCGGACGTAGACGACGCTCGACGAAACGGGCACCTCGAGACCAGCGGCGCGCAGCGCGCACACGAACGCGACGGGTGTTGCCGCCGCGAGGTCGGTGCTCATGCTTGTCGGACCGCTCGGCGCACGAGGTCGGCCAGACCGTGCTCGCGAACGCGCTGTTGGTCTTCGCGGTACTTGAGCACCGCGCCCAACGTCGCGAGCACTGAACCTTCGTCGAGCTCATCACGCCCGAGCACGACGAGCGCCGTTGCCCAATCGATCGTCTCCGCGATGCCGGGTGGCTTGTAGAGCCCGAGCTCTCGCAGCTCGGCCGTGGCCGCAGCAACCTGCCGAGCGAGCGCAGCACCGACCTCGGGCGCCCGCGCCAACACGATCGCCACCTCGCGGTCGAAGTCCGGGAGCTCGACCCAGTGAAAGAGACAACGGCGCTTCAGCGCGTCGTGCACGTCACGGGTGCGGTTCGAGGTGATGACCACGATCGGCGGCTGTGCCGCGGTGAACGTCCCCAGCTCGGGGACGGTCACCGCGGAGTCGGCGAGTATCTCGAGCAGGAAGGCCTCGAACTCGTCGTCGGCGCGATCGATCTCGTCGATGAGCAGCACCGGGCGGGGGCCGTCGACCGGATCGTGGGCGATCGCGCGCAGCAACGGGCGGCGAAGGAGGAAGCGCTCGCTGTAGAGCTCGTCCTCGACAGCGTCGCCTCCTGCGCCGCGTCCCTCTGCAGCGCGCAGGTGCAAGAGCTGGCGCGCGTAGTCCCACTCGTACACCGCCTGGGCAACGTCGATCCCCTCGTAGCACTGCAGGCGGATGAGCTCACCGCCGGTCGAGGTCGCGAGGACCCGGGCGAGCTCGGTCTTGCCCACGCCGGCCTCGCCCTCGAGCAGCAGCGGGCGTTCGAGGCGCAGCGCGAGGAACACGGCCGTTGCGAGACCCTCATCGGCCAAGTAGTCGTGGGCGGCAAGCTCGGCGCGCAGCTCGTCGACAGTCCCCGCAGGCATCGCTCCAGCCTACGGAGCGCCGAGCGCGCCTGGCCGTACAGTCTCGGAGATGGATCTCGGGATCGGCGGACGAGTCGCTGCCGTCGCCGCCGCCTCCGGCGGGCTCGGCCTCGGATCGGCGCGTGCGCTCGTCGAAGCCGGCGTGAAGGTCGCTCTCTGCGGGCGCGACAGGGATCGCGTCGACCATGCCGTCGCGCTGCTCGGCGGAGCCGAGCACGCGGTCGGTCTCGTTGCCGACGTGGCGACCCCTGCTGGTGCTTCGGCGTTCGTCGCCGAGGCGGAGGCAGCGCTGGGGCCGCTCGACATCCTCGTGACAAACGCTGGCGGTCCACCGGCTGGCACGTTCGCCTCCACCGCCCTCGACCTGTACGAACCAGCCATCGCGCTGAACCTGCTCTCGACCGTCGCCATGTGCAAGGCAGCCGTGCCGGGCATGCAGCAACGCGGCTGGGGACGCGTCGTGGCCATCACCTCATCGACCGTCCGCCAGCCCAACCCGAACCTCATCCTCTCGAACACGGCCCGGGCAGGAGCCACCGCGTTCCTCAAGACGCTCGCCACCGAAGTCGCCCGCGACGGCGTCACCGTCAACTCGGTGCAGCCGGGCTCGCACGACACCGAGCGCCTGCGCTCGCTGCACGGCGGCGACCTCTCCGGCGCCGCAGCGCGCATCCCCGTCGGTTTCGTCGGCGATGCCGGCGACTTCGGCGCGGTCGTTGCGTTCTTGTGCAGCGAGCAGGCCAAGTTCATCACGGGCACGGCCATCCCCGTCGACGGCGGAGCCTTCGCCGGCTTGCAGTGAACATCCCTGATCGAGCGCGGCCCCAGGGCCGCACTGGCGAGGCCGTAATCGGCCGAGACCGCGAGGAAGACACTGACCGAGCGCGGCCGCAGGCCGCACTGGCGAGGCCGAAATCGGCCGAGACCGCGAGGAAGACACTGACCGAGCGCGGCTGATGGCAGTGTCGCTCGGGGTACGCAGCGACCATGCGTCCAGCCACCGTCATCGCGGCCACCGTCATCTCGCTCTCGGCGCTCGCGTCGTCAGCGTGTTCGAGCGACACGAAGGCCGATATTCGCAAGACCACGAGCGATCTCTCGTCCGATGCTTCGAGCCACATCTCGGATCTCTCGACGGGTGCGTCGTCGTTGAGCAGCAGCGTCGACTCGGGCAACTGATCGAGCGCGGCCGCAGGCCGCACTGGCGAGGCCGAAATCGGCCGAGACCGCGAGGAAGACACTGATCGAGCGCGCTCAGCGTTGGTAGAGCGCGACGAAGTCGCGCGACTCCTCTTGCAGGTAGCGGTCGCGGGGACGCTGCATGTCCGGCAGTAAGAGCGATCCGGAGACTGCGGCCGGGTTGGCCGGATCGGCGTGTTTGAAGATGTTGTAGGTGACCCATTCGGGGTTGATGTCGAGCTCCATGGCACGCACGCACCCGCCCTGCGCGAGCAACCTGGCGAGGCTGAGCACACTCAACCCGTTCGAGGCGGCGTAGACGACGGTGCCATCGGCGCGCACGCCGACCCCTGAGCGCCACACCAACACCTTGTTGCCGAGCGTCCTGCCCCAGCGCTTCGTGTCGTTGGCGTCGAGCCCGTCGACGGGTTGCGCGCCGTCGACGATCAGGGCGAGGTTCTGTCGCACCGTCGCGATGTCGGCTCCCATGACGTCGTCGCGGCCCCACGCTCCGATGTCCATCGAGCCGTCGACGCGCACGACGATCGACGCTGCGCCGGGGACGAGCGGGTGCTGCTCGCGACCCTCGGTGAAGAACCCGCCCTCGGCGTCTTGGAAGCGAAAGCCACCGTTGAAGGCACCGATGAGGTACGGCAGCTCGCCGCTCGGCACGCGACCAGCGGTCGACCACTTGCCGCCGGGCTCGACGGTGCCTGGGATGACTTGCAGACGAACCAGCTTGGGGTCGATCCACACGAGGCTGCCGAGCACGCTCGTGTGCTCGGCGTCGGGTCGCAACTGCGCTGCAAGGATCGAGGGGAAGCCGTCGATCAGGGGGCCGATCGGGGTCCACACGCCCTCGTTGTCCACGGGCGGGCTCGCCAGCGGCGTGACGTCGACGGGCGGAGGCGAATGCGGCCGCACCGGAAGCGTCGTGGTGGTCGTCGCCTGCGGAAGGGTGGTCGTCGTCGTGGTCGAGGTGGCGATCGTGATGAGCCGTGCGGGCACGCCTCCCTTCGGCGGCGCCTTCCAGGTGTAGTAGCGCTCCTCCGCCCAGTTCACGATGCCGCCGAAGTGGTTCTCGCGCGCCCAATCGGCGGCCTTGGCGGTGAAGCTCTCGTTGCCCGGGCGCGAGCTCACGACGAGGGACCAGCAACCGAGGAGCGTGGTCCACACGATGAGCACGCCGAGGCTGCGCTGCACCCACCGGCGTTCGAAGAGCGAGAGCTTCTTGCGCGCGTGCGAACGCCGCCGCGTTGTGCGCATCGGACCATCGTTGCACGGCAGGCCATCCCCGCTGGCGCGACCCGTGTCGATCAGCTCGTCGTGGTGGCTACTGCCTCGAGCGCGCGGCGTGTGAGGACCTTGACGAGATGGCGCCGGTAGCCCGCTGAGGCGCTGACGTCATCGCTCGGGTCGGTCCCTTGGTCGGCCACAGCCGCTGCGTCAGCCGTGCTCGCACCCGACGAAGCCGCGGCCTCCGACGCCGCGGCGCGCATCGGCACAGCTCCCATGTTGATGAGCCCGATGCCTGTCTGGGTGTTCTGGAGGCATGCGACGCCGACGACGGCCCAATCCTGCGCGCGACGGTTGAACTTCTGGAACGACCAGCGCGCGCCTGTGTGCTTGGGCAGGCGCACCTCGGTGAGCACCTCGTCTGGGGCGAGCGCTGTTTCGAGGAAGCCGGTGAAGAAGTCGTCGACTTCGATCTCGCGCGCACCGGTCGGTCCCTGCGCGACGAGGGTCGCTCGCATCGCGAGGAGCACAGCCGGCAGATCGGATGCCGGGTCGCCGTGGGCGACGGAGCCGCCGATCGTCCCCCTGTGACGCACTTGTGGGTCGCCGACTTGACCGGCGACGTGTCGCAGCAGGGGCGCTTCGGCCTCGAGCAGCTCGGAGCGCTCGAGGTCGTGGTGGCGGGTCAGAGCACCGACCGCGATGTGCTCGCCTGCGTCTCGCACGTAGGACAGCTCGCGCACACGGCCAACATCGATCAGCACAGCGGGTGTCGCCAGGCGCAGCTTCATGAGCGGGAGCAGCGAGTGCCCACCGGCGAGGAGCTTCGCCTCGTCGCCGTGCTCGCCGAGGAGCCGCACAGCGTGCTCGGCCGACTCGGCCCTGACGTAGTCGAATGCTGCGGGGATCATCGGCGTGCTGCTTTCGCTGCAGGCGCCGGCGACGTGTTGGCGGCAGCGAGGACAGCTCGCACGATGTTGTGGTAGCCGGTGCAACGGCAGAGGTTGCCTTCGAGCCCCTCGCGCACGCTCGCCGCGTCGTTCACGCGACCTTCGGCGATGAGCGAGGTGGCCGCCATCACCATCCCGGGCGTGCAGAAGCCGCACTGCAGGCCGTGCTCTTCCCGGAACGCTGCCTGCATCGGGCCGAGCTCGCCGCCGGGGGTGAGACCTTCGATGGTCGTCACCTCTTGGCCGTCGACCTGCACCGCGAGCACGGTGCACGACTTCACCGCCTCGCCGTCGAGGTGCACGGTGCACGCGCCGCACGAGGAGGTGTCGCATCCGACGTTTGTCGCTGTCAGGCCGAGCGCGTCTCGCAGGTGGTGCACGAGGAGCGTGCGAGGTTCGACCTCGTGCTCCTCGGCCTTGCCGTTCACGCGCAGTGCGACCTTCATCGGCTCTCTCCATCTCTGCCCGTCGTGACGAAGCGCATCTTCGCACGGCGTCCGCTCACGCGTTCTCGAGGCAATAGGTGGCGCCACGCGCCACCTATTGCCTCGAGTTCGCTTTACGGGACGAGGCGACGCATCCCTCGGGTGGCGAAGAGGAAGAAGAACGCGCCCATGGCTGCTAGGGCGAGGACGCCGGCCGAGGTGGTCGACCAGGTCAGACCGGGCTGGATGAAGCCCTCACGAGCCAGCCGCAGCACGTTGGTGATGGGGTTGATCCGAGCGATCGGGTGGACCCACCCTTCGATCTGGCTCACCGGGACCTGCGACGCGGACAGGAACATCGCAGAGAAGATGCCAACCTGCACGAGGGCGAGCGAGCGCTGCGACTTGAACCGGTACGCGATGCCCAGTCCCCACAGCGCGGCGACCGCCGCCGTACCCATGGCAGCGACGACGAGCGTCACGAGCCCGAGCGGACCGTCGACGAGCCGGGCGCCGCCCAGCGTCGCGAACACGAACACGACGACCACTGGGATGAGCGCACGGATCATCGCTGCCAGCACCGGGCCGACCAGCAGGGCGCGTCGGGGAGCGGGGGCGAGCAGGAGCCGGTCGTAGAAGCCGCCCTCGAGGTCGCGAGCGACAGAGAACGTCGCGCCCATGCCGGCGAAGGCCGCACCTTGCATGATCGCGTACGGCATCACCCAGTTGAGCATGTTGTCCGTCGGCACCAGCCGGCCGGCCAGGCCGCCGAACGAGCCGCTGAAGGACAGCAGGAAGAAGATCGGCATCACCATCACCGGCACGAACGCGCCGGGCACGCGGAACACGTTCACGATGCTGCGCACCGCGAGCGACAGACCGATCTGGGTGACAGAGGCGCTGTGGTCACCACGCGTCGCGGTGGCGCGCGGGGCGGGCGCGGGGCTCGAGGTCGGCGCGACGGTGGTCATCCGGACACCGAAAGCCGCCGCTGGAGCTGGCGGATCGCGACCACCATGGCCAGGCCAACGATCGCGGCAGCGACGCCCACGGCCTTGACCGCCTCGCCGAGGTCGAACCCGACGATGACCTGGTGGCGGAGCCCGTCGATCATCCAGCTGATCGGGTTGTGGGTGGCCGCGGCGCGGTACCAGCCGTGCATCAGCTCGGTCGGGAAGAAGGCCGAGGAGATGAAGATCAAGATGAATACGAGCGGGAACGAGTTCTGCACCGCTTCGGCCGAACCGGTCCGCAGGCCGATGGCAGCGGCGAGCCCCGCGATGCCGACAGAGAGCACGACGGCTGTCACGAGCAGCACCAGCACCCCGGCGGCGCCGCCCTGCACTCGTGCGCCGAAGATCGTGAAGATCGTGACGAACACGGCGACTTGCACGGCGCCCATGACCGCAGCGCCGGCGAAGCGCCCGAGCAAGATCGCCGAGCGCGACACGGGCGAGGCGAGGAGGCGCTCGAAGAAGCCGTTCTCGATGTCGAGGGCGAGGTCCGAGCCTGCGGTGATGCCACCGAAGAGCACGCCTTGCACGATCGTCGCTGCCATCACGAAGTCGAGGAACGACTTCGGTTGCGGGGCCGGGAAGAAGTGGATCGCCTTCGCCAACGCCGAGGAGTTGACCGCGGCGATGAGCATGGGGAACAGCAGCCCTGGAAGGAACACCGAGGGCTGGCGGAACGTGCTGAGGATCGAGCGCCGCGCCAGCGCCCGTGCTTGCGCGAGCGGCTGGCGGTCGATGACGATCGGAGTGGTCACACCTCGGCCTCCGGCGCGGCCGCGGCAGCCGAGGCGCCCTCCAAGCGGTAGCCGGTGGCGTCGGCGAACACGTCGTCGAGCGTCGGCACGTCGAGCTCGAAGTGGCGCACCTCCACTTTGGCCTCGTCGAGCGCGCGCACGACGTCGGTCATCTCGCCCGCGCCGCCCTCGAGGCCGATGGCGATCACGCCGGCGCGCGCAACGCGCTCGCTCCCGAAGCGCGCCAGCGCGTCGCGGGCCTTGTCGTAGCACTCGGGCGCGACCTCGACCTTGAGGGTTGGGGCGCCGACAGCGGCCTTCAACTCGCTGGGCGCACCCTCGCGCACGATGCGCCCATGATCGATGATGGCGATGCGTCCCGCCAGCTCGTCGGCTTCCTCGAGGTACTGCGTCGTGAGGAACACGGTCGTGCCCTCGCGGTTCAGGTTGCGCACCTCGTCCCACAAGTTGAGTCTGCTCGTCGGGTCGAGACCGGTGGTGGGCTCGTCGAGGAAGAGGACCTTCGGCTCGTGTATGAGCGACATCGCCAGGTCGAGGCGACGGCGCATGCCGCCCGAGTAGGTGCCGACCCTGCGTCCTGCGGCCGCGGTCAGCCCGACGCGTTCGAGCAGGGCATCGGTGCGACGCAGCGCATCCGCCTTGCCGATCCCGTGGAGCACGGCCTGCAGCCGCATGAGCTCGGTGCCGGTCATGAGCGGATCGATCGCCGCGTCCTGCAGCGCGACGCCGATCGAGCGGCGCACGTCACCGGCTCGGGTTGCGACGTCGAAGCCAGCGACCCGTGCCCGGCCTGATGTCGGCTTGAGGAGGGTGGTGAGCATCCGCACGAGCGTCGACTTCCCCGCGCCGTTCGGGCCGAGGAACCCGAACACCTCGCCTTCCTCGACGACCAGGTCGACCCCGTCGACAGCACGAATGTCACCGAACTCGCGCACGAGCCCCTCGACCTCGATGGGAGCGGTCATGTCCGCGCCGTCGCGTCGCTGATGGCCTGCCAGACCCGTTCTGGTGTGCAGGGGATGTCGACGTGGCGCACTCCGAGATGCGCGACCGCGTCGCACACCGCAGATTGCACCGCTGGCGTCGCGCCGATGGCCCCTGACTCACCGACGCCTTTCGCGCCGAGCGGGTTCGCCCACGTGGGGGTCTCCATCGCCACCAGCTCGAAGTCGGGCAGCTCGGCCGCTGTCGGCAGGCCGTAGTCGGCGAAGTTCGCTGTCTGCGGGTTGCCGTCGGCGTCGAAGAGCACCTCCTCGTAGAGCGCTTGGCCAACACCTTGGGCGATGCCGCCGTGGCGTTGGCCGTCGACGAGCAACGGGTTGAGCAGGCGCCCGGCGTCGTCGCACGCGACGAAGCGCACGAGCCGCGTCGCGCCGGTCTCGAGGTCGACCTCGACGACAGCGACGTGGGCGCCGAACGGGAACGTGGTCGACGGCGCCTGGAACTCGTCGTCTGCCGCCAACCCCTCGGCCCCGGCTGCGCCGGCCAGCTCGCCCCACGACTTCGCCTTGGCGGGGACGCCTCGCACGTGGAACCGCCCGCCGGCGACGTCGAGCACGACATCGTCGAGCGCTGCTTCGAGCTCGTCGGCTGCCAAGGCCTTGGCCCGCTCGATCACCGACGTCGCAGCACCCAGCACAGCCGAACCCCCGAGCTGCAACGAGCGCGAGCCCATGGTGCCCTCGCCCTTCTCGACCCGATCGGTGTCGCCCCACACCACCTCGATGCGCTCCATCGCGATGCCGGTGGTGTCGCTCGCGATCATGGCGAAGCTCGTGGCGTGGCCTTGGCCGTGTGGCGACGAGCCGGTGAACACGGTGGCCGATCCGTCGGCGTGCACCTCGATCTTTGCGTGCTCGCTGCCGGCGAAGGGCCCAGCGGTGACCTCGACGTAGCAACTCACGCCGATGCCGAGCGCCTTGACATCACCGGCCGCGCGGCGGCGCGCCTGCTCAGCGCGCAGCTCGTCATAGTCGGCGGCAGCGAGCACCCGATCGAGCGCCTCGCCGTAGTCGCCGCAGTCGTACGCGGTCCCCATCGGCGTGACGTAGGGCTCATCGAACTTCGCAATGAGGTTGCGGCGGCGCACCTCGGCTGCGTCGAGCCCGACCTCGGCAGCGAACAGGTCGACCGCGCGCTCGATGGCTGCGCACGCCTCGGGCCGTCCGGCGCCGCGGTAGGCGATGATCGGTGTGGTGTTGGTCGCCACCGAGGTGAACGTGCACTCCACCTTGGGGATGGCGTAGGTGCCCGCAGCCATCGTGCGGGTGAGGTACGGGAGGAAGGCGCCGACGTCGGGGTACGCGCCGGCGTCTTGGAGCACGGAGAGGCTGTAGGCCTCGATCGTGCCGTCGCGCGTGCCGCCCATCTCGACGAGCTGCACCTGTGCCCGGCCGTGGCCCATCGCCACCATGTTCTCGCTGCGCGTCTCGGTCCAGCGCACCGGCCGCCCCACGATCCGCGCGATGGCGGGCAGCGTGTTCTCCTCGGGGTGCACACCGATCTTCGCGCCGAAGCCGCCGCCGACGTCGGGGGTCACCACCCGGACCTCGCTGCGCTCGAGGCCGTAGAACGCCTGCAGCCCCGCGAGCACGCCGTGCGCGTTCTGCGTCGACGCCCAGAGGTGCAGCTTGCCTGCGCCGTCCCATACCGCGGCTGCCCCACGCACCTCGAGAGGCGCCGCGTTGACGCGGTTGTTGACGATCCGCTGGTCGATGACCACTTCGCAGCCGTCGAAGAGATCGGTGGTGCGCCCGTCGGACATCTCCGCGGCCAGGTTCGTGCCAGCGGCCTCGTGCACGATGATCTCGTCGTTCACCGCCTCCTCCGGGTCGATCACCGCGGGCAGCGGCTGGTAGTCGACGAACACGGCCTCGGCAGCGTCGGCCCCCTGCTCGGGGGTCTCAGTGACGACAGCCGCGATGGGCTCGCCGACGAAGCGCACCCGTTCGCTCGCGAGGAACGGCCGCACCATCGCCTGCTCGACGAGCGGGATGCCACACGGCTGGGGCGCGAGACCGATGTCGGCTTCGGTGAGCACCGCGGCGACGCCGGGCATGGCTCGCGCATCCTCGACATCGATGGTGATGTCGGCGTGCGCCATCGTCGAGCGCACAAACGTGACGTGCAGGGCGCCGGCGAGCAGGGGGTCGTCGACGTCGGCCGTGTAGGTCCCGCCGACCGTCAGGAACCGCGGATCTTCCGTGCGCAACACGCGCGTTCCCAGGATGCTCATGGTGGCCGGAGGTTACACAGTTCGATTTCGGCTTCACCCTCGCTGCGGAGTCAGCCGGGTGCTGTCGCGGCGAGCTCGGCGGCCAGGCCCATGAAGGGCCACACGTCTGGCACAGCCACCGGCGGTGTTGGCGCCGGGTTGACGGCATAGCTCTCCTCGCCGGGCCGCACGAGGTTGAAGCGCTCCCGTGCGAGGCGCTCGATTTCGCTGTCGGTCTTGAGGGCTGCTACCTGCGCCGCGAGCGCGGCATCTTGTTGCTTGAGCACCTCGAGCTGGTGGTTGGCGCGATTGAGCGAGTCCTGCTGCGCGAGCCACGTGCGGCTCGGGTAGACGCCGATGAACACGATGCCGATCACCGTTACCGCGACCAGCATCGGCCAGAGCAGCCGTCGACGACGCCGAGCGCCGTTGCCGCCGACGGGGCTCGGGACTCCTGGTCGGGCGCTCGACGCGCGAGGCGTGATCGTCGCCGTCATGGCGAGGGCCGGTTGGCTCGGCGCGGTGCCAAAGCCGTGAGGCCGCGCAGCTCGGCGGCGTCGCCGAGGTCCTCTTCGATGCGCAGCAGCTGGTTGTACTTGGCGACGCGGTCAGAGCGCGCTGGCGCGCCGGTCTTGATCTGCCCGCAGTTGGTTGCCACGGCGAGGTCGGCGATGGTTGCGTCTTCGGTCTCGCCCGAGCGGTGCGACATGACCGTCGTGTAGCCGTTGGTGTGCGCCAGCTCGACGGTGTCGAGCGTCTCGGACAGCGTCCCGATCTGGTTGAGCTTGACGAGGATCGAGTTGGCGACGCCGAGCTCGAGCCCGCGCTCCAGCCGCTCGGGGTTGGTCACGAAGACGTCGTCGCCGACGAGCTGGATGCGTTCGCCGAGCTCGCGGGTGAGGAGCGCCCAACCGTCCCAGTCGTCTTCGGCCATGCCGTCTTCGATCGAGACGATGGGGTACTTGTCGCACAACCCGACGAGGTACTCGGTGAGGCCCGCGGCGTCGAACGATCGGCCCTCGCTCGCGAAGTGGTAGGCGCCGTCGCGGTAGACCTCGCTGATCGCTGCGTCGATCGCGATGGCGATCTGCTCGCCTGGCGTGTAGCCGGCAGCCTCGATGGCCTCGACGAGCACCTGCACCGCCTCCTCGTTCGACGACAGATCGGGGGCGAACCCGCCTTCGTCGCCGAGGCCGGTGGCCAGGCCTTTGGCGCGCAGGATCTCTTTGAGGTGGTGGTAGGTCTCCGTCCCCCACCGCAGCGCCTCGCTGAAGCTGGCCGCGCCGACGGGCATGACCATGAACTCCTGCATGTCGACGCTGTTGTCGGCGTGAGCGCCGCCGTTGAGCACGTTCATCATGGGCAGGGGCAACACGTGCGCGTTGGCGCAGCCGACGTAGCGGTACAAAGGCAGCTAGAGCTCGTCGGCGCCAGCCTTGGCGGTTGCGAGGCTGACCCCGAGGATGGCGTTGGCACCGAGGCGCGACTTCGTCGGTGTGCCGTCGAGGTCGATCATCGTCTGGTCGACGCCGCGCTGGTCGAGCCCCTCGAGACCGAGGAGCGCTGCGGCGATCTCCCCGTCGACGTTGGCGACAGCAGCGGCGACGCCCTTGCCTGCGTAGCGCTCGCCGCCGTCGCGCAGCTCAGCCGCTTCGAATTGGCCCGTCGACGCGCCCGACGGCACGATCGCTCGCCCCGCGGCGCCCGACTCGAGGCGCACCTCGGCCTCGACCGTGGGGTTGCCCCGCGAGTCGAGGACCTCGCGGGCGTGGACGTGTTCGATGGCGGACATGACGTGGCCGGGCTCCATCCAGCTGGTGACAGGTGGGGCTGATGTTGCTGGTGTTGACGAGGTTAGCGAAGCGGCCCGCCCCACTCCCGTCAAGCGCGCGGCCTCCGTCCCAAACTCGATAAAAGAGGTGGCGCGCAGCGCCACCTCTTGCCTCGAGTTCGGGTTTTCGCTGGCTTCGGCTCGGGCTCGGAGACGGTCGGCGGCCGCATGCAACGCGGCCTCGGGGTCGACGTCGCTGGTGCGGCACGTGGCGACCAGCGCGAGGAGGGCTGCGCCGACGTCACCCTCAGCGTCGCCGGGGGCCGGGAGCACACCGAGCGACTCGGCCTTGCCGAGCACCTTGAGCGCGTAGAGCAGCGCTGGCAGCGCTGCCGGGATGCCATCGAACACGCTGGCGCGTCCCTTCTCGGCTCGCTTCAGCTCCTCCCAGTCGGCCTGCTCACCGCCGAACACGTGCGGGTGCCGCGCAACGAGCTTGTCGTGGATGCCGTCGGCCACATCTGCGAGGGTGAAGGCGCCGTTCTCCGCGGCGAGCGTCGCGTGGAACACGATCTGGAAGAGCAGGTCGCCGAGCTCCTCCTCGAGGTGGCCGTAGCCATCCCCGGTGTCGGCGCCGAGCGCGCCGATGGCCTCGAGCACCTCGTAGGTCTCCTCGAGCAGGTGGCGGGTGAGCGAGCTGTGGGTCTGCTCGCGATCCCACGGACATTGCGAGCGCAGCGTGCGCACGAGCGCATCGAATCGAGCCATCGACGATGCAACAGGTGCGGCCGCGCTCGACAGCCACAGCGATGTCAGGTGGTCGGGCTCGAAGCTGCGGTCGAGCTCGGCGCGCGCAACGGGGAAGATGCGCTCGTCTGGCAAGCCGAGCCGCTGCACGACGGTCACGGGTGGGCCGTCGAGATCGAGCTCGAGCTTGATGTCCGACAGCACGCGCCTGTTGTGGCAATGAGCCACGAGCAGCGGCCCGCGCTCCCCTGCTGCGCCCTCGGCGAAGCGGAGGCCGTCGACCAAGCGCACGCCACGCTCGAGGGGGTCGACGCCCAAGCGAATCCAGGCCAGCTCGAGGAACGACATCCCGGGAACGATCTCGACCTCGACCCTTGCATCGAGCCCGAGCAGCTCGACCGTCCGCTCGAGCACCCGAGGCGAACCCGGTACGGCGTAGAGGACCTCGCCGCTCATCGTCGCTGCGGTCACGAGCTCGTCGACGATTCGCCGGTAGACCGCTTCGAAGGTGGGCTCGTCGTCGTACGCGGCGTCGAAGCTCGTCGCCCCCACCACCACCGAAGCCGAAGGGTGTCTCTCGGTGCGCAGGTAGCGGTGCGTGCTGCGCTCGATGGCAGCGAGCGCGCCGGCGGTGACGAGATCGGCACCCCCGGGACCCAGCCCGACGACAACTACACGGGGACGCGCGTCGCCGCTCATCAGCCCCCGGATGCAGACGAGCCCGTGCGAGGCGTGGTCGTGACGGCGAGGCCGCCGGGCGGCAAGATCGTGCCCGACGACGCGTCCCAGATGCCGTAGCTGGGCTCGATGGCGATGTTCGCTGTCGCAAGCGTGGCGTCGAGCCACGTCGCGTACGCGGTGCCGATCTTGTCCTGTGCCGAAGGATCGGCCGTGTCGCACGCCAGCCCCGACAGCTGTGCTTGCAGCTCGCGCACCTCAGCGTTCCACACGATCAACTGGTCGCGGTACGACTGGGGGAACGCCGCGAGGAACGCGTTGCCTTCGTCCAGATCACCCGAGAGCGCTTCGGCAAGATGCGCCGTCGCGGCCTGCGTGCACGTGTCGGAGACGGGCACGTTGCGCACGGCGAGCTCGTGCTCGACAACCGCGAGCAGCACCCGGCGGCGCAGCAACAGGCGGACGTAGCCGGGGTCGAAGCCGCCTTGGGGCAACCGGGTCGCGATGTTGCTCGGCGTGAGCTGCAGGTCGGTGGCGTCGAGGTACGACGGCACCGACCCGATGGCGTTGAGCTCGTCGTTGAACGACTTCTCGGAGACGACGAGCCCGTCGACCGCGACTATCTCCTTTGCCGGGTCACCAACAGGCACCGAAGCTGCCGGGCCTGGCGTACCGACCGAGGCAGAGAAGCCGGATGACGACGAGCTCGAGCTCTTATCGGAGCCACCGCTCGAGCAGGCCGCGAGCGTCACCAGCACAGCGGCCACGCCGAGCACCGCGCTCGAGCGCAGCACGCGCCGCCGCCAACGGCGGATCGTCACGACGATGTGGAGGGGACCAGCGCTGGGCCGGAGCCGGTCGAGGTCTGCGCCGCCGCATCGGGCATGTCGATCTGGCCCGTCTTGGTGTTCCATGTGCCGTAGCGGGGGTCGACCGTGACGGTCGCCGACTGCGCCGACTGCTGCACGAAGGATTGCAGCGCCGTCGATGCCTGGGTGGCGGCCAGCTCGGCTGCCTGCTGGCGCACGTCTTCGAGCGCAGCTTGTCGACGCGAGACGACCTTGACGATGACGAAGCCGCTGCCGACGCTCGCCGGCTGGCTGACTTGTCCGACGGGTGTCGAGAAGAACGGTGGGATCACGTTTGTCGACAGCTCGCTCTTCGTCTTGCACCCGAAGTCGCCGCCTTTGGCAGCGGTCGCCTTGTCGACCGAGACGGCAGTGGCGACGGCTGCGAAGTCCTCGCCGGCCTTGAGCCGTGCCGCCGCGGCATCGGCGGCCCCTTGGTCGGCGACGACGAGCACCGAGCCACATGTCTGTTGGAACTCATCGGGGTGAGCGTCGTAGTACGCCTTGGCAGCGTCGTCGGCCACGCACGCCTGGTTGGCGAGGTGGGCCTGGAGCACGAGCAGGTCGGTGTCGCGCTGCAGCAGCGTGTCCTGGTAGGCCTTCGAGAACTTGGCGAAGGTGGCCTCGCCTGTCGCGGCATCGCCGAAGCCGACCGAGGTGTAGACCTCCTTGCGCACTGCGGTGGCGCAGGCGTCGTCGGCGCGGATGCGCTGGCGTTCGACCTCGTCGTGGATCAGGACGTAGAAGATCTGGCTGCGCAGCGTCGAGGTCGCGAACGCGACATCGAAGCTGCCGGGTGTTGCGCCCTGCACCTTGGCCCCGCCCTTCGCCGATGCCGCCTGCTTCTCGAGCGCGGCGAGGTAGTCGGCGTTGCCCGCGATGGCGTTGAGCTCGTCGACGAGCGCTTGGGTGGGGATCGCCTTGCCGTTCACAGTCGCGGCAGGCCGCGTCGCGTTCTTCGAACATGCGCTCAACAGGGCCGCCGCGCAGCAGACGATGACGACGAGCGTGACGAGGCGCTTCACGAGGCGGCGAGGTTAGTGGCGAGGATCCCCGCAGCCGAATCGGCCCCGACGTGCCCGCGTTCAGCCGGCTTCCGCTGCGTCGAGCTCGACGGGGACGAGCTCGCGCAGGAGCGCGATGAGGCCGTCGATGAGCTGCGCTGCCTTCATCACAGGCAGCTGGAGCTGACGCGCTTCGGGTTTGTACACCGCTTGCTTCACGAGGCGCTTCAACCGGACTTCCTGGCTCACCTTCAACGTCACGGGTGAGAGCCGCACGATGAACGCGGGCCCACCGAAGCCCGGGCCCCTGGCCACGTTGACCTCGCGGATGGCGATGCGGGCGCACTCGGCGCGCAGGCGAGCGACCTCGAGCAGCGCTTCCGCCGGCTCGGGTACGGGCCCATAGCGGTCGACCCATTCGGCGCGGATGTCGGCGACCTCGACGTCGGTCGTGACCGCGGCGAGGCGTCGGTAGGCCTCGAGGCGGAGGTCTTCGCGGGGCACGTACCCGGGCGGCAGGCTCGCGTCGACGGGGAGGTCGAGCTTGATCTCCGCCGGCTCGCGCAACGGTTCACCCTTGAGCTCGGCGACGGCCTCGTTGACCATCTCGCAGTAGAGGTCGTAGCCGACCGCTGCGATGTGGCCGGATTGCCCGGTGCCCAGCAGGTTGCCGGCGCCGCGGATCTCGAGGTCGCGCATCGCGATCTTGAAGCCGCTGCCGAGCTCGGTGGTCTCCCCGATCGTCTTGAGCCGCTCGTAGGCCTCTTCGGTGAGCGCCCTGTCTCGCGGGTGGAAGAGGTACGCGTAGGCGCGCATGCCGGCGCGCCCGACGCGGCCGCGCAGTTGGTGGAGCTGGCCGAGCCCTAGCAGGTCTGCGCGGTCGACCACGAGGGTGTTCACGGTCGGCATGTCGATGCCTGACTCGATGATGGTCGTGCACACGAGCACGTCGTGCTTGCCGTCCCAGAAGTCGATCACGATCTGCTCGAGCGATCCTTCGTCCATCTGCCCGTGTGCGATGGCGATCTTGGCTTCGGGCACGAGGTCGCGGATGCGTTCGGAGACCTCCTCGATGTCGTGCACACGGTTGTGCACGAAGAAGACCTGCCCTTCGCGCAGCAGCTCGCGGCGGATGGCTTCCGCGATGGCGCGGTCGTCGAGCTCGCCAACGTAGGTGAGGATTGGCTGGCGCTCGGCCGGGGGTGTGTTGAGCAGCGTGAGGTCGCGGATGCCGGTGAGCGACATCTCGAGCGTGCGCGGGATCGGCGTCGCTGTGAGCGTGAGCACGTCGACGTCGTTCTTGAGCGCCTTGATGCGTTCCTTGTCCTTCACGCCGAAGCGTTGCTCCTCGTCGACGACGAGCAGGCCGAGGTCCTTGAAGGCGACGTCTTCGCTGAGCACGCGGTGGGTCCCGATCACGACGTCGACGGCGCCGGAGCCAAGCCCCTCGACCACCTTCCTCGCCTCACCTGGTGTGAGGAACCGCGACAGCACCTCGACGCGCACCGGGTAGCCGGCGTAGCGGTCGTTGAAGGTCTGGAAGTGTTGCTGCGCGAGCAGGGTGGTGGGCACCAGCACTGCGGCCTGCTTGCCGTCCTGTACGGCTTTGAACACGGCGCGCAGCGCGACCTCGGTCTTGCCGAAGCCGACGTCGCCGCACACGAGGCGATCCATGGGGACTTCGCTCTCCATGTCGGCCTTCACGTCCGCGATCGCGGTGAGCTGATCCGGTGTGGGCGTGTAGGCGAAGGCATCTTCGAGCTCGGCCTGCCATGGCGAGTCGGGGGCGAAGGCGTGGCCGGGGCTGTGCACTCGTTTCTGGTAGAGCACGACCAGCTCCTGCGCGATGAGCTGCACCTCCGAGCGCACCCGCGCCTTGGTCTTCGCCCAGTCGCTCCCGCCGAGCTTCGACAACGAGGGCGAGTCGCCTCCGGTGTAGTGGCGCACTGCGTCGATCTGGTCGGACGGGACGTAGAGCTTGTCGTCGCCGCGGTACTCGAGCAGCAGGTAGTCGCGCTCGACGCCGCCGATGGCTCGCTTCACCATGCCGCCGAAGCGGGCAACGCCGTGTTGGTGGTGCACCACGTGGTCGCCGACCTTCAGGTCGTCGAAGAAGCGCTCGGCATCTCGCCGACGCGGCCGAGCCGCGCGGTGCGCGCGTCGGCGGCCGGTGAGGTCGCCCTCGGTGAGCACAGCGAGCTTGGTGGCGGGGAGGATGAAGCCGCGCTCGATCGGTGCGACCACGATCTCGGGACGCAGCCCGTGCTCGTCGTGCAGCAGCCGGTGCAGCTTCGACGCAGCGCCTTCGCTGTCGGCAGCGACGATGATGCGGTAGCCGTCGCGCGACAGGTGGCTGAGCTGGTTGACGATGCGTTCGCCGCCGCCTACCACCGGGTCCCAGCCGACCGCCTGGATGGTGGCGACGTCGGGCCCCTCGGGAGCCGTGGTCATCGTCCACACCGGTGCGTCGGTCCGCGCGAGCAGACGATCGAAGGGAAGGTGCAGGCTCGGGAACTGGCGGTCGTCGGCGCCCCACGTCTTCGCAAGGGTGCGCTCGAGGTCGGCCTCCTCGGCGAGGATGTCGGCTGCCCTGTCGCGCAGGCGCCGAGGTTCGACGAGCACGATCTGCGCTGCGTCGTCGAACACGTCGGTCAGCAGGCGCTCGCCCTCGACGAGCCACGGCAACCACGACTCCATCCCGTCGAACGCGAGACCGTCGGCAAGCTTCTCCCACTGCTCGCGCCCCCACGGCTCGCTCGCCACGAGCTGCGCTGCGCGCCGGCGTTCGCCGGCGTCGGCGATCAGCTCACGGCAGCCGTGCACGATGAGCGCGTCCACCTCGTCCGTGGCTCGTTGGTCTGTCACGGAGAACTCGGCGAGCCGGTCGACCTCGTCGCCCCACAGGTCGATGCGCGCTGGCACGTCGGCCGTCGAGGGGAACACATCGACGATCGAGCCGCGCACCGCGACCTCGCCGCGGTGCTCGACCTGCTCCTCGCGCCGGTAGCCCGCGCCGACGAGCGCGGCGACAAGCTCGTCGCGGTCGCGCCGCTCCCCCCTTCTGATCATCACGGGGTCGTGCGCTTCGACGCGCGGGCCGAGGCGCTGCAAGAGCGCGCGGATCGAGGTGACGACGACCGCTGGCGCGCGTTGCGGGTCGGCGAGTCGCCACAGCGTGCGCAACCGCCGACCCATGGTCTCGACGCTCGGGCTCACCCGCTCGAACGGCAGCGTCTCCCATGCCGGGAACGCGTCGACGGCGCTGGGCCCGAGGAACGCGGCGAGGTCGTTCGCGAGCCGGTCGGCGTCGGCTGTCGTGGGCACGGCGACGAGGTAGGGGCGCCGCTTCGTCGTCGCAACCAGCCCCGCCAACGCGTAAGCCCGCGCCGGCTCGGGCACGGCCAAGACCGCGCTCGAACGCCCCCGAACTGCGAGCAGGGCGGGGTCGTCGCGGATGAGCGCGGGCAGATCGGTGAGCGCCATGGGGACGTCGCAGGCTACCGGCGACGGGGCGTGTCGCCCAGGCCGATGGCAGGTGGCTACCTTGGCAGGGTGAGGTGCTTTCTCAGATGCGGTGACAGCTTGGGACGGCTCGATGTGCAGCCCGGCCGGACGCAAATCGCACGGTGACCTCCGCAGACCATACGTCTCTATCGTGAGAGCGCGAGAGCAGCCGCGTGCGAATGACGACCCTCTGGAAGCAGATTTCCCCTCCGGGCCCGAAATAGCGCGAGAACATCTAGGCCCTTGTCGAGGTCGTGCCCCAGTGAAGCAATACAGCTACGTCGATTTTGAGATGCTCCTCTCCAGGTTCGAGCCGCGGGTTCTCGAGCTCGCTCGCGGAATCGGGCCCGGGTGCTCCGCCGTTGAGATCGGGGGCGGAGCAAACCCAACCATTTCGCCAGGCGCCTGCGAGGAGATGCAGCTCTCGTTGACCGTGCTCGACATCTCGGAGACTGAGTTGGCCAAAGCGCCTGCCTTCTACAGCAAGGTCCAGGCCGACATCACCTCACCAAGCTTCGTCCCGGATGGGGCGCATGACCTCGCGTTCAGCAGGATGCTTGCGGAACACGTCGGGGATGCCGAGACGTTTCATCGCAACGTCCGCAGCCTCCTGAAGCCCGGCGGAGTCGCCATCCATCTCTTTCCGACGCTGCACACGTTTCCCTTCGCCGTCAACAGGCTCGTACCTGAATCGGTGTCAACTGCACTGGTCCGCCTGTTCCATCCGGGTCGAGACCTCTATCAGCATGCCAAGTTTCCAGCCAGGTACGAGTGGTGCCGCGGCCCAACCCGTAGCGAGATTCGACATCTCACGAGCGCGGGCTTCGAGGTCGATGAGTTCGTGGCCGCCTTTGGGCACAACTACTACACGAACATTCCGCTTCTACGCGACGTTCACGCCGCCAAGACGGCGTTCCTGCTGAAGCACCCGCGACCGATGCTGACCAGCTTCGCAATGGTGACACTTCGAAAGTCGTAGCTCGTTCGACCGTCACCGCCGGAGTAGTAGTCCTCGGGCACGGCCAGCACCGCGCTCGAACGGCCCCGAACTGCGAGCGCGGCGGGGCGTCGCGGATGAGCGCTGGCAGTTCGGTGGGCGCCGTGGGGACGTCGCAGGCTACCGGCGACGTGGGGTGTCGCCAGGTTGATGGCAGGTGGTTACCTTGGGCGGGTGAGGAGCTTTCGCAGATGCGGTCACGCTTTGCACCCATGATCCCGAGCCTGGCCGAGGCGACTCGCAAAATGACCTCCACGAACCGCGCGCCTGTTGGTCCTGAGAGCCCGAGAACAGCCGCGTGCAGGTAACGATCCTCTGGAAGCAGATGTCGCCCCATACTGCCGCGTGTTTTCGGGCGCTGGCCGATGCAGGCCCCGAGGTTCGGGTGATTCATCGAGCCCCCACCTCCGAGGCACCCTTCAGGGACGAGTCGCTGGCCGCTGACCTCCCCGGGTGGGCTTGGTCAGAACGAGTCGAATATTCGAGGGTTCGGCTCGAGCTCGATCAGAACCCGCCCGACGCCATACTGGTCTGCTCGTGGGACGTCGGCGCGTACGTGAGAGCATCGCGGCGAATGCGGGGGCGAGCCACGAGGGTGTTGTGCACTGACAACCCATGGCTGGGAACACCCAAGCAATACGCGGGACGCCTTGTCGCAAGGGCCTTCATCCAGCCGGCATTCGATCTTGCGTTCCTGCCGGGCGAACGGCAGATGGTCTTCGCGCGAATGCTCGGCTTCGGCGACGACGAGCTCCTCTGGGGCCTCTACGCGGGTGATCAGCCTCGATTCGCTGGCGCCGCGGCCGGCCGCGCTTCTTTGGATCGAAGCTTCCTCTTCGTCGGGCGGCTCGCGCCCGAGAAGGGTGTCGACGTGCTCGCAACCGCCTACGCCGACTACCGGTCACGAGCAAGTGATCCGTGGCCCCTGCTCGTCGTCGGCACCGGTCCGCTGGCGCCTGAGCTGGAGGGCGCACCCGGTGTCTCGATGCTCGGCTTCCTTCAGCCAGAGGAGCTGCCAGCGCAGATGGCCGCGAGCGGCTGCCTCGTTCTACCCAGCCGGTTCGAGCCGTGGGGCGTGGTGGTCCACGAGGCGGCTTCGGCAGGCCTGGCGATCATCTGCACGGATCCCTGCGGCGCGACTACGCGTCTGGTCCTCGATGGCTACAACGGCCGCGTCATCGCCGCAGACGACGCATCCGCCTTGTCGGACGCGCTCAGCTGGATCGCCGACCGCGCGCCCGAGGAGCTCGAGACCCTTGGGCGGCGAAGCAGCGCCCTTTCCGAGCAGCTGTCTCCCCGACGGTGGGCCTCGTATCTGCTCGACCGACTCGAGTCGGTCAACACTCGCGTCACATGAGCAACCAACTTGTCGTCGCCATCAACACGCTGTCCGTCAGCGACGCGAACGAGGGCATCAGAACAATGCTCGGCCGGCTCATCCCCGCGTTCGCCATGCTCGAACGACATCGGGTCCTTCTCGTGTGCAGCGACCGCAACACCCATTTGTTCGAAGAGATCGGCGGCCACGTCGAGACGGTGCAGGTGAGGCTCTCGAGTCGCGTCACGTTGCCAGCGCGGCTGTTCGCAGACCAGGTGACCGTTCCTCGATTGGTCCGAGATCGCGCGGACGTCTTGGTGACGCCCTCTAGCGTCGGGTCTCTACGATCCCCGATCCCGCAGGTTGTGATCGTGCCCGGACATCTTGCGGTGCCCTCGCTGCGCAGGGCCGCTGGCCCCAAGGCAATGTCGACCCTCCATCGCCTCTACTACGGCCCCTTGCTGCGACTGACCCTTCGTCGGGCGGATGCGGTGGCGGCGATCTCTCACCATCTAGCCGCCGCGCTCATCGACGAACTCGGTCTCGATCCGCTCACGACATCCGCGATGCCGCTGGGTGTCGACCTCCCGCCCCACCAGCCTCTCTCGCTCGCCGAGCGCGCACCAGTGGTCCTCTTCGTCGGGACGCTGTACCCGTACAAAGACGCGTCGGTGGCCGTCCGAGGGTTCGCGGGCGCGAGGCAAGCCCTGCCACGCGCCACGAGACTTGTGATCGTGGGCAGGGACCCGGACGGTGGCCAAGCCGATGTGTTGTGGAAGGTGGCGGCCGCCGAGGGTGTCACCGATGCCGTCGAGGTTCTTGGGGCGGTCGACGAGCCGACGCTCATAGATCTGTACCGCCGCTCGCGCGTTCTCGTGTTGCCGTCGCGCTGCGAGGGCTTCGGGCTCCCTGTGCTGGAGGCGATGGCCCACGGCACACCCACTGTGGTTGCCGATTCCAGCTCCCTGCCCGAAGTCGTCGGAGCGACCGGGGCGATATTTGCGCCTGGGGATGTTGATGGGCTGGCGTCGAAGTTGGTCGACGTCTTCGCGAACGACGAGCACTGGATCAAGTTGTCGCGCGCTGCTCGTGCGCGGGCTGAGGTGTGCACCTGGACACGCTCGGCCGAGCACCTGGCGGCCGTGGTCGACCGCGTCGCGCCATGAGCTCACGCCGCCGCGTGCTGGCCGACCGAGTCGACCGTTTGAACAAGGCGGTCGACGTGCTGCTTCTAAGCGGGAGCGCTCGAGCCCTCACCCGGTGCCGGCCACTCTCGCTCGCCGGCCTTCGGATCACCGGCGCCATCCAGGCCGAGGGCATCGAACCGGACACGATCCTCGACATCGGCGCGAACCGTGGCCAGTTCTCGGCAGCGGCACTTCATCGATTCCCGCGCGCGAGCGTCACCGCGTTCGAACCGTTGCCCGGTCCGGCAGCAGCACTGCGCCGACTGCCGCTTCACGCTGTTCATGAGATTGTCCTGGGCGCGGTGGAGAAGGTCGTCGCGTTTCGACCGCAGGCCTATGACCTCAGCTCGTCAGTCCTGCCGATGCACGGCGGAGACGGGCCGGTGGTGGAGCTGAGGCAGCAACGACTCGACCAGGTCGTCGCCCTCGAGGACCTCCGGGGTGTGGTCCTGATGAAGCTCGACGTGCAAGGGTACGAGCTCGAGGTGCTCGCCGGGGCCGGCGAGCTACTGGGCGCGGCGTTCGCGATCGTCATCGAGCAGGCCTTCGAACAAGCCTACGAGGGCCAGCCGAGCTTCGACCAGGTTCACGGCGAGCTCGTGCGGCTCGGGTTCGCACTCGCGCGCATCGTCGACCTCCGCCGCGCGGGCGGCCGAATCGTCGAGATCGATTCGCTCTACACGCGCACGGCGAGTGAAGGCGTACGTGCCTGAAGCGGACGGAGGTCTCGCGTGCTGGACTATCTGAAGCCGCTCGTCCCGATGACGCTCAGGCGAACTCTCAAGATCAGGCGCGTCCGGCTGTTCGAAACCCTCGGTTCGAGCCGCTACTCGCGCCCTGCCCTCGACCATCTCGATGAGCAGCTTCGCCCTTTCCTGCCCTCGACCCCCGGCGTGTTTCTCGAAATCGGAGCCAACGACGGCTACACCCAGAGCAACACCTACTTCCTCGAGAGCTGGCTCGGTTGGCAGGGCATCCTCATCGAGCCGCTCCCAGAGCTGTACGCCTGCTGTAAGCGGATTCGCACTCGCTCGAGATGCTTCAACGTCGCGTGTGTCGCCGATGTTGCCGCCGACACGGTCACGATCATGGACATGAATCTCATGTCGGTCACACTCGGCCAGCAGGACGCCGAGCAGGAGCGACACCGGCTTCGAGGCGGCCGCGAGATCGATGTGCCTGCAACCACACTCTCGGCAGTCATCGACCAAGCCGGCCAGCCGGCCATCGACTTCATGTCGATCGACGTCGAGGGAGCCGAACTATCCGTGCTCGGCGGCCTCGACCTCGAAAGACACTCGCCACACCTGCTGCTCGTCGAAACAGCGAAGCCGGTAGCGGTCGAGGACTTACTCGAGGGGCACCTCACGAGAGTCGCGCAGCTCTCCCACCATGACTACCTCTTCCAAAGGATCGATTCGCGAGCACGAGGGCCAGCCGTTCACAACCAGATCACCCACGCGTAGCGTTTTCGCGTTGGGGCCTCCGACACTCCCTAGATGTACCCGGCGTAAAAGGCTGGACGGCGATTTTCGAAGGTCGCGACAAGCGTCGCATGGTCGTCGCACGAGGTGCGCGTCACGCGGCGAGCACCACCCGGGGCGACTTGCTGCCACGTGTTTGCAGCGGGCGGCATGCCAGCGCCATTAGTACCGGCAACCAGAAGTAGCGGTGGAACTGAATGGGTGCCGTGAGGCTGTAGATCAACGCAGCAACGAGCATCGCATTCGTAGCGGGCGCCAGGCGTCTTCGGCTTCTCCGCGTGGCTGCGTGTAGCACGAGGAGCAGGCCAAGCACACCGAGCAAACCAGACTGATACCAGTAGAGCAGCACAATGTTGTGGGTGGCTGTTCCATCCTTGAGCACCGCAGCCTCTTTCGCCGACGAACCTCGGCCGAGAAGTGGTGAGTCTTCGATGCGGTGGAGGGCGCTGCTCATCGAGTCGATCCGAGAGAACAGCGTCCCTTGCTCACCGCCTGCGCCTTTGGTCACAACTTGCAGACGATCCTCGAGGGTAGACCTGTTATTGAGAGCCACCACGAGCAACGTGGCGAGCACGAGTCCGACCACGGCGAATGCGGCCCGACGATGGCGCCGACTCGAGGAGCGGTAGAACCCCCACGCGATACCCGCCGAGGCCGCGAGGTTCCCCGTGACACTGCCCGACAGGAAGAGACCAATGACGATCGTCAAGGGAATGAGCACTCGAACGGGACGGGCGAGAGTGGAGTTGCCGAATATCGAAGCGACGAGCCCAATGGCAAGGGTGCCGCCGAGATCATTGAAGTGTTCGGCGAGCCCGAGGAAGCGGTTGGTGATGCCCGGAACCTGTGCAAAGCCGACGACCCCCAAGGCCTGGCCGGCGGCCACGGCCGCCGACGCCGCGCTGCCATAGACGTACCAACGCAGGACCTTGCCCTCGAACCGCGGCCCGCGACCCAGGTGTTTGAACAGCGCCGCAAATGGCCCGAGCACCAAGAACAGGCGAACCGCGACCAGGACATTGGCGCCGGTCTCCTCCGACGGGATCGCAGCGACGAGCAGACCAGAAATGATGAAGACGGCGCCGAGCACCCAGAGATCGTTCCGTATCGGCCGACGAAGTTGACCGCGCAGCAGCGCCACCGCAAACGCGAGCGCCAGGCAGAAGTCGGAGAACGTGATCCCGACTATCGGGTCTCGGAGTACGAGCCAAGGCATCGTCGCGATCCCGGCGAGAAACAGCGCCGAGAGGAGCGGGGCCGATTCGAGATCTTGAGCGGTCGAGCGACCGGAGGAGCCTTGCCGGGTTGGGTTCTGCAAGCGAGCGACGCTATCCGGTGAACGCTGGCGGCAGCTCGTCTGCACGGTCAGCGGCGGCTGACTGTTGCTTCGTCAATCGAGCGAGCTGGTGCCAGTAGACGACCGATGTCGCGAGGGAGCCAACAATAAGGCCGTAGGAGAAGCCCACCTCGTCGCCGACTACACCACCGAGAATCGGAGCGATGAGCACCAAGGGCAGGCTTATCACCCGGGCGCGCAGACTCTCGCGAGCTGCTGAGCGGGCGCGCATGCCAGCGACAGCGCCGGCACCGAGACCTGCTATCACGATCGAGATGCCGTAGGGCAACAGGACGCGCCGAGCCCCCGCCCAGCTGCTTCCGAGCGCCGCCTCGCCGAGATGGTCAGGTACGAGAAGTAGCGCTGTTGTCCAGAGCGCCGCGGCGAGCGCGATCCCTGCTGACCCGTAGATCATCATGAAGCGAAAGTGACGAGGCCGATCGAGCCAGCGCCCGCCCTCCGGCACCAGCACCAGGTAGCTCCCCGCGTAGAGAACGGCAATGGGCCCGAGGAGCGACTGCACCGCGCGGATGCTGCCGACGGGGACCACTCCAGACGTGGCTCCTAGCGCGAACAGAGCGACGTAACTGACCCCGCCCGCCGTGAGGAACTCCGCCGCGTAACGCCCGCTGAGGTCGGAATGATCTCGACACCAGGCGAGTGCTCCCGACGGCGAGGGGGCGAAGCGCTCGGTGGTGAGCGTAGGCAGAATGTAGGACCCAAAGCCGGCCGCCCCCCAGACCAACACCAGTACGGGAGCCGTGATCGTGGCCGATGAGCCGATGTAGATCGCGAGGAAGACCGCGAGGAACGCGATCCAGAGCGCATCGATGGTGACCGCACGGGCCTGATGGGCCTGAGCAATCGCGTGATAGCGAAGAGCGTCCTGCATCAGCACCAGAGGGAGCACGACCGAGAGTGCAGCGAGCGCTGAGCCGGGCGTGCCGCGCAGGGCGAGAGAGCAAGCGAGCAGCAGCGGTGCACAGATGAACCCGACGAGCAACCCGCCACCAGTAACAGCTGCACCGGACCGCCTCGGCGAGCTGTACTGCTGATGCCGTGTGAGCAGCGGCTCCCCGAAGGCCGATCGGCACACGCCCGCGACCAAGATGTAGACGGCGATCGCCAAGCCGAACGCGCCGAAGTCGGCTGCCGACAGCGTCCGCGCCGCCACGACTGTGATGAAGAGGTTGCTAGAGCTTGACAAGCCCTGATCGAGCAACGTCAGCAGGACCCGTCTCGACGCGCTTCGCATGCAGATGTGCCTCGTGGGTCGAATAAGGTGAACCGAGACGGGCTACCTGTCGGTCGCTTCGAGGAAGAAGCTGTCGGGCCTCGTGTCAAGCAACTTCACGTCGGGGCAGTCGCCTTCTCGAAATGTGCGCTGCTCGACCCGCCGAAATCCAGCGTCCTCCAGCATATGAGCGACTTAAGCCCGGTGTCGGTTTCCACCGGCGGCCTGACGAGCCGAACAAGCTCGCAACGCGCCTGGGGCCGCGAGGCCGAGACAGTGGATGCGCGTTGAGACGCTCGTTGAACTCAAGGGCCCGCAGGTACCCGTCGTCGGTGCCGCCGTCGCTGAGCGCCCGAGCGACACTCGTTACATCGGGTAGAGGCCGTCGTTGTCCGCCCGCATGGTGGAACGACGTAGAGCAGATCACCGGCGCTTGAAGGCGGCAAACCCATTCCGGCAATGTCGGTCTTCGGCGATCAACTCATAGGACAGATCGCCGCGCAATCGCTCGCAGGACTCGTAGTTCTTGAAGGTCATGGTGTCGTCTAGCAACACGTACGTCGCGCCGTAGAGGGCTTCGAGCTCGACGAAGCCGGTGAACTCCGAGCCGTCGATCAGGACCAGGTCGAATTCATCGACGCCGGCCGCTTCGCGTGCGGCCTCGATCCCAGCTTCAGGGGAGTTGATTCGTTCCATGTACTCGATGTCCTGATGAAGCCAGCGCAGGACTTCCTTGAGGGAGAATTGGCGAATTTTCGAGTCGCTGTGCTGGACATAAAAACGCGAGACGTCTTCGTCGGTCGGCATGAGTGCGACAGGTACCGAAGGCAGATTGTGACAATGCACCCAGGACCGGTCGCTGTACCTAGCGACGAGCTCCTGAAATCTTGGTACTGATAGTTCGATGCAGTAGAGCGCCTTCGGATCATTGCGGCACATGCCTTTGACAATCGACGCCGTGCTGCCAGCGCCGTTCGATGAGCCGATCTCAAGAGCGTTATGAACGTGCGGATCAGCTGCCAGCTGTTCGATCAGCGTCGCGAACGGATCGTCAATGATCTCGGGCGGGATCACTGTGTCGAGTTGGGAGTGCCGCATCGCCAGCCGCCGGATCTTCGACCTGAGGGCACGTATGGCCGATGCCGGACTCCGCGCAGACCTCGTGGCTCGGTGCACCCGGGGATGGTAGTCGTCGGCCGGCCTGATTCGACGGGCATGGTCAGCGCTCTGCGATGCTCTCAGCCTCCCTCCCGTCGCGATCGAATACCTCCGATGCACATTCTCATCCACGACTTCGCTGGTCATCCGTTCCCAGCGCATTTGAGCCGTGCGCTGGCCAGCCGTGGGCACCGCGTCGATCATGTGCACTGCGGGGGGGTGGCGGCCGGGCGGGGCGACCTGCAGCGACGAGGTCACGACTCCCCCACGCTTCGCTTCGCCGACCTCAGCGTCGGTGAATTCGATCGCTACCACCCGCTCAAGAGAATGATCGCCGAGACGCGCTATGGCAGGGCGGTCGCGGCGGCCATCCGCGCCGAGCAGCCCGACTTCCTCGTCTCGGCAAACACACCCTTGGTCACTCAAGCCATCATCTGGCGGGCCGCTCGGCGTACTGGGTCAACCCGCGTCTACTGGTTGCAAGACTTTCTCGGGCGTGGCACGCGTTCGGTGCTGACCGCTCGGTCCGCGCTGCTGGGGGCAACAGCAGGGCTTGCGCTCGAGCGGCTCGAGACCTCGCTCCTGCGCCGATCGGAGCTCATCGTGGCTATCACCGAGGACTTCGTCCCCGAGCTTGACCGGCGCGGGGTGCGCGCGCCCCACACGGTTATCGAGAACTGGGCGCCGACCGACGAGGTCGGCCCGCGTCCAAAGGACAACCCACTGAGCCGAGCGCTTGGTCTCCACGATCGTCGGGTTGCGCTCTACTCCGGCACGCTCGGGCTCAAGCACGACCCGGCGCACCTCGTGCGCGTAGCCGAGATGCTCAGCGAGGTCGACGCGTTGCTGGTGGTCGTGACCGAAGGCTTAGGCAGAGCCTTTCTCGATAAGGCCAAAGCGCGCTCCGCTCTCTCCAACTTGGTGCTCCTCGACTACTTGCCGTACGAGGATCTGCCTGACCTGCTTGGTTCCGCCGACGTGTGCCTCGCTTTGCTCGAGCCTGACGCCGGGACCTTCAGCGTGCCATCGAAGATCCTCACTTACCTTGCCTCCGGCAAGCCCGTTGTCGCCGCCGTGCCGGCGGAGAACCTCGCCGCTCGAATCCTCGATCGCTCAACTGCGGGTGTGATCATTCAACCCGGCGATCACGACGGGTTCGCTCGTGCCGTCGCTGCTCTGTTGGACGACCAACCCCGTGCAAAGCGGATGGGAGAAGCAGCCAGGCACTACGCCGAACGCAGCTTCGACGTCGAGCGAATCGCAGATCAGCTCACCGAGCTACTGCGCCGCGCGCGGTAGCTCACCGCTGCGACGAGGCCCGCGTCCCACGGATCGACCCATCGGCCTGTTTCAAGAACCACTCATACGTGGATCGGACGCCGTCGGCGAAGTCGATCGAAGGCATCCAGCCCAACGACTTGAGCTTGCCGATGTCGAGCACCTTGCGGGGTGTTCCGTCGGGCTTGGTGGTGTCGAACACCAGCTCAGCTTCCGGGTAGACGACATCGCGAATCGTCTCGGCAAGGCTGCGAATCGACAGGTCCTCGCCAGTGCCGACGTTGATGTGCTCGGCCTCGTCGTAGTGGTCCACCAAGAAGATGCAGGCGTCGGCGAGGTCGTCGACGTGGAGAAACTCCCGCATGGGGCTGCCCGTGCCCCAGATCTCTACATGCTTCGCCCCGGTGGCGCGCGCCGCTTCAACTGGCGGAGCGGCGATGCCCGCAAGCACACCGGGTCGCCCTTCCTCGAGCATCGCGATCCCGCCTCCCGTCCGATGGGCGCTGCAAACTAGAACCGTACAAGTGATGCCACCCGACGCTGCACATCTTCGCCTTGTCTGTCGACCATTGAAACGCGTTCGGCGCTCGGAGCCGGCTGTGGTCGCTGCGTGCGCGCTGTCGGCAGCGTTCGCGATGATCCCTGCACCGTTGCGGCTGACCGGGACGCGGGTCACCGACGCTGCTGTTCTCGGCGCGCTCGCCGTCGCAGTTCCCCTCATAGCTGCGCGGGCGCGGCGCGGCTCGTGGTTCACGAGCTTGGGTCTCGCCGCGCTGGTGGTGGTGAGCGGCGCCTCGCTCGTCGCGGTAGGTGGCGGGCTCCTCGCCGCTGTGCTCGGCACCGTGCGACGAATGAGCCAACGCCAAGCCGGCCTCCTGGTCGGCATCGCCCTCATCCAAGCGCTCGTGCACGCCGAACCCGGCAAGAACGCGCTTCCACTGGCGGCCGCTGGCACGCTCGCCTTGGCCACCCTCGCCTTCTCCGCATATCGGGTCAGCAACCGTCGGCGACGCCGGGGCGCTCGCCGCGTTGCGGGCGCCTTGGCGCTGGGGTTCGTCGCGCTCGGCCTCCTGCTCGCCGTGGCGCTGTTGTCGGCCCGAAGCCCCTTGTCGCGAGGAATCGACCAGCTCGACGTCGGCTTGGCCGCCGCACATCGTGGCGACTCGGATGCGGCCGCGTCGGCCTTCGATGACGCGGCCGCATCACTGCGTACAGCGCGCAGCAACGTCGGTGCATGGTGGGCGCAGCCCGTCAGGTCCTTACCCTTGCTCGGTCGCAACGTCGCTGTCGTCGACGCCGCCCTCTCTGAGGCGGTGCAATTGGCTGACGACGCCCGCGCCGCAGCCGCCGCAGTCGGACCCGAGCGCTTGAAGTTCACGACCGGCTCCGTCGACCTCGCTGCCATCCGCGTCGCGACCCCCGTGCTGGAGCGCGCAGCCGATGATGCAGCGGGGGCCATCGAGCGCCTCGCTCAGTTGCGCTCACCGTGGCTCGTGTCGCCTGTCAGCTCGAGGCTCGACCAGATGAGCGCCCGCATCGAGCGCAACCTTGGCGACCTCGCGCTCGCTCGCGATGCGGTCGGAGCGGCGCCCGACCTGCTCGGTGAGCTGAGCCCACGCCGTTACTTGGTCGTGTTCGTCACGCCAGTCGAGGCGCGAGGCACCGGCTTCCCCGGCAACTTCGCCGAGCTCAACGTCGACCACGGGCACATGTCGCTCGGGCGATTCGGGCGCATCTCCGAACTCACAGGCAATCAAGGCAAGCGCACCGTCACCGCGCCTGCCGACTACACGGCGCGATACGGGTTCCTCGATGTGGCCAACGAGTGGCGCGATCTCACGGTGTCGCCCGACTTCCCAACGGTGGCGCGCCTGATGGGCCAGCTCTACCCGCAGTCGGGGGGCATGCCCGTCGATGGCGTGCTCCGCCTCGACCCCGTCGCTGTCGCGGCCATGCTGCAGTTCACGGGGCCGATCACGGTCCCCGACGTGCCGTTCGCGTTGACCAGCGACAACACGGCCAAGTTCCTCTTCGAGGACCAGTACACGACCCTCGCGAACCCGAACCGAATCGACGCCCTCGACGAGCTAGGTCACCTCGTGTTCGAAAAGCTGGTAAGCGCAAACCTGCCCGGGCCTGGTGAGCTCGCCAAGGTCTTCTCGCCGTTGGTCGACCAAGGTCATCTGGCGTTCGTCCGCCTGGACGGTACCGACAGTGCCGCGAGCGTGGCCCTCCTAGACCGCGTGGGCGCCACCGGCGCAGCACCGCCGGTTCGAGGCGACTCGCTGGGGGTCGTCGTGAACAATGCAGGCGGGAACAAGACCGACGCCTTCCTCACCCGCGACGTCGACTACCACGCAACCGTTGAACCGACGACGGGCCTGGTGCATGCAACGGCGACCGTGCGGCTCACCAACGGTGCTCCTGGCTCCGGATTGCCCGGCGTCATAATCGACAACTATGTGGCGTTCTTCAACCCGGGCATGGCGACTCCACCAAAAGGCACCAATCGCACCTGGCTCACCGTCTACACGCCGCTCGCTCTCACGGGTGCAACGCTCGACGGCCAGCCGACCACGCCCGCAACGGCGGTCGAGCTAGGGCGCCTCGCTCACTCCCTCTTCATCGACCTAGCTCCCGGGGCGACGCGAGAGGTGACCTTGACCCTCACCGGCACCGTGAGCGTCCCCTACCAGCTCGACATCTGGCGACAGGCACTGGCAAAGCCCGGCACGGCGGTGGTGTCCATCGACACCGGGTCAGGGCCCCCGGCTGCAACGACCCTCACACTCGACGAGGACCGCACCATCAACGCGCGCTAACCCCGATCGGCATTGGATGGTGGTCACAGAGCTGCTCATGTGACAGACTCGCGCCCGAATAGCGACTGGCGTTGTCAACAGCGAAGGGCTCAACCGATGATCAAGCGGATAGCAGCGGCCATGGCGCTTTCTGCGCTCGGCTTCTTGGCTATTGCCGGGCCGACGGCGGCGCAGACGGGCCCGTCAGGCCTACCCACGCCCGGCGCCTCGATCGCGGTCACCTGCACGGCGTCCACCACGAGCATCAGCTGCCAGGTCACCGGGCTCCTTCCTGGTAGCTCCTTCACGCTGACCATCGCTTCGACACCGCAGCTCTTGGCAACCGGTGTTGCCGACGCCTCTGGCGTTGGCAACACAACGACAGCCCTTCCCTGCGGGCTCGACAGCGGCACCCATACCGTCACCGCTGTCGGCACCGACTCCTTGGGAGCCCCCGGTAGCGCTTCAACCACCGTCAATCTCGGGGGCACGAGCGCCTGTGCTGGCGCCACTCCTCCGCTGGCTCGCACTGGCGCGTCGAACACGCGTGAGTACGTGGGCGCAGGCCTGGCCGCGATCGCGACAGGTGGGCTCCTGCTCGTCGGTGCCCGCAAGCGGCGCCGGGCGCTCGTCGCCTAATCGACCCTGGTCGGTCGTTCCAACACTCGGCGGTGTCTCTCGCCGCGCGGCGACCGGTGCGCCGGGGGTGGGCCAGCCCGAGGTGAGGCCGCGCCATACTGTCCACGATGACTGACGTGAGAGCGGGCGCTGGGCCCGACGGTGTACCGCAGGGCTCGTCTCACTCCGGGCCAACGATGTTCGAGCTGGTGTCTGCCAACGCTCGGGCGATCGCCGAGTTGCAGGCCGAGGTCACCGAGACGCGTCGCGCCACCGGTGCGGTGCTCGAGGCGCTCACGACTGCGCTCAGCGACCAGCACGACCGCGTGGCGGCCCGCCTTGCTGCGCTCGAGAGCGCCCTCGCCGTGACCACGGCGAAAACGAACGACCAGACCGGCGAGCGCCTGGAACAAGTTGCCAGCCAGCTCGACGATGTCGACGCCCGCCTCCGCCTGATCATCGGCTGATCGAGCAGTGGCCGCCGACGACAGCTTCCAGCGGCCCCCGGAGCGTCCGACTCCGGGCAGCGGCCGCCTCGCCCAGGCAGCGCGCGCCTTCGAGCGCTCGGTGCAGTCGGGGCAGACCGATCTCTCCGGCCCCGTCGCGCCGTCGGGCGTGAACGTGTCGGGCTTGCCTCCCGAGCTCGGCGCCGACGCGCCAGCGGCCGCTGATCGCGTGTCGGTCGGGGCTGCGATCGCCGCCCGCCTCGATCAGCTCGAGTCGATCGTGCGCGAGCTCGTTCACACCTCGTCGAGAACCGCGGCGAACCCGAAGCGTGACGAGAGCACGTCGCGCCGCCTCGCCGGCCTCGAATCCGCCGTCGCCGCAGTTCTGGAACAGCTCGAGTCGGCGCAGAGCGAACCCGCGCAACCTCGGGCCGACCGGCGCGTGCAGCTGCGCCTCGGCGAGCTCGAGGCTGGGCTCACCGCCGTTGTTCGCTCGGCCGAGCGAGCGGGCTCCGCGGTCGACGAGCAGCGCGTGGCAAAGATCGAAGCTGTGGTCCGCCAGTTGGTCAACGCAACGAACTCTCCGGCCGAGCTCGCCGCCCGCGTCGATCAGCTCGAGGCTTACCTCCGCAAGCGCGCAGGTGCGCTCAGCGGTCAAGCGGCCGACCCAGCGCTCGCAGCGCGCCTCGACGAGCTCGAAGCCTTCGTCCGCCGGCGTGTGGCCGGGACCAACGACCCCGCGACTGATCCGGGGCTGCGTGAGCGCGTCGATGAGCTCGAAGCCTTCGTTCGCCAGCTCGCGACATCAGCCGACAACCCTCTCGTCGATCGCGCTCTGCTCTCTCGCCTCGATGACCTCGAGGCATTCGTGCGCCACGTCGCGACCGAAACGAAATCCCCCGTCGATTCTGAGCTCGTTGCTCGCGTCGATCAGCTCGAAGCGAATGCGCGCTCGCAGAACGAGCGCGGCTCGGCGCCAATCGCGGGAATGACAGCGCTCGTCGAGCAGCTCGGCTTCCTCGAGGGGGCGGTCGCCTCGCTCGGCAAGCGTGTCGGCGCGACGGAGAAAGCACAGGCGCTTGCGCGGCCGAGACCGGAGCCGATCGCATCGCTCGTGGGCACAGGCGAAGCGGGGATGGACCAGGTTCGTATAGCACTTCGCCGCCTTAGCGAGTAACGCGTCCCTCACGCCGACGCGTCCAGCGCGACCCAAGTGCCTACGTGCGAGCCGCTGCCCCTCCGATCGCCGCAGCCGCCTTGCTGCGACGAGTTGCTGGGGCGTCGGTGTCCTTGTCCTTGCTCTCACCCGATCCCCTGTAGCCGTAGCCATAGCCGTAGCCATAGCCGTAGCCGGTCTCCCCGTCGGCCGCGTCGTTGAGCACCGTGCCGCCGAGAGGCGCGTCGACCTGGCGCAACAGCTCCAGCGCTCGGGTGACGGCATGACGGGAGGTGTGGCCCTCGCGCACCACGACGATCGACGAATCCGAGAAGGCGGCGACGACAAGCGCGTCTGTCACGGGCAGGACGGGCGGGCAGTCGAGCACCACGATGTCGTAGCTCTCTGCCAGAGCGCGGATGAGCGCTCGGGTGCGCGGCATGCCGAGTATCTCCGACGGGTTCGGTACTGACGGGCCCGTGCGCAGCATCGAGAGTCGCGGCTTGCCGGGCATCTCCACGATGGCGTCGACCAGCTGGGCCTCGCCGAGCAGCACCGAGGTGAGCCCGGCACCCGCGCCCAGCTCGAGCAATTCATCCATGCGCGGCCGTCGCAGGTCGCAGCCAACGAGTAGCACCTGATCGCCCGCTTGCGCGAGCGCGACGCTGAGGTTGACCGCAGTGAGGGTCTTGCCCTCGGAGGCCGCAGCGCTCGTGATCTGGACGACCTTCATGGGCTTATCGATGCCGAGGAACTTCACGCTCGTGCGCAGTGTGCGGTACGCCTCGGCCGCGATCGACTTTGGATCTTGCACAGTGACGATGTCGGTCACGACGTCACCCCTGCGTGCGGCCATGTTCGGGATCACCCCGATGGTCGGCAGGCCACTGACGCTCTCGAGGATGTCCTTGTTCTTTACGGAGTCGTCGAGATACTCGCGTAGGAAGCCCGCGCCGATTCCGAGCAGCCCTCCCAATACTAGCGCCAGGGCCGCGTTGCGAGCCGGATTTGGCGATACCGGGGTCGAGGGAGCCGTAGCTGAGGCCAGCACCTTCACCGAGCCTGTCTGTTTCACGTTTGCCGACAGCGTCAGCTTGTCGAGCTGCTGCTGGTAGAGCGCCAGCTGACCTTGAAGGGGGGAAAGCTGACCTTGAAGGCTCGTCGCTGTCTGCGTGCGCTGTGACTGCAGCTCCGCCTTGGCGTTACCGCTTGCGTTCGCGATCTCAGCGTCGAGCGCGGCGAGTGGTGCGGATATCGAGTCGATCTGCGTCTGGAGCTCGCCCGCCTTCTGGCGCACGAGCGTCGCGGTGCCCAACAAATCGTTCACCTGCTGGTCGCGGCGAAAGGAGATGTAGGAATCGACATAGCGGTTGACGAGGTCGGCCACCTCTTCGGGCTTTCGCCCGCTGGCAGACACATCAATGACGTCTGTGTCTGTTGAGGCCACCGACGCGTGGACCGAGTCGGGGTCGAGGGGCCCCTGGTAGCTGGCTCGCGCCGCGTCGCGTGCTGCGGCGGACTCGAGCTGCTTGACCTCGTTGTTCAAGGCCCGCTGCGCGTTGGCCACGTTTGCGTTGGCTTGGGTGTCGAGCGGGTCGGCAGCTTGGTTCTCGAGCAGCACCTGGGCCGTGGCCTGATACGTCGGCGTCTGCACAAGGGAGTAGGCGACGGCAAGGGCGACGACGACCAAGGTGACCAACAGGATCGAGAGACGGCGCTGGCGCAGGACGCTCAAGTAGTGGCGCAGATCGGGCGCAGCGATGTCGTCGTCGTCCACGGTTGCCTCGTCTCGGCCCCCAGTTTCGAGGGTGCGGAAGGCCTTCGAGTATTGCGCGCCCCCCGCCTTGGGCGCCAAGCGCCCTGCGCTCAGCCCGAGAGCGGCGGGGATTCGGGAGGCGGACTTGACTCGGTCGGCGGTGGAACGATCGTGACGGTTGGCGGCGGGTCCGTCGCGGGGGGTCCGTCGCAGGGGGGTCCGTCGCGGGGGGCCGCGGAACCGAGGCGGCGGTGGTCGTCGGGTGCTTGGTCGTCGGCGTGACACGCTCCGGACTGGTCGTGGTCGGGGGCACCGTTGTCGCCGCGACGGTCGTGGCCGTGGTGGTTGTCGTGCTTGGCCGCAACGTTGACGTGGTCGGCTTGGTCGAGGAGACGACCACCCCTGCAGGCTGGTGGGACCCCGACGAAGCGAAGAGCGCTACGGCGAGCACGATCAGAAGCGCGCCTAGGGTCGCAAGAGATGCAGCGCGCTCCTGCACAGGCGTCATCGCTCAACTCTCCCGGCGTCGTGACGGAACCAACCGCGGGTGCCCGTGTCGCACGCGTGCCCCGCAAATTCGATCGCGAGCATAGGTTGTGGCCCCGAGCCCACTGAGACGGCATCGCGGGGCCGGGGCCCGACGGCATCGAGTCGCACACACTCATGCCAGCGCGACGCGCCGATGGCTACCCTGCCCACGTGAGCCGATTCCGCAGATCCGCTGCCAAACAGGTGGCCGCGGGTGATGCCAATCGAAAACCACCGGCCGACCAGGCGGGCCCCCGCGACCAGTCACCCGGGGCAGAAAGCGTCGAGGGATCGCTCCTTCAGCCGAAATCCGGCGAGTCGACGACGGAAAACGGGCGAGTAGACGGCCCGGCGGCAGGGCCCCGGACCACGCGGCCGCCTCCTCCGAGGACCGAGCCGCGATTGCACGTGCCGCCTCGGAGCGAAACCTCCTCCGCAACGGCACCTATCTCCGGGCCGCCGCTGCTCGTCATCGTCGGCCAGCTGCAAGAGGCGGTCGCGAACCTGCAGCGCAACGTCGTCGACGAGCTGGCCGGCATCTCCGAGCGACTCGACGCCATCGACGAGCGCACCGCCGCCACTGCGGCGGCTCAGGCAAGGGCGGCCGCCCAACCCGCATACCCCTCGTGGGTCGATCGCCCCGACAGCGGCGCCGGCGCAGCAGCCGCCGTCACCGAAGCCGGCGATGACCAGCGGGCCGAGCTCGTCCGCATCGACGACACCCTGCGAAAGATCGCGGCAGCACCGTCGGGCATCGCGACGGCGGATCTGGCCGCCGCCGTCTCCCAGCTGTGCGCCGATCTGGCGACGTTCACGGTGGAGATGCGTCAGGGCTTCATGGAGGTCGCGCGAGCCCGCCGGATCCCCCATCAGCACGAGCCCTCGCCTCAGGTCGCGGCCCAGCTCAACGAGATCCGCCGCGCGCTGCACCTCCTCCTCGGCTGACCAAGCTCGAACTCGAGGCAATACGGGGCGCCACGCGCCACCTATTGCCTCGAGAACGGCGTGGGCGGGGCTGGAGGCGGGTCGACGGGGCTTGGTACCATCTCCCGTCCCCAGTTGCGCTCCGGCGCGATCTCCAGAAGTAGGAGCTTTCCGATGGCTGAGATCACCCTGGCGGCCGAGACCGGCCGCGCCACAGGATCCCGCTCGTCAGGGCGCCTGCGCGCCCAAGGCAAAGTCCCTGCCACCGTCTACGGCCTGGGCGGCGACCCGCTCACCGTGTCGGTCGTCTGGCGCGAGCTGCGCGGCGCGCTGACCACCGATGCCGGCGTCAACGCGCTCATCAACCTCGCGGTCGACGGCCACGCAACCGAGCTCACGATCGTGAAGGACATGCAACGTCACGCGATCCGTCGCGACGTGCTGCACGTCGACTTCCTGCGCGTCAGCCGCGACGTTGCCATCGAGGTCGACGTCCCCATCCTCCTCACCGGCGAGGCCCGCGCCGTCCTCGCCAACGACGGCCTCGTCGACCAGCTCATGTTCAGCATCACCGTCAGCGCCAAGCCGGGGTCGATCCCCGACGAGCTGACGGTCGACATCAGCGACCTCGAGATCGGCAGCGCAATCCGCGTCGGCGACCTCACCCTGCCTACTGGCGTGGAGACCTCGGTCGACGTCGACGAACCGATCGTGCTCGGCCAGGCCCCGTCGATCGCCGCGCTCGAGCTCGAAGCCGAGGATGCCGAAGCGGCAGCCGCGGCCGAGGCCGAAGGCGGCGAGGCGGGCGCCGAGCCGGAAGCCGGCGACACGAGCGACGAGAGCACCGAGTAGCGCTTGGCGGTCGACCTGCTCGTCGTCGGGCTCGGCAACCCCGGGGCGGAATACGAGCGGACCCGCAACAACTGCGGGGCTGACACCGTGGCCTTGCTCGCCCGCCGTCACGGCGGGGTGCTCAAGCGCGACCGTGCGCACGCGCTCACTTGTGAGGTCGCGCTCGGGCCGGGCGCACGTCGCATGGCGCTCGCCTTCCCGCAAACCTTCTACAACGACTCGGGCCTCGCGGTGGCCGCGCTGTTACGCCGCCACCACTTGAACTGGGTCGAGCTCGTCGTCGTCCACGACGAGCTCGACCTCGAG
>JBPCON010000010.1:0-35649 GCA_051000215.1 Acidimicrobiales bacterium
GGATCGGTCGTCGCGCAGCGCTGGGCATGCCACGTCGCGACCTGGAAGCCCGGTGGCCTTGCTCGGCGTTCCGACTGGCTGTTCACGACCACGCCTGAGAGTGTCGACGCCCTCGGTCTCTCCGGGATCTCACTGCGGTTCCGGCGAATCCGCGCCGCAGCCGAGGTGCCGGAAGCCACCCTGCACCGGCTCCGGCGCACCGTCGGAACGCACCTTCTTCGGAACGGTGACCTGCTTGGCGCCAAGGTCCGGCTCGGTCATGACAATCTGTCAACGACACTGCGCAACTACGTCGATGGTGACGGACTCGATGATCGCGGAGCGGCTACGTCGCTGCACGGGCTCTACAACGACAACGTGACTGGCCGGCCCGAACTTCACCCGTCGTGAGCCCTCTTCGCCGTCCGCCTTCGCCTTCGCCGTCATGTCAGGTCATGCGCCGGCTCGCTTGACCCCGGCCCCGCACCGACCGAGGTGCCCAGGAACCGGAGCTCTCACTCGAACCCGAGAGCTCCCGCGGCGCGACCGTTCAAGCGCGCGCTCATGGAAGACGGCATCCCACTCCGAGACGCGGTCACCGCCAACGGGGTCATCGGACGAGCACCCGAGCGACGGGGCCTCCCGCGCAACCCTGCTGATCCCACCACCCGACAACGACAACCACCGGGCGACGAAGCATTGGCCTGGCGCGCCCCCCCATGAACAAGCTGCTTGCGGCCGTCATCGCGGTCGCCGTAGCCACCGGATCCGCCGGGTGCGGGACGCCACGCCACTGGCGCGACGCATGTCCGCCCGGGTCTGCTTCGCGGTCACCGACCTCTTCGCGACGGCGCGCCTACAGGCCAAACCGTACCACACGCCTGTGGTACGGTTGGGTTCCGTGAAACGACGTGACGTGATCAACCGGATCGGCAGCCTCCTCGACGCGCAAGACGACCGGACCGTGGGCACATCGATGCGGATCCCCGAGGCGCTCCGCGACGCAGCTGCTCTGGCGGTCGAGCACCTCCACGTTGCTCCATCCACCACCGCACTGACTGCAGACGCGCTTCGTAGCCGGCTCGAGGCCATCGTGCTGCAAATCGCGCTCGACGGTCACTATCGAGAGAACCCACGTGCACGACCGTCGCTAGGCGATCTCGCCGTCGCTGCTGCGGAGCTCGACGGCCACCCTCTGGCGACCCGACCCGACCTCTTGCGAGGCGCCGCTGAAGCGGTCGTACGAACCCACGCTGACGCCGACGCCGACGACGTCCTGCTCTGGGCCGAGGCGCAAGCGTCGATCGCCGGATGACACCGCCGAGAACGGTGGTGCTCGACAACGAAGCTGTCCAGGCGCTGAGCTCGTCCACCCACCCCAAGCACGCGCAGGTCATCGCCCACATGCAGGTCATCGCGCAACGAAAGCGCAAGGCGATCCCAGTCAACATCGTGGTGCCCACGGCGGCCCGCGTCGAAGCCGGCTGGGACCGTCGAGCTCGATCGGCCGCGCTCATCAACCACCTTCGCGTCGCCGACATGCCGCTCGACGCCGTGAGCGCCAACGTCGCCGCAGACCTTGTCGCACGACTCCACGTGTCGGTCGCCGACGCCCACATCGGCGCCACCGTCCGTACCGTCGCCGATCAAGGCGCGATCGCGATCATCACAAGCGATCCTGAGGACATGGCGGCAGTCACCGACCCTGTCCCCGTCACCGTCGTCACGATCTGAGAGAGTCCGGGCGAATCCATCGAGAATCCATGCGAGAGGGGGCCGCACGTAGCAACCGGTAGCAACGGGGAGTAGTCGGTGCCTCTCCCCACCTGCGAGAACGCCCGAAACCGCAGGTCACAGAAGGCGGAGCATCGGCCTACGGATCAGAAGGTTGGGGGTTCGAGTCCCTCCGAGCGCGCTGCATAGGCCCAGGTCATAGGCCATTCTGACCGTGGCGCTTGCATCACGACCCGCTCCGTGAGAAGCATTTGAGAAGCAACCCTGCCGCGAAGGCCCAGGTCGTGCTTCTCACGGCTGCTTCTCAGGGGGTCGAGATGCCCTGAAGCGCCAGCACGCCCGGGTGGTGGAGTTCGCGTCCACGCTCGGGTGGGACCTCGTGGCATCCCAGGGCAAGAGCGCGACCGCGACCCGGACGGTCGACCTCGACGGCGGGCTGGTTGCCGTGCTCCAGCAGCAGCAGGAGATGCAGCGCTTCGAGGCCCGGCGATCGGGCCACACGGCCACCGAGTACGTGTTCACCAAGCCCGCCGGCGAGGAGAGCATGAAGACGTCTGAGCAGCCCTACGACATGCCGGGCCGGACCTGCTTCCTCGAGATGGACGGCCGGGTGTTCCGCACGTATTCGCAGTATGCGCGGGGGCTCGAATCCACGGGAGGCTCGTATTACTTCCTCGACCTGACCGCGCTTGGCAGGCAGGAGGACTGGGAGGAGCCGGCGGGCCGCAGCGAGTCCGCCCGCGGCAACATCCCCGACTTCGCTTCCTGAGCGACGTGGCGACAGGCGCGGGCCCGCTCCGGTACGGCATCGTTCAACGGGCTTTCAGGGGCGGCTGGTTGCGTTACCCCCGCCGGACGAGCAGAACGATGATGATGATGACGACGAGGGTGCCGAGTCCGATGTACATCTCGAGCGACTACCCGATCTTGCGCATTCGCAGTCCGATTCCGCTGCTCAGCCGGGAGGTGCGAAGAACTCGAGCGCGATGTTGTCGGGATCTCGGAAAGACAAGCCCGAACCGTAGGGGGCGTCGACGACCCCGCCGTTCGCGATGCCGCGCTCCTCGAGGCGCTTCTCCCATTGCGTGAGCTCGGCTCGGTTGGCGCAGCCGAACGCGACATGGTCGAGGCCGGGCCGGAGCTCGTCGAATGCCTCGGCGCTCGACGCGTCGGTGTGCTGGTGGATTCCGAACAGCGTGCCGCCCAGGAGCCAGACGACGTGGTGGAACGAGCCGGTGTCCTCGTCGAGAACCGGATCTGCGTCGAACAGCCGCTGGTACCACGGCCGACTCCGCTCGAGATCGCTGACCGTGACCGCCACATGCGCAAGCGCAGGGAACTCAGACATCGTTGCTCCCTTCCTGTCCGGGTTTGCGAGACCGTATCTCGCTCGAATGGGCACCGTCGGCTCTGCGCGCGGTGCACGCCCCAGGAGGGCTGTAGCCGTTCATTGTGTCGATGTTCTCTGTGAACCGATGGCGCGCAGCGCGGCGTGCACTATCTCGGGTTCGGGCTCGAGCACCGTGGGCTGATCGTTCTCCCCGTTGCTTGTCACGAACAGGTCGTGGATCGCTATGGCCAGCACGGCGAGCTGGGTCCCACCGCGTGGCACCGTCCCCTCGGGCAGGACGCTGGCATGGTCGTCCAGGTACTTGGCCGCGGCACGGACCGCGTCGCGTCGAGTCACCGCAGCCTTGGTGGGAAAGCTGAAGCGCCATCGCCTCACCCTCCGAGCTATCGCGACCTTGGCGCCATCGCCTCCATCGAGCTCGACCCCAGCTGCGGCCAGCACTCGGCAGTCGTACGCGCGACAGGCTCTCGGTCGGTGCTCGTAGATCGAGCACCGTTCATCGACGAGCATCGGGCAATGGCCCCGCTCGTCGTAGCCGAGCAGCACGTGGCCAGCTGGCCGGCGGGGCGCAGCGAAGAGCAGCTCGGGCGCGATCCGCCGCAAGGTCTCGGTCTCGTCGGGTTCGATGTGCACGAACTGCGACGAGGTGCAACAGGATGTGCAGCCGTTGCACGGCACGTCAGCGCCGCCTTCCCCGCGGACGACGAGCTTCATGTCGGCCATCCATGAGGAGAAGTCGCCCGCGGCCAGTCCTTCTTCGTCGCTGCCAGGGCCTTGCATCGATGCGAGATTCCCCTCCGAGACCGCAGGGCGACGCGGTGTCAGGATGACGAGCATGACTACTGAGCGCTTGGAGGTCCAGCGGACGATCGCAGCGGACCCGTCGACGATCTTCGCGATCCTGTCCGATCCACAGGGGCACGTGTCGATCGACAGTTCCGGCATGCTGCTCGACGCCACCGGCGACCCTGTCAATGCAGTCGGTGACAGCTTCGTCGTGCACATGGATCGCGAGGCGTTGAACGACTACCCGATGGGCGAGTACGACGTTACGGTCACCATCACGACCTTCGTCCCCGATCGTGAGATCGCGTGGACGATCCTTGGCAAGATCCGCCCGCAGATCGGCCACGTGTACGGGTACACGCTCGAACCCGCCGACGAGGGCACCCTGGTCACGTCCTACTACGACTGGTCGACGATCGACCCCACGTGGAAGGAGGCCGGGATCTTCCCCGTCATCTCCGAAGGTGCGCTCCGGGCGACGCTCGGGATCCTTGCCAGGACGGTCGCCCGTGTCCGCAACGCGTCGACCGCGAAAACGGACTGAAGGCGCCCCCGGGGCGGAGCGCCTTCAGCTTCGAACAACCGGCCGGTACGGGGTTCTACTTCGGCGCGACCGACTTCTCGGTCGTCGCGAAGGTGTCGGGAACGGGGTACTGGCCGAGGGCGAACGTGAGGATGGCAGCGTGCTGCCTCTCGATCGGCAGGATCGACCCGACGAGGTCGACTGCTGCCTTCGACTGCAGCTTCGGAAGCACATCGAGGTACGTCGCCGCGGCGATGAGCTCGAGCTCGAGGGCCAAGCCCGCAAGGCCGGCGATGTCGGTCACCTTGGCGAACGCGGTGTCGACCGTCGTCTTCACGGCTGCTGGCACCTGAGGTGTGCCCCCGCCGCCAGCCTTGGCGAGCGCGTCGGAAGCTGACTGGTGATGCGACATCGCGGTCGTCGCGAACTCCGCGACAGCGGGCGGCACCGCACCGAGCTTGCCGGCCGTAGCCGCATCCAGGCCGGCCTTGTAGGTCTGCACGGCGAGCAGCTCGAGTCCGGCGGCGAACATCGCGATGGTCCCGTCGCCGGCAGCGTTCGCCGACGAGGAGCTACCAGCGCTTGTCGACTTTGTCGACCCTGAAGACCCTGAGGTCGTCGTCGACTTGGAGTCGCTGCTGCACGCCGCCAGGACTGCTCCGGCTGCGACAGCGCCGCCAGCCAGGAAGAAGCCGCGACGCGAGATGCCCGAGGGGGCTTCGCCTTCGATGTCGGTGGTGGGCTCGGTCACTTGACTACTCCTTCTTCGGGCGGGCTGGCCAAGTTGGCCTCTTCGAACGGGTTGGGGAACGCAACCGAACCAGCCGCCGCCGGCAGGTTCGCCAGGTCGGTCGGGATGGCGATGAACTGCGGGGCGTTGGCTGCCAGCAGCGCACCAACGGCGCGAAGCGTTGCGAGGTGCTGCGTCTCGATGGCCAGGACGCTGGCCATGAGTTGCCGGGTCTCATCAGCAGGGAGCAACGAGAGGTTGGCGATGTACGTGTCCTGTGCCACCTCCTCGAGCGTGGCAGCAAGCTTGACCACCGCTGCGTAGTCGGTGAGCGTCGGCTTCATCTGCTCGACCACAGGCCCGTACTTCGGGCTGACGCCCTTCTGCTCCTTGCCGCCGAGGGCGACAGCCTGCTTCTGGAACGCTGCGCTGTGATCGGCGTGTTGCTGCATGGTTGTCTGCGCGAACTTCTGCACGACAGCGTTGTCGCCGAAGAACGGCAGCTGGAGCGCCGCGCCGTAGGTGGCGACAGCCAGGTTCTCCAACGACGGTGCCGTCTCGAAGATCATGATCGACACCTCCTTCGAGCCGCCCTGGTTCGTGCTGGCGGCCGCTGGGCCGGCCAGGATCGTCGTGATCGCGGTGCCGAAGCTCGTGCCCATCAGCCCGGCCGCGGCGACTGCGCCCAAGCCCATGCCGCCGTTGCGAAGCACACGGCGCCGGTCCTGCACGAAGCGAGAGACGGCGTCACCGTCGTCCTCGTTCGACGGGGTGTGGGCGATGTGCTCGAGCTGGGGGAGCGTTGCGCTCATCCCCCGCATCGCATCGACCTGAAGGTCTTGGGACTCGGTGATCATCTCATCGAGTCGCCGTTCGTCAATCGGTGCCACGTCGATCTCCTCTACGTCGCTAGGGGCCCGGGGTTTTTCGCCCGATGCGTCTACTACGGAGCCACTTCAACGTCCGGATGTGTCGGGAGATGCCGACCCTCGCCTTCGAGGCAGCGACCAGCGCTTCCGATGAGTTCGAGGTGCCGGTTCGGTCCGACCTGCGAGCGAACGACTCAGGAGGTCACCGTGGAGTTCCGAGCTGCCGTCGTCGTCTCCGATGGCGATCTCGAGGTGGTCGTGGTGCTCGCCGTTCCCGCGAACCTGGCGGTCGTCGACGCGCTCGCACGCGTGCAGCTCGAAGCTCGTCGGCTGGGAGCCTCGGTTCGAGTCCTAGACCCCGACTCGGACCTGCTCGAACTACTCGACCTGGTCGGTCTCCACGATCTCGCGGCGAGCTGAATGCGGCGTCACGATTCGAGGCGCGCCGGCAGACCGAACGCGGCGAACAGCTCTGGGTAGAGGAAGTTGTGAAAGCCCGAGATGCGCCCATCGCTCGCCTCGATCACCTGCAGGGCGAACGGCTCGTGCACCCCGGGCCCGGCGGGGCGGTAGCTCCCGAACGCTGCGCAGCCGTTCGCGGATGTCGCGACAAGCCGCGAGCCCTGACAGCCGCTTCCCTGGCCGAGCAGCCACCTGCCGACCTCCTCGGGCCCCTGCAACCACAACGAGTAGGGCGGCATCGATTGGATGACCTCGTCGTGAAGCAATGAGACCAGCGAGGTGATGTCGTAGCGCTCGAAGGCCTCGACGTAGCGCGCGAGGAGCTCTTGTTGCGCCGGGTCGTCGGGTGACGGCGCCGTCGCATCGATGTCGACTTCGCCCAAGGTGGCCCGTGCTCGCTGCAGAGCGCTGTTGACCGAGGCAACGCTCGTCTCGAGCAGCTCGGCGACTTCGCTCGCCGGCCAGCGAAGGACCTCTCGCAGGATGAGCACAGCGCGTTGGCGCGCCGGCAGGTGTTGTAGCGCGGCCACGAACGCGAGACGGATCGTCGCCCGCGACTCGCCAAGCTCGGCAGGGTCAGCGCTCGGCGCCAAGACCCTCGCGTCTTGCACTGGTTGGATCCAGCGGTGCTCGGGTAGGCCGGAGTCGAGCACCGAGCTCGCCGTGGAGCTCGGTGCGAGATCCATCGGCCGAGCCCGACGCTGGGGACCGTTGAGCATGTCGAGGCAGACGTTCGTGGCGATGCGGTACAGCCAAGACCGCAACGCGGAGCGCCCCTCGAAGCGGTCGTAGGAACGCCACGCGCGCACCATCGTCTCTTGGACAGCATCCTCGGCCTCGAAACCCGAGCCGAGCATCCGGTAGCAGTATCCGGTCAGCTCGCGCCGGTAGGGCTCGAGCTCGAGGGTCGCAGTCTTGGCAGCCGTGGTGCTGGTGGGCATGCTGCGCCATCGTAGAGGGCGTGAACACTGACGTGAACGGTGGCAAGTGGCGCTGGAGTGGTCGCACGCCGCCTGAGGTGCGAAGTCGTCCGACGTGCTTCGCGCGCGTCCGCGGGAAGGGCCCGCGCGTCCTGCTCGTGCATGGCGTGGCCGGGAGCGCGCTGATCTGGTCTCGCGTCGTCGACCTGCTCGCGCCCGAGCTCGAGCTCGTCGCCGTCGACCTCCTGGGGTATGGGCACTCCGCCAAGCCGCAGATGCGCTACACCCCCGCCGCGCACGTCGACGCGATACGAGCAGCCATCGAGCGCGACGGCGACTCCGAGCCCCTCGTGGTGGTGGGTCTCTCGATGGGGTGCCTTCTCGCGCTGGAGTACGCGGCGCGCTACCCCACCGGTGTGCGCGCCGTGGTGAACGTGGCCATGCCGTATTATCGCGATGCGCGTGAGGCTCGACTCGGCGTGCGCTCCAATGTCTGGACCGCGCTTGTCATGGAGGCGCCTCCGGTCGCGCGCGTCGTCATTGGCGCGCTCTGGGGTGCCGGTCGCCACAGTCAGCTCCTCAGCAAGGCCCTGGCACCGCGGCTGTACAGCGGCGAGATGGCGCGGGAGACGATGATGGCGCGCTACCACTCGTTCTCCTCGACCTTGCGCGAGTGTCTCATCGACAACCGCGCCGAGCCGCTGCTCGACGCGACAGCGCGCATCCCGACAGCGTTCATCCACGGCGGGGCAGATCGGTGGTGCCCGGCGACGCGGATCCTCGAGCTCGTCGCCGGTCGCTCGAACGCCACCGTCCAAGTGGTCGAAGGGGCCGGTCACAACCTGGCGGTGTTGGAGCCAGCGCGCGTCGCCAACCTCATCGCAACGATCGCCTCATGAGGGCCTGCGACGTAACGTCCGGAGATGACCGAGCTCACCCCGCAACAAGAAGAGCTGTGCGAACAAACCCGTTGGGACTTCTCGAACCTGAAGGCCCTGTTCATCAACTGCACGCTGAAGCGATCGCCTGAACGTTCGAACACGCAGGGTCTTGCCGACATCTCTATGGAGATCATGCGCCGCCAAGGCGTGACGGTCGACGCGGTGCGCGCCGTCGACCAGCACATCGCGACCGGGGTGTGGCCGGACATGACCGAGCACGGCTGGGACCGTGACGACTGGCCAGCCATCTCCGAGCAGGTCCTCGCTGCCGACATCCTCGTGCTGTGCACGCCGATCTGGTTGGGCGAGAAGTCCTCGGTTTGCACGCAGGTCGTGGAGCGGCTCTACGGCAACTCGAGCACCCTCAACGACGCCGGGCAGTACGCCTACTACGGGCGTGTCGGCGGCTGCCTCGTCACCGGAAACGAGGACGGCGTCAAGCACTGCGCCATGAACATCCTCTACTCCTTGCAGCACCTCGGCTACACGATCTCGCCTCAGTCCGACGCCGGTTGGATCGGCGAGGCCGGACCCGGTCCGAGCTACCTCGACCCCGGCTCGGGCGGTCCCGAGAACGACTTCACGAACCGCAACACCACCTTCATGACGTGGAACATGCTCCACGTCGCTCGGATGCTGCGAGATGCAGGCGGCATCCCAGCCCACGGCAACCAGCGCTCGGAGTGGGACGCCGGATGCCGCTTCGACTTCCCGAACCCCGAACACCGCTGACGCCATGCCTGCCGGGCTGGGCCGGGACCGTTCCCGACCCAGCCCGGCAGAAGGCGATCAGCCGAACGTGAACTTCTTCGCTGCGTCGGACGCGATGTTTGCCTTCTTGACCTTCAAGCCACCAGGCGCCGCCGGGTCGACCTCGAAGACCGAGTTGACCCGAGGTGGGTTGCGATCGGACGGCTTGCCATAGCCGTAGTCACCCGAAAGCCCGTCGAAGGACAACTTGTCGATGCTGTTCATCGCGTTGACGATCCCGTCGTGGGACAAGTCGCCGAGCGCGACGGCCTTCTCGAGCAAGTCGGCCACCGACCGACCCTCGTTGTAGCCGAACACGAAGTAGTAGTCGGGTGCCTGGCTCGGGGCGAACTGCGCGACGCGGTCGAGCAGATCCTTCATGCCCGGCACGCTGGTGTCGCCCCATGTGACGCCTTCGGAGACCACCAGGTAGTTGGCCTGCAGGTACGGCGCCAGCGGCGAGGTGGTCAGCGCCCCGATGTAGCTCGGTGACTGGCCCAGCCATTGGGGATTCCACTTGGCCGCAGCGGCCGCGCCGAGGATCTTGCCGGTGTCGGTCGGCGTCGAGGTCAACCAGATGGCCTCACAGCCCGAGCCCTGCAGCTGGGAGATCTTCGCTGTCGGGTCGAGCGCTGCGCTCGCCGTGCTGGCGGTGAACTTGGCCGAGTCCGTGAGGGTGAGGCCGAGCTCTTTGACCGCGAAGTCGACACCTGCCTGGCCAGCAGACCCGTACGGGTCGTCAGCGACGAGCGAGCACAGCTTCTTGTCCTTGCCACCTCCGTCGCTCGTGTACCAGTCGATACCGTTGATGGCCTGGATCTGGTACGGGGCGCCGATGGGCAACAGGTTCTGCTCGCGCACCCAGAACGAGTCGAGCGTGGCCGGGGCGCCGACGATGTTGTCGGCCTTCAGCTGCTCGAGCACCGCTTTGACCACGGGAGTGCCGAGGATCTGACCGAACATCACGACCTGGTCCTTGATCGCGTTGTACTGCTGCACCCCCTGGGTCGCGTCATAGGCGCTGTCGACGACCACCGGTTCGATCTTGTACTTCCCGGCGATGCCGCCCTTGGAGTTGATGTAGTCCCAATACGCCTTGTTGCCCGCTGTGAGCGGGTCACCGATGATCTTGACGGTGCCCGTCTGGGGCGTGACGACCCCGACTTTGATGGTGGTGCCGTCGAAGCCGGGAACCGAGACGAGCGATTTCGAGCCCGAGCTCGACGTCGACGTCTTCGAGTCGCTGCTGCAAGCCGCTGCAAGCGTGCCAACGGCGAGCAGCGCGACGACGAGTCGGTACTTCTTTGTCCACGTTCTCATGCGCTTCCCCCTGATCGATGGTGCTGTGTTGGTTGATGGAACTCGGAGAGACCGGGTCAATACGAGAACGGCCACGACTGCAGTCTGGCCTTGACGCGCAACCAGACGGCCGCAAGACCGTGCGGTTCGACCACGAGAAATATCACGATCAGCACGCCGTAGATGATCCTGTTGAGCGACGCGACCTCGATGAAGCCGTCGGGGCCCCCTTTGTCGCCTGAGACGAAGGGGAGGTCGTTGGTCCGGCTCAGCTGTTCGATGATGCGCGGCATCGACCCGAGAGCAAGCGCGCCAAGGACGGCGCCGAAGATCGTGCCGACCCCGCCGATGACGATTACCGCGATGTATTGGATCGACAGGTCGAGACCGAAGTTCGTCGGAGCGATGAAGCGTTGGAGCACGGCGTAGAGGGCGCCGGCCACAGCGGCGTACCCGCTCGAGACGGCGAAAGCGCCGACTTTGTATCGCGCCACCCCGACGCCGACGATCTCCGCGGCCAAGTCGCGGTCGCGCACTGCGCGCATCGCTCTGCCAGGCCGCGAGCGGACGATGTTCTTGGCAAGCAGGGCGCCGACGCCGACCACGCTCCAGATGAGCCAGAAGTAACCCTGGTTGCGGCTGAACCTCTCTCCAGCGAGATTGAAGAAGTTCTTGTCGAGGACGGGGATGGCGCCCGTTGCCGACCTGCCGGCGCCGCCCCCCGTCAGCGAGTCGAAGGTCTTGAACACGTGGGCACCGATGAACACGAGCCCGAGGGTGACTATCGCGAGGTAGTTGCCGCGCAGGCGAAGCGCGAACGGCCCGATGACGGCGCCGAGCAACGCACCGATGAGAGCCGCTGCGGGAAGCCACACCACGATCGGCAAGTCGTGATCGGCTCCTATCGCGCAGACGGTGTAACCACCCACGCCGAAGAACACTGCGTGGCCGAGCGAGACCTGCCCGGTGTAGCCGGTGAGCAGGTTCAGACCTATGCCGGCGATCGCCGTGACGCCGGCATACGCGAGTACGTTGAGCTGGAACTCCGAGAGGACGATCGGCGCGAGGAGCCACGTCGTCACCATCGCTGCGAGCCCGAACCAGGCCCATCCGGTGCGGAAAAGGCGCACGTCGTCGCGGTAGTCGATGATCAGCGCCCGATTCGAGCGCGCGCCGCTGCGCACGCTCACGCTCGCCGTACCTCCCGCGTGCCGAACAGCCCGAACGGGCGAACGAGGAGCACGAGGATCATCACGAGGTATGGCATGACGATGTCGAAGCCGTCGCCGGCCCAGTTGAAGTAATCGGCTTGGTAGCCGGCGGTGAGGGTCTGGGTGATGCCGATGATGACGCCGCCGAGCACGGCCCCGCCCGGGGAGTCGAGGCCGCCGAGGATGATCGCCGGGAACGCGATGAGCGCCAACGCCGCGACGGCCGGCTGCACCTGAGCCGATCCGGTTCCTGCCGTCACGCCTGCGAGAGCGGCGACGGCACCGGCGATGGCCCAGCTCAACGCAAAGATGCGGCGCGGGCTGATGCCCTGCGCGAGCGCTGCTTCCTGGTCGAGCGCCGTTGCCCGCATCGCCACGCCGATCGACGTGTAGCGGAAGAGGGCGAAGAACCCGCCCATCGCCACGCCCGTGAGCGCGAGCGTCCACAGCTTGCGCACCTCGACGGTGATGTCACCGAGGTGCACCGAGCTGATGCCCCATGGGTCGCCGAGGTTGAGGTTGGCAGCCCCCCAGATCCCGATTGCGAGCTCGTCGAGCACGATGAGCAGCCCGAGGGTGATCATGATGACGGCGAACACCGGTTGACCGACCATTCGACGCAGGATCAGGAACTCGATGAGCATCCCGATGAGAGCGCCCATCGCCATCGCGACCACGACGGCGATGGCGAAAGGGAGGTTCCACGTGGTCGTGGCGTTGTAGGCCATGTACATGCCCATGACCACGAGCGCTCCCTGGGCGAAGTTGATGACCCCTGTCGCTTTGTAGATGATCACGAACCCGAGGCAGATGAGGGCGTACTGCGCCCCGATGGCGGTGCCGGCGATCGTGAGCTCGAGGAGCTTCGTCATGCAGCGCCGGCCGGCTCGGGTTGGTAGAGCGACTCGATGAGGGGCCCGAACTCCTCCGCGATCGCTTTGCGCTTCACCTTTTGAGTGGCGGTCAGCTCGCCCTCTTCCTGGTCGAGCTCCTTTGGCAGCAGCGCGAAGCGCTTGACGGTCTCGACTTGCGCGAGGTCGCGGTTGGCTGACTCGACGCAGCTCGCTATCAGCTCGTAGACCTCGGGCTTGCTCGCGAGGTCCCCGTAGGTCGTGAACCCGAGGCCGCGGCGCGCCGCCCAGTTCGACACGGTGTCGCCCTCGATGCCGATCAACGCGGTGAGGAACTTGCGCTTGTCGCCGATGACGATCGCCTCGCGCACGTACGGCGACACCTTGAGTCGGTTCTCGATCTCCGACGGGCTGATGTTCTTCCCGCCAGCGGTGATGATGATGTCCTTCTTGCGGTCGGTGATGGTGAGGAAGCCGTCGTCGTCGAGCGTGCCGACGTCGCCGGTGTGCAACCAGCCTTCGTCGTCGATGGCTTCGCTCGTCGCCGCGGGGTCGTTGAAGTACCCCACGAACACGCCCGGGCCGCGTGTGAGGATCTCACCGTCGTCGGCGATGCGCAGCTCGACACCAGGCACGGCAACGCCCACCTTGCCGATGCGCACGTCACCGCTGGGCGTGATCGTTGCCTGGGCCGTGTTCTCCGTCTGGCCGTAGCCCTCGCGCACCGGGACCCCGAGCGACCAGAAGAACTCGAGTACCTCCGGAGCGATCGGTGCTGCCCCCGAGAGCGCGCTGGTGACGCGGCGGAGGCCGAGCTTCGTGCGAAGCGGGCGATAGAGCACCACCCAGCCGATCGAGTAGACGAGTCGGTCGAAGACGCCGAACTGTCCGCGCCAGCGCTTGCTCGCCAGCCGCGCCCCCTGTTTGGTGAACGAGCGGAAGACCCAACGGGCGAGGAACCCTGCGTCTTCCATGCCGATCGTGACGCCGGCGAGCATCTTCTCCCAAACGCGCGGCACCCCGAGAAAGAAGGTCGGCTGCACCTCGCGCATGTCCTGCGGGAACGACTCGCTGCTCTCGCCGAAGTTGACGACGTAGCCCGAGCAGATGGCATCGACCACGGAGATCAAACGTTCTGCGATGTGGCACAGCGGCAGGTACGAGAGCACCTCGTCTCGTTCGGTGACGCCGAACTGGGCGCTCGCGCTCTGCGCAGCGGCAAGCAAGTTGGCGTGCGAGAGCATCGCCCCCTTCGGCGGGCCTGTGGTGCCGGAGGTGTAGACGATGAGCGCGATGTCGCTCGTCGTAACCTCGGCGACCGCAGCGGCGAAACGGCTCTCGTGCTCGACGCCGAGCGCCTCGAGCTCGGCGAACGTCATCACTGCGGGGTCGTCGAGGTCGTGCACCCCGCGCGGGTCGATGACGACGATGTGGCGCAGAGCTGGCAGCTCGTGGCGAACCGACATGACTTTGTCGAGTTGCTCCTCGTCTTCAGCGATGAGCACGACGGCTGAGGAGTGCTCGAGCAAGAAGCGCACTTCGGCAGCAGGGCTTGTCGGGTAGATCCCGACGGTCGTCGCACCGATCCCCTGCGCGCCGAGGTCAGCGAGCACCCACGCCGGCCGATTCTCGCTGTGCACAGCGACGCGGTCGCCGCTTTGCACTCCGAGCGCGGCGAGACCCATGCCGATCCGCGCGACGCGCGTCGCGTAGTCGTCCCATGTGTACTGCTTCCACCTGCCGAGCTGCTTGTGACGCAGCGCCACGCGCTCTGGGTTCGCGGCGGCTCGCTCGAGGAGCGCCGCCGGGAGCGACCGGTACGCCGCCGTCACGAGGGCTGCCCCAGGTAGGCCTCGATCACCCGGGCGTTCGTCTGCACCTCGTGTGGCGTGCCAGTCGCTATGGCGACGCCGAAGTCGAGCGCCATCACCCGGTCGGCGATGTCCATGACCATGTGCATGTCGTGCTCGACCAGGATCATCGCGACGTCGGTCTCCTCCTTGATCTCGAGGATGTAGCGGGCCATGTCCTCGGTCTCCTCGAGGTTCATCCCCGCCACCGGTTCGTCGAGGAGCAGCAGCTTCGGGTCCATCGCGAGCGCCCGTCCGAGCTCGACGCGCTTTTGGATTCCATAGGCCAGCGTTCCGACGGGCGTATAGCGATGGGGCTCGAGCTCGAGCAAGCCGATGATCTCCTCGACGCGTTCGCGGTTCGCGACCTCCTCGCGGCGCGCTCGGCCCCACCAGATCGCCCCAGCGATGAAGCCGGTGCGCATCAGGTGGTGCCGCCCGAGCATCAAGTTGTCGATGACGTTGAGGTTGACGAACAGTCCGAGGTTCTGGAACGTCCGCGCCACACCGAGGTGCGCGATCGAGGTGGGCCGTCGTCCTTTGAGCTCCTCGCCGAGAAGCCTTATCTGTCCGCGCTGAGGGCGGTACACGCCGTTCAGGCAGTTGAGGATCGACGTCTTGCCGGCGCCGTTCGGCCCGATGATGGCGAACAGCTCGCGCGGCTGCACTGCGAAATTGATGTCGCTCAGCGCGTCGATGCCGCCGAAGCGCAGCGTGAGGTCGCTCACCTCCAAGAGCTCGTCGCTCACGCTGACCATCTCTTCCTGCGGCGGTAGGTCTTCACGTCGCGATACGAGCGCCGACCGGCCTCTCCGACCCCCAAGTAGAACTCCTGGATGTCCCGGTCGTCGCGCAGCTCTCCCGCGGGGCCGTGCTTGACGACACGGCCGTTCTCGAGCACGTAGCCGACATCTGCGATGGCCAAGGCCATGGCAGCGTTCTGCTCGACGAGCAACACGGTGGTTCCGGCCTTGTTGATGTCGACGATGATGTCGCGGATCTGTTGCACGATGATCGGGGCGAGCCCGAGTGATGGCTCGTCGAGCAGCAACAACCGCGGTGACTGCATGAGCGCGCGCCCGATGGCAAGCATTTGCTGCTCGCCGCCCGACAGGTAGCCCGCCGTCTGCCGGCTCCGGTGTGCGAGCTGGGGGAACAGCGTCATCACCCGGTCTCGCGACGCGCGCACTTCGGACTTGTCGCGACGGGTGAAAGCACCAGCACGCAGGTTGTCTTCGACGGACAGCTCGGCGAAGACGCGCCGACCTTCCATCACGATCGACACGCCGCGGCGCACGATCTGAGCGGGTTCGATGTTGTTGATCCGCTCGCCGTCGAGCTCGACCGTGCCCTTGCTGACCTTGCCGTTGTGGACCCGCAACAGGTTGGTGATCGATCGAAGGATGGTCGTCTTGCCCGCGCCGTTGGCACCGAGCAGGGCGACGATGGATCCGGTCGGGACGTCGAGGCTGACGCCGCGCAAACCGACGATGACTTCGTTGTAGAGCACCTCGACGTTGCCGAGGTGCAACAGAACCTGGTCGCTCAACCCTGTCCCCTCCAGCAGGCGTGCGGGTGAGGACCGTAGTCGCCGTCCCGTCGACCATGCGCCGCTGCGAGCTGCGATGGGAGCGGCGGGCTGACGCCCTCCATTCAGGGTCTCGTTGATCGCGCGGCACGCGTTGCAGCAGCTGCCACGACGAGCGCTGCGAGCACGAAGAACAGCGGTGTCGCGCGGCCGGTGGCGGGCAGCGTCTCGCCCACTGGTGCCGGTGCGGCGAGCTCTGCTTGCTCCGCGGGAGCAGAAGCCACCGGCTCCCACACGCCGTTGGTGAGGCGCAGGGCATAGAACCCGTAGAGCCCGTCGGAGTACCAGACCTCTTTCCGTTCGGGGACGAACGTCGGTGCCGACATCGCGTAGTGGCTGAGCGTGCTGCCGGACGCAGGGAGGCCGGGGATGTTCCCCAGGAGGTCGCCCGTCCCGATGGGCGGATCGGCAGCGGGCGCTGTCGCGTTGGCGACGGCGAGCCGGCAGCTGTAGAGGCCCGACAGCCCGGCGGAGGACTCCGTCGCCGTAGCGGGGGCGGCCGCCGCGGGGCTGGCTCCGAAGTCGCGGCTCGGGGGGTTGAAGTATGCGATCTCGCTCGGCCGCGCGGGATCGCGGATGTCGAAGATGCGCAAGCCCGAGACGATGAAGCTGCACGCAACGATGCCTGGGTCGTCGCGTTGGGGCACAGCGCAGTAGTGCCCGGCGTACCCCTGTGCGGGGCTGTCCGCGCCGGGGTCGCTCTTCTGGGGACCGGCGCGGCTGATCGGGTCGTTCACCTCGAGACGCAGGTTGGAGACGACGGCGGGGTTGGCCTCGTCGGCAATGTCGATGATGCGCCCTGCCCCGACCGGTGCTGCCGGGTCGGCGCTCGCTGCGCCTGCGTACTCGTCGATCTCGACGACGTAGGGACGTCCTGCGATGGTGATGGGCAGGTTCGTCTGAGGGACGCTGACGTTGCTCCACGTCAAGTGGCTGATGACGGGTACCTGCGGGTTGGGCACGCGTTGTTGCACCTGGGTGACATCGAGGATCGTGAGACCGCGAGATGCGCCGAGGTCGGCTGTGTAGAGCCGATTGCCGTCGTCGCTCACGTTCATGCCGTGCACCAGGTGATCAGTGCTCGTCCACACCGGTGTCGGGGTGGTCGGGTCCGTCACGTCGAGAGCAGTGAGGTAGGGGAGCGCGGTGGCCGTCACGTAGAACGTGTTGCCATCGGGGGAGAACGTGGCTTCGTGGCCGGCGAGGGCCGCCACACCCGTCGAGCGCAGCTGCGGGAAGCGGCAGTCGACGGAGAGGTCGTAGATGTCGACGATGCCCGGCGCGGTGCCAGGACTGCCCATGACAGCCGCGAGAAGCCCCCTGCGCTGGTTGAGGTTGAGCGACTCGTGCGGCGAGAGCATCGCCGGGGTGATCAGGGTCGCGGTGCGCACCGGGTGCGAGGGGTCGGACATGTCGAGCACCGCGACGCCCGCGTTCGGGCCGAGCAGCAAGCTCACCCCGATCAGCAGCGTCGTGTCGTAGTAGCCGCACTCGTGGCCCGATGCGTCGATGTAGCGATAGACGCGGAACCCGCCGCTGGCGCCTTCGTGGCTGATCTGCTCGGTGTTGCACAGGTAGCCCTGCTTCGTGCGACCGCTCTCGTAGTCGGCTGTGGGAACCCGCCCCTGGATGTCGGTCTCGGGGAGGGCGCCGGGCCCACACATGGCCTTCGGTGTCGCCGGGTCACCTTCGGCGCGAGCGAGGGGCGACGTGACGAGCAGCGCAACGACAGCGAGGAGGGCGACGGCACCGACCTGACGGCGGTGGCCCGCGCGTCGCGTTGTCATCGTTCTAGCGCTGCGACACGCGCTCGGCCTCAGCGGATGCCGCCGCCGGAAGCGCGGAGCAGCGCCTCGTTCGGCTTGTCCGGCATGGTCGTGAGCGGCGTTGCAATCTCCCCGACGGTCGGGCCGTACTGCTCGGCCAGAGGCGCCAGCGCGCGGAGATCGAAGTCGTAGAGCTCGGCGGTGTTGGTGGCGAGTATCTGGTGGAGCTCGTTCGGGTCGGTGTCGTGGAAGAGGACCCGCAGGTTTTCGCGAGTGAAGGGCGCGGTGCCCTCGTCGTGGGGGTAGTCGCTTCCCCACATGAAGCGGTCGATGCCGATCTCGTGGCGCGCCGCAGCGTCGTCGGGCCCGGGTTGGCTCACCCCCATCCAGCAGCTCTGGCGGAAGTAGTCCGTAGCCGAATGCGGCAGCACCTGGTCGGCGCCGTAGCGGATCTCGCCCGTCGCGCCCGTCTTGCGGATCTGGTTGAGCACGGCGTCCATCCGCCGCAGGATCCCGGGCACCCATGCGCAACCGTTCTCCGTCATGACGAACTTGAGCCGCGGGAAGCGCTCGAACACACCCGACAGGATCATCTGCACGAGCGGACGTTGGGAGTAGAAGCTGACCTCGTTGATGTAGAGGAGCATCGCCACCGGGTAGGGCCCGTAGTCGGGGGCGCCGGTGCCGCCATGCACGTTGATGGGCACCTCGAGGTCTTGGCACACCTCCCAAAGCCGATCGTAGGCAGGGTCGTACAGCGGCTTCACCCACGTGACATCGGGTGCGAGGGTCGGCAGGAGGATGCCCCCGCGCAACCCGTGCTCCTTGATCCACCTGACATCGGCGATCGCGTCATCGATGTCGTTCAGGAAGACCTGGCCGATGCCAGCGCGGCGCTCGGGGAAGCGGTCGCACCAGTCGACGAGCCAACGGTTGTGCGTGCGCACACCCGCGATGCGGTGCTCGTACTCCTCGGGCTTGGGCGGGCGCGCGAACAGCACGAAGCTCGGGAAGAACGGCGGAACCGTGTTGGGGAACACGACCTCACCGACGATGCCGTCTTCGAGCTGTTGGTCGTTTCGCATCTCGTCGTCCCAGTTGCGCAGGCGCCGGTTGTCGCCGAGATCCTTGAACGGGTTCCTGTACTTCTCGCGCCACGCGTCGAAGTCGTCGCGGTACTTCGGATCGAGGAACTCGCGGTACTGGGCGTGACTGCCCCCGGCGTGGCAGTCGGCCGAGATGATCGTGTAGTGGTCGGTCTTGGCCGCGGGCACCGGCGTGTCGACAACGGTCATCCTGCGCGCTCCTTCGAGGTCGTTGCTGATTGTCTACAACTAACGTCGCCCGGATGGGGGATCTGCGGGTGGCGGTGACCGACGCGCCGCTCCAAGCGCGAAACGAGGTGGGGATGGTGCTGGCCCACTGGGCCGAGCGGTTCCCCGATCGTCTGGCGATTGTGGCGCCGAGCGGCGACCGCACGTTCGCGGAGCTCAACGCAAACGCCAACCGCTTGGCGCGGGCGCTGCGGCGCAGGGGTCTTCGAGCTGGCGACGGTGTGGCGCTGCTCTGTGGCAACCGGGCTGAGTTCGCTGAGGCCATCCACGCGTGCCAGCGCGCTGGGTTCCGGGTGACCACCATCAACTGGCACCTCTCGGGAGGCGAGGCCGGCTACATCGTCGGCGACTGTGAAGCCGTCGCGCTGATCGCCGAGGCGTCGCTCAGCGCAATCGCTGCGCCGGCAGCCTCGGCGTCGGCAGCGTGCCGGGTGCGCCTGGCGATCGGTGGCGACATCGAGGGCTTCGAGCCGATCGAACCAGCCATGGCAGCAGAGGATGGAGCCGATCTCGACGACCCGACCGTCGGAACGTCGATGCTCTACACCTCGGGCACGACCGGTCGGCCCAAGGGAGTGCACCGCCCCCCGGCTCCCCCCAGCACTGCGGAAGTCACCGCAGCGCTGTTCGGCTATCGCCCCGACGACGGCACCGACCTGCATCTGTGCACCGGGCCGCTGTACCACGCCGCGCCGCTGGCCTTCTCGCTGGCTGTGCCGCTCGGCGTCGGTGTCGGCGTGTTGCTCATGGAGCGCTGGGACGCGCGCGAAGCGTTGCGTCTCATCGAGCGCGACCGCTGCACGCACACCCACATGGTGCCGACCATGTTCCACCGGCTGCTCTCGCTACCGATCGAGGAGCGCGATGGCCATGACCACTCCTCACTCCGCTCGATCCTGCATGGCGCGGCGCCGTGCCCCGTGTCGGTGAAGCAGCGGCTGATCGAGTGGCTGGGCCCCATCGTGATCGAGTACTACGCGGCCACCGAGGGGCTGGGCACGTTCGTCGACTCGGCGACGTGGTTGCGCAAACCCGGCACGGTCGGCAAGCCCGTTCCCCCCGATCAAGTCATCGTCGGCGACGAGGCGGGAGCCCCCCTCCCCGCCGGCACCGTTGGGCTCGTCTACCTGAAGGCCCCCCCCGAGGCAGCCTTCGACTACTACAAGGACGCAGCGAAGACCTCGGACACCTACCGAGGCTCGCACTTCACCCTCGGCGATGTCGGTTACATCGACGACGACGGCTACCTGTTCCTCACTGACCGCTCGGCCAACCTCATCATCAGCGGAGGGGTGAACATCTATCCAGCCGAGGTCGACGCCGTGCTCCTCGATCACCCAGCGGTCGCCGACGCCGCGACGATCGGCGTTCCAAATGACGAGTGGGGCGAGGAGGTCAAGGCCGTTATCGAGCTGCAGGCTGGCGTCGAGCCGTCGCCCGAGCTGGCGGACGAGCTCATCGAGCATTGCCGCGCCGGGCTGGCGCGCTACAAGTGCCCGCACACCATCGAGTTCATCGACGAGCTCCCGCGCCAGGACAACGGCAAGATCTACAAGCGCCTGCTGCGCGACAGGTACCGCCCAGGGTGACCGGCCGTACACTCGCTCCCACCGGCGAACGGGGAGTGACAGTGCAAGCAGGACGGGCGTATCTGGCGGCGAGCGCGCTGGGCGCGGCGAACACGGCGAACTCGATCCAACCCTTCGGTCGGCGGGGGCGGGCTTCGGTGTTGGGGTTCGGCCCGGGAGTGTTGACATCCGAGTTACCGCTCCAGACGATCGGGTGGCAGGCGCTCACCACGCTCGGCTTTGCGCGGGCCGGCGCGCTGCGCGACTGGCGGGGGAAGCTCGGCCTCGCACTCAGCATCGGCTCGTGGGCCGGGCTGGCCCGGCTGCACCAAGGCGCCGTCGCATCGGCAGCGGTGCTCGAGCAGGCTCTCGTCAACGAGCTCGGAGCCGACTACGCGACGCGCTACGCCACAACGGTCGTTCCCGCTGAGTCATCGCCCTTGACCCGACGCCAGATCGCACTGCCGAACCGGGGCGGGCGCCGCCGGTACTCCTCAGCACGCGGCATCTCCTACGGCGACTCCGGCTACCGCAACACCCTCGATGTCTGGCGTCGCGCCGACCTACCTGCCGACGGTGGCGCCCCGGTGCTGCTCCAAGTGCACGGCGGCGCGTGGGTGATCGGCGACAAACGCGAGCAAGGCGGGCCGCTCATGGGCATGCTGGCCGAGCGCGGATGGGTCTGCGTGGCGATCAACTACCGGCTCAGCCCGCGCGCGACATGGCCCGACCACATCGCCGACGTGAAGCGCGCGATCGCGTGGACGAAAGCGCACATCCACGAATTCGGCGGCGACCCTTCCTGGATCGCCATCACGGGCGGCTCAGCGGGCGGACACCTCTCCTCGCTCGCCGCGCTCAGCGCCAACGAACCCGCCTTCCAGCCCGGCTTCGAAGACGTTGACACCACGGTGCAAGCTGCCGTCCCGTTCTACGGCGTCTACGACTGGACCAACCGCGACGGTTCCGGCCGCTCCGACATGGAGGATTTCCTCGGCCGGGCCGTCCTCAAGACGAAGCTTGCCGACGACCGTGAGCGCTGGGAGCAGGCGTCGACGATGTCGTGGGTGCGCCGCGACGCACCACCGTTCTTCGTGCTCCACGGTGTCAACGACAGCCTCGTGCCCGTCGAGCAGGCCCGGTCGTTCGTCGACATGCTGCGCAAGGACTCCGATCAGCCGGTCGTCTACGCAGAGTTGCCCTACGCGCAGCATGCCTTCGAGATCTTCTCCTCTGTGCGCGCTGTGCACTCCATCCGCGCGGTCGAGCGGTTCCTTGCTGTGGCGCGCGGTGCAGGGGCCGGGATTCAAGGGGGTCACCCACGGCCGTCAACCGCTTGAACCACGCCGTGCTCTACGTCCGAGACGCGGACCGTACCGCCGCGTTCTACGAAGATGTTCTCGACTTCGTGCGTCTCGTAACGCTCCCGGGCGCAGTGTTCATGCGAGCGCCTGGCTCCACGAACGACCACGACCTCGGGCTCTTCTCCATCGGCGAAGGAGCCGGGGTGTCCGAGGCCGGGCGCCAGACGGTCGGGCTCTACCACCTGGCATGGGAGGTCGACACCCTCGACGATCTCGAGCGGCTGCGCGCGAAGCTGAGCGAAGCGGGTGCGCTGGTCGGCGAAAGCGACCACGGAACGACGAAGAGCCTCTACGCCCACGATCCGGACGGCAGCGAGTTCGAGCTGGCGTGGATCATCCCCGCGACGTTGCTCGACGACGAGACGCGTGCGTCCAAGGCCAGCGTGCAGCCCCTCGACCTCGACAAGGAGATGGCCCGCTACGGTCGAACGACCAAGGGCGGCGTGGGAATCTCCATGCCCTGATCCTCCTGCTTCGGATTCGGGAACTGCCGCGCCGGTAGCATCGCCGCATGGCTGATCCGCTCACCGCTGCCCCCGAGATCGACGCCGCCGACGATGATCTCGTCGAGGACGAGCTGCTCGTCGAGGAGATCTCCATCGACGGGATGTGCGGCGTCTATTGACCGTTGAGCCCGAGGTCGCGGCGATCCGCGGCGACCGCGCCTACGCGCTCGACCCTCAGGTCGCGCTGCGCCCCGAACCGTTCGGCGCGCTCGCTTACCACTACGGCAACCGGCGCCTGACCTTCCTGCGCTCGCCCGAGCTGGTCGCGCTCGTCGAGAGCCTCGGCGGGCACCCTTCGCTCGATGACGCGCTCGCCGCGATCGCGATCGCGGAGCACCGCTGGCCGGCGTTTCGCAGCGCCCTCGCCTCCCTCGTCGAATCGGAGGTCGTCCGTGGCGCCTAGCGCGCTGACCGAGGAGCTGAAGCAGGGGCTCGACGCGCCCATCTGCCTCACGTGGGAGCTGACGTATGCCTGCAACCTGCAGTGCGTGCACTGCCTGTCATCGTCGGGCCGTCGCGACCCGCGTGAGCTGAGCACGACCGAGGCGATGGCGGTGCTCGACGAGCTCCATGACCTGCAGGTGTTCTACGTCAACATCGGCGGCGGCGAGCCCACCATCCGAAGCGACTTCTACGACCTGCTCGACTACTCGGTGAGCAGGGGCGTCGGCGTCAAGTTCTCGACCAACGGGACCACCCTCACGCCCCAACGGGCGCGGCGCCTCGCTCGGACCGATTACGTGGACGTGCAGATCTCACTCGATGGTGCCGACGCGGCAACCAACGACGCCGTGCGCGGCGCCGGCTCCTACGCCGATGCGCGCCGGGCGATGGACTACCTGGCCGACGCTGGCTTCGGTCCGTTCAAGATCAGCGTTGTGTGCACCCGCCACAACATCCCGCAGCTCGATCGCTTCGAATCGATCGCCGCCCAGTACGGAGCGCAGCTCCGCCTCACTCGGCTACGGCCGTCGGGCCGCGGCGCGGACACGTGGGCCGGGCTGCATCCGACCGACGTCCAACAGCGCGACCTGTACCGCTGGCTGCTCGATCGGCCGGACGTCCTCACTGGCGACTCCTTCTTCCACCTGTCGGCTCTGGGCGAGGCACTGCCAGGGTTGAACTTGTGTGGCGCGGGCAGGGTTGTGTGCCTCATCGATCCCGTCGGTGACGTGTACGCCTGCCCGTTCGTCCTCCACGACGACTTCAAAGCCGGCTCGGTACTCGACGTTGGCGGTTTCGCCAGCGTCTGGCGCGAGAGCGAGCTGTTCCTCGAGCTGCGCCAACCGGCTTCGGGCGGTGCTTGCGCATCCTGTGGCTCCTACGACGCCTGCCAAGGCGGATGCATGGCAGCCAAGTTCTTCACCGGCCTGCCGCTCGACGGTCCCGACCCGGAGTGCGTCCTCGGTCACGGCGCGACCGCCCTCGGCGCGCTCGCGGCCGGCAGCGCGCCTTCCCCCGGCGCTGGCCACTCCGTCGTCGTGCAACTCAGCCAGCGCAGGTAAACCCCGCCCCTTGGCGCCGAGTTCGGAGTGGGATCGACGCGTCGGCGAGAATCTGCCGCGCATGGCCTCGCTGCTCCAACCGCTCGTGCTCGGGAGCCGGACCGCCCGCAACCGGGTGGTGTTCGGGCCCCACGAGACGAACCTGGCTCGGCGGCGCGCCATCAGCGACCGTCACCTCGCGTACTACCGCCGGCGCGCTGTGGGCGGCGCCGGAGTCATCGTCATCGAGGAGGCAGCGGTCCACGAGAGCGACTGGCCCTACGAGCGCAGCCCCCTCGCATCCGACGCCGGGCCCGGGTGGACCACCGTCGCCGCAGCCGGGCACGACGAAGGTGCCATCGTGCTCGCCGCGCTCGGCCACAGCGGGGGGCAAGGCTCGAGCGCGTACAACCAAGCTCCGCTGTGGGCGCCTTCGCGGGTGCCCGAGGTGAACAGTCGGGAGGTGCCGAAGTGGATGGAAGCTTCGGACATAGCGATGGTGCTCGACGGGTTCGCGGCCGCCGCTCGCCTCGCGGTGGCGAGCGGGCTCGACGGGGTCGAGGTGAACGCGGGTCAGCACAGCCTCATTCGCCAGTTCCTCTCCGGCCTGACCAACCAGCGCGACGACGATTGGGGCGCGGACAAGTCGCGCTTCGCCACGCACGTGCTGCGCGCGGTGCGTGGCGCGATCGGTGATGCCGTGTTGGGTCTGCGGCTCTGCTGTGACGAGCTCGCGCCATGGGCGGGGATCACCCCAGAGGACGCCCCCGCCATCGCTTCTCGGCTCGCGGACCACCTCGACTACGTCACCGTGGTCAAGGGCTCGATCTTCTCGGTCGCGGCCACCCGGCCGGACGGGCACACCCCGACGGGGTTCAACGCCGAGCTCGCGCGATCGGTGCGGGCCGCGCTTCCCGAGCGCGTCACGGTGATCGCGCAGGGTTCCATCGTCGAACCGGGACAGGCCGAAGGGGCGATCGCCGACGGCGCGTGCGATGGCGTCGAGATGACCCGTGCGCAGATCGCCGACCCCGACCTCGTACGCAAGCTGCACGCAGGCGAAGGCGACCGCGTCCGCCCCTGCATCCTCTGCAACCAGACATGCCAGGTGCGCGACGCCCGCAATCCGATCGTGACGTGCGTCGTCGAGCCCCGATCCGGTCATGAGTGGGAGGACCAGCCGGTCGACGGACGAACCTTGCTTCCCCGCGATGTGCTCGTCGTCGGCGGCGGTGTCGCCGGGCTGGAGTGCGCCAGGGTCGCGGCGCAGCGTGGGCACCGCGTCACGATCGCCGAGCGATCTGGCGCGCTCGGCGGCATGGCCGTCGTCGCGTCGTGCGGCGCTGGCCGCGAGCGCCTGGCTGCGGTTGCGGCGTGGCTCGAGACCGAGTGCGCGCGGCTCGACGTGAAGGTCGAGACCTCTCGTGAGGTCACGGCCGACGAGCTCGCTGGCTTCGAAGGCGCTGTTGTGCTCGCGACGGGGTCGCGGTCCGGGCGGCGTGACTTCGTGGAGGAGGCTGGCGCCGTGGTGTTGAGCGCTGCGGAGGTGCTGGCGGGTGCCGAGCTACCCGACGGGGCGGTTGCGGTGTGGGATCCGATCGGCGGTCCGGTCGGCATCTCGGTGGCCGAGGGCCTGCGCGCAGCTGGACGTGCCGTGCACCTCATCACACCGGATCTGATCGCAGGCAACGAACTGTCGCGATCCGGCGACCTCGCACCCGCGAACGTGCGCCTGCAGAGCTCGGGCGTCGTGATCGAACGCCGCTCGAACCTGGTTCGTGTGCGAGCCTCCGCCGTCGAGGTCGAGGACCGATTCACGGGCGAGCTCCGCACCCTCGCCGCGGTCGCGGTCGTCGACGCCGGACACCGCCTGCCCGACGACGCGTTGTGGCGCGCCACAGGCAGTTCGTACCCACGCGCCGGCGACGCTGTCGCGCCCCGCACCATCCACGAGGCGATCCTCGAGGGCCGTCGCCGCGCGATGGAGCTCGACCGGTGACAGCCAAGTCTCGCTATCGCCACCTGTTCACGCCGCTGCAGGTCGGTCCCGTCACGCTTGCGAACCGCATCGTGTTCTCGGCGCACCTGACCAACTACGCCGAGGACGGACTGCCGACCGAGCAGCATGCTGCGTACTACGAGGCCAGGGCGGCAGGCGGCACCGGGCTCATCGTCACCGAGGAGCACTCGACCCACCCGACCGACTGGCCTTACGAGAAGCTCATCCACGGCTTCCATCCCGAGGTCGTGCCCGGCTATCGCCGCATCACCGACGCCGTGCACCGGCACGGCACGCCGATCTTCGCCCAGATCAACCACAACGGCGGGCAAGCCAGCTCGATGTTCAGCCGCCTTCCCGTGTGGGCGCCGTCGGCCGTAGCCGATCCGTTGTTCCGCGAGGTGCCCAAGGAGGTCGAGCACCACGAGATCGCCGAGATCGTCGCCGGCTACGCCCTCGTCGCTGAACACTGCCGAGCGGGTGGCTTCGACGGCATCGAGCTGCAGTGCTCGCACTCGTCGATCGTGCGTGGCTTCCTCTCGCCGGCCACCAACGTGCGCAGCGACGAATACGGGGGCTCGCTCGAAGGACGAGCTCGGATCCTCCTCGAGATCGTGGCCGCGGTACGGGACGCGATCGGCCGCTCGATGGCATTGGGCGTGCGCCTGTGCGGCGACGAGCTGATCCCGCTCGGCACGACCATCGACGACGCCGTCGAGGTGGCGCGCATGGTGGAGGCGCAGGGGTGCACCGACTACATCAACACGTCCATCGGCGTCGCCACCGCAAGCCTGTTCATGATCGAGGCTTCGATGCAGGTGCCGCCGGGCTATGCGCTCTTCATCCCATCGGCCATTCGCAAGGCCGTCGAGCTGCCCGTCATCGGTGTCGGACGGTTCAAGGACCCGTTGCAGGCCGACCGCGCGTTGAGCGAGGGCCATTGCGATCTCGTCGGGGTCGTGCGCGGCCAGATCGCCGACGCTGATTTCGCGGCCAAGGCCCGAGCAGGGCTGGCCGACGACATCCGCCTGTGCCTGTCGTGCAACCAGGAGTGCGTCGGGCGCATGGGCCTCAACCGTTGGCTCGGTTGCATCGAGAACCCACGGACCGGGCGCGAAGCCGAGTGGCCCGCATCCGAGATCTCTGTACCGGCGGACCGGCGCCGACGCAGGGTCGTGGTCGTCGGTGCCGGTCCTGGCGGGCTCCAGGCTGCGATCAGCGCAACCGAGCACGGGCACGACGTGATCGTGCTCGAGCGCGAAGAGCAAGCTGGAGGCCAAGCTCGTATCGCGGCGATGGTCCCGAGCCGCTCGGAGTTCGGTGACATCGTGCGCAACCAAGTCCACGCGGCGAAGTCGCTCGGCATCGACGTGCGCTACGCAACCGCAGCGGACGCTGGCTCAGTTCTCGCGCTACGCCCCGACGTCGTGATCGTTGCCGCTGGAGCCGAGCCGGGAAGGCCGTACTGGGCCTCGCCAGACGATGAGCGAGTCGTGGACTGCCGTCATGTGATCGATGGTTCGGTGTCACCAGCGGGCGAGGTGGTGGTGCTCGACGAGCTCGGCTTTCACCACGCGACCTCGGTCGCCGAGCTGCTGGCCGATCGCGGCTGCACGGTGACCGTCGTGACGCCTGGCATGGTGGTCGGACAGGATCTCGGGATCACCCTCGACATGGAGCACTGGAACGTGAAGGCCGCGGCCAAGGGCATCGTGCAGCGCACCGACCTCGTGCCGATGGCGTGGACGAGCTCAGAATCAGGCGGAGGCACCCTCACCCTGCTCCACCACCCGACCAGCACGAACGAGGACGTGCTCTGCGATTGGGTGGTGCTCGCCGTTCCTGCGCATCCGGTCGAAGGGCTCTACCACGAGTTGTGTGGCACCGCAGACCTCGTCGTGCATCGCGTCGGAGACTGCGTCGCCCCCCGGCGCGCGCACGCTGCCGTGCTCGAGGGTCAACGGATCGGCGCCTCGTTGTGATGATTGCTGTGGTCCCGGTGCGCGACGGGGTGCTGCCGGTCGGGTCGGACGAGGCTGTCGCGGAGGCCGGTGGCTCGGCGATCGTCGTCGGTTCGCAGGCCGAGGTCGCGGCTGCCCAACTGCGCACCGCCACCGAGGTGCGAACCGCCGAGCTCGGGGCCTTCGCTGCGGGCGCCTGGGCGAACGCGTTGGCGCCGCTGCTGCGCGAGCTCGACGTCGTCGTGCTTCCGGCGTCGCCCGACGGTCGCGACCTCGCTCCGCGCATCGCCCACTCGCTCGGCCGGCCGCTACTCGCCGGGGCGACGGCCATCACGCCCGAGCGCGTCGTCGTCGTGCGCCGCGGCGGGCTCGTGGCCGAGGAGCACGTTGTCGATGGCCCGATCGTCGCAACACTCGTGCCCGGGGTGCGCGGTGTCGACGCCGCAACGGCCACAGCGGTCGTCAGGACCGCTCTCGCGCTCACGCTCGACAGCACGATCGTCGATGGGGAGCAGCTCGAGGTACTTCCCCCGGATCCGGCAACGGTCGACCTCAGCGAGGCGGCACGCATCATGTCTGGTGGCGCCGGCCTCGGCGGCCCGGAGCCGTTCGCGCTTCTCGAGCGTGTCGCTCTGGCCCTCGGCGCGTCGTACGGCGCCAGCCGGGTCGCGGCCGACGTCGGATGGGCGCCCCAAGACCGGTTCATCGGCACAACGGGCGTGATGGTCAACCCGAGCCTCTACGTCGCGTTCGGCATCTCCGGTGCTGTCCAGCACGTGACGGGGTTGGGCGACCCCGATCACATCATCGCGGTGAACACCGACGGCAGCGCACCCATGATGGCGATGGCCGACTTGGCGATCGTGACCGACGCCAGCGCGCTGCTCGACGCGCTCGCTGATCGATTGGAGGTACAGCGATGAACGTCGACGTTGTCGTCGTCGGGGCTGGCCCCGCGGGTTCGGCGGCAGCGCTCGTGCTCGCCCGCGCCGGCAAGTCGGTGGCGCTCGTCGAGCGAGGCCCGTTTCCCGGCTCGAAGAACATGTACGGCGGTGTCGTCTACGGCCGCATCCTCGACACGCTCATCCCGCGCTGGTGGGAGGAGGTACCGGTTGAGCGCTGGGTCACGCGTCGGGGAACGATGATCATGACGCCGACGCAGAGCATCACCCTCGACTTCCGCACCACTGCCTGGGGCGAGGCGCCGTACAACGGGTGCACCACCCTTCGCCCGGAATTCGATGCGTGGCTGGCCGCCAAGGCCGAAGAAGCGGGCGCGACGCTCATCTGCTCGACGACCGTGACCGGCCTGCGCCGCGGTGCGGGTGGCCGCATCACGGGCGTGCGCACCGACAGGCCGGGTGGCGACATCGATGCCCCGATCGTCATCGCCTGCGACGGGGTGAACTCCTTCATCGCGAAAGAGGCAGGCCTCTACCCCACAGTGCAGCAGTCGAACTTCACCCTCGGCGCCAAAGAGGTGCTCGCCCTCCCCCGGCAGGTGATCGAGGATCGCTTCGCGGTGTCGGGCAACGACGGTGTCGACATCGAGATCATCGGCTGCACCGGCAGCGTCGCCGGAGGCGGGTTCGTGTACACCAACCTCGACACGGTCGCGGTCGGCGTGGTGCTCGCCCTCGACGGGCTGGCCAAGTCCAAGGTGCGCCCTGAGCAGTTCATCGCGGAGCTGAAAGCTCACCCGTCGATCGCGCCGCTCGTCGCCGGCGGCGAGCTCAAGGAGTACTCCGCGCACCTGATCCCCGAAGGCGGGTACGACTCGATGCCAGAGCTCGTCGGCGACGGCGTGCTCGTTGCCGGAGACGCGGCGTGCATGTGCCTCGCAGCCGGGTTGTGGCTCGAGGGCGTCAACTACGCGATCGGGTCGGGCATCGCCGCAGGCGAGGCTGCCGCGGAGGCGCTGCGCGTCGGCGACACGACCGCAGCCGGTCTCCACGGCTACCGGCGTCGCCTCCAGGAGAGCTTCGTGCTGCAAGATCACAAGAAGCTGCGCCACGCCCCGCACATCGTGTTGTCGGACCGCATCCAGCACAACATGCCGAAGCTCGCGTGCGACATCCTCGAAGGCATGTTCACCGTCGAGAACCCCAAGCCCAAGCGCGGCCTCCTCAAGGTCGGACGCGCCGCGCAGCGCGCCTCGGGGCTGCGGTTGCGCGACCTCGCACGAGACGCAGCCAGCGCGCTTCGGACCTACCGATGAAGCTCCCCGATATCGCGTTCGAGGACCGCATGGCCACGGTCGAGTTCCGCGTCGCACCCGAAGCTCACATCGTCGTCGACGGTGACCAGTGCCGAGGTTGCACGACGCGCGAGTGCATCACAGCGTGTCCGGCGAACCTCTTCGTGCCGACGAACGACGGCGGTGTGCTCTTCAACTACGAGGAGTGCTTCGAATGCGGCACCTGCTACCTCGTCTGCAACAGCCAAGGTGCGATCACGTGGCGCTACCCGGAGGGCGGCCATGGAGTCGTCTTCAAGCGGTCGTGACCGTCGCCGCTTGCCTGAAGTTGGTCGACCATCGTCCCGAGATCGACCAGCTGAGCGGTGAGGTCAGCGTCGCCGCCCGCAGCTCGGGAGCGTCGGAAGCCGACCTCGCTGCGCTCGAGTGGGCGTTGCGCCTCGCGGACGCGCGCGCTGCTGAGGTCCTGGTCCTCACAGCCGGACCCCGAGCGGCCGAGTCCATGCTCCGCGACGCGCTGGCGGCTGGTGCTGCTCGCGCGATCCGCGTCGACCTCGCTCCGACGGCGTCGAGCGAGCAGGTTGCCGCCGCACTCGCAGCGGCGTTGCCGGTCGAGGTCGACATCGTCGTCTGCGGCGACTGGAGCACCGACAGGGGGAGTGGTTCGGTTCCTGCGTACCTTGCTGCGCATCGCGGGGCGGCACAGGCTCTCGGGCTCGTCTCGCTGCGCGACGGGGGGTCGACGCTCACAGCGGAGCGTCGGCTCGACGGCGGGCGTCGGGAGCGGCTGCGGTTGCGAGCGCCGCTCGTGCTCTCGGTGGAAGGTGCCAGCGCGCGACTTCGCCGAGCCTCTCTCGATGGCGTGCTCCGAGCACGCACCGCATCCATAACGACGATCGAGGACCGGGCCGAGCACGACGCGCCAGGGCACGTGCGCACCTCTCCGTACCGACCCAGGGCCCGCGTGCTTCCGGCCCCAAAGGGCGACGACGCTCGTGACCGCATCTTCGCCCTCACCGGCGCGCTGGCCGATCGCGAGCCGCCCCAACGTCTCGTCCTCGAGCCGGTCGAGGCTGCCGATCGCATCCTCGAGCAGTTGCGGCGCTGGGGCTACCTCGAGTGACCGCAACGTCGGAGCCAGAGGGTGCTCGTCTTGGCGGGTTCACCTCGCCCGAGGTCGCCGAGCGGTCAGCGGCTTCGCTGCTCCTCGTGCCGCTCGGGTCGACGGAGCAGCACGGGCCGCACCTTCCTCTCGCCACGGACACGTTGCTCGCCGAGGCGCTCTGCGGTCGTGTCGCGACTGCGCGTCGCGATGTGATGGTGGCGCCGGCTGTGCCATACGGCTCGAGCGGAGAGCACGACGGGTTCGTGGGCACGTTGTCGATCGGTCAAGCTGCGCTCGAGCTTCTCGTGACCGAGCTCGTGCGCGCCGCGGATGCCTTCGCCGGTGTCGTGCTCGTTTCGGGTCACGGAGGCAATGCCGGACCGCTTGCCCGTGCCGTCGACACGCTGCGGACAGAGGGGCGAGCAGTGTTGGCCTGGTCGCCCCGGGTCGCGGGCGGAGACGCCCACGCCGGGAGGACCGAGACCTCGATCGTGCTTGCGTTGGGAGAGCCTGTCCGTGTCGAGGCGGCCGAGGCCGGCAACACCCGCCCGCTCGAGGAGTTGCTGCCAACCATTCGTGCCGGTGGGGTGGCTGTGGCTTCGGCCAACGGGGTGCTCGGCGATCCCGCCGGTGCGTCGGCCGAGGAGGGCGAGCACCTGCTCGTCGTGCTCACGGCGCAGCTCATCGCGGCGATCGACAAGTTCGCAGGCTGAGCTCAGGCCCCGGCCTCGCGCTCCGCTCGGCCTCTAGTGTGCCGGGGTGGACCGCGTCGCCATCATCACCGGGGCGGCGCGCGGCATCGGCGCGGCGACAGCGAGGCGACTGTCGGCCGGGGGCTACCGACTCGTCCTCGTCGACCGATGCCGCGACGATCCTGCTCTTCGCTACCCACTCGCCACGAGAGCGGATCTCGATGCGGTCGTCGCCGACTGCTCCGGCTCGGAGGATCGCGCCATCGGTGTCATCGCTGATGTTCGCGATCAGGACGCGCTCGACGCAGCTGTGGCCACTGCGGTCGAGCGTTTCGGGGGACTCGACGGCGCGCTTGCCGTCGCCGGGTGCGTCGCCGGAGGCGACGACGCGTGGACGACCGGTGATGCAGTTTGGGAGGCGATGGTCGGTGTCAACCTCGAGGGTGTGTGGCGTCTGGCGAACGCCGCTGTGCCGGCGTTGCTCGAGCGGCCAGTTCCGCGTCGAGGGCGCTTCATCGCAGTGTCCTCAGCGGGTGGGACGCTCGGGCTTGGGAAGCTCGCGGCGTACTCGGCGGCAAAGCACGGTGTGATCGGTTTCGTGCGCAGCCTCGCGGCCGATCTCGGTCCCCACGGCATCACGGCCAACGCCGTCGCTCCGGGCTCCACGGCAACGGCGATGCTCGACGCGAGCGCCGCGGTGTACGGGCTAGCGTCCGCCGCGGACTTCGCGGTGCACCACCCGCTCGGGCGTCTGGTCGAGCCCGATGAGGTCGCGGCGCTGCTCGCGTGGCTGTGTGGGTCGGAGTCCGACGCCGTCACCGGAGCGGTGCTCCCTGTCGACGCCGGCATGACAGCTCACTGATGTGGCCGTCGCCGACAGCTCCGCCGGCATGGGCGCCGGGTCGCGCGGGGGGTTGCCGGGGGGCTTTCGCATCGTGCTCGACGCGGGCGTGCGGCGTCTCGATGGCGGTGCCGTGCTGCGTGGCGGCGCGCCTCTCCGGCTGCTGCGGCTGACCAGCGGCGGCCGCAGGTTGGTCGAGCGCCTCGTCGCTGGCGAGGAGGTGCCGCCGACGCCAGGCGCGCAGCGGCTCGTGCGCCGGCTCCTCGCCAGCGGAATCGGCCATCCGGTCCCACCTCTCGGCTCGCTCACGACCGACGACGTGACCGTGGTGATCCCCACCCGAGACTCGAGCGCCGGGCTCGCTCGCACCCTGCTCACGCTCGGTCCGGCTGGTCGGGTCGTCGTCGTCGACGACGGCTCCGCCGACGCCGTTGCGACCGAGGCGGTCGTTCGCGAGCATCGCGCCGAGCTGCTTCGTCACGACCGCAGCCTCGGCCCAGGCGTCGCCCGCGAGAGTGGCTGGCGCATGGCGAGCACCCCGGTCGTCGCTTTCGTCGACTCCGAGTGCGAGCCGACGTCCGGGTGGCTCGCTGCGCTCTTGTCGCACCTCGCCGATCCCGAGGTCGCGGCTGCAGCGCCGCGCATCGCGAGCGGCGACGGCTCCGGGTGGCTCGGCGCGTACGAGCGCGTCAGATCGCCGCTCGACATGGGCGCCCGCCCGGGCCCGGCGCGGCCGAGGAGCTGGGTGCCCTACGTACCGACCGCAGCCCTCGTGGTCAGGCGGGATGCGCTCATCGACATCGACGGGTTCGATCGCGACTTGCGCTACGGCGAGGATGTTGATCTCACATGGCGCTTGGCGCAGGCGGGTTGGACGGTGCGCTATGAGCCGACCGTCATCGTGTCTCACCCGCCGCGCAAGACCGTCTCTGCGTGGGCACGTCAGCGCGTCGCATACGGCACGTCGGCTGCACCCCTCGCTCGCCGCCATGGGCGCGCCGTGGCGCCTCTTGCCGTGTCGATGTGGAGCGCGCTGGTCTGGGTGCTCGCAGCGCTCGGCTTCCGCAAGTCAGCATTCGCGGTCGGGCTCAGCACCACCGCTCTGCTGGTGCCGAAGCTTCGCGTGCTCGATCGGCCCGTCACCGAGGCGGTCCACCTCGCCGGGCTCGGGCATCTGCACGCTGGACGGTCAGTGGCCGACGCGGTACGCCGCTCGTGGTGGCCGATCGCGCTCGCCGCGGCGCTCATCTCACGACGGGCGCGCCGCGGCGTCGCCGTTGCGTTCGTGCTCCCGCCGGTCGTCGAGTGGGTGAGCGCGCGACCGGCAGGTATCGGTCCGTTGCGTTGGTTGGTTGCGCGCGCTGCCGACGATTGCGCCTACGCCGCCGGGGTATGGGCCGGCTGCTGGCACGAGCGCAGCGCGACCGCGCTCGTACCGGACCTCAGCAGCTGGCCCGGCCGCCGCGCGGCCGTCGAGAGCTGAGAGACTCGCGCCGTTGCCCAACTGCAGCCCCCACCCGAGGCCGATGAGAGCGATCGTCGCGTTCGCGCTCACCGTGGCGCTGGCCGGTTGCGGGTCGCGCTTCGGTCAGCCCCACTCGGTGACCGAGGAGGGCGCCCACACGCTCACGTTGTGGCGAGGCTTCTTCGTCACCGCCTGCGCGGTCGGCGGTCTGGTGCTCGGGCTCATCCTGTTCGCTGCTGTTCGCTTCCGCCGCCGCAGCGACGACATCCCGAGCCAGAAGCCCTACAACATCCCATGGGAGATCGCGTACACCGTGACGCCCGTTTTGGTCGTCTCGCTGCTCTTCGGGTTCTCCGTCGCGGCCCAGGGAAAGCTCGATCGCACCGTCGCGAAGCCCGACCTGACCGTCAACGTCGTCGCCTTCCAATGGGGCTGGCAGTTCCAGTACCCCGACCGCAACGTGACCATCACCGGCTCGGCCGAGGGGGACGCGAAGCCCGCGCTCGTGCTCCCCGTGGGGAAGACAACGCGCCTCGTGCTCACTACCACCGACGTGATCCACTCGTTCTGGGTCCCTGCCTTCCTGCAAAAGCGAGACATGATCCCCGGCGTCGACAACGCCATCAACGTGACGCCGACCGATGTCGGCACCTACGACGGCAAATGTGCCGAGTACTGCGCGCTCGACCATTGGCGCATGACCTTCACGCTCGAGGTCGTGCCCCCCGAACAACTCGACGCGGCGGTCGATGCAGCAGCGTCGAGCTCGCCGAGATCGTGACGCTTGTCGCCGAGCGTCCTGCGTCGCCGAGCGGCGAGGAGCCCGAGGAGCGGCGCGCCACGGGGCTGCTCGCCTTCCTGACCTCCACCGATCACAAGCGCATCGGTGTCGCCTACATGGTGACGGCGTTCGCGTTCTTCCTCATCGGCGGCGCGCTCGCCGAGGTGATCCGTGCGCAGCTCTGGAGCGCGGACAACCACCTCGTGTCCGAGAGCACCTACAACCAGGTGTTCACCATGCACGGCAGCATCATGCTGTTCTTGTTCCTCGGGCCCTTTGCCTTCGGACTCGCCAACTACTTCGTGCCCCTGCACGTGGGCGCACGCGACATGGCGTTCCCTCGCCTCAACGCGATGAGCTACTGGTTCTACCTCTTCGGCGGGCTCACCATGCTCGCGGGCTTCCTCACCGCGAGCGGTGCTGCCGACTTCGGGTGGACGGGCTACGCGCCGCTCTCGGAGATCACGAGGTCGCCGGGCGTGGGCGCCGACTTGTGGATCGCAGCCATCGTGCTCACGGGCCTCTCGGGGGTGCTGACGGGCGTCAACGTGATCGCCACCGTGTTGACGATGCGCGCGCCCGGCATGTCGATGTTCCGGCTGCCGATCTTCACCTGGAACATGCTCGTCACGAGCGTGCTGGTGCTCATCGCCTTCCCGGTGCTGACAGCGGCATCGGCGATGCTCTTCGCCGATCGCCACTTCGGGGCCCACGTGTTCGATCCCGGCGGCGGCGGTCAGCC
>JBPCON010000025.1:0-70019 GCA_051000215.1 Acidimicrobiales bacterium
GGCGCTGCTCGGTCGTCATGTCGACGTCGTGTCCGCTGGCGGACTCAAGGATCGCGACAACCAGATTCTGGCTGAGGCCGTCGACCTTTGAGCCGGTCAGACGACGAGCGGGTTGCCGACATCGTAGAGGCGGCAGCCGAGATCGCTGCAGTGGTCGAACGGGGGAAGGCCGCTTGGGGCGAGGATCGTGTCAGCCGGCTGGCCGTCGAACGACTGCTCGAGATCATCGGAGAGTCCGCGCGAGCGATGAGCGCAGGCGGCCGCGCGTCCTTCCAGGAGGTGCCGTGGACCGATGTCGTAGGTCTACGAACGGTGCTGGCTCACCACTATCACCGTGTCGATCCCGAGCAGGTCTGGGTGATCGCGTCAGTCGAGGTGCCTCGGCTCGTTCTCGCACTCTCCTGAGCCGCATCGCACGGCCACAGACACGGGAATCCCGGGCGGTCATCCCGCTTGCGAACAGACGATCTGTCCGCCATTGCCTCGCCGACTATCGGCACTTCGGCGTTACTGGCTTGGGGAGCGCTTCGTCCGGATCGCTTGCATCGTCGCAGGGAATGCAGCGCCGAGCATCCCTCCAACAAGTGGGCCTGGAGGGACGATGAAGCTCAGAGCCGCATAGAAGGCGAGTGCGAACGCTGCGAACGCCCACCCGTGCCAGATCTCGTCTCGGGTCATCCACTCCGGGACACCCATGAGGGTGTTCCACCAGGGCTTCTCAGTAGTCACGGAGAGAGCATGACCGACCTCGAACACCGGACGGCACTTCGGCATCAACTTCGGTCGCCCCACCGCCACTTGGCTGGTTCACCCTTGCGGTAGCAAACGATCAGGAGAATCGGGGTCCCGACCAACAGGCCGCCGAGGGACAGGAGGACACCTCTCTCGCCCAGCGCCAGAGGTCCAAACATTGCCGCCAGGTATGCAGTCAGCACGGCCCACCCCTGCCAAGCGCTGGGGAGGCCCCACCCGTAGCCGTAGCGCTTCGCCCGGAACCAAAACTGATTCGTATCTCCGCCCACCCGCACAGAATGCCGGTTCTTTTTGCATCGCGCCAGCCGGATTGAGGTCCATCACGACGACCGAACTGGGAATACGGAGCGCCTCGCCGCTCGCGGCGCTCCGCTCCCGGTTGTCTATCGGTGGTGCGTGGTATCGCCTCGACTCGAGCCGGCGACGAACGTGGCCACGATGTAGGTGGCATGCCGATCCAGTGACTGACGTGCCCGGTCGTAGCGCATCGTCGTCCTCGGATCCGCGTGCGACGCCGCCTCCTGCACGTCACGAAGCGGCACACCCGCGTCGAGCGCGGCGGTGATGAACGAGTGGCGCAGGCTGTGCGGTCCGATCCTCTTGGTGATCCCCGCCGCCTTCGCCACCCGACGCACCATCCGGGCCGCCGCGTCACGAGTCATCTTGTCGCCGCTGGGCCCGAGGAACAACGGACCCTCGACCCGTTCACCGATCGCCAGATCGAGTGCCCGCGCCGTGCGCGGCGCGAGCGGGATGGTGACGGTCTTGCCGCCCTTGCGGTGCACCACAAGCGTTCGGTGACCGCGCTCGAGCCAAGCAGTTCGATCTGAGCGTTCAACGCCTCCGAGATCCGCAGGCCGTTCAACGCCAACAGCGAACACAGCCCATGATCCCTGGGTGATGACAGCCCGGCGGCGACCAGGAACGCACCGAGCTCGTTGCGGTCCAGGCCGACGGCGTGGGACTCGTAGTCCAGGCGCGGACGGCGGATGTGCACCGCTGGCGAGTGCTCGATCACGCCCTCCTCGGCGGCGTACCGGTAGAAGCTCGTGACGGTCGACAGGCGTCGTCCGATCGTGGCCGGCTTGCGGCCGATGTCCTCAAGGTCCCTCGCGTAGAGCTCGATGTGCGTGCGGGTCAGGTCGAACAGACCAAGGGATCGTTCGTCGCACCACCGGTAGAACATGCGCAGATCGAGCGTGTACGCCTCCCGGGTCCGGCCGGAGTACCCGGCCAGGAACCCGGCGATCGTATGGACCTCCGGTGACGTGTCTTGCGGGTCGTACAAGACGACCGATGTCGTTGCAGCCATGGAACAGCTCCTTCAGGAACGGAGCCGGACGAGCCAGGACAGGATCGCCCAGCTCGCTTGGATGTTGCCGCCCCTATCGACGCGCAATCAGCACAAGAACGCCACCGGTGACCCGGACCGAACCGGCGTTATACGGGTGATCCGTGTCAAGCACCTTCTCCGGCGATGCGGTCGAGGAGGCCGTCGAAGAGGGTCGCCCGGTCGGGTTGGTTGTTGTCGCGGGCATGGTCTCGTTGGCGGATGAGGACGGGCACGAACTCGGGTCCGGTCTGGAAGTAAGCGCACGTCTCGCACGCACTCTCCATGCGGCACTCGAGTTCGACGGGGCGCGTGCACAGGCCGTTGCCGAGCATGCGGGCGTGGGCTTCGCGTCGGAGCCGTTCCATGGCCTTGGTCTCGATGTCGGCGGGCAACGCGGCGCCGGGTGATCCGGCTGCCGCGTAGAGGGCGTCGATCTGGGCGGTGATGGCCTCGTCGGCGACGACCCGGTCGGCGATCTTCGCGTAGGTGAGGGTCATCTCCATCGAGCGGTGGCCGAGGAGCGCGGCGATCGCCTCGAGGCGCATCCCGCGGTTGATGGCTTGGGTGGCGAGGGTGTGGCGCAGCTGGTGGGGGTGGGCGTGGCCGATCCCGGCTTGGCGAGCGACGGTGGCCACGATGCGGTGGACGGTGCGGCGGTCGAGGAGTGCGTGCTCGTCGGCCAGCAGCCGCTTCTTGGCGCGGATGTGGTCGACGTTCGCCGCCGTCCACTCGGCGAGGAGGGCGACGAGGTCGGGGTGCAGCGGGATGAGCGGTCGTTGCGGAGCTTCCCGACCGGCACCCGCAGCCAGTGCCCGCCGCCGATCTGGGTGACGGCGTCGGGCGCGAGGTCGCAGAGCTCTCCGGCACGCAGACCGGTGCGGGCGAGGATCTCGACCACGATCCGATAGCGGGGCAGGCGGTGGGCGCGTGCGGTGGCCATGAGCTTGGCGGCGTCGCGGTCGTCGAGGAACTTCGGCAACGGCTCGGGCCGCGGCGGGATGTCGCCATGGAGGATCGGGTTCCGGGTGGGGGCGTCGGGCCAGTCCCACTCGATGAGCCGCTCGAAGAAGATGCGGATCATGCGGAGCCGTTGGCGTTGGGTGTTCTTCGCCATCAACGGCGCCTTGGTGCCGGGCTGGGCGGCGAGCCACACCTTGAAGTCCTCGATGTCGCCGCGGCGGATCTCGGCGACCGTCGTGGCCGTCGTGTTGTCGAGGACCCAGCGGGCGAACTGGCGGAGGGTGGAGTCGGCGACGTCGACGCTGCGGGGCGCCAGGAACGTGGTGAGCTGCACCAGATAGCGGCGGATCGTGGCCGACAGCTGCGGCGCCCGGACGGCGAGTTCGAGCTGCGCCCCGCCCTCGACGCAGCGCTCGCCGTCACGGACGGGCCGAGCCCCGTCGCCATCAGCACCAGCAACCGCGACGTGTGACCGCCGTGCCGCGACCGGGTCAGCGAGCCTGCATCCCGGCGACGATCGCGGGGGCATGGAGCACGCGTCTCCGGGCTCGTAGGTCTCTGCAGTCCTTACAGGTTGCGGAAGTTCCTTGGACGCTGGGCTCCCAGGGGTGCCGGGCGGGGACATCCACGTCATGACCACCGTGGCGGAGTCGATCGTGTCGGGGCTGGGCGAACTAGGGGTTCACACCGTGTGGGGCGTGGTTGGGGACGCCCTCAACCCGGTTACCGACGCGATCCGTCGGGACGGCCGTCTCAGGTGGGTGGGAGTGCGCCACGAGGAGGTGGGGGCGTTTGCGGCGAGTGCGCAGGCGCAGCTGACCGGCACGATCGGCGTGTGCATGGGCACGGTCGGGCCCGGAGCGATCCACCTGTTGAACGGCCTGTACGACGCGGCGAAGTCCCATGCTCCGGTGTTGGCGATCTGCGGTCAGGTCCCGTTGTCCGAGGCTGGGAGCAGCTACTTCCAAGAGGTCGACAACGACCTGTTGTTCGCCGACGTCGCGGTGTTCCGTGCCACGATCACGGCGCCCTCGCAGATGCCGCGCCTGCTGGAGCAGGCCGTCAACGCCGCGTATGCCGGGCCAGGTGTCGCGGTCCTCTCGTTGCCCGGTGACGTGGGTGACCTCGCCCTTCCGATCGACCGCATCGCCCGGTTCGTCACCCTGCGCCCCGCCCTCGTGGCGAGCGACGCACAGCTGGCGGAGGCGGTGCGCCGACTCGACGATGGAGGCGCGGTGACGATCCTCGCCGGTCACGGCGCCATTGGAGACAAGCGTGCGCTGATGGCGCTCGCTGACCGCCTGGCGGCGCCGATGGTGCTCACGCTCAAGGCCAAGGAGGGGCTCGAGGACGACAACCCCTTCGAGGTCGGCCAGAGCGGGTTGATCGGCAACCCGGCCAGCAAGGTCGCCTTCGACGGGGCGGACGTCCTGCTCATGCTCGGCACCGACTTCCCGTACCCCGACTGGTTGCCGGCGGCCGCGGTGACGATCCAGGTCGATCGCGACGCGACGCACATCGGACGCCGCACGTCCGTCGACCTCGGGATCGCCGCCGACGTGGGACCGACGATCGCGGCCCTGCTCGATCGAGTGAGGTCGAAGTCGGATCGGTCGCACCTCGACGCCGCCCGGAAACGGTATCTGCGATGGGGTGCCGATCAGCTCGCGCTCGTCGACCCCGACTCGCCTGCGACCAGGATCACAGGGCGGCTCACAGCACAGGCGCGAGCCGCGGTGGAGAACCGGTCCGGCCGGATCCGGCCAGAAGCCGTCGCGGCGGCCATCGACCGGCTTGCCGACCCCGACGCGGTCATCACGACCGACACCGGGATGTCCACGGTGTGGGTGTCGCGGTTCGTTCGGATGTCCGGGACCCGGCGACTGATCGGGTCGTACAACCTCGGGTCGATGGCCAACGCGATGCCGCACGCCCTCGGTGCCCAGGCCCTGCACCGGGATCGTCAGGTTGTGGCCTGCTGCGGCGACGGCGGTCTGACGATGCTCCTCGGCGACCTGCTCACGGCTGTTGCGGAGGACCTGCCGATCAAGATCGTGGTCTTCGACAACGGTCGACTCGGGATGGTGAAGCTCGAGCAGGAGCAGGCGGGCCTGCCCGAGCACGGCACGACGCTCAGCAACCCCGATCTCGCCGCGGTCGCCGGAGCGATGGGCCTGCGCGGCCTCCGCGTCGAGGCGATCGAGGACCTCGAGCCCGCGCTGCGGGCGGCGTTCGCCCACCCGGGCCCGGTGCTCGTCGACGTGCTCACCAACCCTGACGAGGTCGCACTTCCACCCGTAACGACGATGCGCGATGCATGGGGCTTCGCCATCGCGAAGCTGAAGGAGACCCTGATGAGCCACGGATCGACAGCCGACGAGCCAGCGGAGGCAACACGGTGAGACCCGCCGGTGGCACACGCGTCCGGCAGGAGCCTGCTCGAGTGCGGCGTCGTCGATCTCCTTCACGATGGGACCGTATCCGGGCGCTGTGAGGCGGCTCCCTCGATAATGGCGTTGCCTACTGGACTCGGCCGGATCCGCCGTACTCTTTGTCGGTGGCCATCGCCGAGCTCGCGGTAGACGCCGAGCGCCTGCGCACCCTCTGCGAGCGCTACGAATTCGCGCGCCTCGAGGTGTTCGGATCCGTCGGGCCAGGTGATGCCTCGCCGGAAAGTGATATCAACCTGCTGTACGACCTCGTGCCGACCGCGACTCGGCTGGGAGATCGAGGACCTGGCTAACGAGCTGTCCACGCTGCTCGGTCGTCGGGTGGACCTCGTGTGGCGAGCGGCGCTGAACGACCGCCTACGCGAGGCGGTACTTGCGGAGGCGCAGTTGCTCTATGCGGCGCGAGCTTGTCCTGCTCGCGGAGATGATCGCGGCCGCCGAGCAGGCCCAGGCTCTTCGACATCTTCGAGGGCACCGAGCAGATCCAGCAACTGGTCATCGCCCGAGCGATCAGCGGCCTCCGCGTCGAGTAGTGAAGCACCGGTGACTGCAGATGCGTCATCGTTCGACGAGGCCGGAGCGCGCGATGCGCTCCTGGAAGGGGCGGGGGAGCAGGTAGCGGCCGTGATGGCCGAGATGACCCTCGATGCCGACCATCACCACGCCGGGGTCGCGCCGTGCGGCCTCGACGGCGGCGTTGGCGACCCGCTTCGGCGAGCGGATGGGAGCGATGCTCTTGACGATCCGTTGCATCCTGCCCTCGCGGCGCGCGATCGCGCCGTGCAGGCGCATGTGGTCGGGGATCGGCGTCGAGATGACGCCGGGGCAGATGGCGGTGACGCCCACGTTGTGGCGCGCCCAGTCGGCGCGCAGGCTCTGGGAGAACATGAGCACGGCGGCTTTGGTGGTCGAGTAGGTGTTCATGACGCGGCTCGGCGCGAACGCAGCCGCAGACGCGATGTTGATCACCTGGCCCGCCCGACGCTCGACCATCGCTGGCCCGAACGCGTGACAGCCGTGCACCACCCCGTCGAGGTTGATGGAGCGGATCCACTCCCAGTCCTCGATGCTGTGGTCGAGGAACGCGCCGAGCTGGAACACGCCGGCGTTGTTCACGAGCACGGCTACCGGCCCGACGTCGGATTCGACGCTGGCAGCGAGCTCGGAGACAGCCGCATGGTCGGCCACGTCGCACTTGCGTGCCTCGCCGCTTCCCTTGGTTCGCTCGCATGCCTCGGCGGTGGCCTGCGCCGCCGCAAGATCGATGTCGACGCCGACCACCCGGCTGCCCAGTCGGGCGAACCGCTCGGCCGTCGCCGCGCCGATGCCGCTACCGGCTCCGGTGACGACGACGACCGCGCCGTCGAGGTTGCGGGCGCTCATGAAGCGACAGCGAGGGGTCGGGACGAGCGTCGAGGCTCATCGCCGGTGACGGCCGTGCGGTAGCGGTAGGCGTCGAGCGGGAAGTGGCGATTCTCCCACCACATCTCCGCGTAGAGGGATGGTCGCAACGGTGAGTCTCCTTGCGCGTTGACGTAATAGGTGTTCGAGCCGGCGCACACGTCGCTGAAGAGCGGGCTCCCGTGCTGGCGTGTTCGGCACCGCTCGACGTAGCGGTCGTGCTCATCTGCGCGCACCTCGGCTCGTGTCGCGCCGCGCCGCCGGGCGTACGCGATGACGCGGACCGCGTGGGCGGCGGTCGACTCGAGCATCCAGAAGTACGAGCCCGCCACGAACCCGTATGGCCCCGCGATCGAGAAGAGGTTCGGGAAACCCGGGACCGAGACGCCCTGGTATGCCCCGAACCGGTGCTGGTCCCAATGGGCGCCGAGCTCGACGCCGTTGCGCCCGAAGGTGGGGAAGGGGACGGAGTCACCAGGGGTCATGAGTTTGAACCCTGTGGCGCACACGAGCAGGTCTGCAGCGCGCTCGTCGCCGGACGCGGTGACGATGCCGGTCGCCGTGATGCGCTCGATCGGATCGGTGACGAGAGCGACGTTCGATCGGTTGAACGTGCGCAGGTAGGTGTTCGACATCGAAGGGCGCTTGCACCCGAAGCCGTAGGCGGGGATGAGCTGGTCAGCGACATCGGGGTCGTCGACCTGGGAGCGCATCCATCGTCGCAATCCGACCTCGATGCCGTTGGCGAGCGGGCGCAGACGCCGGTTGAGCATCACGTTGCCGATCACGTCGGTCCCGGCGGTGCCGACCGCGCGGAGCACGGTCCTGAGCGCAGGGTTGCTCAACACCATCCGCGCGAGGCCTTCGAGCTCGCCGTCGAGCTTGGGCGCGACCCATATCGGCGTTCGCTGGTAGACGTCGAGCTGCGCGACGTCGGGCGCGATCTCGGGGATGAGCTGCAGCGCCGACGCGCCGGTGCCGAGAACGCTCACCCGTCTTCCGGTGTGTTCGCAGTCATGGTCCCAGCGCGCCGTGTGCATCACCGGGCCCTCGAAGGAGTCCAGCCCCTCGATGTCGGGCATGGCCGGGCGCTCGAGTGGGCCGAGCGCGCCGATCACCCAGCGCGCTGTCATCTCGGACGGGCCGTCTTCGCTTGACAGCGTGAGCCGCCAGAGGTCGGCGTCGTCGTCGAACGTCGCGGCGACGACGGTCACGCCGAATCGGATGTGCGGCCACAGGCCGTGCTTCGTGGTGACGTCTTCGGCGTCGCGGCGCAGCTCGTCACCGGGCGCGAACAGGCGCGACCAGTCGCTGCGCTGCTCGTAGGAGAAGCTGTAGACGAACGACGGGATGTCGACGGCGACTCCGGGATAGGTGTTCGCCAACCAGCAGCCGCCGACGCCGGTCCACTTCTCGAGGATCACGTAGTCCTCGATCCCGGCCCTGTTCAGCTCGACGGCCGAGCCGATCCCGCCGAACCCCGCCCCGATCACGACGACCTCGTGATCGATCCCTCCTGCCCCGGCCATGGTCCTCCTGGTTGACAGTATGCCGTCTGCTGTGCACCATTAGGTGACATCTTGACGTCAGCTGTCAACCACCTGGGGAGAAGGAGCATGAGCGCCAAGATCCACAGAAGGAGCACGGCTGGCACCCGCACGGTCACCACGCGCCGGTACGCGTTCGACCACGAGTCGATCGGGTCTGACCGGCACTGGCTCGACGACGACCTCATCGCCAGCCACGTCATCGCGACCCTCTCCGCCGTCATCCCGCCAGGCGAGCGGTTCATCTCCGAGGCGGTACGTCGCCAACGCGACAACCTCGATGGCCCGTTGCGCGAGCAGGTGCGGGGCTTCATCGGTCAGGAGCGACTCCACCAGCGCGAGCACGATCGGTTCAACGTGGCTCTCGCAGCGCTCGGCTACCCGACGGCGTTCATCGACAGGATGAGCGCTGTCACGTTTCGCGTGGCTGAGCGCTTCCCTGCGCGTCTGCAGCTCGCCATGACCGCTGCCATCGAGCATTGGACGGCCGTCATAGCCCAGCACACCCTCGCGGAGGACCAGCTCGCGGGTTGGCAGATGTCGGAGGCTTCCCGGGCCTTCCTCGCATGGCATCTCGTCGAGGAGCTAGAGCACCGCGCTGTCGCGTTCGACGCGATGCGGGCAGCCGGTACGAGCGAGCTCGAGCGCATCATCGGCATGCGCGTCGCAGTCGCGATGCTGCTGCCATCGGTCGCAGGCGGGATGCTGCTGTCGCTCGTCGGCGACCGCGACATGCGTCACCCGCTGCGGGTTCTGCGAAGCGTCGGGCGGTTCCGGCGCTCGGCCATGGCCCGGCGTTCGTTCCTGTTCGACCTGCTCAGCTGGAACCGCCCCGGGTTCCACCCAGACGAGCGCAACATCGACGTGCTCCTCGAGCAATGGCGCGAAGACCTCTTCGGCACCGACGGGCTCGTCACCGCGAACGACCGAAGTCGCAGGGCCGGGTGACCCCGCGCCCGCACGTCGCGGTGGCCCGCCTGGTCCGCAGCCCTCAAGAGCTCATCGACCAGCTTCGTCGGCTCTTGCCGCACGCAGCGGCGCCCGCCGAGCCGACGAGCGTCGACCGGATCCTGGATGCCGCGCTCGCCGCGTTCAGCGAGCACGGCATCCGCGCGACGACGATGACGCGGATCGCTCGCGACGCCGAGGTCTCGCGTGAGTGGCTCTACCGCCAGTTCGCCAACCGCGACGCGGTGGTGGTCGCCGTGGCCCGGCGCGAGGCCGGCCGGTTCATGGACGGCCTCGCGTTGCGCTCGTTCGATGCCACCGACGTCGACGGCGCGGTCACCGAAGCCGTCGTCTATTCCGTTGAGTTCCTCCGCGACCATGCCTTGCTGCAACGTGTGCTGCGCACCGAGACCGACATCGTCACGGGTCGCGTGGCCCACGACGCTGCACCGATCCTCGGCATGGTCGTCCAGACCGGGGCCCGCTACCTCACCATGCTGAGCGCCGTGCCAGCCGAGGAAGCGGTTGTCATCTCCGAAACGCTCGTGCGGCTGGTCGCCACCATCGCCTTCGCCCCCATCGGCGCGCTCGACCTGCACGATCCCGCTGTGCTGCGCCGCTATGCAGCGACCATCGTCCCCGGTGTCATCGCCGCTGCCCGCGCGAGTACCCCCGCTGCCATCACTGGAGGAGCACGTTGAGCACAACGCGCACTGTCACAACCCGCCGCATCGAGTTCGACCGGCACACCCTGACCCGCAGGCACTTCGTCGACGACGACCTGTTGTTCAGCAACATCCTCGCCGTGCTGTCTGCGATGTTCCCCCACGGCGAGCAATTCTTCGTCGACACAGTCCGTCGCTACCGAGCCGAGGTCGTCGACCCGGAGCTGCGCCAGCAGATTGGCGGGTTCATCGGCCAAGAATCGGTCCACGGCCGCGAACACGACAGGCTCAACTCGCTCCTGCATGAGCGTGGCTACCCGACCGAGGCGATCGACCGCGACATGGCGCGGCTGTTCGCCGTCGTGGCGAAGACCGTCCCGAACAACCTGCAGCTCGCAATGACGGCTGCGATGGAGCACGTCACCGCCGTCGTCGGCGAACACCTCCTCACCGACCCGGCGTTCGAGCACCAAGACGTGAGCGACGAGCTGCGCGACATGCTGCGGTGGCACGCGCTCGAGGAGTGCGAGCACAAGGCAGTTGCCTTTGACACGCTTCGCGCGGTGGACGGCAACGAGGTCATCCGTGTTGCGGGCATGGCCCTCACGCTGGCGATCGTGGGGCCCTTCCTTGGCGGCGCGCTCGTGCGAGCGATCGCATCGGATCGGGCAGCTCGGAACCCCCTCCGTCTCCTGCGCAGCGTCGGGCGCCTCGGTGCCAACCCCTTCGCCCGAGCCTTCCTCCTCCGGCGGTTGGCCGCCTACGTGCGTCCTGGCTTCCATCCAGACGACCGCGACACCGGCGCGCTCGTGGAGCGTTGGCGCGAGGTGCTCTTCGGCACCGATGGCACGCTCGCGAACCGCGCTGGCGCGCGGGCCGTCGCGTGAGCGGCCATGACGAGCTTGGCGCAGTACTCGGTGGGAGGCCTGTCGAGCTGTCCGGCGTGACCGACGAGGACGCGGGCCGCCTCGCAGACCTCATCGAGGACGCTTGCGCGCGCCAGGCGAGGAGCCTCGACCACGCGATCGCTGGTGGCCTGAGCCGCATCCCGCGGCTGCTGCGCGGCCCGGTGAAGGCTGTCCTGTTCCGATGACGAGCCGAACGGTCGAAACCGACACCGCGCTCGCGAAGCTGGCCCGCGCGCTCGAGGTCGAGCCTTCCGAGCTCGACTTTCTCGCCGACGTGCGATTGGAGCACCTTCGCGACCTGCGATGGTGCATCACCGACACGCTCGGTGCCGCCGACGCGAAACGGCTGAACGGGGTCGTCGCCGCTAGCAAGCTGGTTCCCACAGCGCTGGCCGCCGCCATCGGCGAGAAGTGGTTCGGGCCGGTCCTGTGCGCCCGCCTGGTCGGGCTCGTCGAGCCCAAGCGCGGCGCGCAGTACGCCAAGCACCTCGGCGTCGCCTTCATGGCCGACATCACGGCGCGCACCGACCCACGCGTCGCCGGCGAGCTAGTCAAGGAGCTCGAGCTGCCGACGATGCAGGCCATCGCCGTGACGCTGGTCGAGCGAGGCGACCACCTCACGTTGTCGCACTTCGTGGGTCACCTCCCGCCCGAAGTCGTCGCCGCCATCCTCGAGGCCATCGACGACAACGCAGCCGTCGTGCGCATCGCCCGCTACGTCGAGGACCTCGGGCACCTCGACCCGGTCGTCGCTCTGCTCCCAGATGCGCGCGTCGTCGCGCTCGTGCAGGCCGTCGACGACGACGACCTGTGGGTCGATGGGCTACGCCTGTTCAGCCACCTCGGCGACGAGCAGATCACCCGTGTCGCGACCACAATCGTGCGCCTCGACAGCGCGACAGTTGCCGCGGCTCTCGAAGCGTTCGACCGCCACGACCTCTGGGACCAAGGCCTGCAGCTCGTCGAGCACCTCGACCCGGGCGACCTTGCCACGTTCGCCGACGTGCTCCTCGTGCTCGACGACCCCGTCATCGACGCCGCGATCGAAGTCATCGACCGTCGCGAGGCGTGGCCAGTTCTCGTTCGCATCGCGCTGGCGGCCGAGGGCCTCAACGGCGAGGTGCGCGCCCGTCTGGGCGAAATCGTCGAGCGCCTCCCGCGCTCGCGCATCGAGCGCTTCGAGCAAGCCGCAGCCGATCTCGGTCACCCCGGGCTCATCGCGACAACCCTTCGCGGCATCGCCCCTGAGCTCGAGCCCAACCACAGCGTCGGTTGATCACGCGCTCCTCTTCGTCGCCCCTCGTCCTGCCGGCGCCGAGCTCGATTCGCCGATCTCCGGCACCGTTGCGACCACCAGCACCGAGAGGCCGAAGGGGATACGCGTTCGGCGCGCGACCCATCGCTCGGCGCGACCGGCGGCCGCGAGGATGCGGTTGAGCGTGGGGCTCACCGAGCTGGTCTCCTCATCGGTGAGACCGAGCCAGCGGCGCAGTGGGGTGCGGCGCAGCAGCGCAGCCGCCGGGATGAGGAAGGAGAACATGTAGGTCGCGCGTTCCACGCGCAGACCTGCTGCCTCTGCCGCGGCGGCAGCGCGGCCGACGGTGAAGCGGCGAAGATGACCAGCCCAGCGATCGTGGTCGCTCGATCGAGCCATCGACGCCACCGGCGGCGTCTCGCCGACCGGGTACCCCGACGGCTGGGTGCCGGCTGAGGGCTGGTGTCTGGCTGGTGGCGATGGGGAAGGCACCGTCTTGGTTCGCCCTGAGCTGCTGGCGTCCGGGGTCTCGTGCGTGCGAGGGCCGGCGCCGTGACCGCGCATCGCGAGCCGGAGCCGATCGCGCTCCAGTTGGCCAGCGATGTGCGCTACGCATTGCGCTGAGCGAACGAAGGGGGAAGCGAATGCGCGCCGCTGTGTTGCGCCCGGCCGGGATCGAGGTGGCCGAGGTGCCCGAGCCCGAGCCCGGCTCGGGCCACGTGCTCGTGCGCTCGCTCGCGTGTGGCATCTGTGGGTCTGACCTTCACGCAGCGGAGGACATGCACCGGTTCGCCGGGCTCATCGCGGAGGTCGGCGCGCCAGGAGCGCTCGACCCGGATGCCGATTGCATCTTCGGCCACGAGTTGTGCTGCGAGATCGTCGAGCACGGGCCGGACACGACCGCCGCACTGCCCGTCGGGGCCGTCGTGTGCTCCGTGCCCATCCTCTTCGGTGCCCATGGCCCAGAGCAGCTCGGCTACTCGAACCGCTACCCGGGCGGCCTGGCGGAGCTGATGGTGCTGCAGGAAGCGCTGCTGATCCCGGTGCCCGAGGGGATGGCGCCCGAGCTGGCTGCGCTCACCGAGCCGCTTGCGGTCGGCGAGCACGCCGTCGTCAAGGCCGAGCTCCGCGGCGGCGAGGTGAGCCTCGTCGTCGGGTGCGGACCTGTCGGGCTCGCTGTCATCGCAGCGCTCAAGGAGCGCGGGGTCGGCCCCGTCGTCGCCGCCGACTTCTCGCCCGGCCGGCGCCGTCTCGCCGAGCGCCTCGGCGCGGACGAGGTACTGGATCCGGCTGCCCTCTCGCCCTACTCGCGTTGGGGCGATCTCGGCGTGCCTGCAGGGCTTCTCGAGCGGGGGGCGGCTGAGCTGTTCGGTGGCTCGTTCAAGGATGCGGTGATCTTCGAATGCGTCGGCTCGCCGGGTGTGCTGCGCTCGATCATCAAGGGCGCGCCCCCCAAGGCGCGCATCGTCGTGGTCGGCGTGTGCATGGCCACCGACGAGATCGAACCGTTCTTCGCGGTGGCCAAGGAGCTCGAGCTGCGCTTCGCGTTCGGCTACACCGCGCAGGAGTACGCGACGACGCTCGCGCGGCTGAGCCGCACCGCGCTGCCCGTCGAGGAGCTCATCACCGACGTCATCGACCTCGACGATGTCGCCGGAGCGTTCGAAGCGCTCAAGCATCCTGGCGACAGAGGCAAGGTCATGGTGCGTCACCGATGATCACGGACGACGAAGTCAGCACGCGAGCCCGCGCGTTTGGCGGAGCCATCGAGCCGGTCACCGCTCAGGTGTACTTCGCACCGGAGTGCCACGCGGCCTACGAGGCCCTGGGCTTCAACGCCAGCCCGGCCACGATCCGCGGCGTCGCGATGCCCGACGGCCCTGCGTACTTCTGCAGCAGAGGGTCGGTGCTCGGCCAGGTGCCCGGCGAGGTCGTCGCGGCGACGTTCGCGGTTTTCAACCCCGCGGTCGTCGTGCCGTCGGTGGCATTCGGTTGGACCCTCACCGACGCGGCGACGATCTGCGCGGCCCGCGCCGACGGCGCGGTGGCTCAGCTGACGCGCATCCTCGGTGACGCGCCCGAGGGTGCGGCCCGGGCGGCCGAGCTCCTCGAACGGGCGGGTTCAGATCTGCGGCCAGAGGGCCGGCCCCTCTACGCCGCGATGACCTCGTTGCCCGAGCCCGCGAGCTTGCTCGGCCAGGTGTGGCGCAGGGGGGATCGGCTGCGCGAGTTCCGCGGCGACGCGCACACAGCGGCGTGGACGGCTGCAGGTTTCGACGCCGTCGAGATCGGGCTCCTCACCGAGCTCCTCTGGGGTCTGCCGTTGCGCACCTACGTCCGAACGCGCGCTTGGAGCGACGCCGAGCTCGACGAGGCCGAGGCGCGACTCGTCGACCGCGGCCTCTTGACCGACGCCGCGTTCACCGACGAGGGCCGTCGCCAGCGCGACGAGATCGAGCGAGCGACCGACCGTCAGTGCCGCCCGATCATCGAAGCGCTGGGCGACGACCTCGACGAGCTGCTCGACATTCTGCTGCCGTGGGGCGCCGCGGTGCGCGATGCCGGCGGCTACCCGGCCGCTGGCCCCCACGACCTCGCTCGGGTGTCTTCGCGTTGACGGGCCCGTAACGTCGACCCATGACGAACACGAAGGTCGGGGTGCAGTTGCATCCCCAAGCGACTACCACGGATGCGCTGCGCACGGCGGCGAAGGCTGCCGATGGGCTCGGGGTCGACTCGATCTGGATCTGGGACCACTTCTATCCGCTCTACGGCGATCCCGACGCGAGCCATTTCGAGGCCTACACGTTGCTTGCTGCGCTTGCTGCGGACACCGCGCACGCCGAGCTCGGCGCATTGGTGACGTGCAACTCCTACCGCAACCCGCAGCTGCTCGCTGACATGAGCCGCACCATCGACCACATCAGTGGCGGCAGGTTCACCCTCGGGATCGGCTCGGGTTGGTTCGAGCGCGACTACGACGAGTACCGCTACGAGTTCGGGACGGCAGTTGGGCGTCTCAAGCAGCTCGAAGCGGATCTCCCGGTCATCAAGGCGCGCCTCGCGAAGCTGAACCCGGCTCCGGTCGGGAAGCTGCCGATCCTGATCGGTGGCTCGGGCGAGAAGCGCACGCTGCGCCTCGTTGCCGAGCACGCCGACGGCTGGAACACGTTCGGTCCGCCCGATTCGTACAAGGCGAAGAGCGCGGTGCTCGACGAGTGGTGCGCGAAGGTCGGTCGCGACCCGGCTGAGGTCGAGCGCACCGTCGCGGTCCAGCCGAACGAGGTCGACGACTGGGCCGCCTACGTCGAGGCCGGCGCGACGCACATCATCGTGATGGTGGGGCCACCGTTCGATCTGGACCCGGTCGCCAAGCTCGTCGAAGCGGTGAAGGCCTGAGCGCAGCTCCTGTGAACCCCTGACGCTCAGCTCATGGATCCCTCACAGCTCGGGCAGACCATGAGCGCTGAGACGGGGACCTGCCCCGGTCACCAGGAGGTCACATCATGAACGTCCGCAAGACCATCGCCGGGTTCGCCCTCGTCGGAGCCGTCACCGTCGGCGGGGCCGCGTCGGCCTTCGCCCAAAGCAACCCTTCGAGCGGCGCACCTCCGTTCCCCAAGCACCCCGACGTCACCTGCGCGCAGGCGGTCACCAAGGTTGCGGACTTCCAGGCGCGCCTCGACCACGCGAAGTCGCGGGTCGAAGACGCCAAGGCGCGACGCGATCGCCTCGTGGCCGACGGCCACCCCGATCAGGCCCAGAAGCTCACCGACAAGATCCAAAAGGCTGAGCCCCGGATCGCCGGCGCTCAGGACAAGCTCACCAAGATCGAGCAGACGGTCAAGGACCATTGCGCCCCCGATGCGGCGGCCTCCTGAGCTGAGCCGCACGACCTCGCGCTCACCCGCTCCACGGGCAGTGGAGCGGGTGGGCGGCGATGCCGGCGCTCAAAGAAGCCCGAGGCGCGCGAGCGCGTCGGCGAAGAAGGCGACGGCTTGCGCCAGCGGATCGGACGGGGGTACTCGTTGTTCAGCGCTTCGAGCTGCATGCGGCACCTGCGTCGGCATTCCTGGCTGCCCCTGCGAGCGCACCGGGGTTGAGGCTGTCGCGCACCACGCGCAGGGCGTCCTCCAGCGCAGCCCGTTGCGCCGGCTCGAAGAGCCCCGTGAAGGTCTGCTCGAGGTGGGTGACGTGCGCGGCGGCGGCGCTTCGGATGCGCTTGGCGCCTTTGGCCGTGAGCACGGCGTACGAGCCGCGACGATCCGACGGGCACGACTCACGCTTGACCAGCTCGTGACGTTCGAGGCGGTCGACCGCGCGGGTGAGACCGCTCGTCGAGAGCGTGACCTGCGCGGCCAGGTCGCTCATGCGCAGCCGTGCGCCCGGCGAGCGTGCGAGCCGAAGGAGCACCTCGAAGGAGGAGACGCTGAGACCGCAGTCCGCCTCGAGGCGCCGCTCGAGCTCTGCGCTGAGCCCGGCGTGGGCCTCGAAGAACAACCCTGCGAGGGTGAGACGCTCGTCGTCGATCGCTTCCGTCACGCGCCCGAGGGTACGAGATAACTGGTTGCACGCGCAACCATCGCGGTCTAGGGTAGTTGCGCACGCAAGGATCGCCGGAAGATCCGAATCGGCCCAAACGGAGGAGCACGCTATGACCGAAGCGACCGTCACCCGCACCGTCGATGGTCTCGAGGTGCCCACGCCTGGCACGTACAGCCTCGACGTCTCGCACTCCCACGTCGGCTTCATGGTGCGCCACCTCATGGTCTCCAAGGTGCGCGGCCGCTTCAGCGACTTCACCGGGACCATCGTCATCGCTGAGGACCCCTCGGCTTCGAGCGTCGAGGTCGAGGTGCAGATCGCCAGCATCGACACCCGCGAGGACAAGCGTGACGGTCATCTCAAGAGCGGCGACTTCTTCGACGTGGAGCAGCACCCGACGATGACCTTCAAGAGCACCCAGGTCACCCACGCCAACGGCGATGAGTGGACGGTCGAGGGTGACCTCAGCATCGCCGGCGTCACGAAGGGCCTCACGCTCGAGGTCAGCTTCGAAGGCGCGACGTTGGACCCGTGGGGCGGCACCCGCATCGGCTTTTCGGCGAAGGGCGAGCTCAACCGAGAGGACTTCGGGCTCTCGTGGAACCAGGCGCTCGAGGCCGGCGGTGTGGTCGTCGGCAAGAAGGCGACCATCGAGATCGAGGCCGAGGCCGTCAAGCAGTGACGTCGCGGCCTCGGGTCACGGCGTCGAGCTGATGCCCCTGAGGCCCGCCCAGGCCAGCTCCGCGACCTGAGCGGAGAGGGTGTCGGGGTCGCCGAGACCACCGTCGATGAGCCAGTGACGACTGGTTCCCTCGGCGAGCCCGACGATGCCGTGCGCGAGGAGGCGCCGACGATCGGCATCCAGGCCTTCGACGTCGATGAGGGTCGCGATGATGTCCGCGATCGATACCTCGATCGCCTGCACCGCGTCGGCGAACTCCTCGTCGCGGCGTGTGCCGCCGCCGAAGAGCAGACGGAAGGCGGGCTCCTGGCGCACGACGAAGATGAAGTAGGCGCGGAACCCGGCGGTGACCTGCTCTCGGGGGTTGCCAGCGGCGGTCGTTGCCTTGGCGATCTCATCGCGCAGCTGGCCGCCGACGTCCTCCAACAGCTCGAGGTACAGCTCGCGCTTCGAGTCGAAGTGCTGGTAGAGCACCGGCTTGGTGACGCCGGCGGCTTCGGCGATGTCGTTCATCGACGTCACGTGGAAGCCTCGCTCCGCGAACACGCCGAGGGCGACGTGCAAGAGCTGCGTGCGGCGGCGGGCGGCAGGGAGGCGGGTTGACATGTGCAGGAGGGATCCGTCTCGATCATGGCGAACTCCGGGGTGGTGAGGCCAGCCGGGCAGGTACCCCCGTCGACGACGCGTCGCCCCGCGGAACCACTTCGCCCCCTCCCGGCGCGCAAGGTGGGCGTAAGCCTTCTCGCGACGAAAGCGAGGCGAGTGCGCTTCCGGCGTGGTCTGCCGCCGCGCTCTGGCAGCTCCGGCTGGTGAAGGCGGATCCTCAGCGCGTGTAGTCGATGACCGTGCGGGCCACCTCGCCGGCTTCGATGGCCCGGAACGCATCGTTCACCTCGTCGAGGCCGATCCGGCGCGAGATGAGCTCGTCGAGCTTGAGCCGGCCGTCCTTGTAGTAACCGAGCAGCCGCGGCACCTCGCGCTGCACGTTCGCAGAGCCGTACCAGCAGCCCTTGATCGTCTTGGCTGCGAGAACGACGTTGAAGAAGGCCGCCGTCTCGAGCATGACCTCCATGCGCGGGACGCCGACGAGTACGGCCTGGCCGCCCCGGCGTGCCATCGCAATTGTCTGGTCGATGGTGGCCTTGAGGCCGATGACCTCGAACGCGACGTCGACCCCCCGCCCCTCGGTGAGCTCGAGCACGGCTGCGACAGGATCGCCCTCCGCGGCGTTGACGAGGTGCGTGGCGCCGAGGCGGGCGGCGAGCTCGAGCTTGTTGGGGAACATGTCGACGGCGATGATCGTCGTTGCGCCAGCGATGGCTGCGCCTTGAATGGTGTTGAGGCCAACGCCGCCGCATCCGACCACCGCAACGGAGTCGCCCTCGACGATGTCGGCGGTGTTCAGCGCCGCGCCAGCTCCGGTGAGCACCCCGCAACCCACCAGTGCCGCGACCTCGAGAGGGATGTCGGGTTCGATCTTCACCGCGCCGATCGCGGGGACGACGACGCGCTCGGAGAACGTGCCAGTGCACGCCATCTGCATCACCGGATGGCCATCGTGGGAGAACCGTGGCGTGCCGTCGAGAAGGCCCCCGGTCGCCATCCCGAGCATCCCGACCTCGCACAGGTAGCCCTGTCCCTTGCTGCAGAAGAAGCACTCCCCGCATTGAGGTACCCACGAGAGCACGACGTGGTCATCCACCGCGAAGTCGCGCACGCCCGGGCCGACGGCCGCGACGATGCCGGCGCCTTCGTGGCCGAGCACGAGCGGGAATGCGCCGTACAACGTGCCGTTCTGCACCGACAGGTCGGAGTGGCACACGCCTGACGCTGCCATGCGGACTTCGATCTCGTTTGCCTTCGGCGCGGCCAGGTCGAGCTCGAGCACCTCGAGCGGCTTGTTCAGCCCGGTGCACACCGCAGCTCTCGGCATCGTGTCCCCCCTCGTCCGACCGGGAGCGACCCTTGCACAGGCTTGTCGCCGAGGGCCAAACCGCTCAGCTCTACAAACCCCGTTCGCGATCGTCCCGCTCGGCGGCCTTGACCGCGTACCCGAACACGATGGCTGGGGCGAGCACGAGCGAGCCGACGATCATGCAGGCGACGATGGGTGTGACAAGGGCGGAGAAGCTCGTCAGGAGCCCGAGGAAGAACAACACGATGGCGAGCGCGAACAGGCCATAGCCGAGCCGCGAACCGATCTCGACCAGCTTGGCGATGCGCGCTCGCCTCTCGCGGATGGGGTCGGTCACGGCAGCCAGCCTTGCGCAGCGAGCAACGCCCGGAGATCGTCGGCGACATGATCGAGGGAGAAGCGCTCCCGCGCGACGCGCTGGTTGGCATCGAGCATCGCCTCGTCGGGATGTGCGAGATAGGCGCGGATGGGAGTGGGCGCAGCGGAGTCGAACCACCGGAAGCCGAACGCGCGCAGCTCATGGGACACGGGGTACGGGCCGACGGCCACCGGGCGGCGGTGCAGGGCAGCTTCGATCGGCGGGTTGCCGAACCCCTCCCAAGTCGAGGGGAACGCGATCAGATCCGCGGCGGCGTAGGCATCGGCCATAGTTCCCGGGCACGGGCGGTGCACGACCCGGCACCTCGCGTCAGCGAGCACCTGCTCGAGCTCGGGGCCGTAGCCATCCTCCGCCCGGCCGAGGAGCCAGTAGGTCGCGCCGAGCTCCTCGGCGAGGCGCACCGCTGCGGGGACGGCTTTGCGAGAGATCGCGCGCACCGGGTGAGCGACGAGGATCTCGCCGGCGCCGACGCCGAGCGCATGTCGCGTCGAGTTGCGTCGGCCGGCCGGCGGGTTTGGATCGAAGCCGTTGTAGATGGTCGTCGCGGCGATGCCTCTCGCGGCGAGCTCGCCTTCGCTGAGCCGGTTGATCGTGACGTGACGCCAGCTCGCGTCGTCGGGTGGCAGCTCCGTGACGTGCGCCCACTGCGGTCGCTGCCACGCTGGGTCATGGTGGTGCAGGATCGCAGGACGCCCGCGCAAGACGCCGGCGACGACCCGCGCTGCTGGGAGGTTCATCGGGATGGTGCACAGATTCTCGACGATGACGAGCTGGGCGTCGCTCAGGGCCGCGACGACCGCTGCGCGCGCCGGCTCGTGGTCGGCGCCGAGCTCGAGGCCGACCACGATGCGGCTGATCCCCGCCCCTTCACCGGCCACCAGCGCAACGTCGAACCCGAAGTCGTGCAGGATCGTCGACCAGGTTGCAGCGACCACCGACACGCCGTCCGTGCCCCCGAGGCGGAACGACACGATCGCGCACACGGGGCGGGACATGGCGACGTGAAGCTACCCGCGGCGGAACTTCGCGGGCAGGTCCTGGCGATGATGCGCGCACACTGGCAGCCCGAGGGTTACACGGTCCCGAACGCGACCACCTACCCGTTCCAGTGGCTGTGGGACTCGTGCTTTCACTCGATCATCTGGGCTGAGCTCGGCGACACCGAGCGGGCGCTCATCGAGCTCGCCCACGTCTTTCGGATGCAGGACGACGACGGCTTCGTGCCCCACGTCGACTACGAGCGAGACCCCGGTTTCCTGGCCTCGTTCTGGGGTCGCGAGGGAGCGTCGACGATCACGCAGCCTCCGGTTCACGGTCACACCATCTCGGCTCTGCGACAACGTGGGGTCGTCGTTCCGGGCGAGCTGGTCGAGCGATCCGTTGCGCACCTGGCCTGGTTCTTGCGCGAGCGACGACATCGCAGCGGGCTCATCGCCATCCGCCATCCGTGGGAGACAGGCTGCGACGACAGCGCGCGCTTCGACTCGTGGGGCGCAGCCGACCGGACGACCTGGTTCGAGGTGAAAGGTGAGTTGTTGAGGCGGTCGCCTCGCTCGTTCGACTGCGCGCCGGTGTCGCTGTCGGCGATCGTGGCGTGGTCGTGTCGACAGCTCGCGATCGACGACGAGGGGCTGACCGACGCGCTCGCTCGACGATGGGACGGCGAGCTGCGCACGTGGGTCGACGCGGGATCGGGCGAGTCCACCTCAGGGCGCACGCGTACCCTCGAGGGCCTGCTGCCCCAGCTCGTCGATCCCCGACCCGAGGTGGTGGCGGAGCTAGCAGATCCCTCGGCTTACTGCGGCGCGTACGGGCCGCGGGGCGCGCACCCAGCCGAGCCGAGCTATGCCCCTGATCGCTACTGGCGGGGGCCGGTCTGGCCTCAGCTCGCCTACCTGCTCTGGTGCGCGAGCTCGCTTACGGCGGAGCCGGTGCTTGCCGGCGCATCGGCGAGCGGGCTGGCCGAGCTCTGGAACCCCGAGACCGGCGCTGGCAGGGGAGCGATCCCCCAGTCGTGGGCGGGCCTCGCGTTGCTGATGGCAGACCCCGCCTGATCTGAGCCGTTCGCTCGCTGCTCGAGTTGCGCTGGCTCCTCGTGCTGGCGGCGGCGGATCATGTGGGCGATCGCGTCGGCGACGGCCACGCCGAGGATGAGGTCGCCGAAGGAGACGACCTGACGACCAGCGGGGATGGGTATGCGGTCATCGAGGATGCTCAGCGCGTCGCCGTGCCCTTCGAGGTGGCGATGGCCTTCGAGCGTGACGGCCTCGCCGCTCTCGACTGCGCCAGCAGCGACAAGAGCTGCTTGGTGGACGGGCATCCCGCTGTTGAGCCCGATCACGAGGGCGTTGGCCCCGAGGCCGACGAGCAGCACGCCCATCCCGACGACGTGCGCGTTGCGGAGCGCACCGAGCGCGAGCACCGCGTAGCCCGCCAGCTCGATCCTGAGCCCCGTGTCGCCGTCGACGCGCGAGCCGGTGGCGATGAGCGCTGCCCCGGCGACCAGCAGCATCGGGCGCAGCTCAGGCCGCGCGAAGCGGTTGCTGGCTGGGCGGAGGAGCCCGCCGGCGATCACGCCCACAACCACAGCGGCAGCGGTCACAAGCATCGACGACGACCGTACCGGCGTCTCGACGCCCCACCGGGGACCCCGCGAGATCGGCAGCAGCGCGCGCTGTGCTGGCTGATCTACGTTCGGCGCGTGGGCTACGACGCGCTGCTGTACGACCTCACCGAAGGTGTGGCGACGATCACGATCAACCGGCCCGAGCGGCGCAACGCGCTCTCGTGGACGGTCATGACCGAGCTGCGCGACGCGCTGGCGACGGCAAAGGCCGACAGCGGCGCGCGCGTCGTCGTGCTCACCGGCTCGGGCGACAAGGCTTTTTGCGCCGGCGCCGACCTCAGCGGCATGGCGGCCGGCCCTGGCTGGGCCGCGATGCACGACGCCCGAGGAGAGCTGGCCCGGCTCTTTCGAGAGATCTGGGAGCTCGGCAAGCCGACCATCGCGCGCGTACGCGGCTACGCGCTTGCCGGTGGGTTCGGTCTCTGCCTCGCCTGTGATCTCGTCGTGGCCGCCGACGACGCGCAGTTCGGCACACCCGAGATCGACGTCGGCCTCTGGCCGTTCATGATCACGGTGCCGCTCGTGCGCTCGATGCCGCCGAAGGTCGCGCTCGAGCTGATGATGACCGGCCGGCGCGTCGGCGCCGAAGAGGCGCAGCGCATCGGCTTCGTGAACCGAGTCGTCGAAGTCGACGCGCTCGACGATGCGGTCTCGGAGCTCGCAGCCACGCTCGCCGCGAAGTCGCCGGCGATCATGAAGTTGGGGCGGGACTCGTTCTACGCGGTGTGGGACCAGGGCGCGGACGACGCCCTGCGGCTCCTGCACCCCTTGCTCACCGTCACCGCGAACACCGACGATGCTGCCGAGGGCATCGCTGCGTTCACCGAGAAGCGCCCACCGGTGTGGAGAGGCACCTGAAACTCAGGAGATGCGCGCCTTTTCGAGTTGCGCGGAGCTGAAGCCGCAGCTGCGCAGCGCGTCGCCGACCTTGGCGGTGTCGCTCGGGTTGAGCGATCCCACGCCACCGCCGACGAGCGCGAAGAGCTCCTGAGGAGTGAAGCGGGCAAGCATCGCGTCGGGAACGCAGTCGATCTCCGCCTGGGTGATGGTCGGATCGAGCCGGTGCAGCTGGTTCGTGTAGAGGATGAGGAACGCCCGGGCGCCTGCAGCGTCGAGCGACGACAGCTCGCTCGGGTCGACCGTCGAGCTGGGACCAGACGACCCCGACCCGGGTGGCGGCGCGCTGCCGCTCGACCCCCCCGACGACGTGTCGTGAGCGTTCGAGGAGCACGCGGCGAGGAGGACCAGCAAGACGAGAGCCATGCGACGCACGTCAGGAGAGTAGAAGAAGCCCATGGCCGACTCGCCGAACCTCCATGACTGGGCCCCCCTCGTCGCCGATCTCGAGCACCGTCGCGAGACCGCACTCGAGATGGGTGGCGCCACCCGGGTGGCCCGGCAACGCTCGCTCGGCAAGCTGCCGGTGCGCGAGCGACTCGACTTGCTGCTCGACGCCGGTTCATTCGTCGAGCACGCGCTCCTTGCCGATCACATGGACCCGGGCCTGCAGGACAGGGGCTCGCTGGCCGCCGACGGGATCGTCACCGGCGTCGGGAAGGTCGAAGGCAGGCGCGTCGCGGTCATCGCCTACGACTTCACCGTGCTCGCGGGTTCGATGGGCGAGGTCGGCGAGCGCAAGGCAGCGCGCATGCGCGAGCTGGTGCTGCGCCAGCGCATCCCTGTGGTGTGGCTGCTCGACTCGGGCGGCGCTCGCATCCAGTCGAGCTCCGGCTCGACGTTCGCCGGGGCCGGGGCGCTGTTTCGTGAGCAGGTGATCCTCAGTGGCGTGGTGCCCCAGGTCGGGGCGTTGCTCGGGCACTGCGCGGCCGGCACGGCGTACATGCCGGCGCTCACCGACTTCGTGCCGATGGTCAAGGGCACATCGTCGATGGCGCTGGCGGGTCGGCACCTCGTGAAGGCCGCGACGGGGGAGGACGTCACCGAGGAGGACATGGGGGGCTCGGCGGTGCACAACAAGATCTCTGGTGTCGCCGACCAGGAGGTGGAGAGCGACGAGGAGTGCCTGGCCATGGTGCGCCGCTACCTCTCCTTCTTCCCGTCGAACAACACCGAGGCCCCGCCGATCCTCGAGACCGACGACCCGATCGAGCGTCGCTGCGTCGAGCTCTATGACATCGTGCCCACCGCGCCACGCCGCGCGTATGACATGAGGCGGGTCCTCTCCTCGATCGTCGACAACGGCGAGCTGCTCGAGCTGAAGCCGCAATGGGCTCGCAACATCGTCACGGCGCTCGCTCGCATCGGCGGTCGGTCGATCGGCATCGTGGCGAACCAGCCCATGGTGCTTGGCGGCGCGCTCGACGTGAACGCTGCCGACAAAGCCGCTCGTTTCGTGTGGCTGTGCGACGCGTTCGGCATCCCGCTGGTCTTCCTGCACGACGTGCCTGGTTTCATCGTCGGATCTGCTGTCGAATCCCAGGGGATCATCCGTCACGGCGCCAAGATGCTCTTCGCTGTCTCCGAGGCCACCGTGGCGAAGATCTCCGTTGTCCTCCGCAAGAGCTACGGCGCGGGCTACTTCGTGATGAACGGCCTCGCGTACGAGGCGGATCACCTTGCCATCTGGCCCACGGCCGAGATTGCGGTGATGGGCCCGGACGGCATGGTCAACATAACCATGCGCAAGCACCTCGAGCAGTTCGCAGAGGGCAAGGACCGTGATGTCGAGAAGATCCGCCTGGCCGAGGAGTTCCGCAAGAACATCGACCCGTACATCGCAGCCGGCCACGCCCAAGTCGACGAGGTCATCGACCCCGCCGACACCCGCGCCGCCATCTGGCGCGGCCTCGAGGTGAGCCGGACCAAGCAGGTTGCGCGTCCGTGGCGCAAGCACGGCGTGCTGCCCGTTTGACGCCTCCAACTAGGGTGCCTGCCCGTGGCCGAGGTGCGCGCGGAGATCACCGCGAACGTGTGGCAAGTCCGAGTCGAGCTCGGTCAACGGGTCGAGGTCGGCGACGAGCTCGTGGTGCTCGAGTCGATGAAGATGGAGATCCCTGTCGTGGCGCCCATCGCCGGGACCATCAGCCAGATCGCCGTCGCGCCCGATACCTCCATCAAGGAAGGCGATCTGGTCGCTGTCATCGACGAAGACGGCCCTTGACCATCCACTACCACCAGCGCGGACCGGTCGCGCTGGTCACGCTCGACCGACCCGAGCGACGCAACGCCCTCGACCACGCCACGCTCGACGAGCTCGCCACCGCGCTCGATGCAGCGGATGCCGCTGGAACCCGCGCGCTCGTCTTGAGCGGAGCAGGGGGGCACTTCTGTGCAGGCGCTGACCTCTCCGGCGTCGAAGACGAAGGCTTCAGCGCGGCCTTGCGCGTCGTGCTCGACGCGCTGCACGACGCGTCGTTCGTCACGATGGCCGCGATCGATGGGGCCGCGCTCGGCGCGGGCTTGCAGCTCGCGGTCGCATGCGACCTGCGGGTGGCGACGCCGGCAGCCAAGCTCGGCATCCCCGCCGGCAAGCTCGGCCTGTGCGTCGACCATTGGACGGTGCAGCGCGTCGCGTTGCTCGCCGGGCACGGACCAGCTCGGGCGATCCTGCTCGCAGCCGAAGTGCTGTCCGGCGACGACGCGGTGCGGCTGGGGCTCGTGCAGCGCGCTGGGTACCTCGACGCGGCGCGCCTGTGGGCCAAGGAGATCGCAGCGCTCGCCCCACTCACGGTGCAAGCCCACAAGCTGATGCTGAACCGCCTCGAGGCGGGTCTCACTGCTGAGCCCGATGTCGCAGCTGCGTCGGCGAGAGCGTGGGCCTCGACAGATCTTCAAGAGGGCCTTGCCGCGTTTCGAGATCGGCGCCCGCCAACCTTCACCGGTCAGTAGTTGCTGGGGAGCAACGTGCTGAAGCTCTCGAAGAAGAAGAAGAGAGCCACGAGGAAGAACGGCAGACCGATGGCGTAGGCAGGCCACTTGCGCCACCGCTTGCCAGCGAGCCACGCCGTCAGCCAGATGACCGCGCAGAGGAGCGCCCACAAGAGGGCCGGCAAGGTCGCGGAGCGCTTCCCGCCGAGCCCGGCTTGTTGTTCGGCGTGGGGGGTGGTCACGGGGGCTGCGATCGGCTCACCGACGAGCTTGGCGTTGACGATGATGCGCTGGCTCGCGGAGTACTTCGGATGGCAGGCCGTCAGGGTGAGCCGGTTGTCACCTGCGTCGTCGAGCACCTCGACGTGGCTCGGGCTGACGATGAGGTGCGCGCTGCCGTCGGCCTGGGGCATCACCTCGTAGGTGAAGTGCCCCTGCAGTGTCGTCACCCCGATCTTGTCGCCGACCTGCAGCTCGTCGATCGACGCGAAGGGCGCGCCGTAGGTGGTGCGGTGACCAGCGATGGCGGCGTTGCCCTTCTGGCCGGGCATCGGGGTGTTCGGGTAGTGGCCGGGCCCATCCTTGAGGTCTTCGTCGCGCACGCCTTCGACCACGACGGCCTTGAGGCTGATGCGCTCGATCTCGATCCGCCCGATCGGGTCTCCTTCGGCGGGCGCCTCGACGAGAGGCGGCGCGGTCGAAGGGGGCACCGTCCCCGGGGTGGTCGTGGTGCTCGTCGTCGTCGCCAACTGCGCGTCGAGCGACTTCGAGAGCCGATCCTGGGCTTGCGCCTGGAGGATTCCTGTCCCCCAGAGCTGGTACACCACGAAGAGCAGGATGAGGACGCCCGCGGTGATCATCGTGCGCCCGACCCCGCCGAGGACCCTCGCCAGCCGCATCCCGATCACGTTAGATGCCCCGCCGGGGTCGCTCGGAGCGATCGACCCGCCTTGGCCGGCTCGCGAGGCCGAAAGTAGCCTCGCGCCGTCTCCATGGAGCCCGTCGTCCGCTTCCGCGCCACGGTCTCGCTGCTCGGCCGGTTCCCCGCCCTCGCCGGCGTCGACCTTGATGTGCAGCGCGGCGAGATCGTGCTCATCCAGGGCCCCAACGGGGCCGGCAAGTCGACGTTGCTGCGCACGTGCGCCGGCCTGCTGGCCGTGGCGTCGGGCACGGCCACCGTGCTCGGCCACGATCTCCGGGACGCCGCCCATCGCAAAGCCTTGCGCCGCCGCGTCGGCCTGCTCGGGCACGCCACGTTCCTGTACGACGATCTCACCGTGACGGACAACGTCCGGTTCTGGGCGAAGGCGTCCAAGGCAAGCGTTGGCGATGCCGAGGACGCCATGGCTGCGCTCGGGCTCGACGGACGACTCGCCGGCGTCGTCGTCGCACGCCTCTCGGCCGGCCAGCGCCGGCGGGCCTCGATCGCTGCCATGATTGCTCGGCGCCCCCAACTGTGGTTGCTCGACGAGCCCCACGCGGGTCTCGACGCGACTGGTCGCGACATCGTCGACGGCCTCGTGCGCGAAGCGGCGACCAAGGGCGCGACGGTCATCGTCGCCAGCCACGAGCTCGACCGCGCGACCGCGCTCGCGACTCGGGTCACGGCGATCGCCGGCGGCGTCATCCAGGACGATCGCGTCGATCCAAGCGGCAGCGATCGCCGGCTGCGCTCGCACGACCACGAGCTCGAGGGGGTGGCCGGCGTTGCTCCATGACGCCCTGCTCGTTGCTGGAAAGGACTTGCGCATCGAGTGGCGCAGCCGGGTGACGACCAATCAAGTCGCGCCGTTCGCGCTGCTCGTGCTCGTGTTGTTCGCCTTTGCCCTCGACCCTGACCGGGGCATCCTCGAACGCGCGACATCGGGGCTCTACTGGGTCGCGATCCTGTTCGCCGGGCTGCTCGCGATCCAGCGCGCGTTCGCGGTGGAGGCAGCCGACGGGAACCGCGATGCCCTGCGAATGGCTGGGCTCGAGCCGGCTGGGATCTTCTTGGGCAAGGTCGCGGCCATCGCCGCTGAGCTGGTGGCGCTCGAGGTGCTGCTCGGATTCGGCGTCGCCATCCTCTACGGCACGACGTTCCGGAGTTGGGGCATGGTCGCGGTCACGTGCCTCGCGGCCACGCTCGGTCTCGCGTCAGCGGGAAGCCTCTACGGCGTGCTGGCTGCGGGGCTGCGGGTGCGAGAGACGCTGCTCCCACTCCTGCTCCTCCCCGTCGTCGCACCCGTGCTCATCGCAGCCACCCGCGCCTTTGAAGCGGCACTGTCGGGCGTACCCTCCGACGGTTGGCCCTGGGTCGGTCTCCTCGGCACCTTCGCCCTCGTCTACACCGCCTTCGGCCTGCTCGCCTTTGGCTCTCTCCTGGAGGAATCGTGACAAGCGCCACCGCCGCAGCACCCGTCGCATCGGGCGTGCGTGAGCCCGCTCCTGCGCACACCGGGTCGCGCGGTACCCGCGTGCTCGGCATGGCGGCTGTCGTTGGCGTCGTCAGCGTCGTGGTCCTCGGGCTGTTCGCGACCGAGCCCGACATCTTCCAGGGCGAGCGGGCCCGGCTGCTCTATGTCCACGTCCCAGTGGCCACGGTCATGAACTTGGGCTTCGCGGTGACGGCTCTCGGCTCGGGCATGTGGCTCTGGAAGAAGTCACGCTGGTGGGACGCGGTGGCCGTCGCCTCGGCCGAGGTCGGCGTCGTCTTCACCGCGCTCACCCTGGTGAACGGCTCGCTCTGGGGCAAGGCCACGTGGGGCACCTACTGGACGTGGGACGCTCGACTCACGAGCACCGCGCTGCTGCTGTTGCTCTACCTCGGCTATCTAACCGTGCGCCGCCTGCCCACCGACATCGAGGCCCGCAACCGGCGCTCAGCGTGGATCGCCCTCCTGGCCTTCGTCGACGTGCCGATCGTCTACTACTCGGTCGATTGGTGGCGCAGCCTGCACCAAGAGGCAACGCTCGCTGTCAACACCCAGATCGAGGGTCTGATGCTGTTCACGTTGATGTTCGGGATCGTCGTCGCGCTCGTTGTCTACGCCTGGCTGCTCGTGCATCGCTTCAGGGTGGCCTGGCTCGAGGACCAGCTCGACGAGGTCGGCCTCGACGTCGCCATCGAGGCGCGCCGGGCCGAGGCGGTCTCGCCATGATCGGCGCGGTGCTCGCCTCGGACTCGGGCTGGCCGTACATCGTTGGTGGTTACACCGCGACGCTCGGTGGGCTCGGGGCGTACGCGGTGTGGGTGCTGCTGCGGGGACGGCGGCTGTCGAAGCAGGTCCCTCCTGAGGACCGCCGGTGGATGTGACGCCCCGCACCGTCGACGACGGCGGTGCCCCTCACATCCGGCGGCGGCGCAGCCCGCTCGTCTACGTCATCGCTGTCGTCATCGTCGTGGCCATCGGCGGCGTGCTCTTTCAGTTCCTCAACAACGCGGCGCTCTACTACCGCAACGCCGACGAGGCCGTGCGCGACAGGTCGAGCCTCGGGACGAAGCGCTTCCGCGTGCAAGGTGTCGTGCAGCCCGGCGTGCAGACGAGCGGCGAGGACGTCAGCTTCTCGATCGCGTTCAACGGCTCGACGATCGACGTGCGCCATCACGGTGACCCACCCGAGCTGTTCAAGGCAGAGACGCCCGTCGTGCTCGAAGGTCACTGGGACCAGAGCGGGCAGTACTTCGACAGCGACACCATCCTGATCAAGCATTCGGCGAAGTACATCGAGGACAACCCCGACCGCGGCGTGACGTCGTGAACCTCGCGCTCGGCCAGGCCGGCGTCACCCTGGGCTTCCTCGCAAGCGTCCTCGGCGTCGCCACGCTCGCCGTTGGCCTGAAGCGCCGCAACGCCCGCCTGCTGCTCGCGTCGCGCAGCTACGTCGCGCTCGTAGCGCTCGGCGCCCTCCTCGCTTTCGCGTTCATGGAGCGGGCGTTGCTCACCAACGACTTCACCATCAAGTTCGTTGCCGACAATGGCAGCTCGAAGACGCCCTTTCCCTACAACGTCGCAACCCTGTGGTCAGCGCTCGAGGGCTCGATCATCCTCTGGGCCACGGTGCTGACCGGCTACCTCGTGGCCGTGACGTGCAAGTTCCGCAAACGTGCCGGCGACCCCATGGTCGGCTGGGCGACCCTCACGCTGTTCGTCGTCTGCGCCTTCTTCTTCGGGATGATGCTGCCGCACGTCGGCCCAGCCGACCCGTTCAAGTCGTTCACGCCGGGGTTCGGCTTCGACGGTCCGGGGCCGAACCCGCTCTTGCAGAACAACGTGCTCATGGCGTTTCACCCCCCGATGCTCTACCTCGGCTACGTCGGCTTCAGCGTCCCATTCGCGTTCGCGATCGCAGCGCTCGTCACGGGCCGCCTCGGTGAGGGGTGGCTGCTCGAGACAAGGCGATGGACCCTGTTCGCCTGGGGGTTCCTCTCTGTCGGTGTCGTGCTCGGCGCGTGGTGGAGCTACGAGGTGCTCGGCTGGGGCGGTGCGTGGGCCTGGGACCCGGTCGAGAACGCCTCGTTTCTCCCTTGGCTGACGGGCACCGCATACCTGCACTCCGTGATGGTGCAGGAGCGCAGGGGGATGCTTCGCGTGTGGAACCTGACGCTGCTGTGCGCCACGTTCTCGCTCACGATCCTCGGGACGTTCCTCACCCGCTCGGGTGTCCTCGATTCGGTGCACGCGTTCACCGAATCGGGCATCGGGCCCACCGTCCTCAGCTTCTTCGCGGTCATCGTCCTGGTCACGGTCGGGCTCATCGGTTGGCGCGGCGACCGGCTGCGCTCCCCGGGCCGCATGGACTCGCCCCTGTCGCGCGAAGGCTCCTTCCTCTTCAACAACCTGCTGTTAGCGGTGTTCGCGTTCATCGTGCTGCTCGGGACCGTCTGGCCGCTCATCGTCGAGGCGGCGAACGGCGATCGGCTCTCGGTCGGGCGACCGTGGTTCGACTTCTTCGGCATGATGCTCGGGCTCTGCCTGCTCGCCCTCATGGCTGTCGCCCCAGTGCTGCCTTGGCGCAAAACGACGGGGGAGACGCTCGCCAACCGCCTGCAGTGGCCAGCGTGGACCGGCGTCGCCGCGCTCGTGCTCTCCGTGTGGGCCGGGGCGCGTGGCCTCGCGCCGCTTGCGTGCTTCGCGCTCGGCGGCTTCGCGGCCGGTGCCGCTTTGCGGCAGGTGATCTTGGCCTCGCGGCGCCAAGGTTGGCGGGGCTTCGTCGGGCGCACCAACGGCGGGATGATCGTGCACCTCGGGGTGATCATCCTCGTCGTGGCCTACGTCGCCAGCACGAGCTTCCAGGTCGAGCGCGAACGGACCTTCGAGCCCGGCGACACGATCACCTTGCAGGGACACAAGCTCGAGTACCTCGGCAGCAGGGTCCGCCTAGAGGGCAACAAGACGATCGTGTCGGCCCGCGTCCGCGTCGACGGCGCCAAGGTGTACGAGCCAGCGCTGAACACGTTCCGCTTCGGAAGCCAGGCCATTGGCACGCCCTCGGTGCGCAGCTCGCTCGTCGACGACGTCTACCTCTCGCTCGTGACGGCCCCCGGCAGCAACGACGCCGTGACGTTGCGGGTGATCATCGAGCCGCTCGCGGTGTGGATGTGGATCGGCGGAGGGGTCATCGCGTTCGGCACCTTCCTCGCTGCCTTCCCCGGCAGGCGTCGCAACCCGCTCGACCCGGTGAGCGCCCCGATCGCGACGACTGCGCCGCCGCCTGTCGAACCCACGTCCGAAGACGGAGCCGGTGTCGACCGCGAACCGGTCGGCATCGACTGATGGCCGGCTGCTGATGGCCGACGAGGTGGGCGGCTACTTCCAGCCGCCCCACAAGGGCCGGGCCGCTCTCTACGTCGCGGTGCCCGTCGCCGTCGTGATCCTGCTGCTGGTCGTCGTGTTGTTCACGCGCAAAGGTGCCGACGACAAAGCGACGTTCACGCCGTTGCAGGACAAGCCGGTCCCTGAGGTGAAGGGCACGACGCTCGACGGTTCGAGCTTCGACATCGACGCCCTCCGCGGGCGGTGGGTCGTGGTCAACTTCTTCGCGACGTGGTGCGTGCCGTGCCAACAGGAGCACCCGGAGCTGGCCTCCTTCGCTCGCATCCACGCGCAGAAGGGCGACGCGGAGGTCGTCTCCGTCGTGTTCCAGGACGACCCGGCGAAGGTGCGCGCGTACTTCGCGGAGAACGGCGGTGAGTGGCCTGTGGTGCTGGGGAGCGACACCGACTTCGCGCTCGCCTTCTCGATCACCGGGGTGCCCGAATCGTTCCTCGTCGACCCTTCAGGGATCGTGCGCCAGCGCCTCATCGGAGGGGTGACGAGCGTCGGGCTCGACACCGAGATCGCAGCGCTCACCGAAAGGCTGTTCTCCCGACCCGCCGACCCCGCGAGCTCGGGCGGCAGCGGGTGACAGCGCGAACGAAAGTCAGCTACGCCCTCATGGGGGTCGTGCTCGTCGTTGCGCTGCTCGCTGGGACGCGCTCGGGCGCGGCTCCCGACCCGGTCGACAGGGCACACGCGCTCGCGCAGACGATCAAGTGCCCAACGTGCCGCGGTCAGGCCGTCGCCCAGTCGGATGCGCCGGCGTCGGCCGCCATCCGCGAGGAGATCACCAAGCGCATCGACGCGGGTCAGAGCGATGATGCGATTCGCAGCTACTTCGCCGAGCAGTACGGCGAAGACATCTTGCTGCGCCCGACAGCTTCGGGCTTCGGCGGGCTGGTGTGGGTGGTGCCGATCGTGGTGCTGCTCGCCGGGGCAGCGGGCCTGGCCTTCGCGTTTCGCCGTTGGCGGCGCTGGGGCGCGCCGGTGTGACACCGCCTTCCCCGCGCCTCGATCTCGACGCCCTCGCTGCGCTCGAGGACCAGCAGGCCTTCCTGCGCCGATCGCTCGAGGACCTCGATCGCGAGCACGAAGCCGGCGACCTCGACGATGTCGACCACGCCGCGCTGCGCGCCGATTACGAGGCGCGCCTGGCCGCGATCGGCGCGGCGGTCGACGACGGCAGGGCGTCGTTCGCCGCGGTGCGGCCTACGGGCTCGCGCGGTCGCCGCGTCGCGCTCGTCGTCGGGGTCGCCGCCTTCGCACTCGTGTGCGGGTTCGCCGTGGCCCGTCTCGCCGGGCGCCGGACGGTCGGGGGCACGGCAACGGGCGACAACCGCAAAGATCCGCGGACGCTCTTGGTCGAGTGCCTTGCCGATGTCAGCGGCCGTGGTGGCACCGACCAGACCGTGGCTTGCTACGACAGCGTCCTCTCGATCGACCCCGCCAACATCGAGGCGCAGACGTACCGCGCTGGCGTGCAGTTGATGGCCAACAGGGACACGGCGCAGATCGCGAAGCTCATCGACGTGGCGACAGCCAACCCCGACTACCCCGACGCGCACGCGTTCCTCGCCGTGGCCTTCGACCTGATCGGGCGCCCCGACTCCGCGCTGGCAGAGCTACGCACCCTCGACACGTTGCACCCGACCCCGCTGATCCAGGATCTGGTGAGCGGCCTACGCAGCGAGCTCGAGGCCGCAGCCGGCGCGCCCACGACGACGACCGCTCCGCCTCCCTAGTGTCCCCAGGCGTGGTGCGACTCGGTGGAGGGCAGGGCTTCTACGGCGACGGCCACGATCCGGTGGTCCCGCTGCTCGAGGCCGGCGTCGACTACCTGGTCTGCGAGGCGTTGGCCGAGCTGACCCTGGCGATTCTGCAGAAGGACCGTCAGCGCGACGAGACGCTCGGGTTCACGCGCGACCTCCCGCTCTACGTCGGCCAGGTCCTGCCATGGCTGGTGGAGGGTTGCACGAAGCTCATCACCAACGCCGGGGGCATCAACCCCGTGGCCGCCGGCCGCGCCGTCGTCGGAGCGTTGCGCGACGCGGGCGCGACGGGGTTGACCGTCGCGACCGTTGTCGGCGACGACGTCCGTCTCCGAGGCGCCGATCTCGGCATCCCCGACGAGGCACTCTTCGCGAACGCGTACCTGGGAGCACGTCCGATCGTCGACGCTCTCGGGCGAGGTGCCGACGTGGTGGTCACGGGACGCGTCGCCGACGCGTCGCTCTTCCTTGCCCCCCTCGTGCACGAGCACGGCTGGGCGTGGGACGACTGGGACACACTCGCCGGCGGTGTCGTCGTCGGGCACCTGCTCGAGTGCTCGGGTCAGGTCACGGGCGGCAACCACAGTGGGCGGTGGTGGGAGAACGCGAACCCGACCGAGGTCGGCTTCCCGATCGCCGAGGTCGAAGCCGACGCCAGCGCCACCATCACGAAGCCGTCTGGGACGGGCGGCTTCGTCACGTTCGACACCGTGCGCGAACAGCTCCTCTACGAGGTCCACGATCCCTCGGCGTACCTCAACCCCGACGTCACGGCCGACTTCACATCCGTGACGGTGCGTGACGAAGGCAACGATCGCGTTCGGGTCGGTGGCACACGCGGCGCGCCGCCGCCCGCGACCTACAAGGCGCTCGTGTGCACGCCGGCGGGCTACGCGGGCGAGGCGCGCTTTGCCTACCCGTGGCCCGATGCCGAGGCGAAGGCACGGGCCGCCATCTCCTTCATCCGGGCCAGGGCCGAGGCGCGTGGCATCGCCGTCGATGAGTGGCACGAGGAGTACTTCGGCGCTGGCGCGTTCGGGGGCCCGACGGCGCCCGAGCCGCCGGAGGGATGGGAGCCTCCCGAGGTCATCGGCCGCTTGGCGTGGCGCTGCGCCGACAGGGAGACGGCCGCTTCTGTAGCGCAGGGCGCCGGGGTGCTCGGCTTGTCAGGGCCGCCGACGATCTCCTCGGCCGGCCGCGCCCGTGATGGTGCGCCGACCCAGCTGCTCGCCGTCGAACCTTTCGCCGTCGCGAGGGACGTCGTCGACCCCCAGATCCGCGTCGAGGTGACCACCAGCTGACGGACGGGTAGGTCCGCACCCGTCCTGTCGCGGTACCGTGCGATCGATGACCGACGGCGCCGCCGAGCTCGACGACAGGCCGCCGCCACCGACGCTCCAGACCCCACCTGTCGAGATCGCAGTCGTCAGCGCGCCCGATGTCGCCGCCGGCATCGGCGTTCGGGTCGGTTGCGCGCTGCTCGAGATGATCTTGTTCGTGGCGGGCCTCGGCGTCGGCTGGATCATCTGGTGGGTCGCGCTGTGGTCGCGAGGCTCGTCGCCGGCGCGCTCGATCCTTCACCTCGAGCTCGTGCGGAGCGACGGCAGTGGTGCTTCGAGGGCAGGGCGCACAGCGGCTCGCGAGCTGCTCGCGAAGGTGCTTCTGGCGCTCGCGCCGATCAGCGCGGCAGTGTGGCTCGTCGGGCATCGAGGGATCTGGGATCGAGCGACAGGAACAACGATCGTTCGTCGCGAGCCCGCACTGGCCGAGCCCGTTCAATCTGGCGGGGGTTGGTAGCGGCCGCTGACGATGGCGCCCGATGCAGTGCTGAGCGCCCATGTCGAGCCTTTCGCCCACCGGTAGCCACCGACGAGCTCGGCGCCGTCCTTCGCTGCGCGCCGCAGCATCTCGGGGATGAGGTCGCCGTGCGCGCAGAGCACGGCGTCGCCATCACGTTGGGTCTGCTCGAGCACGAGCTGGTAGGCCGCTTTCGGCGCCGCGCCCTCGAAGAGCAGCTCGGTCGGGTGCACGTCGACGCCGTGCGCCTTGGCGAGGGGAGCGACGGTGGTGAGGCAGCGCACAGCCGGGCTCGACAGCACGCGTTGCACCTCGGCCGAGGCCAGGCGCTGCGCGATCTCGGCGGCCTGCCGTTCGCCCTTCTTCGTCAGGGGACGGAGGCGGTCGTCGGCCTCCCAGGCTGAGCGGCTCTTCGCGTCGGCGTGCCGCACGATGTACAGCGTCATACGGCGCCAGACGTTAGTGGGGGCACAAGTACGCTCCGTCCAACATGGCGACGATCCAGCTGCGCGACCTGTGCGGGGCCCGCTCGGGCGACAAAGGCGACATCGCCGATCTGTCGTTGTTCTGCGACGATGATGCGTCGTACGACGCCGTGCTCGCCGCGGTGACCGCAGCGCTCGTCAAGGAACACTTCGGCGCCATGGTGCGCGGCGACGTGGAGCGCTACGAAGCACGCAACGTGCTCGCGATCAAGTACGTGCTCCACGACGCACTCGGCGGCGGGGCGCCGCGATCGTTGCGCGCCGACAACCTCGGCAAGACGATGGCGGCGAACCTCCTGCGGTTGGAGATCAACGTCCCTGACGACGTGGCTGCAGGGGCGCGCCGCCGCGATCGCCCCCCGGTTGCTGCTCAACGCCCGAGTCTGCGCAAGTAGGCGAGCGTCTCGGGAAGCGCGACGAGGAACGCGTCGATGTCGGAGTCGGTCGACGACCACCCGACCGACGCACGCAGCGATCGGTGGGCGTCGACTCCCATCGCTTCGAGGACGGGTGACGGCTCGAGCGTCTCCGATGAGCACGCGCTGCCGGAGTGCACGGCAATGCCGGCGCGGTCGAGCCCCATGAGCACCCCTTGGGGCTCGACGCCGTCGAAGCCGAGGCACACGAGGTGCGGGAGGTGGTGCATCGCGTCGCCGTACACGTGCACGCCCTCCCATGCCGACGCGGCCTGGCGGACGCGGTCGGTGAGGCGCTGCTGCTCGGCGGCCTCGGCGGCGACATCGATCGATGCGGCTGCCGCGCCGAACCCCACAGCTGCCGCGACGGGTTCGTAGCCGGCGCGCCGCGCCCGCTCTTGATCGCCGCCGACGAGCAAGGGCCGAAGCCGTAGGCCGCGACGCACGAGCAACGCGCCCGCTCCTGCGGGTCCGCCGAGCTTGTGCGAGCTGACGGTCAACAGATCAGCGCCGAGGGACGCGAAGTCGATGGCAGCATGTCCCGCGGCTTGCGCGGCGTCGACGTGCACGAGCACCCCACGCTCACGGCACGCAGCGACGATCTCCGCGACGGGCTGCACGGTGCCGACCTCATGGTTGCCCCATTGCACGTGCACGCACGCGACGCCGTCTTCGCAGCCGTCGAGCGCGGCCAGCACGTCGTCGACCGCAACGCGCCCGCCGCCGTCAACGCCCACCAGGACAACATCGCCGTGTTGCGCTGCAGCCATGCGCACCGCCGAATGCTCGACTGCCGTGACGACCTGTGCTGGGCCCCGCTCGGCTGTGCCCCACGACACGGCCGCGATCGACTCGGTCGCGCCTGAGGTGAAGATGACCTCGCGGCTCGTGCGACACCCGAGAAATGCGGCGAGCTGCTCGCGTGAAACCTCGAGCGCGTGCCGCGCGGCCATGCCCTCCTCGTGGATGCGTGACGGATCGCCCCACCCGGCGTCGAGCGCGGCGACCATCGCATCGCGGGCGACAGGTCGCAGCGGTGATGTCGACGCGTGGTCGAGGTAGTGCCGCATCGAGAATGGAGTCAAGCGTCGATGGCGGTGACGCAGGTGTCGTCGCCGAACGCGACGCTCGACTCCGTCACGGTCCCAGCTTCGCCGTAGAGGGTGGCGAGCATCCCCTTCACCAGGCCCCGATCGACCGCGCAGATTACCGGGTGCTCGATGGCAGCGTCGCCGAACGGGCAGTGGTCGGAGATGATGCGCAGTCCGTTGCCGCGGTCTTCGGCGTGCGCCGCGAAGCCGTGAGCCGTGAGGGCGCCGGCCACGATGTGCAGCGCTGATCGGAACGAGCGCCGCCCCTCCTCCGAGTCGCCGATCGTCGCGGCCATCGCGCGTCCGTACTCGACCCCGACCTCCTCGGCCATCGCCTCGGCCTCGGCCCGCGGCAGCAGCGACAGCGCCTTGCCCAGAAGCGTCGCGAGCAGGTCATCGTGACGCACGGGAAGCTCGAGAGACGTGTTGGCGCTCGCCTTGTAGCGCTTCGACGGGCGCCCGGCGCCGCCGCCGGCCACGCGCCCTGCGCCCTCGAGGTAGCCGCCGGCCACCAACTTGTCGAGGTGATGGCGAGCGACGTTGGGGTGCAGCTCGAAGCGCTCGGCTGCCTCGGCCACGGTGATCGCAGCTTCCGCGTCCCGCACCCAGAGGTAGATGTCACGCCGGGTCGGGTCGCCGAACGCAGACGTGATGGCGGTCACCGCAGACGCGAACTCGGTTGGCGAGAGCGGGGCAGAGTCCATGCACCGATAACTTTACGACCAATGCCCCCCGACGAAGCTCAGATCATCGAAGCGTTGCGCCCGGTGCAGGATCCTGAGCTGCACCGCTCAATAGTCGAGCTTGGCATGGTCAAGCGGATCGCCATCGAGGCGGGCACAGTCACGGTGGCCATCGCGCTCACCGTCGTGGGGTGTCCTTTGCGGGCGGAGATCGATCGTCGGGTGACCGAGGCCGTCACTGCGCTCGAGGGGTGCGACTCGGTCGCCATCGAGTTCGGGGTCATGACCGAAGACGAGCTGCGCGCGTTGCGTCAAGGCCTGCATGGCGATCCCGGCAGCACAGCCGGCACCAACGCGGCGCACGGCCATGCCGAAGGACGCGCCATCCCCTTCGCCGACCCGAGCTGTCGAACGCGGGTGCTCCTCATCGCATCGGGCAAGGGCGGCGTCGGCAAGTCGTCGGTGACGACGAACGTCGCCGTGGCGCTCGCGTCGCGGGGGCGCAGCGTCGGCATCCTCGACGCCGATGTCTGGGGCTTTTCGATCCCGAAGATGCTCGGCGTCGATCGCCACCCCGTACTGCTCGACGAGATGCTCCTGCCGCCCGAGGCCAACGGCGTGCGGTGCATCTCCATCGGCTTCTTCGCCGACGAGGACCAGCCCGTCATCTGGCGGGGCCCCATGCTGCACAAGGCCCTCGAGTAGTTCCTGACCGACGTCTACTGGGACGAGCCCGACTATCTCCTCGTCGACCTCCCGCCAGGCACTGGTGACGTCTCCATCAGCCTCGCCCAGATGCTTCCCCGCGCCGAGATGTATGTCGTCACGACACCGCAGCCCGCAGCGCAGCGCGTCGCGCAGCGGGCGGGCTTCATGGCGCACAAGGTGAACCTCGAGGTGAAAGGGATCATCGAGAACATGTCGTGGTTCACCGGCGACGATGGCACGCGCTACGAGCTGTTCGGATCCGGCGGCGGGGCCAAGCTTGCCGAGTCGCTCGACGCGCCGCTGCTTGCCAGCGTGCCTTTCACGCCGCAAGTGCGTGAGGGTGGCGACGACGGGCACCCCATCGCAGCCGTCGCGCCCGAGAGCGAGGCCGGCCAGGCGTTCGCCCTGATCGCGGAGCGCATCGACACCGAGCTGGCGCCCACCCGGCGGTTCCACCCCGAGCTCAAGCTCGTCGACTGACGATCGGGTCGTACTCCCAGCCCTGCCTACGATGGGCGCCCCAGAGGCGAGGAGCCAACGTGGATGTCCGGATCGGTCTGATCAACACCGCTCGAGAGGTCGAGCTCGATCTCGACGACGACACTGACACAGACGCGGTGAAAGCCTCGATCGGCGCTGCTGTGGCCGAAGGCAACGGGCTCGTATGGCTCGAAGACCGCAAGGGCCGTCAAGTCGGGATCGTCGCGGAGAAGATCGCGTACATCGACCTCGGGCCGGTCTCGGGCAAGGGCCGCATCGGGTTCGGGTGACGACAGCGCTCCTCGACCGCAAGCTGCTCTTCGTCACCGGAAAGGGCGGGGTCGGCAAGACCACCGTCGCCGCTGGTCTCGCGCTGCTCGCGTCCCAGCAGGGCAAGCGGACCCTCGTCGGTGAGGTCGACGCCAAAGGGAACCTCGCCGACTTCTACGAGGTGCCGCCCACACGCTTCGAGGCGCGAGAGATCGGCCCCAACCTCTTCGCGATGTCGATGCACACCGAGGAGTCGCTCAAGGAGTACCTCAGCCTGCAGCTGAAGATCCCCTTCGTCGCGCGTCTCGGGCCGCTCGCCCGCACCTTCGACTTCGTCGCCCAGGCGGCCCCAGGCGTGAAGGAGGTGCTGATCATCGGGAAGTTCCTCTGGGAGGTGCGCCAGCGCCACTACGACCTGGTGGTCGTTGACGGCGCCGCGACAGGTCATGCCGTCGCCCAGCTGGCGGCACCCCAAGGCATGCGGGAGATGGTCAAGGTCGGCCTCGTCCACGACCAGACCGGTTGGATGCTCGACATCCTCGGTGACCCGGCCCAGACCGGGGCGGTCATCGTGGCCAGCCCCGAGGAGATGCCGGTCAACGAGACGATCGAGCTCGCGGGACGCATCAGCGCCGAGACCAACGTCGAGCTCGCCTCCGTCGTCGTCAACCGCGTGCTGCCCGAGCTCTTCGGGCGCGGCGAGGAGGAGACGTTCGACCGACTCAAGGAGCCGGCCAACGCCGAGGCCCTCGCCCTCGCGGCCGGCGGGCCTGTCACCGCGATCCTCGACGGCGCTGAGCTTGCCGTCACCCTCCGACGCACCCGCGCTGGCCACCTCGCCCGTTTGCGCGATGGCCTCGCCGGGCGCGCCGAGCTGCTCTACGTCCCCGAGCTGTTCACGCGCCACCACGGCGTGCGTGCGACCCAGCTCGTCGCCAACGCGCTCGGCGAGGAGCTGGGCCGCTGATGGCGTCGGCGAGAGGCAAGCGGGGCGAGATGACGTTCGAGCAGCTGCTCGCCGCGAAGGAGATCGTGATCCATTGCGGCTCGGGTGGTGTTGGAAAGACGACCACAGCGGCAGCGGCCGCTGCGCAGGCCGCAAGTCATCTTGGCGGAAAGGTCCTCGTGCTCACGGTCGACCCCGCGAAGCGTCTCGCGAACGCGCTGGGGCTCGAGCAGTTCGGCAACGTCGAGACCCGCGTGCCCGACGCCGCCTTCCGCGCGGCTGGAGTCGAACCGCGCGGAGAGCTGTGGGCAGCGATGCTGGACACGAAGCAGTCATGGGACGACCTGATCCGGCGCCACGCTCCGGACCCTGCCACCCGCGATGCGATCCTGAAGAACCCGCTCTATCAGAGCCTCATGGGACGGTTTGTCCAGAGCCACGACTACATCGCGATGGAGCGGCTGTACGACATCCATGCGTCGGGCCGCTACGACCTGATCGTCGTCGACACGCCGCCGACGCGCAACGCGATCGACTTCCTCGAGGCCCCGGCCCGGATGGCCGACTTCTTCTCGAGCCGCTTCCTTCGCTGGTTGACCGTGCCGGCGCGCAGCCGCGTCCTGAGCTTCGCCTCCAAGCCGTTCTACACGGTCGCCGATCGCATCCTCGGCTCGCAGTTCCTCGAGGACATCGCCGAGTTCTTCTTGCTCTTCCAGTCGATGTATGCCGGGTTCGTCGAGCGGGCGAAGGCCGTCAGCCACGTGCTGTCCGACAAACGCACGACGTTCGTCGTCGTCACCACACTCGAGTCGGCACCCGTGCGCGAAGCGGAGTTCTTCATTGCGGAGTTGGGTCGGCGCGACCTCCATCTGGGCGCAGTCGTGCTCAACAAGGTGCTCCCCGACTTCTTGCGCGATCACCCGAGCACATCCGTCGCAAAGAGGCTGTGCGGGGAGGGGACTGAGCTCGCGGCACGCCTCGACGGTGTCGGCGAGAGCGCGCAGGTCGCGCGGGTGCTGCGCGAGGTCGGGGAGAGCTTCCTCAACTTCCAGGTCGTGGCCGAGCGCGAAGCAGAGACGCGCGCTGAGCTGGCCGGTGCAGCGCAGGTCGTCGCCGCCGTGCCCTACTTCGAGTCCGACATCTTCGACCTGGCAGGGCTCATCCGCCTCGGTGACGCGATCTGGCGCTGACCTAACCTGACCGCGTGGCCACCCTCGCCGAGCTGGCGCGAACGCGTACGGGCCTCGATCGCCAGAAGCTGGACCACATGCAGCGCCTCGTCGGCGCGTGGGGGCTGCTGTCGGACTTCTGCTTCGCCGATCTCCTATTGTGGGCTCCCGAGCGCGGATCGGATTCCTCGTTCGTCGTCCTCGGCCAGATCCGTCCGGCCACGTCGCAGACCGTGTACCGGCGAGATTGGGTCGGCTCGGTGGTGGCCGAAGACGAGCGGCCCATCGTTGCTCGCGCGTTTCGCCTCGGGGAGATCCTCGAGGGTGAGATGAGCATTCCGCCGCTCAAGGAACGCGTCAGGGTGCTCGGCATCCCTGTGCGTTGGCAGGGCGAGGTGATCGGTGTGCTCACGCGAGAGTCGACGCCTTCGATCGGCCGTCAGACAGGCGAGCTCGAGCGCACGTACGTCGACATCTTCACCCGCTTCGCTCGGATGATCTCGCACGGCTCCTACCCGTACCCGAGCGAGGAGCCCGAGGCCGAAGAGGCGCCTCGAGTGGGCGACGGTGTGTTGCTCCTCGACGCCCAGAGCCGCGTCGTGTACACGTCGCCGAACGGCGTCTCTGCCTTGCACCGCGTCGGCGTGCACGCCAACACCGAGGGGATGCGCCTCGGCGAGCTCGGGCTTGACGAGACCCCGATCCGAGAGGCGATGGCCAGGCCTGCGCCCGCCGTCGCGGAGCTCGAGCAGGGGCTCGAGACGACGGTCGTGCTTCGTTGCATCCCGCTGCTCGACAAGGACGAAGTGTCCGGCGCCGTGGTCTTGTTGCGCGACATCTCCGAGCTACGCCGCCGCGATCGTCTCCTGCTCTCGAAGGATGCGACGATTCGCGAGATCCACCACCGGGTGAAGAACAACCTGCAGACGATCTCCTCGCTGCTGCGACTGCAAGGTCGAAGGCTCGAGTCGCCCGAGGCGAAGGCGGCAATCGAGGAATCGGTCCGGCGGGTGCGTTCGATCGCTCTGGTTCACGAGATCCTCTCTCGCGAGGCAGGCGAGGACGTCCCCTTCGTCGACATCGTGCGCCCGGTGGCGCGGATGGTGGAGGAGGCCTTTCACTTCGACGAGCGCCCGGTGCGGTGCCTGGTCGACGGCGACGCCGGCAACCTGCCGGCGCAGGTGGCCACCCCGCTCGCGGTGATCCTCAACGAGTTGTTGCAGAACGCGTTCGACCACGCGTACCCGGAAGGATCGACCGGTGGCGAGGTGGTGCTGCAACTTCGCCGGGGTCTCACCGAGCTGCAGGTCGACGTCACCGACGACGGGACCGGGCTTCCCGAGGGCTTCGCACTCGAGAAAGCGACGGGCCTTGGCCTGTCGATCGTGCGCACGCTCGTGACATCCGAGCTCAACGGCACGATCACCATGCACACCGGCGACGGTCCCCCCGAACGCCCCGGCACCGTGGTGTCGCTGCGCGTCCCGATGTGAGCGACGCCCGCGACGGCCCTACGGGCGCGAAGACGGCCCCCCGTGGGGGGCCGTGCGGATCGGGCGCGCTGGCCGAGGTGAGCTCAGGAGGCGCGGCGCTGGCGGGCGAGCCATGCCTTGCGGAGCTTGCGGCGCTCCTCTTCCGACGTGGCGCCCCAGACGCCGGAATCCTGGTTGGTGACGAGGGCGAAGTCGAGGCAGGCCGACTGCGCGTCACATTCGCGGCACACGGCCTTGGCCTGTTCGATCTGCTCGATCGCCGGGCCGGTGGTGCCGACAGGGAAGAAGAGGTCAGGGTTGGTATCACGACACGCGGCGTGGTCACGCCAGTCGTCGTGCTCGATCGAGAACGGCTCTACGGAGAGCGAGAGCGCCACCGGTCCTCCAAGTGGTTCGGTGTCACAGGGCTTTGTGACCGTGTTCACATGCCGCCCCACAAAAGCGTGAGGGTGCGACTGCGGGATGTACGCAGGGTAACAAGGGCCTTCCGCCGCGGCAAGCGGTTTTTTTCGGCCACCGAAATGTCGGGGGACTTCAGGATGGGCGCACGAGGCGGAGCGCGGCTGGCTCGTGCTTGAAGCGCAGCAGCTCGGTGTCGCCGAGATGGTCGCCGTCGACCTGATACGGGAACGGGCCGTGCCCCTCCACGACGAGGCCGTCGAGGTCGGTGCGCACGTCGAGGTGCTTGCGCTTGCGCAGGTCGCCGCCGAGACCGAGCGCGGAGGCCGCCGCCCCGAGCAGCGTGGGAATCGTGAGCGAGCGGAACGAGACCACGGCAAGGCCTCGCTCGAGCGTGGCCTCGGGGATGACGTCGAATGCCCTGTTGCCCAGGTAGGTGTACGGGTTGGTGTTCATCACGATCGAGAAGCACCCGTCGTCGACCACGCCGCCGTCGCTGAATCTCAGGGCGAAGCGAGGTCGTGAATGGTCGTAGTGGCGCAAGTACGCGGTGAAAGCTGCGTAGATGAACAGCGGGTGCCCGGCATAGCGCTTGAGGCCCGATCGGCGCTCGACCTGGTGCACCACCTCGGCATCGAAGCCGAGCCCGACGTGGAACAGGAAGTAGCGACCGTTGAGCGAACCGAGTCCGACGTCTTCGATGCTGCCGCTCTCGAGCGCGCCGAGCAGGGCACCCGTGGCTTCGATGGGGTCGTTCGGCAGGCCGATGGTGCGGGCGAACACGTTCGTCGAACCACCCGGCAGAGCAGCGAGCGCGGTGCGCGTCCGGGCCAAGCCGTTCGCCACCTCGTTCAAGGTGCCGTCGCCACCGAGGCAGACGACGGCGTCGACCCCGTCGCGGGCTGCACCCTGAGCCAAGCGGGTGGCGTGGCCCCGGCGATTCGTCTCGGCCACCGCGACGTCGTGGTCTGCAGACAGCGCCTTTTGGATGACAACCCTGCCGCGCGCTGTCACCGACGACGCCGACGAGTTGACCACCAGCAACAGGCGCAAGCTTCGGACGGTAACGCGAACTGGCAGGCGCCCGGAGCGGGCTGGCAGGATCGCCCGCTATGAACATCGCCGTCTGCGTGAAGCAGATCCCTGACCCGGCCGAGCCGGGGGCGCTGAACCCCGACAACACGCTCAAGCGCGACGGCAAGCTCATCCTCGACGAGTCGGACTCCTACGGCGTCGAGATGGCTCTGCAACTTGTCGACAAGGCCGGCGGGGGTGAGGTGACCCTCGTTTCCATGGCGCCGAACAACGAGACATCGGGGCTGCGCACCGCACTCGCCATGGGAGCGGCCAAGGCCGTGCTCGTCAGCGACGAAGCGCTCAAGGGGGCCGGCGCGCTCGACACGGCCAAGGTCATCGCCGCCGCGATAAAGCGCACCGAGTTCGACCTCGTCCTCGCAGCGACCGAATCGTCTGACGGCTACACCGGCACGGTGCCCGAGCAGGTCGCTGCGGTGCTCGGCCTGCCATCGATCACCTTCGCCAAATCGGTCGAGGTGGACGGCACGACCGTCAAGGTGCAGCGCCAGACCGAGTCGGGCTACGACGAGGTCGAGTGCCCTCTCCCCGCTGTGGTCTCGGTGACGGCCGGTGTCGTCGAACCCCGCTATCCCAGCTTCAAGGGGATCATGGCGGCCAAGTCCAAGCCCGTCGACCAGGTCACGGTGAGCGATCTCGGGATCGACGCGAGCATCGTCGGTTGGGCTGGAGCGGGCCAGGAGATCGTCGCCGTCGACGCAGCCGAGGAGCGACAGGCCGGCACGATCATCGAAGACGATGGCGAGGGCTACCTAAAGATCGTCGAGTTCCTCGAAGGGTTGAAGGTCATCTGATGGCGCTTTCCAAGGTTTGGGTTCTCGCGGAGACCGATGGCGAGAAGGTCAAGACGATCACGCTCGAGATGCTTGCCAAGGCCCGCGAGCTCGGCACCGAGATCACGTGCGTCTTTGCCGGCGACGGCGAGGCCATCGCAGCCACGCTCGGCGCCCACGGCGCGACCCGGGTGCTCGCCACCGGCGACATCGGCGACAAGCTGCCCGGCGCGCACATCGGCGCGGCGCTGGCCGCGGCGATCGAAGCCGGTGACACGCCCGAGCTGATCCTGCTCGGCACCACCTACGACGGGCGCGACATCGCAGGCCGGCTGTCGGTTGCGCTCGACAAGCCGGTGCTCGGCAACAACACCGACGTGTCGGTCGACGGCGACTCGGTCGTCGCGACCACGCCGATCTTCGGCGGCACGCAGCTTGTGCGCACCAAGCTCACCGCCGGTCAGCCCAACATCGTGCTGGTACGCCCGAAGTCGTTCGTGGCTGAGGAGAGCGGGGGCGCGCCGGCATCGGTCGAGGCGCTGGCGATGCCCGATGCCGGAGCTGCCGGCGCCGCCAAGGTCACGAACCGCCACGTCGAGGAGGCCACCGGGCCCAAGCTCGACGAGGCCGCCGTGGTCGTCTCCGGCGGGCGGGGCCTCGGCGAGGCCGCCAAGTACGAGATGATCGAGACGCTCGCGAAGCTCTTGAAGGGCGCACCGGGCGCCAGCAGGGCCATCGTCGATGCGGGCTGGGTGCCTTACGCATACCAGGTGGGCCAGACAGGCAAGGTCGTGAAGCCCACCGTCTACATCGCCGTGGGCATCTCGGGTGCGACACAACACATGGTCGGCATGAAGGGCTCGAAGAACATCGTTGCCATCAACAAGGACGCCGAGGCCCCCATCTTCGGCGTGTCCGACCTCGGCATCATCGGCGACGTCCACAAGGTCGTGCCCAAGCTGATCGAAGCGCTGCAAGCCCGCGCCTGAAGCGCCCCGCTGCTTCTAATCAGCCAGAACGGAGCGGCGGCGGGCGATGCGCACGATCGCGAACGCGGCTGCGAGCGCCACGAGAGCCAGGGCGACGACACCGGAGCCGGCGACGACGGCCTTGGCCCCGTCGGTGAAGTGGTCCTTCGCCTCTTGCCACGCGTCGCCGAGGTCGTCGCCTCGGTACCCGGGCGTGGGCGCCACCTCGGCCCCGGGCTCGAGCACGTTCACGCTCAGCGTCGCCTGCTCGGCCTGGTCGCCGAGCACCTTCTGCTGACCGACGAGCGAGTCGAGGTCGGACTGCACGCCGGTGATGCGATCCTGCACGGCGAGCACGTCTTGGATCTGCGTGGCCCCGTGCAGAATCGTCAGGAGCTGATCGCGGGTGGCTGTCAGCGCGCCGATCCGGGCTCCGAGGTCGGTGTACTGCGCCGTCACGTCCTGACCCGTCGTCGTCACGGAGCGAACCTCGCCCAGTGTCCGCACCTTGGACAACAGCTGCTCGAACTGCGCGGCGGGCACCCGCACGGTCAACGCCGCAGAGGGCCGTTGCGAGCCCGTCTCGGATCCACTCGACTGGGTGGCTGACACGTAGCCCCCCAGTGCAGCAGCGGTGTTCGTGATCGTGTCGAGGGTGCCAGACGATGCTCCCTTGCCGACGCCGAGCTCGACGGAGCCGGTCTTGACGATCTTCGTGAGGTCGGCTCCCGGGCTCGGTGCCGCGCCGGTCGACCCCGGCGCCGTCCCCGGTTGCGCCACGGGTGCTCCAACGTCGGCGCCAGTGGTGCTGCCGGCGTCAGGTTGCAGCTCGGGCGTCGCCCCGCCCGGGACCGTCGAGGGACCAGACGCGACCCGGTCTACGGCCGAGGCCTTCGACGTCGTCGCGACGGAGTGCGCACCGCGTGAGCCGGTGCGGCTCCCGATGAGCCCGGCCACGACGACGAGCATGGCGATCACGAGCACGACCGACCGGCGGCGGCGGGGCTTGCTCGTCGGGGGCGCAGCGTTGGGCTGCTGGGGCGGGCGGTCGAGGAGCGCGGTGTCATCCATGCCCCTTCCGACGAGCGGCGCGCCGCCGCGGTTCCCCGTAACTTGCCGCTGATGGCGAAGCCGGTGCCCAAGATCTGGCGGAATTGGGCGGGCAACCAGACGTGCGCCCCCATCTCGGTCGAGACACCCACGTCCGAGGACGAGATCGTCGGCATCCTGCGTGGAGCGGCCGCGGCCGAGCGGCGGGTGAAGGTCGTCGGTGCTGGTCACAGCTTCACGGGCATCGCGTGCACCGACGGTCACCTCATCGACCTGGAGCGGTACGCCCGCGTGCTCGGCCACGACGAGGCGGCGGGGACGGTGACCGTGCAGGCCGGGATCTCCCTGGCCGCGCTCAGCGACGCGCTCGACTCTCGCGGTCTCGCCCTCGAGAACATGGGCGACGTCGGCTACCAGTCGATCGCGGGGGCGACGTCGACAGCGACGCACGGCACAGGCACGAGGTTCGGCAACCTCGCCACCGCGATCGTCGGTCTCCGGCTGATCACCGCAGACGGCTCTGTGCTCGAGCTGTCTTGCGACGAGCACGCCGACGTCTTCGACGTCAGTCGTGTCGGGCTCGGCGCCCTTGGGGTGCTCTCCACGGTCACGTTGAAGCCGGTGCCGGCGTTCCGTTTGCACGCTGTCGAGACTCCGATGCCCATCGACGACCTGCTGAGGGACTTCGGCGGCTTCATGCGCTCGAGCGACCACGTCGAGTTCTTCTGGGTGCCCGGGACGCGGTGGGCGCTGACTAAGCGCAACACCCGCACGCTCGAGCCCGCCCGTCCGCGCTCGGCGGCGGTGCGGATCCGCGACGACATCCTCATCGGCAACGCCGCCTTCGGCCTCGTCTGCCGCGTAGGTCGTCGATTCCCGCGCGCCATCCCGCGTCTCGCGAAGGCGATGCCTTCGGCAGCGCACGCCGACTACGTCGAGCGTTCCGACAAGGTCTTCACCAGCCCGCGCTTCGTGCGCTTCTACGAGATGGAGTACGCGATCGCGCTCGAGGCCGTGCCCGAGGCGTTGGGCCGAGTGCGCCACCTCGTCGAACGCCTCCGCGTGCCGATCAGCTTCCCGGTCGAGGTGCGCGCCGTCGCCGCGGACGACATACCCCTGTCGACGGCGTACGGGCGTGCGACCGGCTACATCGCAGTGCACGTCTACCGCGGCACCCCGTACGACCAGTACTTCCAGGGCGTCGAGGCGATCATGAACGACTACGGCGGACGCCCGCACTGGGGGAAGATGCACTACCAGACGGCCGAGACGCTGTCGGCGCGCTACGAGCGCTGGCGCGACTTTCGCGACGTGCGGGTGAAGCTCGATCCGACGGGCATGTTCGCGAACCCGTACCTCGACCGCGTCCTCGGCCCGATCGGGGGATGACCCGAACTGAGATTCAGACCAGCGGCCAGGGGTAGCGGCGTCCGGTCTCATCGATCGGGAAGGTGCCGCTGGCGAGCACGGCTCGCGCCCTCGCGAGGATGGCGTCTCGTTCGAATGGGTCGAGAAGCTCGGCGAGGTCGTCGCGGATGCCAGCTTCGATGAGCGCCGCGATGTCGTCGAGAAGCCGCGGCGGGAGGCGCTGGGTTGCGAACTCCCAGATCACCGTGCGCAGCTTGAACTCGGCGTGGAAGCTGAGCCCGTTGTCGATGGCGTAGATGCGCTTGTCCTCCCCGAGGAGACAGTGCCCGCTCTTGCGGTCGGTGCTGTTGGCCAGCAGGTCGAACGCGCAGATGGTGCGCAGTTGGTCGTGCCACCGCGCTGTCTCGTCTTCGAAGAGGGTGAAGTAGTGCTGCTCGAAGTCGGCGACGACGAAGCGCTGCAGCGAGCCGATGCCGAGCGGACCATCGCGCAGCACGGTCTCGGGCACGATGCCCCAACCCAACGCCTCCGAGAGGCGATACGCGGCGACCTCGCGCTTGTAGAGCCCGCCAGGAAAGTCCCAGAGCGGGCGCTCGCCGCGATGCGGCTTGTACACGGCGAGGCCGGTCTCGTCGCCGCTGCACACCTCGGTGAGGAACGTGCCGTTCGAGCTCCAGGGCATGCGCCCGCGTATCGACAGGTCACCCTCGAGCAGATCGACCATCGAGGGGTCAGTTCATCCTGGGGCAGGGGTGGCCACCCGGATCCATGGGACCACCGCAGAACGGGCAAGGTGGCCGCCCGCCGGCAACGAGCCCGCGGGAGTGCACTACGAACGCCGCCACCTGCTCTCGCGTGATTCGGAACCGGGCCCTGGCAGGCTCGACGGAAACGATCGAGTCCTCGTCTTCGACCACGAGCTCCTCGGCCACGAGCACCATGCGGTCGGCTTCGTCGTCCCACGCCACAGCGAGCGTGCCGATGACGAACTCGGCGACGACGGGCTCGACGACACCGAGGAGGGTGGGCACGTGCTCGACATCAGGCGTCGGCAGATCGGCCAGGAGCCCCTCGAGATAGTCGGCCAAGGCACCGACCTGCTGCTTCTCGCATTTCAGCGAGACGACGGCGCCATCGCCTTGAGCCTGGAGGAAGAAGACGCGGTCGCCCGGCTCGCCAACGGTGCCCACGGTGAACACCATCGGGTCGGTCATCTCGAACGATTCGGCCATCAGCTGGGTACCAGCGCCGTCAGGTCGCGGCCCGTCGAGTTGACGCAGAGCACGGTCGGGCCCCCGGAGCTGTAGAGGATCGCCGTGACCGAGCATGGCGAGACGACGATGCGCTGGAACAGATCGAGGTGCGCGCCCATCGCGTGAGCGACCACGGCTTTGATCGGATCAGCATGCGACACTGCGACCACGACCGATCCGGGGTGGTCGCGCACCATCGACTCGACAGCGGTGACGATGCGCACCTGCATCTCGGCGAACGACTCGCCGCTGGGGAAGCGGAACCCGCTGGGGTACGACTGCACCTGCTTCCACTCGGGCAGCTTGCGCAGCGCCTTGAGCTCGCGGCCCGCCCAGTCGCCGAAGTCGGCCTCGACGAGGCCTCGCGCGACCCGCGTGCGTTGGCGCAACGCCTTGGCGATCGGTGCTGCTGTCTCGCGGGTGCGCTCGAGCGGCGAGGCGAAGACGGCCGCGACCCGTTCGCCGAAGGGTGCGATCCGTTCTGCGGCGGCAGCGGCCTGCTCGTGGCCTTTGTCAGCGAGGTGCAGGCCCCTGGCGCGGCCGGGCAGCACGGCGCCGGTCGTGGGTGTCTGCCCATGGCGCACAAGCAGGACCAGCGTCGGCTTCGGCGGGACAGGCTTCGCAGCTCTCGGCATGACGGAGCAACGCTACCGGCGCGCAGGTACGGTCCCGACTCCGTGGACGACCTCGACAGAGTCGAACGCGACGTGGTCGGGTGCTTCGCTTGCCCGCGCCTCGTCGCCTGGCGCGAGCGGGTAGCGGCGGAGAAGGTGGCCCGATTCGCGGACTGGGAGTATTGGGGACGGCCCGTCCCAGGGTTCGGCGATCCTGGCGCCCGCGTCGTCATCGTCGGGCTCGCGCCGGCCGCGCACGGGGCGAACCGGACAGGCAGGGTCTTCACTGGCGACCGCTCCGGCGACTTCCTCTTCGCCTCGCTGTACCGAACGGGCTTCGCGAACCAGCCGTCGAGCACGCACCGAGGCGATGGCCTTGTCCTCGCGGACTGCTTCGTCACCGCGGCCGTCAAGTGCGCGCCTCCGGCGAACAAGCCGACGCCAGGGGAGCGCGACGCGTGCCGCCCGTTCCTCGAACGCGAGCTGGCAGCGCTGCGCCGGGCACGAGTCGTCGTCGCCCTCGGCCGGCTCGGCTGGGACAGCGTCGTGCGTCACCACGGCGTTCGACCGAGACCAAGCTTCGCCCACGGCGCCGAGGTCGCGTTGGCGGATGGCACGACGCTTCTCGGCAGCTACCACGTCAGCCAACAAAACACCTTCACCGGTGTGTTGACCGAGCCGATGTTGGACGCCGTCCTCATGCGCGCCGCGATGTTGGCCGCTGGGACCGAACAGTAGGGTCGCCGTCGCATGTCGCCGCTCCGCCTGCTCGTCGCCTCGCTCCTCGTGCTCGGCGTCGCCACCGGCTGCTCAGGGAGCAAGGCCGGCTACAGCAAGGCGACAGAGGGCGTCTTCCTCTCGTCGTGCAACCCTGACGACAACGCAGCCCGCAGTGCAGTGTGTCGTTGCGCGTACGCGGAGGTGACGAAGCGGTTCAGCTACGCCCAGTACGTCGATCTGAACAAGCGCCTCGAGGCCGACAACAACGATGTGCCCAGCGACATCCTCGCCCTCGTGGCCGCGTGCGCGGCCCCTTCGAGCTCGGGCACCTCGAGCAGCTGAGCTACTCGGGGTTCCGGGGGAAGTCGACCTCCTGAGCCGGCCACCGCTCGCGGCTCTTGGCCGACAGCCTGTTCATCAGCGCGATGGCGCCGGGATCCTCGTCGCCGGGCCGGGCGATGATGGTGCCGTCCGCGATCATCCGCGCGATCACCTCGCGCCCGAGGTCGGTGCGCACGATCGTGAGCGTCCAGTCGTTGTCCTTGCCGATGCCGCCGGTGGAGATGTCGGCGTGCTCGGCAGCGAAGTCGGGGCAGTGCACGCAACCCTCGCGGGTCCATGCGTGGCACTCCTTGAGGTTGATCTCGTGGAAGCTCCCGTCGCGCATCCAGATCTGGAACACGCCCTTGATGTTCATCTTGACCATGTCCTGCTTGCGCAGCCCGTACTTGGTCTCGAACAGCTCGTCGAAGATGGCGTCGTCGAAGCTCTTCGAGCACAACAGCCCGATGTTGAAGAGGAAGGGCTTCGATGACTTGCCCACCCTGCGGTGCCACATCACGGGCGGGCTCGATGTCATGCAGCTCATGCCGACGAGAGCGAGGCGTTTGAGGCCGCGCTCGTCGGCTTCCTTCACCGCCAGCATGTTCGCCGAGTAGGTGTAGCGGCTGCCCGCGCCGCGCAGGACGTCTTCCGGGGTGGTGGCAACCCCGGGGATGGCCTTCCAATCGCCGGCGTCACCCTCGAGGTACGAGGTCAGCGCACCGTCGATGTAGTCGTTGGCGAGCAACCAGATGAGCAAGGCGGAGACGAAGCCGCCGTCTTGGCCGGTGCCGTGCACGTTGTCGTCGGCGGCGCGGGTGAGGAGGATGTCCTGGTAGACGCCGGCGGCTTCCTCCGGCTTGCGCACACGACCGAAGAGGTGCTCGTCGGCCTCGGGCTCCCAGGCCCGAAAGCGCGGGCACGCCCGGGTGCAGCTCGTGCACCCCTTCTCGCCGTGGACGCAGTTGTCGACGCCGAGCTCGTCCTCCAGGTGGAAGGGCTTGTAGCGGCCGTTGGTGTCGTCGTAGCCGATGACGTCGTGCGGGCAGACGATCACGCAACCGGCACATCCCGTGCACAAGGCGTTGTCGATGACCTCGTGGTAGAGCTCCTTCCACTGCGCGGTCCAGCGCTCGGCCTTGGCCGGTGGAGCGTCCTCGATGATCGCCATGTGCCGACTCTATGGGGCGGGCTCGCTGCCAGCTCGAACGGCCCGCCGCCCGACGAAAGGGCGGGATGCGGGCTGAGTAGTGTCGACCGCTTGATGGCGAGCGAACGGCAATCCCCCCGCGCGCGAGCCCGTCGCAGCTGGCACCAGCGCCTCGCGCTGAGCGTGGGCATCCTGCTCGTCGTTGCCTGCATCGCCAGCGCGAGCGCGATCGGCTACGTCTTTTGGAAGACTGGGAACTTCGCTCGGGCCAACATCTCCCTCGACGAGGTGAGCGATCCCGGCCAGCCCCGCAACTACCTGATCATCGGTTCGGACAGCCGCGCGAACGTCGACGCGCACGACCCGAACGCCGATCTGTTCCTCGGAGCCGGCGAGCCGACGGGCCAGCGCTCCGACACGATCCTGCTCGTGCGCGTCGACCCGATCGTGGGCGACGTGCAGATGCTGTCGTTCCCGCGCGACCTGTGGATCCCCATCGCCGACAACGGTCAGCCGGCCAAGGTGAACTCCGCCTACGGCCGCGGCAAACAGGTCCTCGTCGACACGATCCGCAACGAGTTCAAGGTTCCGATCAACAACTACATCGAGGTCGACTTCAGCGGCTTCAAGGACCTCGTCAACGCGATCGGGGGCGTCAACCTCTACTTCCCGACGGCCCTGAAGGATGATCACACCGGGCTCGACATCAGCCAGCCCGGCTGCGTCACCCTCGACGGCGACCAGGGCCTCGCGTTCGCGCGGTCGCGCTACACGCAGTACAAGCGCGCCAACGGCACATGGTCCGACACCGATCCGATCTCCGACCTCGGCCGCATCAAGCGCCAGCAGGTGTTCCTCCGCAAAGCGATGCGCAAGGTGGCCTCGCTCAACATCACCGACGCCGCCACCCTGTTCTCGCTCCTGGATGTCGCGACGAGCAGCGTCACGATCGACCAGACCATCGACAGGAGCGACCTCAAAGATCTGGCCGATCGCTTCAAGGCGATCGGCGACGACGAGATCAAGTCGTCCGCGCTCCCCGGCCTGCGCAATTCGACATCTCGAGACGGCCAGTCGATCGTCCTCTACGACCCGAGGCTCGCCCAGTCCACGCTCAACATCTTCCGAGGCGAAGCGTCTGGGGCCGTGACAGAGGCCGAAGTGACCGTCGACGTCGAGAACGGCAGTGGCGTCAAGAACCAGGCGCGAGACGTGCTCACCGCGTTCGGACAGATCGGCTTCTCCGCGGGCTCGATCGGTGCCGACGTCGCCAAGCCCCAGCCGGCTACATCGCTGCACTACCGGCCGGGCTCCGAAGCAGCGGCCGACCTGGTCGCACGCCACCTCAGTGGTCCGGCGCAGCTCGTGGCCGATCCAGCCATCGGCGCGGGACACGTGCTCGCCGTGACGGGCTCGGACTTCACCACGTTGATGGAGACCCCGCGAGCAGCCGCGCCGACGACGACCACAGCCCCGACGATTCCGAGCACCGCCGACCCTGGCGCGTCGACGACCACGGCGCCTCCGACGACGACGACAACCGACCCCTACGTGCCCGGCGCCGCGCCCGAAGGAGTCTCCTGCTGAGAAGGGGCGCGCTAGGTTTCCCCCTCCAAGCCCCCGTAGCTCAGCGGATAGAGCATCGGCCTCCGGAGCCGTGTGCGGGCGTTCGAGTCGCCCCGGGGGCGCTCGCCAATATAGGCGCTGAACTGCCCGGAAGCACTGGGCAGTTGCGCCGGCCCGTTGCGCCTCGTCGACCCGGTTTGACCCCTGTTGGCCCCTGTTTTTGGGGAGGCTGTGGGGAGAATCTGCTCGCTCACGGGCGGTCGCGGCGTGGACATGGCTGCCAGCACGGCGGCCCGATCAAGGCCTCGACGCCTCGTGTCGCCGCGAAGAGATCCCTCCGGCCTGCTCGGACCATGAAGCAGAACGTGACGGTGAACCGGTCACGCGATCGGCGGTTCACCGGCGTCGTCGGGCTCGCCGCGTACTTGGACATCTCCGAGCGACACGTTCGACGTTTGGTCCTGCAGCGCCGGGTCCCCCACCACAAGCTCGGCAGCTTGCTCCGCTTCGACCTCGACGAGATCGACCGCTGGATGCTGGACAGCGAACCGGCTGAGGAGCGGACAAGGGCTGCGGGGCGGGTACTGCTGCAGCATGACGGCTGTGGCGTGCTGCGTTGGCTGTGTACCTGGGCCCGTGCGGAGCGTCGGTGAGCTGTTGGCGACGGGATGGGGGGATGGCGTGCTCGCACGAGAACAGGGTGGCGATGCCGCAGTCCCACAGTAGCGGGATCGGGGGCACGAGCATCTCGTCGACCAACACCACCCGGCCGTCGATGTAGATCAGCACCTGGTGATGTTCGACGTAGACGAGCGGGAATTCCTCTGGAGAAGGGAGCGGCGATGCCTCCTCCATCGACGGATCCAGCTTCATCACCAAGGTGTACGCCGGCGGTGTGACAACGACCGACAATCGCGCCGCGTCCGTATCCGGGGTCTCTTCGCGCGCCTTCCAACTGCGTGCAGTTCGGCCGCTCCGACGGTCTCGTGGCGCTCACTCTTGCAAGAACCTGCTAGTTGGCCTATTAATATCACTCGGTAGCGAATCGTCGAAGGGGGAGCGCGATGCACAGGTGGCACGGACTCGAGGTGGATGACTGATGGCGATCACCGTCGATGGCCCCCGCGTGGCAATCGCGGATGTCGCGGGCACCCGGGGCTGGATCCCGAGAGCCGTCGTCGGTGGCCTCGTCGGCGTCGGCGCGACAGTCGTCGTGTTGTACACGGCAGTCATCGGGACGGGCGGCGATTCCCGCATCGCGAACCCAAACCCGACGGGCAAGGTTCTCGTCGACGGGGTCCCTCGCCCCGAGCCGGGGCTCTGGGGGATCAGCAACTGGCCGGCGGTGTTCGGCCTTGCGTTCCTCGTCGTTGCGGGAGTGTTCCTAGCCGGGATGGTCATCCAGTCGATCAGGGCTCGGCGGGCCAGCCAGTCGCTGATGGTGTTCAGCGCGGTGGCGATCCTGGCGTCGCTCGACCCGCCAGCGAACTGGGTGACGTTCACGGTGTACAACCCGGAGCTCATCCACTTTCCGACGACGTGGGCGTGGATGCGCTTGGCGCCATCGGTCGAGCCGCTGCTCGTCGTGCCCGGTTACCCCTTCTATTACTTCACCATCGCCCTCATGGCCTGCGGGCTTGGTCGTCGCGTGGTCCTCGCGCGACTCAGGGCGGGTTCGTGGTTGCGACGGCACCCGCGAACGACGCTCGCCCTGGTCGGCTTTGTGGTCGCGAACCTGTGGGACGTTCCGATGGAGCTGTTGATGATCAGGGCTCGCATGTACACGTACTCGCAGTGGTGGGGTCCGTCGATCCACGTCGGCAACGCGCATGCCGGGTTGCCGATCGTGTGGACGCTGTTCACGACCGTGTCGATCACGGCGGTCACGACGCTGCTGTACCGGTCCGACGACGGCAGCTCGACGCTGTCGATCCTGGCGCGGCGCCTCCCGCACCTTGCTCGGCGCACGGCGACGTCGCAACCGACGGGCCAGTCGGCAGGACGACAGATCATCGCGGGCGCCGTTGTGCTCGCGGTGGTGTACGTCGGGCTGGCGGGTTTCTTCGGAGCGTTCCGGGTGACGGGCAGCGCGACCAACACACCCAAGGGCGGTTGGCCGTACGGCGAGATCAAGACGTACGACCCCGATGGCACCGTCCATGATGCCGGGATCCCCGGGCCGTACTACTGGTGACCACCGTCGAGGTCGTCGCCGCCGATACCGCGGGCTCCGTCGACGAGCGCCTCGACGCGCTACTCGCCGAAGTCTCGCCGGCCACAACCGCGGAACGCGACTTCCTCGGTGCGCGGTTCGACCGCGGGCTCGCCTGGGTCCACCTGCCAGTCGGTCGCGGCGGGCTCGGCGCCGACATCGCGGACACCTCGCGGGTGCACGCCAGGCTCGCCGCCGCGCACGCGCCGAACCCGTCGGTGCGCAACCTCATCGGCGTGGAGATGCTGGCGCCGACGCTCGCCCAGTACGGCACTGAGCAGCAGCTCGACCGGTTCCTGCGCCCGGCGTTCGTCGGCGACGAGATCTGGTGCCAGCTCTTCAGCGAGCCCGAGGCCGGTTCCGACCTGGCATCGCTGGGGACCAAGGCGGTCCGGCGGGGCGAGACCTGGGTCGTCACCGGGCAGAAGGTGTGGACGACGCTCGCGCACCTGGCCGACTGGGCGCTGTGCCTGGTGCGCACCGGCGCCGCCGACTCTCGCCACCGCGGGCTCACCATGCTCGCCGTCGACATGCGCTCTCCAGGCGTCGAGGTCCGCCCGCTGCGCCAAATCTCCGGCGAAGCCGAGTACAACGAGGTCTTCCTCACCGACGTCGCCGTTCCGGACGCGATGCGCATCGGCGAGCAGGGTGAGGGGTGGCGGGTCGCGACCGCGACGCTGAGCAGCGAGCGAGCGGTGGTCAGCGAGATGGCGAAGGGCGCGGCGATGGCCGCGCTGCGAAGGCGTCTCCTCGACGCCTGGGCCACCGCCGACGCGAGCCGACGGACGCCGGCGTGGCGCGATCGGGTCGTGCGACTGCTCGGCGACAGCACGATCATCCGCTTCACCGCCGAGCGCGGCGACCTGCCGCCATCGATGGGCAAGATCCAGTACGGCGAGCTCGCTCAGCGCATCTCGTCGCTCTGCGTCGACCTGGCCGGCCCCGCCGGCACGCTCATCGACACCTACGACCAGACCGTGCCGACGACGTTCACCCACGTCGGCGGCGAGGCTGACGCAACCGTCGACCCGGCCAAGGGCCTGCTCGTGTCGCAGGCGCTCACCATCGCCGGCGGCACCACCAACATCAACAAGAACGTGCTCGCTGAGCGCGTGCTGGGCCTTCCGCCCGAGCCGAGGAGAACCTCATGACCATCGCCGACGACCGCGTCGAGCCGCCCCGCATCGCTCAACCGGATGACCTCCGCTCGCCGCTCAGCCTCCCGGGCTCTCGCTACCCGACCGGCTGGTTCCAGGTCGGCTGGTCCGACGACCTCCCTCCGGGCGAGATGCGCCTGGTGCACTACTTCGGGCAGGACCTGCTCCTGTGGCGCGCGGAGTCGGGCGTCTTCCATGTCAGTGACCCCTACTGCCTGCACCTCGGTGCCAACATCGGCGTCCGGGGCACAGTCGAGGGCGAGGAGATCGTCTGCCCGTGGCACGGCTGGCACTGGGACGGCGACGGGCGCAACACGCTCATCCCCTACAGCGCGCAGAAGTGCAAGCCGAACCTGCAGATCAAGACCTGGCCCGTACAGGAGTGGTACGGCTGCCTCGTCGTGTGGCACGACGAGGCCGGCGGCGACCCGAGTTGGCAGCCGGCCGCGATCCCCGATCTCGAGGACGGGTCTCGTTACCCGTTCACCGCCGAGCTCCGCCACAGCTGGCAGATCGTCGCCCACCCCCAGCTGGTGATGGAGAACGGGGTTGACGCCGCTCACGTCCACTACATCCACGGCGCCGGGGAGGTACCGGTCATCAAGGAGGTCGACGTCCAAGGACACGTCTGGCGCACCGAGGTGTCGGTGACCTATGGCGCCGGCAAGGGCTCCACCTGGCTCACCCCCGACGGCGCCATCGAAGCCACCATGTCCTTCGACCTGTGGGGCATCGGCCTCGGTCTCGCCAACTGGCCCGACGAGCTCCTCGGCGGCCGCATGATCACCAACCCGACACCGATCGACGACACCCACACCGAGCTGTGGTGGTGCATGACGACCACCCGCACCGACGGCGACGATGCGCCCTCCAAGGCGGCAATGAAGATGATCGAGCACCAGCGGGTGACGGTGGAGCAGGACTTCTTCACGTGGGCCAACATGAAGGTCCTGCACACACCCAACTTCGCACCCGAAGAGGCGAAGTACTACGCAGCGATCCGCCGGTGGGCCCGCCAGTTCTACCCCGGCCTCGAGCAGAACCTCGAGGGCATCCGGTCGCCCGGGGCCAACGGGAACGGCGACGGCGGACGATGACCGACGTGCAGCCCAGCATTGACTTCGACCACTACGACGAGTCCTTCGCGGCTGATCCGTACCCGGTGCTCGCCGAGCTGCGCCAGCAGTGCCCGGTGGCCCACAGCGACGCCCACGGCGGGTTCTGGGTCGCGACCCGCTACAGCGACATCCAAGACCTCTGCGCCCGACCGACCGCCTTCTCGTCGCGCTATACGTCGGTCCCCACCGACATCGGCCTCGGCGACATCCAGATCCCGCCGCTGCAGCTCGACCCGCCCGAACACACCCGATTCAAGAAGCTCCTCACCCCGGTGTTCGCCATCGGGGAGGTCGCCCGCTTCGAAGCCGGCGCCCGGGCCTACGTCGGAGAGCTCCTCGACGGGCTCGTCGAGCGGGGCGCCTTCGATGCCTCCCACGACCTCGCCCGCCTCATCCCCACCGCGGTGCTGTGCCAGATCATCGGCGACCCCGGCGGGGTCGAGCAGCTCAGCACCCTCGTCGAGACCATCCTCGACAACGCCGCGACCAACCCCGACGTCGCCATCGCGTCGGGCATGGAGCTGTTCGCCCACATGACCGCGCTCATCGCCGAACGCAAGGCCGCGCCCGGTGACGACGTCATCAGCCTCCTGCTCGCCAGCGAGGTCGACGGCGAGCGGCTCACCGACGACGAGGTCACCTTCGTCGGCATCCTCCTCGTCCTCGCCGGCATCGACACCACGTGGAGCACCCTGGCGACCGCGATCCACCACCTGGCGACGCACCCCGAGGACCAGGCGCGCCTGCGCGCCGATCCGGCCCTGCTCGACACGGCCCGCGAGGAGTTCTTGCGCGCGTACGCGCCCGTGACCGTCGCCCGCCAAGTCGCCGTCGACGCCATCCTGGCGGGGCAGAACTTGCAGGCCGGCGAGATGGTGCTCGTGTCGTTCCCGTCGGCCAACCGCGACGACGCCGTCTTCGAGCACCCCGACGAGGTCATCCTCGACCGCCCCAACAACCGCCACCTGGCGTTCGGTTCCGGCATCCACCGCTGCCTCGGCATCCACTTCGCCCGCATGGAGCTGCGCGTCGGGCTCGAGGAGCTCCTCCAGCGCGTTCCGCCGTTTTGGCTCGATGACACCGAACCCGTCGCATGGGCTCGCGGGCAGGTCCGGCGTCCCAAGCATGTCCCGATCCGATTCGATTGAACGCCATGCCCGACGGGCCGAGGTAGCGCAGTGAGCATCCCCGACCTCCTCACCACCCGGTTCACGTTCGCTGCCGAGCTCGCCGGGCGCGCCGCGGCGACACCCGACAAGACGTTCCTCCACTTCGACGACGCCCCCCTCACGTTCCGCGAGGCGCAGGGCCGCGTCCGCTCGGCCGCCAACCAGCTCCTGCAGCTCGGGGTCGCGCCCGGCGACACGGTCGCGCTGCTGACGCTCAGCTGCGCGGAGTGGGTCGCGGTGTGGCTGGCGTGCGCCGAGATCGGCGCGGTCTCGATGCCGATCAACGTCATGTTCCATGGTGAGTACCTGCGCCACCAGCTGGCCGACGCCAAGGCCAAGGTCATGCTCGTCGATGACCGCTTCGTCCCCCAGGTGGGCGCGGTCGCGGCGGCGCTGCCCGAGCTCGAGACCCTGATTGTGCGCGGCGCGGTCCCCGCCGCGGTCGACGGGGCACCGGCCCTCAAGCTCGTTGACGCCGCACTGCTGGCCGACGGTCCCGTCGACGCGATCCGCGGCGGCCGCCCCTTCGCCTGGAATGAACCGTCGTGCCTCTTCTACACATCAGGAACCACGGGGCCGTCCAAGGGCGCGATGCTCACCCAGCAGTACCTCTGCGCCTCGGCGCACGTGTTGGGCGACTCCTACGGCCTCACCGCCGACGATGTCGTCTACTCCGCCATGCCGCTGTTCCACCTCGGCGGCGCCTACGCCGTGATCGTCAGCTCGCTCGTCTCCGGGCGCACAGCGATCCTCGACGCCGCCTTCAGCGTGTCGGCCTGCTGGGACCGCATCCGCGACCGCGACGCCACGGTGTTCCTCGGCGTCGGGCCGATGGTGGCCATGCTGGCGACGCTCGCGCCCGATGACCGCGACGCCGACCTGCCGATCCGGCTCATCGTCGCCGCCCCGGTCCCGGCGCCGCTCCAAGCTGTCGTCGAGGCCCGCTACCGCTGCACCGTCGCCCAGGCCTACGGCCAGACCGAAGCGATCCCCGTCGCGCTTACCCGCGTCGGCGCCGGCAACGCCCCCGGCTCCGCCGGTCAGCTGAGCCCGCTCCACGACGTGCGCATCGTCGACGACGACGACGCCGAGCTCTCCCGTGGAGCAGTCGGCGAGATCGCCATCCGACCCCGCTTCCCCCACGTCATGTTCGAGGGCTACCGCAACCAGCCCGCCGCGACCCTCGAGCAGATGCGCAACCTGTGGTTCCACACCGGCGACCTCGGTCGCGTCGACGACGCCGGCAACCTCTGGTGGGTCGACCGCAAGAAGGACGCCATCCGCCGCCGCGGCGAGAACATCTCCTCCTTCGAGGTCGAACAAGCGGTCATCACCCACACCGCGGTCGCCGAGTGCGCCGCCCACGCCGTGCCCAGCGACATCGGCGAGGACGAGGTGAAGATCTGCGTCGTCGCCGTCGACGGCGCCCACGTCGAACCCAAGGAGCTGATGGACCACTGCGTCGAGCGGCTCCCCGCGTTCGCGCTGCCCCGCTACATCGAGCTGTTCGACGCGCTGCCCAAGAACGCGGTCGGGCGCGTCCAGAAGCACGTCCTGCGCGAGCACCCCACCGGCCCGGCCACCTGGGACCGCGTCACGGCCGGCTACGAGGTCAAGGGCTGACGTGGTGACCCGCGACGGCGACTTCGACTACGTCATCGTCGGCGGCGGCTCCGCCGGCAGCGTCCTCGCCGGGCGCCTCACCGCCGCGGGCGCCACCGTGGCGCTCCTCGAAGCCGGCGGCACCGACCGCCGCCCCGACGTCCTCGTCCCCGCCGGCGTCATCGCCGTCTACCGCACCTGCAACTGGAAGTACGTGCCCGAACCCGACCCCTCCCGGCACGGCGCCGTCGAAGCCTGGGCGGCCGGGCGCATCCTCGGCGGCGGCGGGTCCATCAACGCCACCGTGTTCGTCCGGGGCAACCCCGCCGACTTCGACGGCTGGGCCAAGGCCGGCTGCACCGGCTGGGACTTCGACTCGGTCCTGCCTTACTTCAAGCGGATGGAGCGCTGGGCCGGCGGCCCCGACGACCTCCGGGGCGGCGACGGCCCCATCGACGTCGGCTACCAGACCATGGCGCATCCGGCCAACGAAGCGTTCACCACCGCCGCGGTCGAGGCCGGCCACACCGCCATCGACGACTACAACGGCCCGAACCAGATCGGCGTGGGCCGGGTCCAGGTCAACCAGCGCCGCGGCGTGCGATCGCAGGCCTCGCGCCGCTACCTCCATGGCGTCGCCGACCGCGACCGCCTCACGGTCGTCACCAAGGCGTTCACCCGTCGCGTCATGTTCGACGGCACCCGCGCGGCTGGCGTCGAGTACGACCACCGCGGCAGCCGCCACACGGTCCGCGCCCGCCGCGAGGTCATCGTCAGCGCGGGGTCGCTGGCTTCACCTCGCATCCTCATGGTCTCCGGCGTCGGCCCCGCCGCCGAGCTCGAACGCCACGGCATCACCGTCGCCGTCGACAGCCCGGGGGTGGGGGAGAACCTGCAGGAGCACATCGCGGTGATGCAGCGCTGGCACGCGACGGTCCCGACGATCAACACGATGGGCGCCGTCGGGGCGCTCCGCTCGGTCGGCGAGTACGTGCGCCACGGCACCGGCAACCTCGCGGCCACCGTCTTCCACGTGCAGGTCATGCACCGCACCCGCCCCGAGCTCGCCGCGCCCGACGTGCAGATCGCCTTCGCCAACTTCGCCACCGTCCGCGAGACCGACGCCGCCGGAGCCCTGAAGGTCAAACCCGCCCGCGAGGACGGCTTCTTGGTCTCGACCCTGTTCCTGCACCCGCGCATCCGCGGCCGCATCGCCCTACGCAGCGCGGATCCGACCGACCGCCCCGTCATCGATCACCAGCTCATCGGCGACACCCACGACCTCCGCGACGTCACGGACGGCATGGGTGAGGCGCGCCGGATCATGGACCAGCCTTCGATGGCCGGGCTCATCGACGGCCTCTTCGAACCCGAACGGGCCTGCCGCGGCGACGCCGACTGGGAGGACTTCGTGCGCCGCAACGTCACCTACGGCGCCCACCCCGTCGGCACCTGCCGTATGGGCGTCGACGACACCGCCGTCGTCGATCCCGAGCTGCGAGTCCACGGCGCCACCGGCCTGCGCGTCATCGACGCCTCGGTCATGCCGACCGTGACGTCGGGCAACACCAACGCCCCGACCATGATGCTCGCCGAGCGCGCCGCCGACCTCGTGCTGGACGCCCGATGACGATCGCACCCGACGAGCACGCGCTTGGCAATCAGACCACCTCGACCGTGGACGCGGTGCGCGCCGCGTTCGCCACCGGGCGCACCCGGCCGCTGGACTGGCGGCTCGAGCAGCTCGACGGCCTCAAGCGGTTCCTGCGCGACAACGCCGAGAGCATCCTCGCCGCGCTACAGGGCGACCTCGGCAAGCCGGCCTTCGAGGCCTACGCCTCCTACGTCGGGGCGATCCTCGCCGAGATCAGCCTCCTCGAACGCCACCTGCCCAAGCTCATCGCCCCGAGGAGGGTCCGCACCCCCCTGCGCTCCCAGCCGGCCCGCACGACGATGGTCTCCGAGCCGTGGGGCACCGTGCTCATCTTCCCCGCGTGGAACTACCCGGTCGCCCTCGCGCTCCTCCCCCTCGCGGGCGCCCTCGCGGCCGGCAACGCCGCCATCGTCAAGCCATCCGAGCTCGCGCCCCGATCCTCGGAGCTGCTCGCGCGCGTGCTGCCCCGCTACCTGGACCGCGACGCGGTAGCCGTGGTCGAAGGCGGCCCCGAGGTCGCGGCCGAGCTGCTCGTGCACCGCTTCGGGCACATCCACTACACGGGCAGCGCGACCGTCGGGCGGGTGATCATGCGCGCCGCGGCCGAGCACCTCACGCCCGTCACCCTCGAGCTCGGCGGCAAGAACCCGGCCTACGTCCACGGCGACACCGACACGGCCATCACCGCCCGACGCATCTTCTGGGGGCGGCTGTTCAACGCGGGCCAGACCTGCATGTCGCCCGACTACGTCCTCGTGCGCCGAGGTCACCAGGACGCGCTCATCGACGCCATGGCCGACTGGGCCCGCGCCACCTACGGTCCCGACCCCCGCCAGAGCCCCGATCTGGCCCGCATCGTCAACGACCGCCACTTCGACCGCATCGTCGGGCTCCTCGAGGGCGCCGGCGACATCGCCTACGGCGGCGACCACGACCGGGCCACCCGCTACATCGGCCCCACCATCGTGCGCAACGTCCCCGACGACCACCCCATCCTCTACGAGGAGATCTTCGGGCCGATCCTCCCGGTCGTCACCGTCGACGGACCCAGCGACGCGATCGCGCACATCACGGCACGGTCTGAGCCCCTCACCATGTACATCTTCAGCGACCAGCGAGAACCAGGCGACGAGATCATCGCGGCCACGACCGCGGGGTCAGTCGTGGTCAACCAGATGTTCACCCAGGGCTTCAACCCCGCCGTCCCCTTCGGCGGCGTCGGCGAGAGCGGCATGGGCACCTACACCGGGCTGCACAGCTTCCGCTGCTTCAGCCACGAAAAGCCCGTCATGCGCAGCCCGGTTCGCCCCGACATCCCGGTGCTGTACCCGCCCTACTCGCGCTGGAAGCAGCGCGTCGTACGCAAGCTGCTGCGCTGATGGAGGAGCTCTACCCCGCCCTGGTGCGCCCGCGTCTCGCTCCCCGCTGGGACGAGGTCTGCGTCGCCGACGACGAGGGCACCGGCACCGTCGGAGAGCACGCGCAGCGTGCCTGGCGTCTCGCGTCCGCGCTGCGGACCGAGCTCACCGCCGAGCACGGAGCGGTCTTCTCCGTCCTGTCCCGCAGGGTCCAAAAGCACGCGCTGCGAACGGAACACGGGTAACTATGTCGACCGACCAGTTCCGAGGGCGCGGACCGCGAGCGGGCAGGAGCGCAGCAATGGCAAAGACGGCGAAGGCGGCACGCCCCGTCGGTCGGCCCCGCGGTGGCGACGGCGACGAGACCCGCCGCCACATCATCTCCGCCGCCCGGTCCTGCTATGCGACCTACGGGTACGCTGCCACCACCAACCGCATGATCGCCGACGCCGCGGGGCTGACCAGCGCTGCCATTTACCACCACTTCGGCCAGAAGCACGAGCTCATGCTCGCCGTGCACGAAGCGACGGAGCAGGCCTACGTCGCCCGCATCCAGGAGGCCATCGAGACCGTCGACGGTTTCACCGCCCGAGCCGAGGCCCTGCTGCGCGTGATCCACGCTGTCGTCGTCGAGGACCCCGAGCAGATCGCGTTCGCGACCATCGCCCGCGACGAGGCCGGCCGCCACGAGGAGCTCGCCCCGATCAAGCAGGACCGGGCCTACGCCAGGCTGTTCGAGGATCTCACCGACTACGGCGTCGAGACGGGCGAGGTCCGCAAGGCCGACCGCGACGAGGTCCAGGGTGCCCTGGCGGCACTGGCCACTGGCCTGGCCGTCCTCGGAGCCACGGTGTCGCCGGATCGCCACGCCATCGCCACCGAGGGCGCCTGCCGCCTCGTCGGCGCCCGACTGCTCGGCGGCTAGAGCCATCTTGGACGCCACCGGCGTGACCAGGGATCCACGTTTGACCGATTCGTTGAGTGAGAGGACCTACATGTCCGACGAGGACAGCGTCGACTTCGACGGCGAGACCCTGTCGCTGCGCAGCAGCGGGCATGTCGCGGAGATCACGCTCAACCGGCCCGAGCTCATGAACCGATTCGACGAACCGGCGCATCACGAGTTCCTCCACGCCCTGCAGCTCGTGCGGTCATCATCGACAACCCGGGCCATCGTGTTCGCCTCGACCGGTGACCTGTTCTCCGCCGGCGGCGACTTCGACTTCATGCTCAAGGCCCATGACGACCTCGCGTTCCTGCTGCGCCACGTCGACGTCGGCCGCGGCCTCGTCCGCACGATGATCGACAACCCCGTGCCCATCGTCGCCGCCGTGCAGGGCCCCGCCATCGGGCTTGGCGCGACGGTCGTGCTGTGCTGCGACGCCGTCGTCGCCGCCAAGTCGGCCTTCCTGTCCGACCCCCACGTCCCGATCGGCCTCGCAGCGGGCGACGGCGGCTGCCTCGTGTGGCCCGCCGCGCTCGGCTCGATGATGGCGCGCCGCTACCTCCTCACCGGCGACCGGCTCCCCGCCGAACGGGCCTACCAGCTCGGGCTCGTCACCGACCTAGTCGACGAACCCGGCGATGTCATCGGCGCCGCCCGCGCCCTCGCCGGACGCATCGCCGCGCTCCCGCCCATCGCCGTCCAGGGCACGAAGCGGGCCCTGAACAACGTCATGCAGCAACGAGCCAACGAGGTCCTCGACCTCGCCTTCGGCTACGAGGTCGAGTCCGTCATGAGCGAAGACCTCGTCGAGGCGATCGCCGCGTTCCGAGAGAAGCGCCCGCCCAACTACCAAGGCCGCTGAGCGGAGGAGCGGTGATCACACCCCCCGACGCGACGATGCCCGGAGGATGGCAGGCGATCTACACCGCCGGCATCCTCCTCGCCCTCCTCGCCTTCGGCGGCAACGCCCTGCGGGTCTGGCATCGCACCAAGGACCCGATCCCGCTGTTCTGCATCCTCGGTGGCGCCGTCTGCACGCTCCTCGAGCCCATGGTCGACATCCTCGGGCTGTGCTGGTACCCGCGCCCGGGTCAGACCCAACTGTTCGAGCTGATGGGCCGCCCGATCCCCATGTTCGTCCTGCCGGGCTACATGTTCTTCATGGGCGGGCTCACCGTCTTGGCCATCGGTGTCGTCGAGCGCAGAGGACGCCGGGCGCTGTTCGGGCTCTTCCCGCTCCTCATGCTGGTCGAGCTGCCCTTCGAGCTGGTCGCCAACCACACCGGCGTCTACACCTACTACGGCCACCAGCCGCTACGGATCTTCGACTTCCCTGTGTGGTGGCTGTTCGTCAACACCCTGGTGCCGCTCACCGCCGGCCTCGCGATCACCGGGCTGCGCCCGATGCTGCGCGGCCGGCGGGGCTGGCTCGTCGTCGCCCTCCTACCCATGCTCGACGCCGGCATCAACGCCGCGGCCGGCTGGCCGACGTGGATCGTCCTCAACAGCGAAGTCCCCTCGTTCGTCACCCAGGCCGGCGGGATCGCGACCTGCGCGCTGGCAGTGCTGGGACTGCTCCTGCTCACCGCCAGCACCGACGCGCCGGACACAGAAGGGGCCCTTTGACAGAACTTGCTGGTTGGCCTATTATTATCGATGTGGCACGTCCGGGGGGACCACCAGTGCGTCGTGGAGCGCTCATCGCAGCGGCCATCGGCCTACTCGCGCTGGTCGCGACGACCCCGGCCCATGCCGCCGCCTCGCAAGCCTCCTCGACGGTTGCCAGCGCGCCACGCGGGACCTTCTCGGCGACCGCGTCAGCCGATGTGGTGCGCGCCAACCTCGCCATCCCCAACTACCTGCTGATCAAGGACTTCGTCGACGGCGGCGGCCCGTCGGCCCAGGCGGTCATGGACTCGCTGGGGACGAGCAAGGCGTTCGCCTCGTTCCCGTACCCCGGCGAGACCGGCGTTGCCGCCACCGGCCTCATCAGCACGTTGACCGGGCTGTCGCTGCCCACCTACCCCTTCGTCGCGACTAGCGACTACCCGACGACGCCGACCGCGGCGATCGACCAGCCCGGCTACCACATGGACGCGACCAGCGGCGAGTCGTCGTCGAAGGCGAACGCGACGTTCGGGGAGACGACCACCAACGCCACCAACGAGGGCGGCTCGGTGGCAGAAGCGTCCGTCACCGTCGACGACGCCGGCACCGTCACCGCGCGCAGCGCAGCCCGCTTCGGCCTCAAGATCGGGCCGGTCTCGCTGCGCGGCATCGACGCGAGCGCCCAGATGGTCCGCACCATCGACGGCCACGTCACCCCGACCTCCACGTTCGCGATCAGCAGCGTCGACATCGCCGGGGTCGCGCTGCAGCTCACCGACAAGGGCCTCGTGCTCGCGGGAGCGCCGCTGCTGCCCGTCGACGCGTTCACCGGGCTCGCCAGCGCGCTGAGCATCGGGCAGACCAAGGTCGAGTACCTGCCGGCGACGACCACCGACGACTCGATCACCTCGGCCGGGCTGCGCATCACGACCAGTCAGATGGTCGACGCCATCGGCCATCCCGTCGACATCGCCTACACGATCGGAAACCTCTACGCGGCGGCCACCTCGACCGCGTTCCCCACTGCGGTCGTCCCGTCCGTCGGGCCGATCGCACCATCGGCACCGCTGCCGCTCACAGGATCCGCGCCGACGGGCTCCGCGTTCACCCCCGCCCCCTCGGCGCGGCCGTCGGGCAACGCGTCCATCGCCGGCCCGGTCGCGACCCCGGTATCGCAGAGCACAAGCCATCGGACCGGCATCCCGCTCAGCTTGTCCGCCTGGTCGTTCTTCCCTGTCCTCGTGCTCGCCGGGGCTGTGCTGGTGGCAGGACCGATGGGGACACGTCTCACCCGAAGAGGAGCACGACGATGGAGCTGATCAGATGGTGCCGGCTGCAATGGGACCGGGTGCTCGGCGCGCTTGGCATGGTCCTCGGCGTCGTGCTGCTGCTGGTCGGCTGGTTGCGCGTCAGCGCGACGGAGTTCGTCGCCGCGCAGATTCCGTACGTGGTCTCCGCCGGGATCGGCGGGCTCGTCGCGATCATGATCGGCGGCACGCTGTGGCTGTCGGCCGACCTGCGCGACGAGTGGCGCCAGATGGACGGCGTGGAGGACGCGCTCGAGCGAGGCGACCGTGACCTCGACGATCTGCGTGACCGCATCGAGGCCCTCGAGACCCGATCGGGTGACGCCCCCGACGACGCCAACCCGCCGGTGCCCACGACCGGCAACGGTGCACGCCGCCGCTCGGTCTTGAAGGCGCAAGGCCGCTCGTGAACCCCCGTGACCGGCGAGAGCGCTTCGGTCGTCCGGACCTGATCGGGCCGTTCGTGCTGAACCTCGCCGGCATCGTGCTGATCGTCCTCGCGTGGATCGCCACCTCCGGTCGAGATCAAGTCGGCGAGCAGATCGCCTACGTCAACCTCGCCGTCGGCGGCGCCATCCTCACCGGGACCGGCAACGCCGTGCTCCTCAACGGCTACCGCCGCGCGGTGCGATCGCGGCGCGAGGCGATCGCCACGCACCCGCGGGTGCAACGGGCCCTGTCGTCCCTCGGCCGGGTCGAGCCATGACCGACATCCTCGTCTATGTCATCTTGGGCATCACCGCCGGCTCGGTGTACGGGCTCGCCGGTGTCGGCCTCGTGCTCACCTTCCGGACCTCGGGCGTGTTCAACTTCGCGCACGGCGCGCTCGCGACAGCCGGGTCGTACTTCTTCTACGAGCTGTGGGTGAACCTCGGGCTCCCATGGCCGATCGCCCTGGTCCTCGCCGTCGTCGGCCTCGGCGGTCTGCTCGGTCTCGGCATGGAGCGCATCGCCCGGCGCCTCGCCGGCGTGCCGTCAGACATCGCCATCGTCGCCACTATCGGCGTGCTCCTCGCCATCACCGGCCTCGCCACGGTCCGTTACACCGCGTCGACGATCACCCTCGCCCCCTACCTGCCGACCGCGTCGTTCAAGGTCGCCGGTGTGTTCATCTCGTGGGGCCAGGTCATCGTCGTTCTCTCCGGGATTGCCGTCAGCGCCGCGATGACGCTCCTGCTCGGCCGCACCCGGCTCGGCACCGCGATGCGCGGCGTCGTCGACGACGCCGACCTGCTCGAGATCACCGGATTCGACACCGCCGCGGTCCGCCGCCTCCCGCGCGGGCCTTCTTCCCGAGTCCCCCTTGTCCCC
>JBPCON010000054.1:0-104102 GCA_051000215.1 Acidimicrobiales bacterium
CATGAACACCTCAGTGCCGGCAACGTCGAGCGTGTTGATGCTCGCAACATTGAGCGTTTCGGTTTCGGCGAACGCGGGGCGGCGCCGGTCGTTCAACGGGCCGGTCACAACGTGCACCTGCCCTGAGGACAACGCACCCGACTCCCACCCCACCCCAGTCCCGGGAAGGTCGCGGACACGGGTCGCGACCCGGGCGCGCTGCGCCGCAGCAAGCGTGGTGGTGCGAGCGTGGACACGGATCCAGTCACGCAACGAGACACGACCATCGAGCTCCCACAACCCCGCCGAGTCGAACTCGCCGAGCGCCGCAGAGACCCGAGCATCGAGCAGATCGCACAACGCCAACACCTCGGTCAGCTCGTCGCTGTCAGGCGAGATAGTGGCGTTCTCGATGGCTTCACGAAGACCGACGATCACTCCCCGCATCGTACACATGTTCGACACACCAGGCAACCGTCAAGCCGAGAAAATCGGGGAAGCTCGGCGCTGATCGCGCGCAGGCAAACGGAGTTACGGCAGGCGCGAGAACCAGGCGAGGCTCATGACCGCTGTCGCGACGAGCGCGACGAGCGCGGCGCCGATGAACCACGTCGTGATCTCCTTGTCGATCTCCTCATAGCCGATCGACGAGCCGATGTCCTGGTACACAGCCGACAGCTCGCCCTCGGTCGAAGCTGCGAAGAACGTGCCACCAGTCGCGTCGGCGATGTCGCGCAGCGCGGCCTTGTCGACGGGAACGGGCACGCGCTCACCCGTCTGGGGGTCGGCGATGGTTCCGTGGTCGGTCCCGAACGCGATCGTGGTGACCGGCACGCTTGCCTTGTGCGCGGCAGCAGCAGCCTCGTCGTTCGGCCTCCCCAGACGCGTCTGTCCGTCCGACATCAAGACGATCGCAGCGGGCACGGGCTCCTGCCCTGCAGGTGTCTCCTGAGCGACCTGGTCGATGGCGTCGAGCGAGGTGAAGATCGCCTCGCCTATGGCGGTGCCTTCTGCGAGCTGCAAGCGCGTGATGCCCGTCGCCACCTTGCCGCGGTCGGTGGTCGGCGCAACAGCGACGCGCGCCGTACCGGCGAAGGAGACGAGCCCCACGTTTATCTTCGGTGGAACGGCGTCGAGGAACTGCTTGGCGGCCGAGCGCAGCGCGTCGAGGCGCGTCGGACGCACGTCGTCTGCCTCCATCGAGAGGGAGACGTCGACGGCCAGGACGATCGTCGCGCGCTCGCGTGGGATCTTCTCGGGGTGGGTGGGTCGGGCGTACGCGAGCACGAGGCTGGCGATGGCGACGATGAGGCCGGCCGCTGCTGCGTGACGACGCCACCCGGGTCGTTTCGGCGCGATCTGATCGAGGAGCGCGAGGTTGGTGAATCGCACCGCGTACTGGCTGCGACGCCGTTGCAGCACGACGTACGCCGCAGCCAAGGCCGCGACGATGAGCAGGAAGAGCAATTTGGCGGGGTCCAGGAAGCTGAGGTTCATCCCCGGCGCTCGCTCATGCGCTCGGTGCGGCCAGGTTGGCCGGAGCGCCAGTCGCGATCCGTCGCCTCAGCGCGACGAACTGCACGAGATCACGCAGCCAGTCGCCGTCCGTGCGCAGCGACAGATGCCCGGCGCCAGCAGCTGCGATGGCGGCGGCGATGTCGCTGCGTTGCGCGGAGGCTGCCACCGAGTAGCGCTCGCGGAGGCGCTTGTCGCTCGTCTGGACCTCGCGGATAGCGCCGGTCTCGGGATCGCGCAACGTCAGGATCCCGACGTCCGGCAGCTCCAGCTCGCGCGGGTCCAGCACCTCGATCGCGAGGACGTCGTGGCGCGTGCAGAGCCGACGAAGCGGCTGCGCCCAAATCTCAACGTTCGAGCTGAGGAAGTCGGAGACGACGACGGCGAGGCCACGGCGACGCATCACCGCGCCGAGGCGGCCCATACCGGCCCCCAGATCGGTGACAGCTCCCTCGACCCGGGGCGCGTCGAGCATCCGCTGGAGGATCGCGAGCAGGTGTTGGCGCCCCGAGCGTGGCGGCACGGTCACCGGGCGATCGCCGCGCAGGAGCAGCGCGCCGAGGCGGTTGCCGCCTCGTTGGGTGAGGAAGCCGACAGCACCGGCAGCTTCGACCGCGAGATCGCGCTTCTCGTGGGCGGCGGTGCCGAAGTCGAGGCTCGACGACTGGTCGATCAAGAGCCAGCACTCGAGCTCGCGGTCGGCGATCGAGTCACGCACGTAGGTCTCACGCATGCGGGCGCTGACGTTCCAGTCGATGCGCCGCACGTCGTCGCCCGGCTGGTACACCCTGGCTTCACCGAGCTCGGAGCCATGGCCGGGGACGAGCCCGCGGTGCTCACCCTGCAGCAGCCCGTCGAGGCGTCGCGTGATGGTGAGCTCCAGGCGTCGAAGGATGACCGCGTTTGACTCGGGGATCGCGGCGAGCTGTGAGCCAGCGCGAGGAGCGCTCATGAAGGCGGCGGGACCGGAGGCGCACCCGTGGGATGCGGCGCGGTGGCATCGAGCGCGGGAGCTGCACCAGCGACGGGTGCGACAGGTGTCGTCGCGAAGTCCGTGACCGGCGTCGACTGTGACGGTGCGATGCGAGGTGCTGGGATCGTCGAGAGCACGCGGGCGAGGACATGGTCTGCGGTGATCTCGCGGGCCAATGCCTCGTAGGACAGCACGAGGCGGTGGCGCAGCACATCGGGTGCGACGTCGAAGACGTCCTGGGGGAGCACGTAGGAGCGACCTCGGAGCAACGCGAGGGCGCGGCCGCCGGCAACGAGACCGAGGCTGGCCCTCGGGCTGGCCCCGAACGAGACCAGCGCGGTGAGATCCGCGAGACCGAACGTCTCCGGGCTGCGCGTGGCGAGCACGAGGCTCACCGCGTACTGCACGACGCCCTGGTCGCAATACACCGCATCTGCCGCGCCTTGGAGCGCGGTGAGCTCGTCGAGGCCGAGCACCTCGTGGGCGCTGGGTGCGTCGACGCCCATGCGGTTGACGATCTCGACCTCCTCGCTCGCCGCCGGGTACCCGACGACGACCTTCATCAGGAACCTGTCTCGCTGGGCCTCGGGCAACGCGTAGACACCCTCGGATTCGATGGGGTTCTGTGTCGCGAGCACCAGGAACGGCTGGGGGACGGGGAACGTCTCGCCGCCGATCGACACTTGATGCTCGGCCATCACCTCGAGCAGCGCGGACTGCACCTTGGCTGGAGCGCGGTTGATCTCGTCGGCGAGCACGAAGTTCGCGAAGACCGGCCCGAGCTCGACGTCGAACTTCTCCGACGAGGCCCGATAGACACGCGTGCCGACGATGTCTGCTGGCAGCAGGTCGGGTGTGAACTGGATGCGAGTGAACGTGCCTCCTGTGACCACGGCGAGGGTCTCGGCAGCCAACGTCTTCGCGAGTCCGGGAACACCCTCGATGAGGCAATGGCCGCGCGCGAGCAGGCAGACGAAGAGACGCTCGATGGCGCGGTCTTGGCCGACGATGACCTTCTTGAGCTCGAACATCGCCCGTTCGAGCTGGGCTGCCTCAGTGGTGGAGGGGCCGGGCGTCGTCACGGCTTCGCTCGCCTTTCGGTGGGGGACGGCAGGGTGGGCGGCAGTGGAGCACGCCGAGGGTATCGAGAGGGTAAAGGCCCCAGGCCGTGGGGCGCGGTCGGCGAGCGCCGTCCCTACGATCCTCGCGGTGCGGGTCCTGGTGGTCGAGGACGAGGTCGACATGGCCGAGGCCATCGCGCGCGGGTTGCGGAGGGAGGGCTACGCGGTCGACGTCGCGAACGACGGCGACGACGCGCTCGAGAAGCTCGGTTACACCGAATACGACCTGCTCTGCCTCGACATCACGCTGCCCGGCATCGACGGTCGCGAGCTGTGCCGGCGTGTGCGTGCTGGGGACACAGCGAGCACCGAAGCCCGGGTGCTCATGCTCACTGCGCGCGACGCTGTCGCGGACCGCGTCGCCGGCCTCGACGACGGCGCCGACGACTACCTCGTGAAGCCTTACGCGTTCGCCGAGCTCACCGCGCGGGTCCGCTCGCTGCTTCGCCGCGATGCCGGACGTGGAGGCGCGCAGCTCCAAGTCGGCGACCTCGTCCTCGACACCGCGAAGCTCAGCGCCTCCCGCGGCGAGCGCTCGCTCGAGCTCACGTCCAAGGAGCTCTCGCTGCTGCGGTTCTTCATGACACACCCTGGCGACGTGCTCTCGACCGAGACGCTGCTGGAACACGTGTGGGACGAGTTCACCGACCCGTTCACCAACACCGTGCGCGTCACCGTCGGCACCTTGCGGCGCAAGCTCTCCGCTGCCGGCGAGCCTCCACTCATCGAGACGGTGATCGGATCCGGTTACCGGCTCACCGAAGGCCCCGCGTGAGCGTGGAAGCGGCTGAGACGGTGTCGGACGAGATGGGCTCCCCCCGGGGCTCCGTGCACCTCGCTCACCGCATGCCATCGTTTCTCGGCTCGATCCGCTTCCGGCTCGCGTCGATCTACTCGCTGCTGTTGTTCGGGCTGGCTTCGATCGCCGTCGGAGTCCTCTACACGCTCGTCGCTCGCGACCTCGCGCACGAACCCGTGTCGCAGACGTACACGATCTCCCGGCCGATCTTCGATGCCGAAGGCAACCTCGTGCTCCAACAGGAGACGGTCCAGGCGGAGCTGACGACGCTCGAGCGCCTCGTGAACGAGCGGGCGCTCGAGGAACTGCGGCGCTACTCGTTCATCGCGCTCGGAGGCCTCCTCGTCACGAGCCTCGGCGTCGGGTGGGTGGTCGCAGGGCGCGTGCTTGCGCCGATCGGGCGCATCGCCGGCGTGGCGCGCACGATCCAAGGCACCGACCTCTCGCAGCGCATCGCCCTCGACGGTCCCGAGGACGAGCTGCGCGATCTGGCCGACACGTTCGACGACATGCTCGATCGGCTCGAGTCTTCGTTCGAAGCACAGCGCCGCCTCGTGCAGGACGCGTCGCATGAGTTGCGCAACCCACTTGCCGTCATGCGCACGAACTTCGACGTCACCCTCGCTGACCCCAACGCGAGCGTCGAGGACTACCGCCGCACGGCGATCATCGCGAACCGCACCGCCCAGCGGATGAGCAAGCTCGTCGACGATCTCCTGGCCTACGCCCGCCACGGCCTTGCCGAGGCGCAATGGGAGGACGTCAACATCGCTGCTGTGGTGGCCGAGGTGGTCGACGAGTTCGAAGTGCTCGCCTCGACACGGTCGCTCGCGCTCGCTGCGATGACCGATCCCGCTGTGCGTGTCATGGCCGACAGGAACGCTTTGAAGCAAGCGCTCGCGAACCTGCTCGGCAACGCGGTCCGTCTGGCACCGGAGGGCACGCGTGTCGTCGTGGCCGGCGGCGCGCAGGACCGGTGGGCGTTCCTCTCCGTCGCCGATGAGGGGCCGGGGCTGTCGCTCGAGCAACAGGCCTCGGTCTTCGAACGGTTCTGGCGAGCGCCCGGCCAGATGTCAGCAGGCGAGCCTCGGAGCGGGCTCGGCCTGACGATCGTGCGCGACATCGTCGAGCGCCACGGCGGCAGGGTCGATGTCGTATCGGAGGCCGGCCAAGGGTCCACGTTCGTCGTCTGGCTCCCGGCCCTTTCGGACGGCTTTACCGGCGAGCCCGTAGCTTCGCAACCGTGAGCGAGCACGACTGGTCTGCGCAGACCGCCGAGCACCCCATCCCCCCGGGGCCGCCGGTCGCCGACGTGCCTCCGTGGTTCCAGCCCGACCAGAGCGCCGCGCGCACCGCGCCCCCATCGCCGCCCGTGCCCCCGCCGGCCGCGACCCCTCGTCTGCCAGGGCCACCCGCCCCGCCGGTGGGATCCCCGCCCCGCCGCGGGCGGTGGGCGGCCCTGGCGGCGCTCATCGCGATCGTCCTGGCGAGCGGCGGGTTCGCCCTCGCGCGCGCCACGGACACGACCACGACCGTCGAAGCACCGTCGAGCACGATCGCGCCGAGCATCAGTGCCGCCGCCGCGTCGGACGAGCCCATCGCTGCTGTCGCATCGCTCGTCTCGCCGTCCGTGATGCAGATCGAGACCCGTGACGGGCTCGGCTCGGGTGTCGTCTACGACGCGAGCGGTCACATCCTCACCGCGGCGCACTTGGTCGACGGTGCCGGCAAGAGCGTCAACGTCCGACTTCCCGACGGGACCGTCCGCAAGGGCACCGTCGTCGGCGCGGACGACGCGACGGACGTCGCCGTCGTGGCGATTGACGCCACCGGCCTGCAACCAGCGACCCTCGCAACAGGGGTCAAGACCATCGTCGGCCAGGTGGCCGTCGCCGTCGGGAGCCCGTTCGGGTTCGCGCAGACCGTCACTGCTGGGATCGTCAGCGCAGTCGGCCGCTCGGCGCAGACCCCTGGCGGTGCGATCGAGATGATCCAGACCGATGCCCCGATCAACCCCGGCAACTCGGGCGGCCCCCTTGCCGACAAGCGGGGACGAGTCATCGGGATCAATGACCAGATCGCGACGACGACCGGTGAGAACACCGGCGTCGGCTTCGCCATCCCCATCGACACTGCCAAGGCTGTGGCCGACAAGCTGGTGGCAGGCGATCCGGTCGACTTCGCGGCGCTCGGCGTGACGACGGAGACCCCGACGTCCGCCGACGGTGCCGTCGTGACCTCGGTGCGCAGCGGTTCTGCTGCCGAGACCGCTGGAGTGCAGAAGGGCGACCGCATCACTGCGATCGACGATGCGCCGGTGCGCGACGAGCTCGATCTGTTCGCCAAGATCCGGGGTCACGCCCCGGGCGACAAGGTCACCCTGTCGATCCGCCGCGATGGCGAGGACAGCACGATCGACGTGACCCTGGGGTCGACCAAGGACAAGTAGGCCCCCGGGCTCGCGGGCCGGGCGTGGTCAAGAAGCCCGGTTAGGTTGCGGCCGTGGCCGGAACGATCGTCCTCATCGTCTGCACGCTGCTGATCGTCACGACGGCAGCAGTCGTGCTCACCCGTGCGCGGAGCCGACGCGGGCCCGAGCTCGAGCCCCCAGCAGCGCCGCGAGCGCAGGCTTCGACGGCCGCGCCACCAGCGGATCTCGACGAGCGCACGGTCGAGGAGATCGAGGACGCGCTCGCAACGCCGGTCAGGCCGTCGTTTCGTGACCGGCTTGCCAAAGCGCGGGGCGCCTTCAGCGGCTACATCGGCTCGGTCCTTTCGCGCTCCACGATCGACCAGGAGACGTGGGACGAGCTCGAGGAGGCGATGATCCGCGCCGACGTCGGCGTCGGGCCAACCACCGAGCTGCTCGACGCCGTGCGCTCGAGGGTGAAGGCCGAAGCGATCTCCGAGCCGGCGGCACTCCTCGTCGCGTTGAAGGAGGAGATGAAGGCGAGGCTGCAGGGCGAGCGCGCATTGCGCCTGGAGCCCGGCGTGCCCAACGTGTGGTTGTTCGTGGGCGTCAACGGCGTCGGGAAGACGACGACGATCGGCAAGCTCGGCAAGCGAGTGGTGCTCGAGGGTCACACCGTGGTGATGGCGGCCGGCGACACGTTTCGCGCCGCTGCGGCCGAACAGCTCGGGCTGTGGGCCGAGCGTGCCGGCACCGACTTCGTGCGCGGCGATGAGGGCGGCGACCCGAGCTCGATCATCTTCGACGCGGTGCAACGCGCTGGCGCCAAAGGCTACGACCTCGTGCTCGCCGACACCGCCGGGAGGCTGCACACGAAGGCGAACTTGATGGAGGAGCTGCGCAAGGTGCGCCGAATCGCTGACCGCGACCCCGGCAAGGTCACGGAGGTGCTGCTCGTCCTCGACGCGACGACCGGCCAGAACGGGCTGACCCAAGCCCGTCAGTTCACCGAGGCGGTCGAGGTCACCGGCGTTGTGCTCACGAAGCTCGACGGCTCGGCGAAGGGCGGCATCGTCCTCGCCATCCACCACGACCTCGGGATACCCGTGAAGCTCGTCGGGCTCGGCGAGACGGCCGACGACCTCGTCGACTTCGACCCTGATCAGTTCGTCGATGCGCTCTTCGAGTAGTCGCAACCTCGGAACGGGTACTGTCGGGCCATGTTCCGGCTCCTGACCTTCCCCTTCCGGGCGGGCATGCACGTGGGGGCGACCGGCACAAAGGTCGGCTACCGCACGGCGCGCCTCGTCGGTTTCAAGCGGCTCTTCCTCCTCGGGGTCGGCATCGGCATCGGCTTGCTCGTCGCGCCGGTGCCCGGACGCCAGCTCCGAGCCAGGCTCGCCGAGCGCATGAGCGAGCTCGCGGGCGGCGGCGATGCGGAGCTCCCAACGGCAGCTCCAACAGGGTTCGTCGCCGAACCCGGCGAGCGGATCCTCGAGACGTCGGGAACCAACGGCGCCCACTGATCGTCGCAACCGGTATGAACCGGAGTGATGTGAACCGCCGTGATGTGAACCGCCGAGTGCAGGTCATCGCCGTTGCTGTCCTGGCGCCGCTCCTGCTTCTCGCGGGGGCCGTCGCCGCGTTCCGCTACGGCGGTGAGCCAAGACCACGGAAGCTTCCCGTTGCTGCATCCGGGCCAGGGGAGCGAGCACCTTCGGCGCTCGACGCCGCGACACCCGCGGTGGCACCGGACGGCGCGTTGCGTTACGAGGCCGGGCCGGCGATGCCGGCGCTCGACGGCAAGGCGCCGGCCTACGCGTTGAGCGGCGCGATCGACGCTGATGTCGCGAAGAAGACGGCGCGCGCGTTCGGCCTCGAAGGCGACGTGTTCGACAATGGCGGGTCGTTCACCGTCGGGTCCGACGAGGCACAGCTCAACCTCTCGCCAGCGAATGGGGGCACCTTCGACTTCGGCGCGAACAAGGGCACCGTCTCAACAGGGGTTGCGTCCTGCAGCGCCGCGCCGCCGGGCGCTGAGTCGCTCTGCGCGCCCGCGACCACGGTGCCGAGCCACCCCGCTGGGTTCCCAACCAAGGACGCGGCGACAGCGCAAGCGCTCGCCGCGCTGGCTGCTGGCGGGGTCGCGACCGACGGTGCCGACGTCGAGACGATCGACGATGGCTACGCGTGGCAGGTGACAGTCAGGCCAACGATCGAAGGGCTGCGCGCTCAAGGACTCGAATCGAGCGCGAGCGTGACCGAAACAGGGATCCAGTACGCGCACGGCTCGCTCGGCCATGTCGAGCGCGTTGAGGAGTACCCGCTCATCGGCACCGCCAAGGCCATCGAGCTCCTCAACGCAGGCACCGCGTACTTCGGCGGCGGCTTCGGTGGCGGAGGTCGCCCGATGCCGGCGACCATCACGGGTTCCGAGGGCTGCCCGGCCAACACGTGCAGCAGCGCCGTCGCGGCCGAGCCGGTGCCGCCCCCGGATTGTACGAGCACCGTCAGCCCCGATGCTGGCGAATCGGTGTCGTGCTCGGCACGCCCCCCGGACGGGAGCGCAGACTCCGGCTACGGGTGCGCTGCCCCGGCTGGCCAGTCGTGCCCGTCCGTTGTCCCCGTCCCTGACTCGACACCGCAGCACGAGCAGGTGGTCACCCTGACCGACGCGCAGCTCGGCCTCATCCTGGCCCCGTCGGCCCCGACCAACGCGTACCTGTTGCCGGCATACGTGTTCTCGACGCAGCACGGGGAGGGCCCGACCGTCTTGGCCATCGACGCCTCGTGGCTCGTGCCGACACCCGCGACGACCGAGCCGCCAGTCGGGTCGAGCGGATCGAGCGGGCCGGATGGCAGCGAGGTGCCCTGCAGCACTCCCAGAAGCGACGTCGCCGGGCCCTGCTTTGTCACCCCGACGGAGATCGCGCCGGCCACCATCGAGCCCCCGTCGCCCCCGACGACATGCGGCCCCCCCGTCGCCCAGGCGGATGCCCCGCAGCAGGATGGTGGGGTCGGTTGTCCGATCAACTGACCAAAGAGTGTCCGGGGCCCTTCCGGTAGGGTCGTTGCAGATGTTCGACGCCCTCTCCGACCGCTTCGACGGCATCTTCAAGCGGCTGCGGGGGCGGGGCAGGCTGCGCGAGGACGATGTCGACGAGGTCCTCCACGAGATCCGCCTCGCCCTCCTCGAAGCTGACGTCAACTTCAAGGTCGTCCGCTCGATGCAGGCCCGCATCAAGGAGCGCTGCGTCGGGCTCGAGCTGAGCCAGGCTCTCAACCCGGCACAGCAGGTCATCAAGATCGTCCACGACGAGCTCATCAACACCCTCGGCGGCGAGACGATGAAGATCACCTTCGCATCGAGACCACCCACCGTCGTGTTGATGGCCGGGCTCCAGGGGTCCGGCAAGACGACGAACACGGGCAAGCTCGCCAAGTGGTTCAAGGCCCAGGGCCGCAACCCGCTGCTCGTCGGGGCCGACCTCCAACGTCCGGCTGCTGTCGAGCAGCTGCGCACGCTCGGTCGCCAGGTCGGTGTGCCCGTCTTCAGCGCCGACGAAGGCGCTGTTGCCGGTGGAGGTGCCGATCCGGTCGACACAGCCCGCAGGGGGGTCGAGGAGGCCAGGCGCATTGGGCGCGACGTCGTCATCGTCGACACGGCTGGTCGTCTCGCCATCGACACCGAGATGATGGATCAGGTCAGACGCATCTCCGACGCGGTGCAGCCCGACTACACGTTCCTCGTCATCGACGCGATGACCGGCCAGGATGCGGTCTCGACCGCCGAGTCGTTCCACGCCACCCTCGCGCTCGACGGCGTCATCCTCACGAAGCTCGACGGTGATGCCCGCGGCGGAGCCGCGCTGTCGGTGAAGGAGGTGGTCGGACGTCCGATCGCCTTCGCGTCGACGGGCGAGAAGCTCGACGACTTCGACCAGTTCCACCCCGACCGGCTCGCGGGACGCATCCTCGGCATGGGCGACATGCTCACGCTGATCGAAAAGGCCGAGCAGGTCTACGACAAGGACGAGGCCGAGAAGGCCGCGACGAAGTTGTTCGACGGCTCCTTCACGCTCGACGACTTCCTCGACCAGATCCAACAGGTCCGCAAGATGGGCCCGATCCAGAACCTGATCGGGATGATGCCTGGCATGCCGAAGGAGCTGAAGGATGCCGAGATCGACGACGGCGAGTTCAATCGCATCGAGGCGATCATCCGCTCGATGACAGCGATCGAGCGCGCCGACCCTTCGGTGATCGACGGCTCCCGACGCCAGCGCATCGCGGGCGGTTCGGGCGTGCAGACCGGCGACGTGAAGCAGCTCATCGACCAGTTCCGCCAAGCGCAGAAGATAATGCAGAAGATGATGAACGTGCCTGGGCTGGGGCGGAAGCTGAAGAAGGGCAAGAAGGGCAAGCTTGGACCGGGGAGCGGTGGGCGCACGACTCCGAAGGGTGGCAATCCGAAGGGCCCGAAGCCCCCGCCGTTCAGCCTTCCCGGCCTGGGCTGACCCCGGTCCGAGCTTGAAAGGGCCTACGCGACAGGCCAGACTCGTCGGTCGCTCTCAACGAGGTGAAGGACGTACAAGCAGTGGCCGTGAAGCTCCGACTCATGCGCATGGGCAAGACCAAGCAGCCGACCTACCGGGTGGTCGCCGCTGACGCGCGCTCGCCTCGCAACGGCCGCTTCATCGAGATCGTCGGCACCTACCAGCCCCGCCAGGATCCGTCGGTGATCGAGATCGACAACGACAAGGCGCTCGCCTGGCTGCGCAAGGGCGCCCAGCCCACCGATCGTGTCGAGACCCTGTTGAAGATCTCCGGCGCGTGGGACGAGTTCAAGGGCGCAACGTGAGCGACCCCACCGACAACGACACGCCCGAGCCTGCGACCAGCAGCACCCCGGCAGCCACGGCCACCGCGGTGACCGAGTACCTCGTGAGGGCGCTCGTCGAGGAGCCTGATGGCGTCGCCGTCGACGTGCTCGACGGTCGCCGCACCACCATCGAGGTGCACGTGGCCCCTGGCGACATGGGCCGCGTGATCGGCAAGCGAGGCCGCGTCGCGCAGTCGATCCGCACGGTTGTGCGCGCCGCAGCGGCCCGCGACGGGGCCGAAGTCGACGTGGAGTTCGTGGAGTAGTTGCTCGAAGTCGGTCGCATCGCCAAGCCGCACGGCGTGCGGGGTGAGGTGGTCGTCGAGCTCACGACGGAGCGCAGCGAGCGGGCGGCTGTCGGGAGCACGTTGCACGCCGAGGGGCATGGGCTCATCCGCATCACCGCGTCGAGGCCGCATCAGGGCAAGTGGCTCGTGACCCTCGAAGGCGTGCACGACCGCAGTAGTGCCGAGACGCTGCACGGAGCGAAGCTCTTCGCCGAGCCCGTCGTCGACGCCGGCGTGTTGTTCGCCCACGACCTCATCGGCGCCGCCGTGATCGACACGAAGGGCGCGGCGTGCGGGACCGTCGAGGCAGTACAGGCCAACCCCGCCTCAGATCTGCTGGTGCTCGACTCGGGCGCGCTGGTGCCGGCTGTCTTCCTCGTTGAGCATCGCGACGATGGTGTGATCGTGATCGACCCACCCGAGGGCCTCCTCGAGCTCAACTCGTGACCGCGTTGCGCGTCGACGTGTTCACCATCTTCCCGGAGATGATCGAGCAATTCGCCGCGCACAGCTTGCTCGGAAAGGCCGGCGAACGCGGTCTGCTCGAGATACGCGCGCACGACCTGCGTGCCGAGGCGCCCGACCCGCACCGCAGCGTCGACGACGCGCCGTTCGGCGGCGGCGCCGGCATGGTGCTGCGACCCGAGCCCATCTTCGCCGCGGTCGAGCGCGTCGAACCGCCCCGTCCGCTCTACCTCCTCGGCCCCGGCGGCCGCCGCCTCGACCAGAGGCTCGCGCGGGAGCTCGCGGACGGCCCCGGCTTCAGCCTCCTCTGCGGCCGCTACGAGGGGGTCGACGCTCGGGTTCGAGATCACCTCGTCGACGACGAGCTGTCGATCGGCGACTACGTCCTCGCGGGAGGCGAGGTGGCGTCGATGGTGGTGCTCGAGGCCGTCGGGCGATTGGTGCCAGGCGTGATGGGCAACGAGACGAGCGCGGAGGACGAGAGCTTCAGCGACGGCCTGCTCGAGCACCCGCACTACACGAGACCAGCCGAGCTCAGGGGCTGGACGGTGCCTGACGTCCTGCGCTCGGGCGACCACGCCCGGGTGGCGCGTTGGCGCCGGGTCCAGGCCCTCGCCCGCACGCTCGAGCACCGACCCGACCTCATCGAGGCGCGCGGAGGGCTCACCGACGAGGAAGTCGCGATGTTGGAGGAGCAAGGCGACGTCGCCTATCGTTCGACGTCCCCCGAGACTGCGACGGAGCCCGACGCGCCATGAACCCCACCGATCTCGTCGACCAGCAGAGCCTCCGCGACGACATCCCGGACTTCGCTCCTGGCGACAACCTCAAGGTCCACGTCCGCGTCGTCGAGGGCAGCAAGGAGCGGGTGCAGATCTTCCAGGGCCACGTCATCCGCCGCCAGGGTGCTGGCATCCGCGAGACCTACACGGTGCGCAAGGTCAGCCAGGGCGTCGGCGTCGAGCGGACCTTCCCGGTGCACAGCCCCATCGTGGCGCGCATCGAGGTCGTGACACGTGGCGACGTCCGCCGGGCCAAGCTGTACTACCTGCGCGATCGGCGTGGGAAGGCAGCGAAGATCAAGGAGAAGCGCGACAGCTGACGTCGCCAGCCTCCTCCCGCGGCTCGCGGCTCCCGCGAGCGCTCGTGGAGCTTCCCGTCCTGCTGGCGATCGCCATAGCGGTGGCCTTCGTGCTCAAGACGTTCGTCGCGCAGGCGTACTACATCCCGTCGCCATCGATGCAGCCCCAACTCGACATCGGCGACAGGGTCGTCGTGTCGAAGCTCGCGTACGAGCTGCACGACCCGCGCCGAGGCGACCTCGTCGTGTTCCCCTCGCCGGAGAAGACGCCGGCGACCAGCCACACCAACGCGTTCATCGGCTTCTTCCAGGACATCGCGGAGGGCGTCGGGCTGAAGGAGCCAGACGAGGACGTGCTCATCAAGCGCGTGATCGGGCTCCCGGGTGAGACCGTCGAAGGGAAGGGCGGCCACGTGTTCATCGACGGCCGTCAGCTGGACGAGCCGTACCTGCCGTCGACGCTCGCCACGGAGGCGTTCCCGGCGTCGGTCATCCCGCCCGATCACCTCTGGGTCATGGGCGACAATCGCCTCAACTCCCACGACAGCCACTTCTTCGGCGCGATCCCGACGAGCTCGGTGATCGGCCGTGCCGTCGCCAAGCTCTGGCCGCTCGGCGCCACAGCCTTTTTGTAGATCTGCGCCGGGTACGGTGCTGCGCATGTCGACGGAGGACCTGGAGCAGTACGAGGCAGATCTCGAGCTCCAGCTCTACAAGGAGTACAAGGACGTCTGCCCGATGTTCACCTACGTGGTGGAGACCGAGCGCCGCTTCTACCTCTGCAACGACGTGAAGCAAGAGGTGCATGCGGAGGACGGCCGCACCTTCGTCGAGCTCTAGCTGCGCGCCGCCTGGGTGTGGACCATGTACCGCGCGCACCGCTTCGTGCCGGCCGTGCGCGTCGTCACGTTCAAGGACGTGAACGTCGAGGACCTCCCGAAGAAGGAGATCCTTTGATGACCTCGGCTCGCCAGACGTTGGGTGCAGCCGGTGAGGAGCTCGCGGCGCGGTGGTACCAGGCGAACGGCTATCAGGTGGTCACCCGCAACTGGCGCTGCCGCGAGGGCGAGCTCGACCTCGTCGTGCGCCGCGGCCGCGCGTTCGTGTTCTGCGAGGTGAAGGCGCGAACGACGGCCGCGTTCGGCCTCCCGGCAGAAGCGGTCACCAAGCTGAAGCGCCAACGGCTTCGCGCGCTCGCATCAAGGTGGCTCGACGAGTCGCGCGTGCGCCCCGCCTCGATCCGCTTCGACGTCGCTGCTGTGCTCGCAGGCGAGCTCGAGATCATCGAAGGCGCGTTCTGAGGTACCCGGGTGGCCCGGTTCGGTCCTCAGTACGTAGCATCCCCGTGGTGAAGCCTCGATCCCCCGAGAGGGCAGTTGCACGCACCGACGAGGAGTGGCGCGAGAAGCTTGGCGGCGACGCCTACCGCGTGTTGCGCCGATCGAGCACCGAACGGCCCTTCACCGGGCGGTGGGTGCACCCCGGCCAGAAGGGGACCTTCCGCTGTGCCGGGTGCGAGACCGAGCTATTCGCGGCCGACGATCAGTTCGATTCCGGCAGCGGCTGGCCGTCGTTCACCCGCCCGACCGACGACGACGTCATCGAGTCGCGCCGCGACTTCTCGATGCTCTCGCCGCGCACCGAGGTCGTCTGTCGAACGTGCGGCGGCCATCTTGGCCACGTGTTTCGCGACGGCCCGGCGCCGACGGGCCTGCGCTACTGCATCAACGACTGCGCCCTCTCACTCGACGAGGGCGGGAGCGGCCGCGCAGCCAAAGCGTGACGCGCCGCCGCACGCTTCGTCGCTGAGCTCAGCCGAGCAGCGCCCATGCGACGAGCAGCATGCAGACCACCACCGCACCCACCACGAGCACGTAGTCGAGGCTCGTGCGGCGGCGCTGGCGGTGCGGGTTGAAGCCCATGGCTCGAGTCTCGCGTCTTCACCGGCGCGGTGAGCGGGGGATCAAACCCCCCGCTCGCTGTCCTACCTGTTGAGCACACTGCTGATGACCGCTCGGGGGCCGGCGACACGGCCCTCCTCTCGAACTGCGCCGTTGTTCGTCTGAGGAGCCCCCGTGCTCGCCTGCATCCCGTCCGCCGTCGTCCTCGGTGTCGACGGCCACGCCGTCACCGTCGAGGTCCACGTCAGCAACGGCCTTCCCGGGACCACGATCGTGGGGCTGCCCGACGCGTCGTGCCGCGAGGCGCGCGACCGCGTACACGCCGGGCTCAAGTCCTCGGCCATCGAGATCACGCCGCGCAAGACCGTGGTCAACCTCGCACCCTCCGCGGTGCGCAAGCCCGGTGCCGTGCTCGATCTGCCGCTTGCTGTCGGCGTGCTCGTCGCCAACGCCAAGCTGTGCCCCGAAGAGGTCGCGGGCATGGCGTTCCTCGGCGAGATCGGTCTCGACGGCACGGTGAAGCCCGTCGCCGGCACGCTGGCAGCCGTCGCTGCGTGCACCTCGCCGACCGTGGTCGTCGCTTCGGGCTCCTTTCACGAGGCCTCGTTGGTCGGCGGGCGCTGCGTGCGCTCCGTTTCCAGCATCACCGACCTCGTCGACGCGCTCCGGGGAGTCGCGCCGTGGCCTGATCCGCCGCCGCCGCCGCCGGCGGGGATGCCGACGATCGTGCCCGACCTGGCCGATGTGCGAGGTCAGACCGTGGCCCGGCGCGCCCTCGAGATCGCGGCCGCTGGGGGCCACCACCTCCTGCTCGTCGGCCCGCCCGGGGCGGGCAAGACGATGCTCGCTCGCCGCCTGCCGGGGCTGCTCCCGCCGCTCGCGGCGGATGCCGCTCTGCAGGTCACGCGCATCCACTCCGCGGGAGGGCAGGCGCTTCCGGCCGGCGGGCTCATCGAGCGCCCGCCGTTTCGCGCGCCGCACCACACCGCTTCGGCCGTATCGCTGATCGGCGGGGGGAGCAGCACCCTTCGACCGGGCGAGATCAGCCTTGCGACGGGTGGCGTCCTTTTTTTGGACGAGCTCGCCGAGTTCCCCGCAGCGGTGCTCGACGCGTTGCGCCAGCCGCTCGAAGAAGGGGTCGTCCGCATCGCGCGCGCTGCTCTCAAGGTGGAGCTGCCAGCAAGAGTCCTCCTGGTCGGCGCGATGAACCCGTGCCCGTGCGGAGGCGGCGGTCCAGGCGTGTGCCGGTGCGGGCCTGCTTCGCTGTCGCGCTATCGGCGGCGCTTGTCGGGGCCGCTGCTCGACCGCTTCGACCTGCGTGTCGAGGTCGGCCGTCCCGACGTGTCGGATCTGTTGCGGGGCACGCCGGGCGAGCAGACCGCGCCGGTGGCCGAGCGAGTGCGTCAGGCGCGAACCGTTGCCGCTGCACGCGGCGTGAGGTGCAACGCCGAGCTGCGGGGCGAGGCGCTCGATGGAGTTGCACCGTTGCTCGGCCCGGGTCGCGACCTGCTCGAACGGCGGCTGCGACATGGCTCGCTCAGCGCGCGCGGCCTCGATCGGGTGCGTGTGGTCGCTCGAACCATCGCCGACCTCGATGGGTCCGAAGCCGTTGCTCCTGAGCACATCGCGACCGCGCTGCACCTGCGGGTCGACGTGCTCGGCACGCTGCAGGCCGCGTGCTGATGGGAGCAGCGCTGCCCCCCGAGGCCTGGCTCGTCGCGCTGGCCGCGCTGCCCGACATGGGTCCCGCGCGCTTGCGCGCGCTGCTCGACGGGCGCGAGCCGCTGGCGGCCTGGAACCACGTGCTCGACGGGAGTTGGGTGCGCAGCTCGGAGCGGGGAGCGGTGCGCGGCGACCGCGGGGCGCTCGGTGAGCTCTGGAAGCGCGAAGCCTGCCTGGTCGACGTCGACGGTCTGTGGTCGCGGCACCTCGACGCGGGGATAGGCGTAGCAGCGCGCGGCTCAGCGGCCTACCCGGCGGCCTTTGTCGACGACATCGACCCGCCGTCGGTGCTCTTCTCGGTGGGTGACCCCGCCATCATCTGCGGCCCTCGGGTCGCCATCGTCGGCACGCGCAGCGCCACCCTTTACGGCCTCGATGTCGCCTTCGAGCTCGGCCGCGACTTGGCCGAGGCCGGTGTCGGGGTCGTGTCGGGCCTGGCGCTCGGGATCGACGGCGCAGCGCACGCCGGCGCGCTCGACGGCGATCCGGCGCTCGGGGGTGGGCCGGCGATCGCGGTCGTTGGCTCGGGGCTCGACGTCCTCTACCCCGCGGCTCACCGCGAGTTGTGGCGCGCTGTCGCTGCCCGTGGCGTAGTCCTGAGCGAGGCGCCTCTCGGCGCCCGCCCGCACCGGTGGCGTTTCCCGGCTCGCAATCGGCTGTTGGCCGCGTTGGGCGATGTCGTCGTGGTCGTCGAGTCGCGTGAGACGGGCGGCTCGATGTCGACCGTCGAGGAGGCTGTGCGCCGCGATCGCCCGGTGATGGCGGTGCCCGGACCGGTGCGGAGCCCGGCGTCGGCCGGTGCCAATCGCCTGCTCGGCGAGTGCGCGATGCCGGCATCGTGCGCGGCCGACGTGCTCTTGGCGCTCGGGCTTACCTCCGGGTCGAGGCGCGCAGCGACCGACCCGCGCCCGGCACCGTCGCCGAGCGCCGCCAGCATCCTCGATGCGATCGGTTGGCAGCCGGCTTCCGTCGAACAGCTCGTGTTGCGATCGGGTCTGCGACTCGGTCAGCTGTTGCTGTCGCTCGACGAGCTGCGGACCGCTGGGTGGGTGGCCGAGCGCGCCGGCTGGTACGAGCAGGTCTCACGGCCAGAGCGGTGAGCAACGCATGGATGCCCTGGCGACGCAGCGGTGCGCTTGTACCGTTCGTTCGTGACCGGCTGGCAGCTCGACGGCTTCGTGGCGTCGTTGACGGCCGCCGCGCCGGCCACCGTACGCGCGTACGAACGCGACCTGAGGCGCTTCATCGCCTGGGCTGGCGAGCAGGACGTGCGAGAGCCGGCCGCAGTCGACCGCCTCGTGCTTCGCCGCTACCTTGCTGCGCTCACGGCCGAAGGCAAGGCCCGCCGCAGCATCGCTCGCTGCGCTTCGTCGTTGCGCCGGTATTTCGCCTGGTTGCGTCGCGGTGGGCTGGTCGAGGTCGACCCCACGACGCGGCTCTCTGCGCCGAAGGGCGATGCCCGGCTGCCTCACGTGCTGCGCGCCGACGAGTTGCACGTGCTGCTCGACGATCCGCCGGCGCGCATCGTCGCCGATCACTCAGCGCTTCGCTGCCGCGACGACGCGGTGCTCGAGTTGCTCTACGGGAGCGGTTTGCGGGTCAGCGAGCTCTGTGGCGCGGGGCTCGGCGACGTCGAGCTCGACCGCCGCCGCATCGTCGTGTGGGGCAAGGGATCCAAGCAGCGTCAGGTCCCCATGGGGGAAGGGTGCGCGCGAGCAATCGACCGGTGGCTGGCCGAGGGAATGCGCTCATCGATGGCCGGTCCGGACGCAGGCGACGCGCTCTTCGTCAACCGCAGAGGACGTCGGTTGAGCCCGCGCGACGTCCGACGAATCCTCGATCGCAGGGCGGCCTCGCCCACCCACCCGCACGCGCTCCGCCACACCTTCGCGACCCACTTGCTCGACGGCGGCGCGGATCTCCGTGCCGTCCAGGAGCTGCTCGGCCACGCCGATCTGGCCACAACCCAGCTGTACACTCACGTCAGTCGAGAGCGGCTACGGCGTGTCTACGACGCGACCCATCCGCGATCCTGAACTTCGGGCGTGGCTTGCGCGATTCGGCGCCCAAGCCGGCGTCGTCCCCTGCCTTCTCCCTCGTCCTTCTCCCTCCGTGCCTTCTCCCTCCGTGCAGCGCTCGACCGAGCGACGCGCCCACCGGCGCGCCCCTCGAGGAGGAGAGACCACATGACAACCTTCGCCAGGCGCCGCACGCTCGCCGCGCTCGTCCTCGCGGGCGTGCTCGCAACGTCGATCGCAACGGCCCGGCCGGCTCGATCCGACCCACTGCCGCGTTGGCGACCGCCCGTCGACGCGCCGATCAGCGATCCCTTCCGGGCACCGTCAACGCCCTACGGCCCGGGCAATCGCGGCATCGAATACGCGACCGATTCAGGCGCGGCGGTCGTGGCAGCGGCTGTCGGCGTCGTTGCCTTCGCTGGTGCGGTGGCCGGCGCCCGCTATGTCGCCGTCGAGCACGCGGGCGCGCTGCGCAGCACGGTTGGCCCGATGGCGGACATCGATGTAGCCGTCGGTCAACGGGTGCAGGCCGGGACGAGGCTCGGCTCGGCCGCGGCTGCATTGCTCTTCACGGTGCGGCGCGACGGCGTGTACATCGATCCGGCCCCGCTGCTCGCGGGCGAGTTCGTGGGTGCGCACCTCGTCGCCGATCGCGGCGTTGGCGCGACCATGATGCGCGCGCCAACTCGCGAGACGCCGCCAGGGTCGGCCGCGGCGTGGCTCGCGGGTGCCGGGCCTTGGTGGCAGCGTGGCTACCGCCGCTAGGGTGTCGCCTTGGCTCGGTGAGCAACCGCGCCACGACCACCTCCGCCTGCGCCACCCCGACGGTCGCCCCTTGGGGCGCTCGGTGCCGGCTTCGCCAAACCGCCGGGAGGAGAGTGACGCGCATGTCCACGCCCGTCGTGACGATGAAACAGCTGCTGGAGGCCGGCGTTCACTTCGGCCATCAGACCCGCCGGTGGAACCCCAAGATGAAGCGGTTCATCTTCGGTGAGCGCAACGGCATCTACATCATCGACCTCCAGCAGACGCTCGCACGGATCGAGACGGCGTACTCCTTCGTCCGCGACCTCGTGTCCGAAGGCGGCACCGTGTTGTTCATCGGGACGAAGAAGCAGGCGCAGGATCCGATCCAGAGCTACGCCGAGAAGTGCGCGATGCCGTACATCAACGAGCGCTGGCTCGGCGGCATGCTCACCAACTTCGAGACCATCGCGAAGCGCGTCGCCAAGATGCAGGAGTACCAGCGCATGCGCGAAACCGGCGAGTTCGAGGCGATGCCGAAGAAGGAGGCACTCCTCATCGGTCGCGAGCTCGAGAAGCTCGAGCGCAACCTCAGCGGCATCCGCGACATGAAACGGCTGCCCGACGCCGTGTTCATCCTCGATACGAAGAAGGAGCACATCGGGGTCACCGAGGCGAACAAGCTCGGGATCCCGATCGTGGCCGTGGTCGACACCAACTGCGACCCCGACCTGATCAAGTTCGTGATCCCTGGCAACGACGACGCGATCCGCTCGGGCACCTTGCTGTGTCGAGTGATCGCCGACGCCGTCGAGGAGGGTCGCTTCATCGCGTCGCGCAATGGTGTGGCGCCGGGCGGGGGGCCCGCGGTGCCGCCTGCCCCGACGCGCAGCGCCGAGGACGAAGCCCGCATCGCAGACCAGCAGGCCGAGGCCCGCCGGGAGGCGGCCACAGCCGCTGCAGAGCGCGAAGCACGCGTCGCGGCGGCCCGGGCAGGCGACCTCGACGACAGCGAACCGGGCCCCGAAGCGACAGCCGAGCCTGAGGCAGCCGAGCCTGAGGCCGCACCTCAGCCTGAGGCCGCACCTCAGCCTGAGGTCGCACCCGAGCCTGAGTCGCCGGCCGATGTCGAGCCTCCCGCGACGGAGCCCGATCGCGAGACCGAGGCAACCACCGAGTCCGCGGCAACCACCGAGGGGCCCTAGCAGCGGTGGCCGACTTCACCGCCAAAGACGTGAAGGCGCTGCGCGACGCCACCGGCGCGGGGATGATGGACGCCAAGCGGGCACTCGAGGCGAACGATGGCGACATCGAGGTCGCAGGCAAGTGGCTGCGTGAGCAAGGGATCATCAAGTCGGCAGCGCGCACCGACCGCGTCAACAGCCAGGGCGCGGTGGCCATCGCCGTCGATGGCAGGGCTGCTGCGCTGGTCGAGCTGAAGAGCGAGACCGACTTCGTCGCCAAGTCCGAGGGGTTCCTCAACGTGGCGAACGACCTCGCTGTCGCGGTGCTGGCCGAGGGCGAGGGCGCCATCGAATCGCACCGTGACGCGGTGGACGACCTCAAGGTCACGTTGAAGGAGAACATCGAGCTCGGCAAAGTCGTACGCATCGAGACGCCGGCCGGCAACGTGCTCGACGCCTACCTCCACAACCAGGACGGCCGTGGCGTCAACGGTGTGCTCGTCGAGCTCGCTGGTGGGACGCGCGAGCAGGCGCACGGCCTGGCGTTGCACATCGCGTTCGCGAAGCCCAAGTACCTGACCCGTGACCAGGTGCCGGCAGCGGCCATCGATGCCGAGCGCGCCAGCTTCGAGAACCAGACCCGCAACGAAGGCAAGCCCGAACAGGCAGTATCGAAGATCGTCGAGGGTCGGCTGAACGCGTGGATCGCGGATCAGGTCCTGCTCGAGCAGAAGATGATCCCCGACGAGAAGCAGTCGGTGCAGGCTGCCCTTGGCGACGCCACCGTCGTGCGCTTCGCCCAGGCGGTCATCGGGGCGTGAGCCCTGAGGTTCGCTGGAAGCGGGTCCTCCTCAAGCTCTCTGGCGAGGCGTTTGCCGGCGAGGCCGGCTACGGCATCGACGGGGCCATCGTCGAGCAGCTCGCGGCCGAAGTGCTCGAGGTTCGCCAAGGGCTCGGCGTCGACGTCGCGGTCGTCGTCGGCGGTGGCAACATCTGGCGGGGGATGACGGGTGCCAGCGCAGGCATGGACCGCGCGCAAGCGGACTACATGGGCATGCTGGCCACCGTCATCAATGGCCTCGCGCTCCAAGACGTCTTGGAGCGCATGGGCCAGCCCACCCGCGTGCAGACCGCGATCACGATGGCCGCGGTGGCGGAGCCCTACGTGCGGCGCAAGGCCATCCGTCATCTCGAGAAGGGCCGGGTCGTGATCTTTGCTGCCGGCACCGGCAACCCGTTCTTCACGACCGACACCGCAGCGGCGCTGCGCGCGGTGGAGATCGATGCCGAGGTCATCTTGCGTGGCACCCACTCAGGCGTCGAGGGGATCTACGACGCCGACCCTCGCACGAACCCCGGTGCCATGAAGCTCGACGAGGTCGGCTACGTCGAGATCATCAACCGCGGCCTGCGGGCCATGGACCCCACCGCTGTCACCCTCTGCATGGAGAACCACCTGCCCATCGTCGTCTTCGACCTCATGGCCAAGGGCAACGTCCGGTCCATCCTGCTCGGCGAGGCGATCGGTACGCTGGTCAGGTGACCGGTTCGAGACGGCGTGCTCGTCGAGGAGACCGTGGCTGATGTCGGAGATGGTCGACCTCGTCGTCGACGATGCCAGGGACAAGATGTCGAAGGCCGTGTCGCACGCGCGTGCCGAGTTCTCCAACGTGCGCACCGGCCGTGCCGCGCCGGCGCTCGTGGAGAAGATCGTGGTCGAGGCCTATGGCGGCGAGATGCCCCTGCAGCAACTCGCAGGGTTCAGCGTCCCCGAGGCTCGGCTGCTCGTTGTCAACCCCTTCGACAAAGACAACCTGGCAGCCATCGAGAAGGCCATCCGCAACAGCGACCTCGGGCTCAACCCCTCGAACGACGGCGTGGTCATCCGCCTGTCGTTCCCACCGCTCAGCGAGGAGCGCCGCAAGGAGCTCGTGAAGCGGGTCAAGGGCCTCGCCGAGGACGGCAAGATCGCGATCCGCAACCTCAGACGCGCCGCGCGGCACGACTTCGACCAAGCCGTGCGCGATGGTGAGGCGACCGAAGACGAGATCACAAGGGCCGAGAAGGAGCTCGACAAGCTCACGCACGCGCACGAGGCCGACATCGACACCGCCTTCGAGCACAAAGAGAGAGAGCTGCTCGAGGTCTGACTCCGCCCACAGGAGATCCACATGGACGACGACGTGTTCCCCCGCGAGAAGCGCAAGGAAGAGACCAAGGAAGGCGTGCGGATCATCGGCGCCGAGGAGGCTCAGGCGGCGATCGACCGCGATGATGTCGCGCAGCGCCTGCCCGAGGATGCACCGCGCTTCGGCGACCGGCCCGAATCGCAGTCGGTCGCGGGTTCTCGGCCCGCGATCCGCTTCCCGTTGTCGGGGTCGTCTGACCCCCGCGACATCGAGCGCCCTGCCATCGTGCCCGCTGACCCACCGCGGAGCGCAGAGTTGCCTCACTGGACCGAGCCGGCGACGGGCGACGTGCCGCGCATCTTCGCCGCGTCCGACGCCGGCGAAGGCGAGGATCTCGACGCATGGTCGTCGTTCACCTCGTCCCAGCCGCGTTGGCGCGGCGAGGGCGCGCAGGAGGACGAGGAGTACGACGACTTCTCGCGCTTGGCCGACGACGACACCCGCATCGGCGCGCTCGACACATCCAATCGCCCTGCGGCCGATGACTTCTTCGACTTCGACGATCCCGGTGCAGGCGAGGAGTTGATGCCTCCGACCCGCGTCGGAGGGGGTCGCGGAGGCGGGCGCGGCGGCAGCTCCTCCGCATACGAACGCCCCGAAGGGCCAGGCCGCGACGTGCCCACTGCTGTCGGTGTCGGCATCGGCATCGCTGTGGTGTTCTTCCTGCTCGCCAAGATGGGTCCCAAGCCGCTCATGTTGCTCGTCGTCGCGGTCGTTGCTGTCGCCGTCGTCGAGCTCTACACGGTGTTGCGGCGCGGCGGGTACCCCTCGGCAGGGTTGCTCGGCATTGCGGCAACTGCAGCGCTGCCCATCGCGGCCTACACGAAGGGAGAGGTCGCGCACCCACTGGTGCTCGGCATGACCGTCGTCGCTGGGCTCATCTGGTACCTGGTGGGTGCCGGTGGTGACGAATCGCCGGTGCTCGGTCTCTCCACGACGCTGCTCGGCGTCGCGTACGTCGGCGTGCTCGGATCGTTCGCTGCATTGATCCTCGCTCTGCCGAGCGGCGTTGGCATCTTCTACGGGGCCATCGTCACCACCGTGCTCTACGACGTCGCCGCCTTCTTCGTCGGGCGCTCGATGGGATCGCGTCCGCTCTCGGACGTCAGCCCGAGCAAGTCGATCGAGGGTGTGGGTGGCGGTGTGGTCGGGGCCGTGTTCGGTGCGATCGTGCTCGGCGTCGTGCTCACCCCGTGGAGCGATGCAGGCGCGGGGAAGATGGTGCTCTTCGGGCTCGTCGCCGCGGTGGCAGCCACCGTCGGCGACCTGTGCGAGTCGCTCATCAAGCGCGACCTCGGCGTCAAGGACATGGGCACGTTGCTCCCGGGGCACGGGGGCGTGCTCGACCGGTTCGACTCGCTCCTCTTCGTGCTGCCCGTCACCTATTACGCAGCGCGCATCTTCTTCTTCTGAAGCGCAGCACCGCCACCTCGGTAGCCTGAGCCAGTGCGAACGGTGGCGATCTGCGGCTCGACGGGCTCGATCGGGACCCAGACCCTCGACGTCATTCGGGCCGAGGCGGACGCGTACGAGGTGATCGCGATCGGCGCCGGCGGCGCCAACATCGATCTGCTCGTCGAGCAGGCCAACGCGGTGCGCCCCAAAGTCGTGGCCCTCGCGGACGACGCGAGCGCTGTTGCGGTGGCCGAGCGGCTCCCTGGTGGCACCGAGCTCGTGGTCGGTCGCGACGCGATGGCGGCCGTCGCGGTGATGGCCGACGTCGTCGTGAATGGTGTCGTCGGCTTCGCGGGCCTCGGCGTCACGCTCGCCGCGCTCCAGGCCGGCAAGCGCCTAGCCCTCGCGAACAAGGAGTCGCTCATCGCCGCCGGCCCTGTCGTGCAGCGCGCGCGGGCCACTCCCGGCGCGGAGCTCGTGCCGGTCGACTCCGAGCACTGCGCCGTGCATCAGTGCTTGCGGGCGAACAGCGGAGGCGAGCCCGGCCGCGTCGCGCGCATCGTGCTCACGGCGAGCGGCGGTCCGTTCCGCGGACGCACTCGTGGTGAGTTGGCCGACGTCACGATCGACGAGGCGTTGGCGCACCCGACCTGGTCGATGGGGCCCAAGATCACGATCGATTCGTCGACCCTGATGAACAAGGGTCTCGAGGTCATCGAGGCGCACGAGCTCTTCGGCGTCGACTACGACCAGATCGAGGTCGTCGTGCACCCCCAGTCGATCGTGCACTCGATGGTCGAGTTCTCCGACGGGGCCACCATCGCCCAGCTGTCGCTGCCCGACATGCGTCTGCCGATCGGGTACGCGCTCGCCTACCCCGACCGCATCAGCACACCCTTCGGGCGCGTCGACTGGTCCCGGCTCGCCCGGCTCGACTTCGAGCCGCCCGACTTCGATGCGTTTCCCTGTCTCGGGCTCGCGTACGCGGCCGGCCGGGCGGGCGAGACGGCGCCGGCGTGGCTCAACGCCGCGAACGAGGTCGCGGTTGCAGCCTTCCTCGGGGGCGCGATCTCGTGGCGATCGATACCCGACGTCCTCTCGGGGGTCCTCGACCGCCATGATGGTGCCGTGGCAGACAGCGTCGAAGCCGTCGTCGACGCCGACCGCCGGGCCCGCGAGACCGCCAGCCAGATCATCGACGAGAGAACCAACCCGTGACCGACCTCGAGACCCAGCCTCCGCCCGAGCACCCGCCCCTCGGGGCCGGAGGTCGCGACAAGGGACCGACGCCGGCTCCCCAGCCCAAGATGAGCCTGCTGCTCATCGTCGGTCTCGTGGTGCTGCTCGGGCTCTCCGGGGGCTGGTCGATCCTGGTGGTGGTCGCGGCCATCATCGTCATGATCTTCCTGCACGAGCTCGGCCACTACCTCACGGCCAAGTGGGCCGGCATGAAGGTCACCGAGTTCTTCCTCGGCTTCGGCCCCAAGGTGTGGTCGTTTCAGCGCGGCGAGACCGAGTACGGCATCAAAGCCATCCCCGCTGGCGCGTACGTCCGGGTGATCGGCATGAACAACCTCGAGGAGGTCGCGCCAGAAGACGAGCCGAAGACGTACCGTCAGCAGCCCTTCTGGCGCCGGCTCTCGGTCGCGGTCGCCGGCTCGACGATGCACTTCCTTCTCGCGCTCGTGTGCTTGTGGGCGCTGCTCGTGTTCCACGGCGCGCCCGGTGGCACGTTCGCGCAGAGCGACGCCGACTACCGCGCCAGCACGGCCTGGGTGATCGGCTCCGTGAGCGACGGATCTGCGGCTCGGGCCGCCGGGCTTCGCGACGGCGACAAGATCACCGCCATCGACGGCCAACCCGTCGGCGCGTTCCAAGATCTCCGTGACGTCATCGAACCGAACGCGGGCAAGATCGTCGAGCTGCGAGTGCTACGCGACGGCACGAGCACCGAGCTCGCCGCGACGCTCGGCACGAACCCCGACGGTTCGGGCCACGGCTTCTTGGGCGTCGGACCGACCGTGCCGAATGAGAAGGCTGGCCCCATCGCCGGCATCGGGCGCTCGTTCGGTGAGTTCTTCGCCATCGGGCGCGAGTCGATCGGCGCGCTCGGCGACCGCTTCTCTCCCTCGGGGCTCGCCGACCTCGGCTCGCGGGTCGCCGAGGGCGGCTCGAACGATCAAGGGCCGGTGGTCGCCGACCCCAACCCGTCATCGCCCAACAACACGGGTTCGTCGAGCTCGAGCTCGTCATCCGACGACGGCCAGCGGTTCATCTCGTTGATCGGTGCAGCGCAGATCGGCTCCGAGCTCACCCGCGGAGGTTGGGCCGGGCTCGCCATCTTCATGGTGATGCTCAACATCTTCATCGGCATCTTCAACCTCGTCCCGCTGCTACCGCTCGACGGCGGGCACGTCGCGGTCGCGGTGTACGAGAAGATCCGCTCGATGCTCCAAGGCGGCAAGCGCTACCAGGCCGACGTGCTCAAGCTCATGCCCCTCACCTACGCCGTCGTCGGAGTCCTGATCCTGATCGGGGTCTCCTCGATGTACCTCGACATCGTCTCGCCGATCCGGATCAACTAGTGGTTCGTTTCGGGAGTGGTGTGCGCTCCCAAAGCCGAGCTCGTCGCTACGACTCTGCAGGGCGCTGATGCTCGTCGACGGTCAGTTCCCGCGCCGCAAGACCCGCCAGGTCGTGCTCGCCCACCCGACGAACCCCGTCACCGTGGGCGGCGACGCGCCGATCTCTGTGCAGTCCATGACGATCACCAAGACGGCCGACGTCGATGGCACGTTGGCGCAGATCTACGCGTTGTACGCCGCTGGGGCCGACATCGTGCGGTGCACGTGCAACGAGATCGAAGCCGCCGAGGGGCTCGCGCAGATCGTGCCCCGCAGTCCCGTCCCGATCGTCGCCGACATCCACCACCAGTACAAGATGGCGCTCGCTGCCCTAGAAGCAGGCGTGCACTGCCTGCGGCTCAACCCCGGCAACATCCGCCGCCCCGAGCACATCAAGCTTGTCGCCCAGGAGTGCAAGGACCGCTCGATCCCGATCCGCATCGGCGTCAACGGCGGCTCGCTCGACCCAGCGCTCTACGACAAGCACGGCGGGCGCGTGACCGCGGAGGCGATGGTCGAATCCGCGCAGCAGGAGCTCGCGTACTTCGACGAGATCGGCTTCGACGACGTGAAGATCTCGGTCAAGGCGTCCTCCGTGCCCCTGATGATCGAGGCGTACCGTCAGCTCTCCGAGGTCACCGACCATCCCCTGCACCTCGGCGTGACCGAGGCCGGCCCGCTTCCAGCGGGGCTGCTCAAGGCGACCGCCGGCATCGCCACGTTGTTGGCCGAAGGCATCGGCGACACCATCCGCTACTCGCTCACGGCCGACCCCGTCGAGGAGGCCCGCGCCGGTCGCCAGCTCCTCGAGTCGATGGGGCTTCGGGCGCGCAAGAACATCGACCTCATCGCGTGCCCGTCGTGCGGTCGGGCCGAGATCGACGTCATCGATGTCGCCAACCGGGCGATGCTCGCGTTCGGCGACCGCGAGATCCCGCTGCAGGTCGCGGTCATGGGGTGCGTCGTCAACGGGCCGGGCGAGGCGCGCGACGCCGACATCGGCATCGCAGCAGGCAACAAGCGCGGTCATCTGTTCGTGCGCGGCACCAACGTCGCCGTTGTGCCCGAGGACGAGATGGTCGAGGCGCTCGTCGAGTGGGCGGAGTTCATCCACGAGCACGGCGTCGAGCGGGCGCTCGCCAAGGCCGACCTCACCGCAGCAAAGGCCGCGGCGGACGCCGACCGCGCTGCGCTGCTCGACGAGCAGGGCGAGGATGCCAACAACACCGAGCAGCGCGTCGAGCTCATCCACAAGCGCGCCGACTGACCGAGCCCTCCCAGGGTCACATCGCGAGAAGAGAACGAGAGATCAACCAGGTGGGACCTACAGTCGGGCGGCTATGGCGACGGTGCTGACCCCACAGGCCGAGGACTTCCCGCGGTGGTACCAAGACGTCGTCGCCAAGGCCGAGCTGGCCGACAACGGGCCCGTGCGGGGCACCATGGTGATCCGCCCCTACGGCTGGTCGCTGTGGGAGCGCATGCAGGCCGAGGTCGACGCCCGCATCAAACAAGCCGGCGCGGAGAACGCGTACTTCCCGCTCTTCATACCGATGAGCTACTTCACCCGCGAGGCGAGCCACGTCAAGGGCTTCAGCCCCGAGCTCGCCGTTGTCACCCACGGTGGCGGCAAGGAGCTCGACGAGCCCGTCGCAGTGCGCCCCACCAGTGAGACCGTCATCGGCGAGTACATGGGCAAGTGGATCCAGAGCTACCGCGACCTGCCGTTGCTCTTGAACCAGTGGGCCAACGTGGTCCGATGGGAGCTGCGTCCGCGCATCTTTCTGCGCCTGAGCGAGTTCCTCTGGCGGGAAGGTCACACCGCGCACAGCAGCGAGGCCGACGCCAGCGCCTACGCCGTGCGCATCCTCCACGACGTGTACCGCAACTTCATGCTCGACGTGCTCGCCATGCCCGTGATCGTCGGCCGCAAGACGGTCAAGGAGCGCTTTGCCGGCGCGACGAACACCACGACGTGCGAAGCGATGATGGGCGATGGCAAAGCCCTGCAGATGGGCACCAGCCACGAGCTCGGGCAGAACTTCGCCCGGGTCTTCGACATCAGCTACCTCGACGACCAGGGCAGCCAACAGCTGTGTTGGACCACGTCGTGGGGCGTCTCGACACGCATGGTCGGCGGGCTGATCATGGCGCACGGCGACGACGACGGGCTCGTCGTGCCGCCGGCGCTGGCCCCGACGCAATGCGTCGTGCTGCTCGTGAAGGAGTCAGACGGCGCGGGGGAGACGGCCGCGAGGCTCGACGCCGAGCTCACGGCTGCTGGCGTGCGCAGCCGTCTCGACGCACGCGTCGACGTGTCGTTCGGCCGCCGGGCCACCGATTGGGAGCTCAAAGGGGTGCCGCTTCGCCTCGAGATCGGCCCACGAGATCTGGCAGACGGCAACGTGACGATCGCGCGTCGCGATACGAGGGAGAAGGCGGCGGTACCCGTCGAGCAGGCCGTCGCTCGCATCGCTCGGCTCCTCGACGAGCAACAAGGCGACATCCTCGTCGCGGCCACCGCCCGCCGCGATGCCCGCACCGCGGAGTGCAAGACGCTCGATGAGGCCAGCGAGGCTGCGCAGATCGGATTCGCCACGCTTCCGTGGTCTGGCGTTGGCACAGAAGGCGAAGCGAAGCTCGCCCAATCGGCAGTGACCGTCCGCTGCCTCCAGCGCGCCGACGGCTCACTCCCCGCCTCCGAGGACGAGCCGGACCTCGTGGCCTACGTCGCGAGGAGCTACTGAGCTGTTCTGGCGTCGATGAGGGTGGGGGCCAGCATGAGTGACGCCAGAACGCTGGTTGGTCGGCCCGTGGCCGGACGGACGTATCGCGGCGAGCGCACCGTGCGGCTCGGCGATGTGAACGCGCGAGCTCGCCTGCGCCTCGACGCGCTCGCGCGCTACCTGCAAGACGTTGCGAACGACGACGCAACCGATGCGCTCGAAGGCGACGCCATGGCATGGGTGGTGCGGAGCACGACGGTCAGCGTCGAGCGCTGGCCGGTCTTTCGCGAGCCCGTCGCGCTCACGACGTGGGGGTCGGGCGTCGGCAGCCGGTGGGCTGAGCGACGCACGTCCGTGATGGGGGAGCGAGGCGGTGCGATCGAGGTCGCCTCGACGTGGATCCACGTCGACCTCGACTCGGGACGGCCGAAGAAGCTCATCCCCCGGTTCCTCGACGTCTACGGCGAGGCCATCGCCGGGCGTCAGGTACCTGCCCGTCTCCTGCACCCGACACCGCCCGGCGATGCCGATGTGGTCCCGTGGACGGTGCGCCAAGCCGACATCGACCTGCTCGGGCACGTCAACAACGCCGTCTACTGGGCCATGGTCGAAGAGCACCTTGCTCTCCATGCCCCGTTCACGGCGTCGGTCGAGTACGGCGGCGGCGTCGATCACGGCCAACCGGTCGAGCTGCGCCGCACCCCGGGGTGGCTCTGGGTGATCGTCGATGGCTCGGTCGCAGCGAGCGCGACGGTGCGCTCCTCGATCGACCCGTGACGGTGCTAGCTGTCTGCGCGAACCGGCGGCTTCGGGGTATGATCGTCCACCTTTCGGGCGTGGGCCCCCAGCCCACGCCTTTCGCTTGAACGGAGGGCCGCCAGGTCCGAGACGAGGAGGAGGTGACGGTCGAGGTGAGCGTGGTCGAGCGCGTCCGTACGATCGTCGAACCCCTGCTCGTCGAGCGCTCCGTCGTGTTGTACGACGTCGAGCTGACCGGCGCCCACTTGCGAATCCTCCTCGAGACCGGCGACCTAGCGGCCATCGAGGACGCGACACGGGCCATCTCCCGTGCCCTCGACGAGGCCGACCCGATCGAAGCCCGCTACACGCTCGAGGTGTCGAGCCCCGGGCTCGAGCGACCCTTGCGCACCCGAGCGCACTTCGCGGGCGCGATCGGTACGAACGTGACGATCAAGACCCTCCCGGGCACCGAGGGCGACCGTCGGGTCAGCGGCACGCTCGTCGCGCTCGACGATGCCGCGGTCATCGTGCGCGACGGCGATGCCGAACGCGCCATCGCCTACAGCGAGATCGAACGGGCTCGCACCGTCTTCGAGTGGGCCGCCGCACCAAAGCCGGGCAAGCCCCAACCAAAGCCGACCACCACCTCCCAGAAGCAGAAGGCACGCCATGATCGAGCAAGCGCCCGTAAGGGCGATGGCGGCGAGGCCGAAATCGGCCGAGACCGCGAGGGGAACATGATCGAGCAAGCGCCCGGAAGGGCGATGTCGGCGAGGCCGAGATCGGCCGAGACCGCGAGGGAGACATGAGCAACCTCGACATGTTGGAAGCGCTGCAGATGCTCGCAGCCGAGCGGGGTATCACCGTCGACGTCCTCCTCGGTGCGCTTGCGGACGCGCTCGAGTCCGCGTACAAGCGGATGCCCGAGGCGTACGAGTACGCCTGGGTCACGATCGACCCCGACACGTTCGCCATCCAGGTCTTCGCGCAAGAGCTCGACGACGACGGCGAGCCCCAAGGCGATGAGCTCGATGTGACGCCGTCCGACTTCGGGCGCATCGCAGCCCAGACGGCCAAGCAGGTGATGACCCAGCGGCTTCGTGAGATCGACCGCGAGCAGAAATATGAGGAGTACGCGGGTCGCGAGGGCGACATCGTCACCGGCATCATCCAGCAGAGCGACAGCCGCTACACCCTGCTCGACCTCGGACGCGTCGAGGCCTTGTTGCCGCAGGCGGAGCAGGTCCCGTACGAGCGTCCCGAGCCCGGTGCTCGCGTCAAGGCATACATCGTCGAGGTCCGCAAGACGTCCAAGGGCCCCCAGATCGTGGTCTCCCGCACCCACCCCGGGCTCATCAAGCGCCTGTTCGAGCTCGAGGTGCCCGAGATCGCGGACGGCGTCGTCGAGATCCGGGCCTGCGCTCGCGAACCCGGCCATCGCACCAAGATCGCGGTCTTCTCGAACGACCAGAACGTCGACCCCGTCGGGGCGTGTGTCGGCGCTCGCGGTGCCCGCGTCCGGATGGTGGTCAACGAGCTCAGGGGCGAAAAGATCGACATCGTCCCGTTCAGCGCTGAGCCCTCTGACTTCGTGATGAAGGCGCTCTCGCCGGCCAAGGTGAAAGAGGTGCGCATCGACCCCGAGTCGGGCACGGCCGAGGTCATCGTCCCCGACTACCAGCTGTCGCTGGCGATCGGGAAGGAGGGCCAGAACGCCCGCCTTGCCGCGCGCCTCACCGGATGGCGTGTCGACATCAAGAGCGAGACGCAGCTCGCGGACGAGGAAGCCTACGGCGGTGAGGAGTGGGCCCAGGGCGAGTGGGTCCTCGACGAGGCCTCCGGCGAGCAGGTCTGGGTCCCCGCCGAAGGGGGCGATGCGATCTCGGCCGAGCAGTGGTCGAGCCTCGGCGCCGACGGCGAGGAGCTGGACCCTGAGACCAAGGCCCAGGAAGAGGCTGCGCTGCACATAGAGGGCACACCGGAGCCCGACGCATAGCCGGTCCCGTTGGGACCTGCGTCGGCCCCAGCCCGCGCAACTGGGGCTCCATGGAGCGGCTCCGAACCGACTTCGTACGGTCCGGGGCCGCTGTGAGAGACTGAACGACGCTGCCCGTCCGGGTCGCGCCGCACGACTTCGACGTCTGTAGGGGACAGGTTTGCCCAGGAACCCACGAGTGCACGAGCTGGCCAAGGAGCTCGGGCTGACGAACAAAGAGCTTCTCGACCTCGCCGAGCAGCTCGGCATCGGGGTCAAGAGCCACTCCTCGAGCATCCAAGAGGCTCAGGCCGATCGCGTTCGTCGCAAGGCCGACTCACTCGGGATCCGCCGCGAGGTGCAGCCCGAGGAGCCCAAAAAGGAAAAGGCACCCGCCAAAAAGGCCGCAGCCAAGAAGGCAGCGCCGACGGCCGAGGCCCCTGGAGCTGCTGCCACCGCCGAGGGCGCTCCCGTCATGGCGAGCGCCCCGCGTGCCGACATCGCCCCAGCCCCCGCCGACGAGGCCCCCGCTGCTCCTGCGAAGGAGCCAGCGGCCGCCGACGTCGCGCCGACCAGCGCGGCTCCCACGCGAGATGGCGCCCCCGAGCCGGCGGCGGCGCGGGCTCCGGCCGCCCCCGCCCCTCGGGCGAAGCCCGACCCGGCAACGGGTGAGTCGCCGGACAGCTCCCCGCGCAAGGGCCCGATCACCTCGAGCGGCAGCCAGCACCCCCCGCGCCCGCCCGCGGCAGCGCCGATCGAACGACCCTCCGTCCCCGCCGCTGCAGCGCCTCGTCCGGCCGCCAGCGCTCCTTCGGTGCCAGGTCCCGCTGCACCTCGTCCGGCAGCGGCGCGTCCTGCGAGCGACGCGAGCAGACCAGCAGAGGGACTCGGCGACGCTCCGACACGGCGCATCCCCCCCCCAGGCGTCGGCTCACCGCCCTCGGCCGACCGGCCCCTCGCGGCGGCAGCAGGAGCCGACGCAGTGCCCGAGTCGCCGAGCTCGCCGACGGGGAGACCGATCCCGCCGCCCCCCGGCGAGGGCGGGCGTCCGACGTCGTCGACCGGCAAGCCGATCCCACCCCCGCCCGGCCAAGGCGGCCGCGGCCCCATGGCCCAGCGCCCTGGCGCGCGCCCCGGCGGGCCGAGTGGCGGGCCAAGCCGTCCTGGCGGTGGGTTCACGACCAGCCGTCCCGGTGGCCCAGGCGGCGCCGGCTTCGGCGCCAACCGGCCAGGCGGCACCCCTGGCGGCCCGAGCACCGGCTTTGGCGCGAACCGTCCCGGTGGAGGTCCCGGCGGAGGCCCCGGCGGCGGGCCAGGCGGGCGCCCCGGCGGCCCCGGCGGCGGGCCGAACCGCCCAGGCGGTCCTGGTGGTCGCCGCCAGCCCCGTCGAGGGGGGCGCCGGCGTCGCAACCGCGAGGAGCTCCAGCCCCTCGAGTTCACGACCTACACGCCGCAGTCGACACCGGTGCCCGAGGGGATCACCGTCGTCGAGCGCATGTCGACGCCCCAGGACCTCGGTCCGCGGCTCAACCGCACAGCAGCTGACGTCGTTCGCTTCCTCATGCAGCAAGGCGAGATGGTCACCGCGACGCAGTCGTTGAACGACGACATGATCGAGCTGTTCGCAGCCGAGATCGGCGCCGAGATCCGTCTGGTCGACCCTGGCGAGGAGCAGGAGGTCGAGCTGCAGAAGCGTCTCGACCTGCCCGACATGCAAGAGGAGGACGACAGCGACTGGCCGTTGCGTCCGCCGGTCATCACGATCATGGGTCACGTCGATCACGGCAAGACGAAGCTGCTCGACCAAATCCGCAGCACCAACGTCGTGGCTGGCGAAGCCGGCGGCATCACCCAGCACATCGGCGCCTACCAGATCGACAAAGGCGGCAGGCAGGTCACCTTCATCGACACCCCGGGCCACGAGGCGTTCACGGCAATGCGCGCCCGTGGCGCGGAAGCGACCGACATCGTGGTCCTCGTCGTCGCCGCTGACGATGGCGTGATGCCCCAGACGCTCGAAGCGCTCGACCACGCGAAGGCGGCCGACGTGCCGATCGTGGTTGCCATCAACAAGATCGATCGCGAGCAATCCAATCCCGACCGCGTCATGCAGCAGCTCTCCGACCAGGGCCTGATCCCCAATGCCTGGGGCGGCGACACCGAGATGGTGCAGGTCTCCGCGCTGCAGAACCTCGGCATCGACGACCTGCTCGAGACCCTCTTGCTCGTTGCCGACGTCGAGGATCTCCGTGCTCCCATCGACGGGCGCGCCCAAGGCACCGTGCTCGAAGCGCACCTCGACACAGGCCGCGGACCTGTGGCGACGATCCTCGTCGAGCGCGGGACCCTGCGCGTCGGCGACCCCCTCGTAGCCGGTGCGGCATGGGGCCGTGTGCGCGCCCTCGTCGACGACCAGGGCAACCAGATCAAAGAAGCAGGCCCCTCGACCCCTGTCGAGGTGCTCGGGCTCTCCGAGGTGGCCGACGCCGGTGATCCCTTCGTCGTGGCCCCGGACGAAAAGACAGCGCGCGACGTCGCCGACACCCGTGAGCACTGGCAGCGAGTTGCCGGGCTCGGTCGCGACGCTAAGTCGCAGATGTCCGGAGCCAAGCTCGAGGACATCTTCGAGCAGATTCAGGCTGGCGAGGCGGCGACGCTCAACTTGATCGTCAAGGCCGACGTGACCGGCTCGCTCGAGGCCCTCGTCGGAAGCCTCCAAAAGCTCGAGCGCGACGACGTCAAGATCGGCTTCGTGCACCGGGCCGTCGGGGGCATCACCGAGGGCGACATCGGGCTCGCGGCAACATCGAACGCCACGATCATCGGGTTCAACGTCCGCCCCGATCGCAAAGCGCGCGAGATGGCAGAACGCGAGGGCGTGGAGATCCGCACCTACGAGATCATCTACCAGGTGCTCGAGGACATCGAGAACGCCATGCTCGGCCTGCTCGCGCCCGTCTACGAGGAGGTCGTGACCGGCGACGCGGAGGTCCGCGAGATCTTCTCGGTGCCCAAGGCCGGCAAGATCGCTGGCTGCTATGTCACGAACGGCTCGATCACCCGCGGCTCCAAGGTGCGGTTCCTGCGCGATGGCACCATCATCTGGAAGGGCACGATCCAGTCGCTCAGGCGGTTCAAGGACGACGCGCGCGAGGTCAACTCCGGGTTCGAGTGCGGCATCGGCCTCTCCGACTTCCAGGACCTGAAGCAGGGTGACGTGATCGAGACCTTCGAGGAGCGCGAGATCCCCCGCACCTAGTCTGAAGGGGATGGCCAACCAGCGCCGCTACCCGCGCACGGCGCGGCTCAACGTGCTCCTGCGCGAGATCCTCGCCGACGAGCTCGAACGCATCGACGACGAGCAGCTCTACCTGGTGACGATCATGGACGTGAGCGTCGACGCTGACCTGCATCACGCCAAGGTGCTGGTCGAGACGCCGGAGGGCGCTGAGCGCGACGCCGCCGTGCTCGAAGCACTCGAGGTGCACCGGTCCCGGTTGCAGAAGGCGATCGCGAGGCAGGCGCGGCTGAAGCGGACGCCCCTTCTCGCGTTCGCCCCCGACGACGTCACCCGCACAGCAGCGCGCCTCGAGCAGGTCATCGCCGAGGTCGAACCACCATCTGCTGCGCTCTGATGCCAGGCGGGCCGGTCCGCGATGGGGTCGTGATCGTCGACAAGGCCCCCGGTTGGACGTCGCACGACGTGGTCGCCAAGCTGCGCGGCGTCCTCGGCACGAAGAAGGTCGGCCACGCCGGGACCCTCGATCCCGACGCCACGGGCGTGCTCGTCGTCGGGGTCGGGCGCATGACGCGCCTGCTGCGGTTCCTCGCCGCCACCACCAAGTCCTACACGGGCGAGGTCGTGCTCGGCGTGGCCACCTCGACCCTCGATGCAAGCGGTGAGGTCACGGGCACGTGGGACATGTCGGGGGTCACGACCCGAGCAGCGCGGGATGCTGCATCCGGTCTCACCGGCTCGATCCTGCAGATCCCGCCGATGGTGTCGGCTGTGCAGATCGGCGGCCGTCGCCTCCACGAACTGGCCCGCGAAGGCATCGAGGTCGAGCGCGACGCGCGCCCCGTCACCGTGCACAGCTTCGAGGTCGGTGATCCGGTCGCGCCTGGCGTGTTGCCGATCGAGGTGTCGTGCTCGGCGGGCACCTATGTGCGCACGCTCGCCGCCGATCTCGGCGCCGCCCTCGGTGGTGGCGCCCACTTGCGCAACCTGTGCCGCACCGCTGTCGGCTCCTTCACGATCGCCGAGGCCCGACCCATCGAGGCCATCGACGTGACAGCCGTGCGCCCGATGGCCGAGTCGCTCGGGCACTTGGCGAGCATCGACGTCGGCGATGAGCTGGCCGCAGCCGTGCGTCACGGCAAGGTGCTCCCGGCCGACGTGCTCGGGGCGAGCGGCACCGGGCCATGGATCGTGATCGGCGAGGCGGGCGAGCTCCTGGCCGTGTACGAGGCACACAAGGGCTCGACCGTGAAGCCCGCCGTCGTGGTCGCGGCACCGTAGGCTCCGGCGATGCAGGTGTGGCGCGACGGCGACGATTGCCCGCGGCCCGCCGTCGGCACGGCCGTGACGATCGGGGCGTACGACGGTGTACACCGCGGCCACCGTGCGGTGATCGGCCGCGTGCGGGCCCTGGCAGCGGAACGCAACCTCGAGTCGGCGGTCGTGACCTTCGATCGCCACCCGGCAAGCGTCGTGCGCCCCGCTTCGGCGCCGAAGCTGCTGACCGATCTCGACCAGAAGCTGGAGCTGCTCGAGGAGACGGGCGTCGACCACGCGCTCGTCGTGCACTTCGACGAGGAGCGTGCCAACGAGACGGCCGAGGCCTTCGTCGCCGAGGTGCTCGTCGGCTGCCTCAGGGTCCGTCTCGTCGTGGTCGGTGCCGACTTCCACTTCGGCCACGGCCGCAAGGGCAACGTCGAGCTGCTCGCGCGCATGGGATCCGACCACGGCTTCGACGTGCTCGGCCTCGAGCTCGTGGGCATCGACGGACACCCGGCGGACGAGGCCCAGCGGGTGTCGTCGACCGGAATCCGCAGCGCGTTGTCGGCCGGTGATCTCGCGCAGGCCAACACGGCGCTCGGGCGGCCCTATGAAGTGCGCGGCATCGTCACCAGCGGTGACGCCCGCGCTCGCGCATGGGGCTTCCCGACTGCCAACGTCGACGTGCCTGACGACATCGTGATGCCAGCCGACGGCATCTACGCTGCGTGGTACGAGCGTCCTGACGGCAGCGTTCACGCCGCGGCGGCGTCGCTCGGGCGACGGCCGACGATCTACGACGACCAGCGCTACTCGCTGCTCGAGGCGCACCTCCTCGACTTCGACGGCGAGCTGTACGAGGAGGGGGCGAAGGTCAGCTTCGTCGAGCGGATTCGCGGCGAGGAGCGCTTCGAGTCGATCAACGACCTCGTCACGCAGATCGGCCGCGACTGCGCCGAGGCCCGTGCGATCCTGCTGGGCTAGAAGGTCCCTCCGGGCCGCGCCTTGCTGGGTCAAGATGACGTGATGGCCGCCACCGCAGCCGAGCACCTCGACGATCCGATCGTCGGCCCCACCCTCGAAGGGGGCCTGGCCGATGTCGGCGTCATGCCCCGGCTGTCACGCCACCTGGTCACCTTGGCCGACGGACACCAGGTCGGCGTCTCCGTTTGCGGGCGCGGCGTGCCTCTCGTCGTCGTGCACGGCTTCACCGCCGAGGGCATCCTCTACGCACAGACGCTGTCGCGGCTCGTCGACCTCGGTTTCAAGGTCGTCGCCATCGACATCGCCGGCCACGGCGGCACCCTTGGTCTACCGACGAGCGGCGCCAGCATGACCGCGTACACCGATCTTCTCGCGCGCTGCATCGACCACCTCGGCATCAAACGGGCGGTCTTCCTCGGTCATTCGATGGGCGGGCGGCTCGTGACACAGCTCGTGGCGCAGCAGCCTGAGCGCGCCATCGCCGTCATCTCCGTCGACGGCATCGTTGGCGAGACGTGGGACCAGATCATCAACGTCTCGCGCTTCTTCCCACCGGTGCTCGCTGGTGTGGCTGCGGTGTTGGTCGTCGACACGTTGTCGACTGTGCCGTTGCTCGGCAACCGCCGTCAGGCGGCCAAGCTGCTCCACCTCGTCGGCCCGACCCTGCTCGGTCACGCCAGAAGGCCGTGGCGCCTTGTCGCGCCGGCGGTCTCGATGATCAGGTCGCGGGGCAGCGGCTGGATGCTCGACAAGATCCGCCAGGAGCACATCTTGTTCGTGGCCATGACGGGGCAATGGGACGTCGCCGTTCCAGCGAGGACGGCGAGAGACGCTGCGCGCCGGGCGGCCGGTGAGCTCGTGGTCGTGCACGGCGGGACCCACTCGTGGCTGTTGAAGGATCCCGAGTCGCTCCCGGCGATCGTGCACAAGCTGATGCAGGGGCGGCTCGGCACGGCGGTCCTGCGCGCCATCACGAAGGCCGGCGTCGACCCCGAAGGCGCCACAGCAGATGAGAAGGAAGCAGCGTTCCTCGAGGCCGGCTCGCTCGCCTCGACCCTCACCCCCGACCTCGGCGAGTTCCACGACGAAGAGGCCTTTCACCAGCGCCCCCGCTACCGCTTCACCATCTCCCAAGACTGACGAGCAACCACGCGGGTGGGGGGCGACGGGGCAGTTCTGGTACTCTTTGCCGACGCTTCGCGAGGCCTCTGGGTCCCCAAGCGTTCCGCTGCCGGTCTCGCATCGCGGGCCACGCGGCAGGGTCCGAAGCCCATCTCGTCCACCACACAGGATCACGCATGTCCGACAAGATCGACCAGGCCAAGACCGGCGTCATCGCCGAGCACCGCCTGCACGACTCCGATACGGGGTCACCCGAGGTCCAGATCGCGCTCCTCAGCGAGCGGATCACGATGCTCACCGAGCACCTCAAGGTCCACAAGAAGGACCACCACAGCCGCCGCGGGCTACTGATGCTGGTTGGTCGTCGCCGTCGCCTCCTCGACTACGTCCGCAAGAACGACGTCGAGCGCTACCGCACGCTCATCGCCAAGCTCGGCATCCGCCGCTAAGCACACCTATCTGGAGGGGCTGCGCGCCGCGCAACACCTCTGCCACATCCCAACACCGCCGTTGCGGGGGTGGGTCAGCTGCCAGTTGCCGGTTTCCGAACGAGCGTCGAGGACGCAACGCTCGGAGGCCGACAACTGGGAACTGGCCCCGCCGCAGCGGCTCGACCCAGGGCATGGAGCCCTGGAGAGGAGCCAGCAATGGCCGACGCAACAAGCGTCACCGGTCCCATCTCGGGCACCGACAAGTCCATCACCTTCGAGACGGGCAAGCTCGCCCACCAGTCCCAGGGTGCCGTCGTCGCCAAGATCGGCGACACCACCGTCCTTGCCACAGCGAACGCCGCCAAGGGCGTGCGCGAGGGCATCGACTTCTTCCCCCTCACCGTCGATGTCGAAGAGCGCGCCTACGCCAACGGGCGCATCCCCGGCTCGTTCTTCCGCCGAGAGGGCCGTCCATCCGACGCAGCCATCCTCAACTGCCGGCTGATCGACCGCCCGCTGCGTCCCTCGTTCCCCGAGGGCTTCCGCAACGAGACCCAGGTCGTCATCACGGTGCTCGGCGCCGACATGGAGAACCCCCAGGACGTCCTCGGCATCAACGCTGCCAGCGCCGCGCTCATGCTGAGCGGCATCCCCTTCGACGGCCCGATCGGCGCGGTGCGCATCGCGTTCACCCAGGACGGCACCTGGATCCCCCACCCGAGCTACCAGGAGGGCGACGCGTCGACCTTCGAGCTCGTCGTCGCCGGGCGCCAGCACGACGACGGCGAAGTGGCCATCATGATGGTCGAGGCCGGTGGCACGGAGCAGGCGTGCAGCTTCTATGAAGCGGGAGCGCCCAAGGTCACCGAAGACGTCATCGCTCAAGGGCTCGAGGAGTGCAAGGTCTGGATCAAGGAGTCGATCGAGCTGCAGCGTCAGCTCGCAGCTCAGGCGGGCGTGCGGCCCACGCTCGAGTTCGACGCCGTGCTCGACTACTCCGACGACATCTTCGCCAAGGTCACCGAGCTCGGCAGCGACTCGCTCGCTCAGGCCGGCACCATCGCGGACAAGGCCGAGCGCAACGCTGCGACCGACGCGGCGACAACGGCGATCATCGCCCAGCTCGCCGGCGACGGCGGCACCTTCGCGGGTGAGGCCAAAGCGGTGAAGGCAGCCGCGCGTTCGCTGCAGAAGCAGCTGATCCGCAAGCGCATCGTCGAAGAAGGCCTGCGCATCGACGGGCGTGGCCCGAAAGACATCCGGCCGCTCTCCGCCGAGACCGGCGTGCTCGCGACAGCCCACGGCTCTGCCATCTTCCAGCGCGGCGACACGCAGGTCCTCAACGTGCTCACCCTCGGCATGCCGAAGATGGACCAGATGCTCGACACGTTGGCGCCCGAGAACAAGAAGCGCTACATGCACCACTACAACATGCCGCCCCACGCCAACGGTGAGACGGGTCGCGTCGGCAGCCCGAAGCGTCGCGAGATCGGCCACGGCCTGCTCGCGGAGCGGGCGCTGCTGCCGGTCGTGCCCTCCATCGAGGAGTTCCCCTACACGCTTCGCCTGGTGTCCGAGGTCCTCGCTTCGAACGGTTCGACGTCGATGGCCTCGGTCTGCTCGTCGTCGTTGTCGCTCATGGACGCCGGCGTGCCAACCAAGGGAGCGGTGGCCGGCATCGCCATGGGACTCGTGTTCGCCGAGGGCAAGTACACGACCCTGACCGACATCCTCGGGGCCGAGGATGCGTTCGGCGACATGGACTTCAAGGTCGCCGGCACCGCCGACTTCGTGACGGCCCTGCAGCTCGACACGAAGATCGATGGTCTCCCGGCCGACGTGCTTGCCCAAGCTCTGCAGCAGGCTCGAGAGGCCCGGCTGCAGATCCTCGAGGTCATGAACAAGACCATCGACAAGGCCCGCGACGAGGTCGGGGCAACCGCGCCGAAGATCGTCAGCTTCGAGATCCCGATCGACAAGATCGGTGAGGTCATCGGGCCCAAGGGCAAGGTCATCAACGCGATGCAGCAAGAGACTGGCGCCGACATCTCCGTCGACGACGACGGCACGGTCGGCACCGTCACCATCGGCGCTGTCGACGGCGGCGCGGTGGCCGAGGCAAAGCGCCAGATCCAGCTGATCCTCAACCCGCCGACGGCTGGTGTCGGCGAGCTCTACAAGGGCAAGGTCGTCAACATCACCAAGTTCGGCGCCTTCTTCAACATCCTCCCGGGTCGCGACGGGCTGCTGCACATCTCCAAGATGGGCGGCGGTCGGCGCATCAACCAGGTGGAGGACGTCCTCTCCCTCGGCGACGACATCGAGGTGCGCGTCGATGACGTCGACCCGCAGGGCAAGGTGTCGCTCTCACCGGTGACACCCCTCGGGGGTGACGGCGGTGGCGAGGCCCCTTCAGCGGGTCCGAGCCGCGATGCGCAGCCGGCCAACGGCGACAGCGCGCCGCGGCGTGCCGAGACGGTCTCGTTCGAAGATGCCTTCGATGCCGAGCTGACCAAGGACCTCGGCGACCTCGGGCCCGCAGCGCAGGGCGGCGATCGCGGCGGCGACCGCCCGGGTCGCGGTGGCGACCGGCCGAACCGCGGCGGTCGCGGCGGCAGTGGTGGTGGCGGCGGCCGCGGCCGTCGTTGAGCAAGGCAGCCGGCCCGGGCTCGCACCGCGAGCCTGAGGTCGAGCGCACCGTCCTGGCCAACGGCATCCGCATCGTCACCGAGCGGATGCCCGAGGCCCGGTCCGTGACGACGGGGTTCTGGGTCGCCGTCGGCGGACGCGACGAGCCGCCCGAGCTCGCCGGGGCGTCGCACTTCCTCGAGCACCTCGTGTTCAAGGGGTCCGAGCGACGCTCGGCAAAGGAGATCGCGGAGGCCATCGACGCGGCCGGTGGCGAGATGAACGCGTACACATCGCGCGAACACACCGCGTACTACACGCGCCTGCCGGCTTCGGCCCTCCAGCTCGGTCTCGACGTGCTCACCGATGTCCTCGCCGACCCAGCGGTGCGCGACCACGAGCTCGACGCCGAGCGCGAGGTCATCCTCGAAGAGCTCGCCCTCTCCGAGGACACCCCGGACGACAAGGTCCACACCCTGTTGAGCGAGTCGATGTTCCCTGCGCATCCCCTCGGACGCGAGGTCCTCGGCGATCAGCGCTCCGTCGAAGCGATGACCCGCGACGACGTGCTCGGCTTCTTCGCACAGCGCTACACGCCCGCCAACGTGATCGTCACCGCAGCAGGCCAACTCGATCATGCCGACGTGGTAGCCGGGGTCGAGGGCTTCCTCGCCACGGCCCAGCCTGGGGCCCGGCCGGCGCGCACCGCGCCGACGGCTTCGGTCGTCCCCATCGTCGTCGAGCACCGCGAGACGGAACAGGCGCACATCGCGCTCGGGTGGCGGGCGTTCTCAGCCAACGATCCCGACCGCTACGCCCTCGCTGTCGCCAACCAGGTGCTCGGCGGGGGGATGGCGAGCCGGCTCTTCCAGGAGGTGCGCGAGGAGCGGGGCATGGCGTACAGCGTGTGGTCGTCGTCGAGCTTGTACTCCGACGCCGGCTCGGTCGTCGCCTACGCTGGGACATCGCCGGGCAAGGTGCGCGACGTCCTCAAGGTCATCGACGACGTCATCGGGGGGCTGGTGGCCGACGGTATCACGGAGCGAGAGCTGGCTGTGGGCGCCGGCTACTTGGAGGGGTCGCTCCTTTTGGCGCTCGAGGATTCGGGCAGTCGGATGAGCCGCCTCGGTCGCGGGGAGTTGGCCGCCACAGACCTTGTCGCTGTCGACGAGCAAGTGGCGCGCATCCGCGCTGTCACCCTCGAAGACGTGGGTGCCGTGCTCACCCGTGTGTTCACGAGCGCGAGGTCGCTTGCCGCCATCGGCCCATTCCATGCCGACGACCTGACGTAGCAGCCCCCCGTGCGGCTCGCCGGAACGCGGCAAGGCCCGGCTACCGTGCCGCCGTGGCCATACCTGTCGGTGTCTTCGGTGCGTCAGGGCGCATGGGCAGAACCGTGTGTGGCGCCGTCGCTGCGGATCCTGCGACCTCGCTAGTCGCCGCGATCGACGTCTCCGGGGCGGGCGAGACCATTGAAGGGGTCGAGGTTTCCGGCGACCCCGATGCCATGACGCGTGCCGGCGCGCAGGTGGTCGTCGACTTCACGGTCGCCGCTGCTGCGCGCGTCAACCTCGAGTGGGCTGCGCAGCACGGCCTGCACGCGGTGGTGGGGACGACGGGCTTTTCCGCCGATGATCGTGAGCGCTTTGCTTCGGTGTTCTCTGAGGCCGAGCGGGCGTGCGTGCTCGCCCCGAACTTCGCCATCGGCGCTGTGCTTGCCGTTCGCCTTGCCGAGCTCGCCGCGCCCTACTTCGACACCGCCGAGGTGATCGAGTTGCATCACGACGCAAAGCGCGATGCGCCGTCTGGAACGGCGATGCACACGCTCGAGCGGCTCGCGGCGGCGTCGACCGACTGGGCGCCCGACCCGACAGAAGAGGAGCTGCTGCCCGGCGCGAGAGGCGGCCGCGGGCCAGCCGGCATCCGCGTCCACTCGGTTCGCATGCGCGGGATGGTCGCCCACGAGGAGGTGCTTTTCGGCACGACGGGTCAGACGCTGTCGATCCGTCATGACAGCTACGACCGCACGAGCTTCATGCCTGGTGTGCTGCTCGCCATCTCCAGGGTCGGCTCACTCCCCCCGGGCCTCACCCTCGGGCTCGACGCGCTGCTCGAGCTCTGAGACAACCGCCTCGGGTGCCTCGTGGGTCTCGGGCGCATCGAGATCGTGCTCGAGCTCGCGCAACGCGCCGATCTCGGAGTTGCCCCGTCGGCGATCGACGGCGAGGGTGAGCCCGACGAGCGCGACGCTCAAGGCGAGGAGCGGTAGGCGATGGTCGGCGAAGAACGAGAGCACCGAATCGATCGGGCTCGAGAAGACGTCGCCGACGACGCGCAAGAGGTACAGGCGTGCGATCGTGCCCGTGACGTTGGTGATGAAGAAACCGGGGATCGACATGCCCGCTGCCCCGGCGAAGATGCAGATGAAGTTGTTGGGCGCGATGAACACGAGCGGGTACGAGGCCTTCTGGAACAGCTTCTCGTAGACGCGCATCTGCTCGCCGAACGTCTTGCTCTTGCGCTCGACCCAACGCACTGCAGCATCGCCGTAGAGCATGCCGAGGAGGAAGAACAGCGGATCCGAGGCGAGCAGCCGGAGGGTCCCGACCACGTAATACGGGACAGGCTCGAGCCGGTTCGTCACGAGGAGCGCGACCCGGTTGCGGGCGTTGAGCGCGAGAAGCGCCAACGGGTGCTGATCGGCCCACGTGGTCGTGAGGGCGTCGCCGATTGCCGAGAGCACCACGAACGCGATGATCGGCGTGATCACCAGCGCGGCTGTGCGTCGCGACGGCCTCGCGCGTTCTCGGTACGTGGCTTGCTTCTCGTCCAAGGCCGGCATTCTTCCACTACCGTCGCCGCGCACACCGCCGTCGGACCGAGGGGGAGCACCGATGCAGGGTCTGATGCAGGACTACCCGCTCACGTTGCCCCACTTCTTCGGGCGAGCCGAGGCCTTGTTCTGCGAAAAGACGATCACCACCAACACCGCAACAGGCATCGAGCGCACCACGTACGCCGCGTGGGCTGAGCGGACGCGTCGACTCGGCGGCGTGCTCGACGATCTCGGCATCTCGGCCGACGGGCGCGTCGCGACGTTCGCTTGGAACACCGCGCGCCACCTCGAGCTGTACTTCGCGGCGCCGTGCACCGGGCGGGTGCTGCACACCCTCAACATCCGCCTCTTCCCCGAGCAGCTCACCTACATCGCGAACCACGCAGAGGACGAGGTCGTGTTCGTCGACCGGTCGCTTGTTGCGCTCCTGCAGCCGCTGTTGCCGACGTTCGAGACGGTGCGCCATGTCGTCGTGATGGACGACGGCAAGGGCGACTCGATCACCACAAGCGACGGCTTCACGGTCTACGACTACGAGGACCTACTCGCCCGAGCCGAGCCCGTCGAGTTCCACGTCGAAGACGAGCTGCGAGCAGCGTCGATGTGCTACACGAGCGGCACGACGGGCAACCCGAAGGGCGTCGTGTACTCGCACCGTTCGTCCTTCCTTCACGCGTTCGGAGCCATGCTCACCGACAACCTCGGCGTGCGCGAAGCCGACGTAATCCTTCCCGTGGTTCCGATGTTCCACGCCAACGCATGGGGGCTCGCGCACGCGGCGCCAGCGTGTGGAGCCTCGCTCGTACTGCCAGGACCCGACCTGTCGGCCCCCACGATCGCGGGGCTCATAGCCGACGAGCACGTCACGGTCGCAGCAGGCGTGCCGACGATCTGGATGGGCGTGCTGCCTGAGCTGGAGGGCCGGGACCTCTCGGCCCTCCGCGCTGTCGTCTGCGGTGGTTCGGCCGTCCCCCGAGCGCTCTCCGAGGCCTACCGCGAGGCCATCGGGCTCCCCATCCTGCAGGCGTGGGGCATGACCGAGACGAGCCCGATCGCCACGGTGTGCACCACGAGCTCCGGCGTCGCCGCGCTGGCGGAGGAGGAGCAGGCCACCTTCCGGGCGATGCAGGGTCGCGTGTCCATCGGCGTCGACGTGCGCATCGTCGATCCGGTCAGCCTCGAGCCTGTGCCATGGGACGGCGAGGCGAGCGGCGAGGTGCAGTGCCGCGGCCCGTGGATCGCTGCGAGCTACTACAACGACCAGCGCGCGTCTGAGTCGTTCACCCCAGACGGCTGGCTCAAGACGGGCGACATGGCGGTCATGACCCCGGAGCACTACGTCAAGCTCGTCGACCGCACCAAAGACGTCATCAAGTCGGGTGGGGAATGGATCTCCTCGGTCGACCTCGAGAACGCGATCATGGGCAACCCGAAGGTGGCTGAGGCCGCGGTGATCGGCGTCCCTCATGCCAAGTGGGCCGAACGGCCGATCGCCTGCGTCGTGGTCAAAGCAGGCGAGCAGCTCACTGCCGACGAGTTGCTCGCGTGGCTGAGCGACAAGGTCGTCAAATGGTGGCTGCCCGACGCCATCGAGTTCATCGACGAAGTCCCCAAGACCAGCGTCGGCAAGTTCTCGAAGAAAGACCTGCGGGCGAAGTTCGCAGGCTACGAGCTGCCCAAGAGCTGACAACTAGGTTGCGACCATGAGCCTGCCCACCCCGGCCCCCGACCGCACCGCCGTCGTCACCGGCGCCTCCTCCGGCATCGGCGCCGAGCTCGCGCGTGAGCTCGTTCGCCGGGGCCATGGCGTGACGCTTGTGGCTCGCCGTGCGGAGAAGCTCGCGGAGCTGGCCGCCGAGCTGCGGGCCAACGGCGTGCGCGCAGAGGTCATCTCAGCCGACCTCGCCGACCGCGGCGTCCGCGCCGAGCTGCTCAGCCAAGTCAGTGCACTCGGGCTGAGCGCCGACATCCTCGTGAACAACGCCGGGCTCTCGACGCTCGGCCCGATCGCCAAGTCCGATCCCGAGGCCGAGATGCACATGATCGAGGTCGACGTGGTTGCGGTCGCCGACCTCTGTAGTCGCTTCCTGCCTGGCATGGTCGAGCGCGGGCGGGGCGCGATCCTCAACGTGGCATCGACCGGCGCGTTCCAACCCCTCCCCGGCCAGGCCGGATACGGCGCGAGCAAGGCCTTCGTGCTCTCCTACACCCGTAGCCTCGGAGGGGAGCTTCGCGGTTCGGGCGTCTCGGCTACGGCGCTGTGCCCGGGACCGGTCGACACCGGCTTCGGCGAGGCTGCCGGCTTCGACAAGGCCGATGCCGAGGCCGCGCTCCCGAGCTTCATGTGGGAGAGCGCCACCGCCGTGGCCAAGGTGGGCATCGACGCGCTCGAGAAGGGTCGCCCCGTTGCGATCCCAGGTACCGCCAACCGGGTCGCCGCCATGTTCGCCCACATGACGCCCAAGCAGTTGCTCGTCCCAATCCTCGCCAGCCGCCACCCGGGCCTCAAGGGCTGAACCACGAAGGGGCGCGCAAAGCTCGATTCGAGCAGGATGGCGCAGTGAGCGACGACGGCTGCGAGCTGGGCCTCGGCGGCCTGGGCGGCGTCCCCTTCGGCTCGATCCTGGCCGACCCGCCGTGGCGGTTCCTCAACCGCACCGGCAAGGTCGCACCCGAACACCGCCGGCTCGCGCGCTACGACACCATGGACGCCAAGGACATCGCAGCCCTCCCGATCGTCGATGTCGCGGCCGAGCTCTCGCACTGCTACCTCTGGGTGCCGAACGCGCTGCTCGCCGATGGCCTGGCGGTTCTCGAGGGGTGGGGGTTCACGTACAAGGCGATGCTGGTGTGGGCCAAGCGGCGCAAGGACGGCGGGCCTGACGGGCGCGGGGTCGGGTTCTACTTCCGCAACGTGACCGAGCCCATCCTGTTCGGTGTCCGTGGCGCGCTGCGCACCCGCGAGGCCGGGCGCCGCCAGGTGAACATGCTCGAGTCACGCAAGCGCGAGCACTCCCGCAAGCCTGACGAGCTCTACCCGATCATCGAGGCGTGCTCGCCCGGGCCCTATCTCGAGCTGTTCGCCCGCTACCCCCGTGAGGGGTGGACAGCGTGGGGCAACGAGGCCAGCCCAGATTTGACGCCGCGTGGTCGTCAGCACCGCGCCTACGGCCCCTGACGATTCCACGGGCCCAGAGCGTTAGCGTCGAAGCATCGCTCGGTACCGGTTCTTGCTGCGCCCTCGTTGGATCCTCCTGCACCTGTTGATCGTCGTCCTGGTCGCCGTGATGATCAGCCTCGGGTTCTGGCAGCTGCGCCGCCTCGACGAACGCCGAAGGTCCAACGCAGAGGTGCGGTCGCGCACGAGCGAGCAGCCGGTCGCGATCGAGTCGGTTGCGAACCCGGGCACCGATGGGGACGCGCTCACGGCGCTGCGCTACCGGGCCGTGACGGCCCGGGGCGAGTACGTGGCCTCGGCGTCGACGGTCGTCGCGAGCCGCACACAAGACGGCGTGCCCGGCAGCTGGATCGTGACGCCCATGCGCGTCGCGACGGGCACCGTGCTCATCGTCAGGGGCTTTGCTCGCTTGGGCGCGGATGGCACGACGTCGGTGCCGAGCACCCCGAGCGGCACCGTCGACGTCGATGGGTATGCGCTCGCCATTGGCGGCTTCGACAACATCGCGAAACACGATCTCGAGGCGTTGCGCCACGCCACCCCCGGCGCCTTCCCCGTCGTGGTCCAAGCGAAGGCGAGCCGCCCGAGCGACGACGCTGGTCTCGCGACGATCGCTTTGCCTTCGCTCGACGACGGGCCTCACTTGTCCTACGCGGTGCAGTGGTTCCTCTTTGCGAGCATCGCCGCGCTCGGGTACCCCTTCGCACTGCGTCGCGCTGCGGGACAGCGCAGCGCATGAGGGTCGAACCCCGAGACAGGGTGCTCGAGGCCACGGTTGCGTGCGCCGGGCGAGTCGGCATCGAACGCATCACGGTGGAGGAGGTCGCCCGCGATGCAGGCGTCTCGCGGGCGACGGTGTACCGCTGGTTCCCCGGTGGCCGCGAGCAGCTGATCGAGGAGGGCGTGACCTGGGAGGTCGGGCGCTTCCTCTCCCGGTTGGCGCGCGCCGTCGAGCACGCGCCCGACCTGGCGACGCGGCTCGAGCTCGGCTTGGCGTTCGCCCGCCGGGCGTTCGAGCGCCATGAGGTGCTGCAGCGGCTGCTCGCCACCGAGCCGGGTGGTCTTCTCCCGCAACTGCAAGCAACGGTGCCACTCGCCCTCGCCGTGCTCCGGGACTACGTGGCAGATCTCCTCCGTGGCGAGCGGCTACGACCGGGGGTCGACCTCGACGAGGCAGCCGAGTTCCTCGCTCGCACGTTCGCCTCGGTGTTCACCAGCCCGGGTTCCGTCGACCTCGACGACCCTGGAGTCGTGCGCGACCTCGTGCGCGGCCGGATGCTGGCAGGGATCCTCGCGACCAGCCCGCTGACGTGACCGAGGTCACCGAGCGCGGGGTTGACGGTGAGACAGATTCGTTCTTATCGTCTCAGCGATGGCATCGAGCGCTCACGGCGATCCCTCCCTCGAGACCCGCATCGTCGAAGCTGCGCTGACCTGCATCGCACGCTGGGGCATCGCGAAGACGACCCTCGACGACGTCGGCCGCGAGGCGCGCTGCGCACGAGCGACGATCTACCGCACCTTCTCGGGTGGCAAGAGGGAGGTGATGCGCTCCGTCGTGCACCACGAGGTCGCGCGCCTCGCCGCGGCCGTCGACACGGCCATGGTCGACGCCGCGACGCTCGACGACCTGCTCGTCGACGGCGCGGTCGCAGCGGCGCGGTTCCTGCGCTGCAACGACGCGCTCACGTTCCTCCTCGCCCACGAGCCCGATGCGGTGCTCCCGCACGTCGCCTTCGACAAGCTCGACCGCCTGCTCGTCGCCATCGCGGACTTCTGCGCACCGCATCTCGTGCGTTTCCTACCGGTCGACGAGGTCGCTGCAGCTTCTGAGTGGGCGACGCGCGTCGTGCTGTCCTACGCGCTCAACCCGAGCGAGCGCTGCGATCTGACCGTCGAGTCCGATGCCCGCCGGCTCGTGACCACCTTTCTCGTACCCGCCCTCGACCAACGCACCAGCATGCCAAGGAGCTGACATGTCAACCAACGAAGAGCTGATCGGCCGCGCCGACATCAACGATCTCGAAGCCATCCTCTCGATCAGCAACACCGATCGAGACGCCGTGATCCACAACGTGAGCGACAACGCCGAAGCGATCTTCACGTGGGACTACGAGAAGGGCAGTCGGCCCGCGCTGAACCGGCTCTACGAGAAGGCGAAGACCTCCCAGTGGAACGGCGAGACGGATCTGCCGTGGGAGACCGAAGTCGATCAGGAGGCCGTCGTTCTCGCGAACGCCGCCGCCAACAACGGGATCGACGAGGGCATGGACCTGACAGGCACGCCCTTCGCCAAGTGGAGCGAGAAGGAGTGGATCCAGCTCGGCATCGAGTCGCAGAACTGGACGCTCTCGCAGTTCATGCACGGCGAGCAGGGCGCGCTGCTGTGCACGGCCAAGATCGTGGAGACGGTGCCGTGGATCGACGCGAAGTACTACGCGTCGACACAGGTGATGGACGAGGCACGTCACGTCGAGGTGTTCGCAAAGTACCTCGATACGAAGCTCTCCGGGCACTACCCGATCAACGCCCACCTGCTGATGCTCCTCGACGACATCGTCGCCGACAGCCGGTGGGACATGACCTACCTCGGCATGCAGATCATGGTCGAAGGCCTGGCGCTCGCCGCGTTCGGGTTCATCCACCAGCTCACGACCGAGCCGCTGCTCAAGCAGCTGCTGCGTTACGTGATGAGCGACGAGGCCCGCCACGTCGCGTTCGGCGTGCTCTCCCTGAAGGAGTACTACGGCGAGCTGAGCGACGCGGAGATGCTCGAGCGCCAAGAGTTCGCGTTCGAGGCTGCGGTGCGCATGCGCGACAGGTTCCTGCAGCAGGAGGTGTGGGATCGGATGGGCATCGACCCCAAGGCCGTGCTGCCGTTGATCATGGCCGCGCCGCAGCGCCAGCTCTTCCAGTCGATGCTGTTCTCCAAGATCGTGCCGAACTGCAAGAAGCTCGGCCTTCTCGATCGCAACGGGTTCTGGCTCCGCAACAAGTTCACCGAGCTCGGCGTGATCCAGTTCGAGGACTGGGCCGACACGGGCGAGGAATACGAGATGTTCCAGCTCGCCGAGGGCGAGGTCGGCTCAGCAGCGAGCTGACGCAGGGGCTACAGGCCGGCGGGGAACGTGAAGGGCTGGGCCCCAGGGTCGGAGGAGCCGACGTCGAGCTGCACGAGGGTGTGCTTCGCGAGGGCGATCGCACGCGGGTCGCCCGTGTACGGCTTGCCGTCGACGAACGTCGTTACGTTCCCCGTCGCCGAGGCGACCTGTGTCGCCGAGAGCGGTTGGGCCCACACGTCGAAGTACTGCCCGAGCGTGAAGGCCTGCTGGTTGGGCGCCTCGATGTGGATCACGCCGTCAGACGTGTGGGAGTGCAGCCAGTACAAGCAAGCCTTCGAGGTGTTGACGCCGACCCCCTGAGGCACCGTCTCCTGCTTGCCGTTCACGTAGACAGCGAGGTGCGCGTGCTCGTGGTAGGTGAGCTTCTCGCCGGCCTCGCACGGGATGCCGTCGATCGTCGCGTCGCTCGTCGCGGCAACAGAGGTTCCGAAGCGCGAACCAGCATCCTTTGGTGCGTTGCCCGATGAGCTGTTCGAGCGGCTGACGAGCACGACGACAACGGCGATCACGACGACCGCGCCGATGGCACCGGGAACGCGAAGGCTGCGGCGCCGCGCCTGGCGCTCGCGCTTGCGGCGCAACGCCTCTCGGCGCGCTGCGCCAGAGCCGTGGCTCTCTCGCTTCGGGTTCTTTCGCTGCTGGGGCATCGGCGCAGCAGTCTGCCCGCTCGCCGCCCGCTGCCGTGTCGCGGGGAAAGCGGTGGGTCGCGAGGTGACGCCGGGTAGGTTCCGGCGATGGCAGCGCTCGAGCTCGTCGGTTTCGACGGCGACGACACGCTGTGGGAGAGCGAGTCCGCGTTCGCGATCACCCACGACCGGTTCCGCGCCCTGTTGGCCGGTCACGCCGAGCCGTCCGAGCTCGACGCCCTGCTGCTCGACGCGGAGCGTGCCAACCTCGAGCTCTACGGCTACGGGGTCAAGTCGTTCACCCTGTCGATGATCGAAACAGCGATCGACCTCACCGGTGGTGCAATCGAGATCGCTGACGTGAAGGCAATCCTCGAAGCGGGGAAGGAGCTGCTGGCGCATCCCGTGCGCCTCCTTCCCGGTGCCGCCGAGGCGGTTGCCGCAGCAGCGGCGCGGGGCCCGATCGTGCTGGTGACCAAGGGTGACTTGTTCCACCAGGAGTCGAAGGTCGCGCGGTCGGGGTTGGGTGAGCTGTTCGCTGGAGTTGAGGTGGTTGCGGAGAAGGACGCCTCCACGTATGCGAGGGTGCTGCGCCGCTTCGGGGTCGAGGCCGAGCGGTTCTTGATGGTCGGCAACGCGACTGCGTCCGACATCGAGCCTGTTCTCGGGCTCGGAGGCTGGGCGGTGCACGTGCCCCATGAGCTCACCTGGGCCCTCGAGCGACACGACGACGAGGACGCGCTCGTCCGACACCCGCGCTACCGCAGGGTCGATGGCCTCGCCGGCGTCGCGGCTGTGCTCGATGCCGTCGGCTGACGTCGCACTCGTCACCTTCGCCGGGATGGCGAACGGCTACGAGGACGACGCGCTGCTCGCCGCTGCGCTCTCCCGACTCGGCGCGGATGTCACGTTCGTGTGCTGGGACGATGCGGCTGTGCAGTGGGCAGCGCTCGATCTCGCCGTCGTGCGATCAACCTGGGACTACCACCAACGCCCCGACGCGTTCCTCGCGTGGGCCGACTTCGTCCGCACGGCTTCGCTCCTCGTCAACGATGCGCCCACATTGCGCTGGAACAGCCACAAGGGTTACCTGCTCGAGCTCGCGACGGCCGGTGTGCCTGTCGTTCCCACCGTGCTCGCGCGGCGCGGCGAGGTTTTCACCCTCCCAGCGGGGCGCTGGGTCGTGAAGCCGGCCGTGTCGATCGGCGCCGAGCGCACCGTGCGCGACGCGGCCCAGGCCGACCTCGATGCGCTCGTCGCGGTGAGCGACGTGCTCGTGCAGCCCTATGTGCGCGAGGTCGAGTCCGGCGAGGTCTCCCTCGTGTGCTTCGGAGGCGTGCCGTCGCACGCGGTGCGCAAGGTGCCAGCAGCTGGCGACTTCCGCACCCAGGAGCACCTCGGCGCCACGGTGACTGCAGTGCCCGTGACCGAAGCTCTCGATCAGCTGGCAGGCACGGTCCTCTCCCTCCTCCCGACGACCCCGGCCTACGCACGTGTCGACGTCGTCGACACGCCTGACGGACCGCTCCTCATGGAGCTCGAGCTCATCGAACCTACGTTGTTCTTCGCGCACGAAGTCGGCGCAGCCGATGCGCTCGCAGCCCTCCTCCTGGGTCTCCTGGCACCATGAACATGCTCAGGGTCGGAGCGCAAAGCCACGTGCGAGTCGACGTTGCAAGGCTGCCGAGCATCTCGGGCTGGGCGGTACGGTGTCGAGCCATGGCCCACCCGTCGGACTCGTGGCTGCTGGTGTTGCACGGCCTGCGGTTGAAGGGCTTCGGCGAGCCAGCGGACGTGGCCGCGATCACCGGGGTCGACGAGACCACGGTGACCGCGTACCTGGCGAAGGCTGCGGCCGACGGGCTCGTGCTGCGCCGCGACGGCGCGCGGCTGAGCGGCTGGTCGCTCACCGCAGATGGACGAGCTGCGCAGGAGTCGTTGCTGCGCAGCGAGGTGCAGCTCGCGATGGTCGAGCCTGGCGTCCGATGGGCGTACGAGCGGTTCCTCGCGCTGAACGGTGACCTGCTCGAGCTGTGCACCGATTGGCAGATGCGCGACGCAACGACGCTCAACGACCACACCGACGCGACGTACGACGCGAACGTCGTCGCACGACTTCGCGCCCATCACGACGAGCTCGACCCGATCCTTGTTGCGTTGGAGAGCGCGCTCGAGCGCTACCGCGGCTATCGGCCACGCTTCGAGCATGCCCTTGCTGCACTGTCCGCCGGCGACGGTGACTGGTTCACCAAGCCGATGATCGACTCGTACCACACGGTCTGGTTCCAGCTGCACGAGGATCTCCTCAACACCCTCGGGATCGAGCGATCCAAGGAGGCCGCCTCATGACCGGTCGCTTCGGCAGCGTGCTCACCGCCATGCTGACGCCTTTCGACGCGAACGGCGCACTCGACCTCGACGTCGCCCAACGCGTCGCGCGCTGGCTCGTCGAGCAGGGCAACGACGGTCTCGTCGTGGCCGGCACCACGGGCGAATCGCCGACGCTCACCGACGTGGAGCGGCTCGATCTCATCAAAGCCGTTGCCGAGGCCGTGACGGTCCCAGTGATCGCGGGCACAGGAACGAACGACACGCCCCACAGCGTCGCGCTCACCGAGCAGGCCGCAGCCCTCGGCGCCGCCGCTGTGCTCGTCGTCTGTCCCTACTACAACAAGCCGCCCCAGGCCGGGCTCGAGGCGCACTTCCGCGCCTGCGCCGCGGCCACCCAGCTGCCTGTCGTGCTCTACGACGTGCCAGGGCGCACCGGCAAGCGCATCGCGACCGACGTGCTCGTCAGGCTGTTCCGCGATGTCGCGAACGTTGTCGCGTTCAAAGACGCCACCGGCGATCTCGTCGCCGCCGCATCGCTCGTCCACGAGCTCGGTGACGGCATCGAGATCTACAGCGGCGACGACGCGCTCACGCTGCCGTTGCTAGCGGTCGGAGCCGTCGGCGTCGTCGGCGTCGCCACCCACTGGTGCTCATCGCAGATGGCCGAGCTCGTCGCTGCGTACGCCAAGGGCGACGTCGTGCGGGCCCGGGAGGTGAACGGCTCGCTGCTCGAGTCGTTTGCGTTCGCCAACACCGAGGAGTCGAACTACTCGATGACCGCGAAGGCCATGCTGCGCACGTTGGGACTGCCCGTCGGCGAGTGCCGCCTACCCTTGCCCCCGACGCCGCCTGGCGTCGAGGACCGATGCCGAGAGGTCTACGCCCGCCTGCATGCCTAACGCCCCGTCCGACAACGTCAGCGTCACCTTCCTCGGCGGGTTGGGAGAGATCGGTCGCAACTGCGCCTGCATCGAGGTCGCCGGACGCATCATGCTGCTCGACTGCGGGCTCATGTTCCCCGACGTCGACATGCTCGGCATCGACCTCGTCCTGCCCGACTTCACGTACTTGCGCGAGAACGCAGAGCGCATCGACGGGTGCATCGCGACCCACGGTCACGAGGATCACGTCGGCGCGCTGTCGTTCCTGCTGCGCGAGCTGAGCTTCCCCATCTACGGATCGGCTCTCACGCTCGGGCTCGCCCGCCATCGCATCGAAGAGGCCGGGCTGCTCGGCAAGACCGAGCTGATACCCGTCAACGACGGCGAGCGCCGCCAGATCGGCGTGTTCGACGTCGAGTTCATCCCCGTGACGCACTCCGTCCCTCATGGCTTCGCAACCGCGTTCCACACGCCCCAGGGCACGATCCTGCACACGGGTGACTTCAAGCTCGACCTGACCCCGGTCGACGGTCGCCTCACCGACCTCGCAACGGTCGGCGCGATCTCGAAGGACGAAGGTGTGCGGCTGCTGCTGTCCGACTCGACCAACGCGGATTCGCCGGGCCACTCCCGCTCGGAGACGAAGGTGGGCAAGGTCCTCTACGACCTCTTCCACGCGCATGCCGGACGCCGCATCGTGATTGCCTGCTTCGCCAGCCACATCCACCGCATCCAGCAGATCGCTGACGCTGCCGTCGCCTTCGATCGCACGATCGCCACGATCGGGTTGTCGATGAAGAAGAACGTGCGACTTGCGCGGGAGATGGGGCTGTTGCACATCCCCGACAGAGCGCTCGTCGACATCGACGACATCGGCGAGCTCGACCCGGCCGAGGTGTGCATCATCTCGACCGGCTCGCAAGGCGAGCCGATGTCTGCGCTCACGCTCATGGCTTCGAGCGACAACCGCTGGATCAAGGTCGGCTCCAGCGACACCGTGATCCTCAGCTCGCACCCGATCCCCGGCAACGAGTCGAACGTCACCAAGGTCATCGACGGTCTCAGCCGGCTCGGAGTCGAGGTCGTGCACTCGGGCATCGAGGATGTGCATGCCACCGGGCATGCCAAACAAGAGGAGCTGAAAACCTTCCTCTCCATCGCGCGCCCCGAATGGTTCACGCCCGTGCACGGCGAGTACCGCCACCTGATGAGCCACGCAAAGCTGGCAGAGCAGATGGGCGTGCCCGAAGACCGCGTCCTCGTGTGCGAGGACGGCGACACGCTCGTGCTCTCCGACTCAGGCGTCACCCGCGGCCCGCGGGTCCCCGCCAACTACCTCTACGTCGACGGCATCGTCGGCGACGTGGGCCAGGGCGTCCTGCGCGATCGCCGCGTGCTCGCCGACGAGGGGGTCGTGGTCGTGGTGGTGACCGTCGGCGCCAACGACGGCGCGATCATCACCGGACCGGAGATCATCACCCGCGGCTGGGTCTATGCCCCTGAGGCGGAGGACCTGCTCGAGGAGTGTGCCGATGTCATCCGCTCCGCAGTGCAGGCTGCGTTCGCGGCCAACGACCCCGTGGACATCGAGTCGCTCCAAAAAGTCGTGCGCAAGACCGCAGGCAAGTTCGTGAGCGACCGCACGAAGCGGCGCCCGATGATCGTCCCGGTGGTCATGGAGGCCTGAGCCCTTCGCTGTCTCCCTCTCGCTGTCTCCCTCCCGCCGTCTCCCTCCGCTGTCTCCTTCACGCTGTTGCAGTTGTTGCTGGTGTTAGCGTTGTGGCCACTGTGGCGACCAAGCAGCAGACCCGCACGCAGCCGCGACGCAAGCGGCGCGCGACGCCTTCTCGTCCGCGCCCGAAGCCGGCAGCGTCTCAGGGTCGCGCCGGCGCGGCGGCGGCGGGCGCGCTCGACGGCCACGGCACCGACGCCTGGGGACTCGCGCTCGTCGCGCTCGGGCTCGTCGCTGGCCTCGGTACCTACCTCGACCTCGCAGGTCCGCTCGGTCGCGTCCTGGACGCTGGCGCTGGCGGCGCGGTCGGCCTCGTCAAGATCGTTGTCCCGGCGGGGCTCGTCGCTGCCGGCGTCGCGCTGCTCCGCGACGGACGCGCCGAGCACGACGACAGCGCCGAGCAGCCATCTCCCGGACACGGCGCGGCACTGGCCGTCGGGTCGGCCCTGAGCCTCGTCGCGGTGACCGGTCTCTTGCACATCGGTCGGGGCAACCCCGTGTTCGCCGATGGGTCGAAGGCGCTGGGCGCCGCGGGAGGGGTGCTCGGCCTCGGCGTCGGGCAACCGTTACGGGCCCTCGCTGGTGGATTCGGAGCTGGCCTTCTCCTGGTCGCTGTCGCACTCGTCGGGATCGTCGTGCTCGCCCGCACGTCGGTGCGCGCCGTCATGGAGCGCACCGCGGCCGGGATGCGGCCCATCCACGGGGTAGCCCGCAGAGCGATCCGCGGCCTGTTCGAGCTGGGCGAGCCGGGCGCCGCCAGCGAGGAGCAGCGCCCATCGGTGTTCGATCAGGACTCCCGTGGCGAAGGCGGTGCACCGACCGAGCTCGTCGGGCAGCCGAAGCGCTCCCCGAAGGCGAAGCTGGCCGCACCCGATGAGCTCGGAGACAGCGCCCAGCAGCTCGCGATCGATCTCGGTCCCGCGGCAAAGCCATCGAAGTGGAAGCTCCCGCAGCTCAGCATCCTCGAGCGCGCTGGCGAGCAGGAGGTCGACAAGAAGGCCGTCGAGCAGCGGGGACGGGTGCTCGAGGGCGCGTTGGCGCAGCATGGCGTCGAAACCCGCCTCGTCGGGATGGTGGTCGGGCCCTCGGTCACCCGCTACGAGCTCGAGCTCGCGCCCGGCGTCAAGGTCGCGCGCGTCACCAGCTTGCACAAGGACATCGCCTACGCGATGGCTTCGCCCGACGTTCGCATCCTCGCCCCCATACCCGGCCGGCAGGCGATCGGCGTCGAGGTCCCCAACTCCGAGCGGGTCGTGGTCGCCCTCGGCGACATCCTCTCCTCGCCCGAGGCCAAGCGCGCGACCCATCCGCTCGAGGTGGCGGTCGGCCGCGGCATCGACGGCAAATCGGTGCTGATGAACCTGGCGACCATGCCGCACATCCTCATCGCCGGAGCCACAGGCGCTGGCAAGTCGTCGTGCCTCAACTCCCTGCTCACCTCTGTGCTGATGCGTTCGACGCCCGACCAGGTGCGCATGATCCTCGTCGACCCCAAGCGCGTCGAGATGGGCCAGTACGACCGCATGCCGCACCTGCTCACCCAAGTGGTGACCAACCCGAAGAAGGCGGCGAACGCGCTGTCGTGGGCGGTGCGCGAGATGGAGCGGCGTTACGACCTGCTCGCCGAGGTCGGCTTCCGTGACATCACCGGCTACAACGCGGCGTACGATCGGGGCGACCTCAAGCAGGACGCCGCGAGCGAGCGCGAGCTCCCACGATTGCCCTTCATCCTCGTCGTCATCGACGAGCTGGCCGATCTGATGATGGTCGCCGCCCGCGATGTCGAGGAGTCGATCTGTCGCATCGCCCAGATGGCCCGCGCCGTGGGCATCCACCTCGTGATCGCGACGCAGCGACCATCGGTCAACGTGATCACCGGTGTGATCAAGGCCAACATCCCGGCCCGGCTCGCCTTCGCTGTCTCCTCGCTCACCGACAGCCGCGTCATCCTCGACCAAGGCGGCGCCGAGCGCCTGATCGGCAAAGGCGACATGCTCCTGCTCGGTCCCGCGTCATCCGCTCCCCAGCGCATCCAGGGTTCGTGGGTGGGGGAGGAGGAGGTTCGCAAGGTCACTGGGGCGTGGAAGCGCCAAGCCCCCGACCTCGCCTACGACGACGCGGTGCAAGGCAACGACGAAGGCGTGGGCTCGAGCAACGCGGGCTCGGGATCCCACGGCGGCGACGATGACGACGACGACCTGCTGCGCGAAGCGATGGAGCTGATCGTGCGCAGCCAGCTCGGTTCGACGTCGATGCTGCAGCGCAAGCTCCGCGTCGGCTTCGCGCGCGCCGGTCGGATCATGGATCTCCTCGAGCAGCGCGGCGTCGTCGGCCCCTCGACCGGTTCCAAGGCGCGCGATGTCCTCATGAGCACCGACGAGCTGGAGGCCGCCAACACCGGCACGTGGCCCGGCCAGTAGCCCGACCAGTCGAAGTGGAGGCATGCGTGGGTGAGCTGCGGGAGATCGCATCGGGGCTGCGCTTCCCCGAGGGGCCGATCGCCATGAACGACGGCAGCGTCGTGCTCGTCGAGATCGCGCGCGGCACGTTGTCGCGCGTCGACGTCTCATCAGGCGCAGTCGATGTCGTCGCCGAGTGCGGCGGAGGGCCCAACGGAGCTGCCATCGGGCCTGATGGTGCGGCCTACGTGTGCAACAACGGCGGCTGCTTCGAGTGGATCGAAGCCGGCGGGATGCTCTTCCCGGGTCCGCCGCCGGCGTCGTACCCGGGACGAGGCTCGATCCAGCGCGTCGAGCTCGCGACGGGCACGATCGAGGATCTCTACCTCGAGTGCGACGGTCGGCCGCTGCGAGCGCCGAACGACCTCGTGTTCGACGCCGCAGGAGGTTTCTGGTTCACCGATCATGGCGTGCGCGAGCACCGCACGAGTGATCGCACGGGGATCTACTACGCCCGCGCCGACGGTTCGTCCATCCGGGAGGTGATCTTCCCGGTCGACGCTCCGAACGGCATCGGTCTCGCTCCTGACGGCGAGCGGCTCTACGTCGCTGAGACCCACACCGGTCGGGTGTGGGCGTGGCCGGTGAGCGAGCCGGGTGTAGTGGTCGCGACCAATCCCGTCGGTCCGGGAGGCGGCGAGCTGCTGTGCGGCCTGCCAGGCATGCAGCTGCTCGACTCGCTCGCGGTCGACGGCGATGGCTGGGTCTGCGTCGCGACGCTCGTGAACGGTGGCATCACCTCGATCGCGCCCGATGGCGCCATCGTCGAGCATCTCCCAACCGGTGATCCGATCACCACCAACATCTGCTTTGGCGGCGCCGACCTCGGTACTGCGTTCATCACGTGCTCCGCCAGCGGCCGGCTCGTCGCGACCGACTGGGCCCGACCCGGCCTGCAGCTCGCCTACACGGCCTGAGTCGAGCGGCACCAACTACCCTGACGGGCCGATGACGAGGCGGTTCTGGGTCGAGACCCTCGGGTGCCCCAAGAACCAGGTCGACAGCGACAAGCTCACGGGAGCACTCGTCGCGGACGGCCTGGAACCTGCCGACGCGCCCGGCGACGCCGAGCTCGTCGTCGTCAACACCTGCGCGTTCATCGCTGATGCGCGCCAGGAATCGGTCGACGCGATCCTCGCCCTTGCCGACATGCGCCCCGATGGTTCACGCCTCGTCGTCACCGGCTGCATGGCCGAGCGCTACGGCGATGAGCTCGCAACGGCCTTGCCCGAGGTCGACGCTGTCGCCGGCTTCGCGTCGGCCGTCGCGGTCAGCCTCGGGCGCAAACCCTCCACGCACGCACCCGACCTCGACCTGCTGCATCTGCCGCGGCCGAAGAGCAACGCCCCTTGGGCCTACGTCAAGGTGGCGGAGGGTTGCGACAGGGCTTGCGGGTTCTGCGCCATCCCGAGCTTTCGTGGTCCGCAACGCTCGCGCACGATCGACGACGTGCTGGCCGAGGTCGAGGCGCTGGCGGTCAAGGAGATCGTGCTCGTCGCGCAGGACCTCGCCGCGTTCGGTCGCGACAGGGGAGTGGGCGAGCGCGCGATCGTCCCGCTCGTGCGGGCAGTGGCCGACCGCGTGCCGCGTACGCGGCTCCTCTACCTCTACCCGTCTGATCTCACCGACGAGCTGATCGACGCGATCTGCGCGACGGGCGTGCCCTACTTCGACCTGTCGCTGCAACACGTGTCGCGGCCTCTTGTGCGCAGCATGCGCCGCTGGGGCGACGGCGCCCGCTTCCTCGCTCGCATCGAAGCAATCCGCACCCGCGAACCCGATGCCGCCTTCCGCTCGAACTTCATCGTCGGCTACCCAGGCGAGACCGAAGCCGACCACGACGCGCTGCTGCGCTGGATCGAGGCGGCGCAGCTCGACTGGTGCGGCTTCTTCGCCTACTCCGAGGAGGCCGGCACCGCGGCAGCCGAGCTGGGGGGCAAGGTCGAAGCGCAGCTCATCGCCGAGCGGCTCACCGAGCTCCGCGAACTGCAGGACTCGGTGACCGCAGCGCGACGTGACGAACTGCTCGGCACCGAGGTCGAAGTCCTCGTGGACGAGCCAGGCTTCGGCCGAAGCCATCGTGAGGCACCGGAGATCGACGGCATCATCACGATCGCGCACGACCTGGCGATCGGGACGTTCCACAACCTCGTCGTCAAGGCCACGGCCGGCCCCGATCTCGAGGCGGTGGCGGTCTGATGGCGATGTCGGAGACGAGCTACGGGCCCTCTGCGCTCGCAACACCGGCCAACGCGGTCACCATCCTGCGCGTCCTCGTCACCGTCCCGCTCTTGATGATGGTGATCGACAAGCACGACACCTACTCGGCCACCGTGCTGTGGCTCATCTTGTGCATCACCGACGGGATCGACGGCTACCTCGCGCGACGCCAGGGCACCACCCGCTCTGGCGCCTTCCTCGACCCTCTCGCCGACAAGATCCTCGTGCTCGGCACGATGGGCGCTCTGGTCGCAGCCGGCAGCCTGTGGTGGTTCCCCGTGGCCCTCATCGCGGTGCGCGAGATCGGCATCAGCGTCTTTCGCTCGTACTGGGGCAGCCGCGGCCTCGCGGTGCCGGCGAGCAGATTGGCGAAGGCGAAGACCGTCGTACAAGAACTGGCAGTCGGGCTGGCGCTGCTGCCGCTGACCGCCGGGCACCCGGCGATCGCGAACACGGTGCTGTGGAGCGCGGTGGCGCTCACCCTCCTCACCGGCGCGCAATACGTGCACGCTGGCTCGCGCTCGACGCGCAACACCGGCTCGATCTGAGGCGTGACGCGATCGTGAGGTGCGAGGTGGTCGCGGTCGGCACTGAGCTGTTGCTCGGGCAGATCGTCGACACGAACTCGTCGTGGCTGGGTGAGCAACTCGCACTCGCCGGCATCGACTCGCACCACCAGGTGAAGGTGGGCGACAACCTCGAGCGCATCATCGCGACCCTGCGCCTGGCCCTCGAACGCAGCGAGGCCGTCATCGTGTGCGGCGGTCTCGGCCCCACCCAGGACGACATCACCCGGGACGCCATCGCCGCCGTGATGGGTGTGCCACTCGAGCTCGACGACGATGTTGCGGCGCGCATCGAGGCCATGTTCAGCGCGCGGGGCCGGCGGATGCCGACGAACAACCTGCGCCAAGCCGAGGTTCCCGTCGGCGCCACGGTGATCGTCGACCCGCAGCCCGGCACCGCGCCAGGGCTGATCTGTCCGATCGGTGCGAAGGTCATCTACGCCGTGCCCGGCGTGCCTTACGAGATGAAGGCGATCGTCGAGCGGGCAGTCTTGGGCGATCTGCGTCATCGGGCGGGTGCCACTTCCGCGATCGTGAGCCGCGTGTTGCGCACGTGGGGCGAGAGCGAATCGGGCCTCGCTGAGCGTCTCTCGCCGCGCATCGACGCGCTCGACGCGACGGGCAACCCGACCATCGCTTTTCTGGCGAGCGGGATGGAAGGGATCAAGGTCCGCATCACCGCCAAGGCGCCCGACACGGAGTCGGCGGTGGCGCTCATCGAAACCGAAGAGGCCGAGGTGCGCGCGTTGATCGGCGACATCGTCTTCGGCACCGACGACGAGTCGATGGAGGTCGCGGTGGCCTCGCTCCTCATCTCAGCGCGACGCTCCCTCGCGACCGCCGAGTCGCTGACCGGAGGGCTCATGGCGGCGAGGCTCACCGACGTCGCTGGCGCGTCAGGTTGGTACCGCGGCGGCGTCGTGTCCTACGCGTCCGACGTGAAGGTCGATGTGCTCGGTGTGCCGGAGGGCCCCGTCGTCAGCGCCGTGGCCGCTCGCGCGATGGCAGCCGGGGTGCGCACACTGCTCGGCGCCGACGTCGGCATCGGCGTCACCGGCGTAGCGGGCCCAGACGAGCAAGAGGGCCAAGCGGTGGGGACGGTGTTCGTCGGGCTCGATCTGAACGGCGCGACCGAAGCTGTGCAGCTGCGCCTGCCCGGTGACAGGCGCCGAGTCCGCGAGTTCGCTGTCATCTCCGCCCTCGACTTGTTGCGCCGGCGGTTGCTCGCGCTCTGAGCGAAAGGCTGACGCGCCGAGCTCAGGCAGCGCGTTCGTCCGGCTCACCCGGCTGGTCGCTCGGAATGCTCGCCAGCGTGACCACGGGCGTGACGCCCTCGGCCTGGTCGTGCAGCTCACGCAAGATGCGCTCCCAGCGCAGCCGTCCGGCGAGCCAGTCGATGGCCTCGCCCTGCGTCTCGGCTTCGGTGCTCGGATCGGTCATGGGACCAGTATCGGGAGAATGCTTGCAAAAAGCAGCGAATGTGACCGAGATCACGACCTCGTCGGCGATCGGGCCCATCGCTCGTGCCGATCGTGTTCCGGCGACGGTGCTTGATCGAACGGGCGTTCGGAACTACATTCATGTCGTTCGTCCGAACCCCCCGCTCAGCGTCACACCTCCTGGAGATGCTGGGACCCCGTAGCGACGACACAACAACGACCGCAGGCCACAGGCCGCAAGAGAGGACCCACGGTGGAGCGAGACAAGGCACTCGAGATGGCGTTGGCCAACATCGAGAAGCAGTTCGGCAAGGGCTCGGTCATGAAGATGAGCGACAAGGGCTCGATGGCGATCGACACCATCCCAACGGGCGCGCTCGCCCTCGACCTGGCCCTCGGCATCGGTGGTCTGCCTCGTGGGCGCGTCGTGGAAATCTTCGGGCCCGAGTCTTCGGGCAAGACCACCCTCGCCATGCACGTGGTGGCCGAGGCCCAACGCAACGGTGGCATCTGCGCGTACGTCGACGCCGAGCACGCCATGGATCCGATCTACGCGAAGGCGATCGGCATCGACGTCGACGAGCTGCTGATCTCCCAGCCAGACACCGGGGAGCAAGCGCTCGAGATCACCGACATGCTGATCCGCTCGAACGCGCTCGACGTGGTGGTGATCGACTCCGTCGCCGCTCTCACTCCCAGGGCCGAGATCGAAGGTGACATGGGCGACACCCACGTCGGGCTCCAGGCCCGGCTCATGTCCCAGGCGCTGCGCAAGCTCACCGCCAACCTCAACAAGTCGAACACGATCTGCATCTTCATCAACCAGCTGCGCGAGAAGATCGGCGTCATGTTCGGCTCGCCCGAGACCACGCCGGGTGGGCGGGCGCTGAAGTTCTACTCCTCGGTCCGTCTCGACATCCGTCGCATCGAGTCGCTGAAGGACGGTGCGGAGATCGTCGGCAACCGCACCCGGGTCAAGGTGGTGAAGAACAAGGTGGCGCCACCCTTCAAGCAGGCCGAGTTCGACATCATGTACGGCCGAGGCATCAGCCGGGAGGGCTCGTTGCTCGACGTCGGCGTCGACCTGGGGCTCATCAAGAAGTCCGGTGCTTGGTTCACCTATGAAGGCGAGCAGCTCGGCCAGGGCAGGGAGAACGCCAAGACCTTCCTCGGGGAGAATCCCGAGATCATGATGGACATCTCCGAGCGCATCCTCAGCCAGGTCGGCATCGGTGCCGCCGACGAGGAGGTGCCCGGTGCGACAGCGGAGCTCGACGCCGACCTCGATGCACCGATCTCGCTCGACGAGCCCATCTCGCTCGACGACTGACCAGCGCAGCTGGGAGCGAGGAGGCAGGAGCCGGGTCCTCGGGCGTCGAACCAGAGGCGAGATGACACGGGGGTGCGGTGTGGGCACCCGGTCCTCGGGGAGCACTCAGGCGGGGAGCACGCACGTGATCGAACAGCTCAAGGTCTCGACCAGGTCGAACCCAAACTCGGTCGCAGGCGCGGTGGCCGGTGCGATCCGCCAAGACGGAGCGGTCGAGGTGCAAGTCGTCGGTGCCGGCGCCCTGAACCAGGCCATCAAAGCGGTCGCCATCGCCCGCGGCTTCGTGGTCGCTTCGGGCATCGACCTCGTCTGCATTCCGAGCTTCGCCGACATCGTCATCGACGGCGAGCGCCGTACCGCGATGCGTCTACGCATCGAGGACAGGACGCATGCGTCGATGCATCTCCCTGCTCACGCACGGGGGCGCGAGCTCGCCGATCTCGAGGTGCCCGATTTCCCTCCGGCCGATCTCGCCAACCGCATCGGCTGAGCCCGCGGCTGACGAGCCGCCAGCGGCGGAACGGATGCCAGCCAGCGCTCGGCCTCGCCGTACGATCGGTCCCTGATGGGCGAGCGGCGCTACCTGATCAAGACGTACGGCTGGCAGATGAACGAGCACGACTCCGAGCGCATCGCCGGGCTGCTCGAGGCCGACGGCATGGTCGAGGCCGGCGGCCTGCACGATGCGGACGTCGTGGTGTTGAACACGTGCTGCATCCGCGAGAACGCGGACAACAAGCTCTACGGGAACCTCGGGCACCTGAAGTCGGTCAAAGACGCCCGGCCAGAGTTGCAGATCGTCGTCGCTGGCTGCCTCGCCCAGAAGGATCGCGACGCCGTACGCCAGCGGGCGCCTCACGTCGACGTCGTGCTCGGGACCCACAACGTGCACCGAGCAGCCACCCTTCTCGCCGAGGCGGCAGCGAGCGGCCCCCGCACCGAGATCTGGGACGAGAGCGACCCCGACACAGCCGAAGCATTTCCCTCCGCGCTGCCAGTGCGGCGTGCGCTGCCGTGGTCGGCGTGGGTGACGATCCAGATCGGCTGCGACAACTCGTGCGCCTTTTGCATCGTTCCGTCGGTCAGAGGCAACGAGATCAGCCGCCGGCCCGAGGAGATCGTCGCCGAGGTCGCCCGACTCGCTCGCGAAGGTGTGGTCGAGGTGACCCTGCTGGGCCAGAACGTGAACTCCTACGGCCGTGACCTGACGAGACGCCGCCCCCTCTTCGCCGAGCTGTTGCGCGCCGTCGGCGAGCTCGACGGCATCCGCCGGGTGCGTTACACGAGCCCACACCCAAAGGATCTGCGACCGGAGACCATCGCGGCCATGGCCGAGGTCGGCGCCGTGTGCGAGCACCTGCATCTGCCCCTGCAATCGGGGAGCGACCGCGTGCTGGCTTCGATGCACCGCGGCTACACAGCCCAGCGTTACCTGGCGAAGCTCGCAGCGGCGAGGGCCGCTATCGACGACCTGGCCGTCTCGACGGACATCATCGTCGGCTTCCCCGGCGAGAGCGACGGCGACTTCGAGCGAACGCTCGAGGTCGCCGCCGAAGCGCGCTACGACAGCGTCTACACGTTCTTGTTCAGTGCCCGGCCCGGCACCGAGGCGGCCACGATGCTCGACAGCGTCGTGGACCCGGCTGTGGCGGCCGAGCGCTTCGAGCGTCTCCGCATCGTCGTCGAGCGCAGCGGCCTCGCAGCCAGCCAGGCCCGAGTTGGTCGGATCGAGGAGGTCATCGTCGAGGGACCGAGCCGCAAGGATCCCACGATGCTCACCGCCCGCACGCGCCAAAACCGAATCGTGCATTTTTCCTCGGCCCACCCGCTGCGTCCTGGCACGTTCGCCGATGTGCGCATCACCCGTGGCGCCCCGCATCACCTCCTGGGTGAGCTCCTCGAGGTCACGGCTGGCCCGAGGCACAAGACACGCATCCCCGTCGCGGCGGGTTGAGCTCGGGCCGCCGGTGTCCCCGGCACATCGCCATCGTCGGTGCGACCGCGACGGGGAAGTCGGCGATCGCCATCGAGCTGGCTCGGCGCGTCGCAGGGATCGAGCTGGTCTCGGTCGACTCCATGCAGGTGTACCGAGGGATGGACATCGGCACCGCGAAACCCACAGCAGCGGAGCAGGCGGAGGTCGTCCACCACCTCATCGACCTCACCGACCCCGACGACGACTACACCGTCACCCGGTTCCAGGACGCGTTCCGCAGTGCCATCACCGCCATCGAGGGCCGAGGCAACCGGGCATTGCTCGTCGGGGGCACCGCCCTGTACCTGCGCGCGGCAATCGACGATCTCACGATCCCGGCTCAGCATCCCGACGTGCGCGCGCAGCTCGAGGCCGAGCCGGACACCGCTGCCTTGCACACGCGCCTGGCGGAGCTCGACCCCGCGGCCGCGGCGCGCATGGAGCCGAGCAACCGCCGGCGCATCGTGCGTGCCCTCGAGGTGACCATCGGCAGCGGTCGTCCCTTCTCCTCGTACGGGCCCGGGCTCGACGCATACCCCGATTCGCCATTCACGCTCGTTGGCGTCTCGATGGCCCCCGCTGTCGGCGCGACGCGCATCGAGGAGAGATACGAGGCCCAGCTCGCGGCGGGCTTCCTCGAGGAGGTCCGCGCGCTCGCGGCGCGGCCCGCCGGGCTGTCACGCACCGCGCGCCAGGCGCTCGGGTACCGCGAGCTCCTGCGCCACGTCGAGCACGGCGAGCCCCTCGATGCGTGCCTCGAGGAGGCCGTGCGTCGCACCCGCCACATGGCGAGACGTCAACGCGCTTGGTTCCGCCGCGATCCGCGCATCACCTGGCTCGACGCACATGACAATCCTGTCGCGGCAATCACCGCGCTCATCGGCTCCACCACCGGGCAGACTTGACGAAGCATGCGCCTCACCAAACACCACGGCCTCGGCAACGACTTCCTCGTCCTGTGCGATCCCTCCGAGACCGACCCGATCACCGCCAAGCTGGCACGCTCGGTGTGCGACCGCCACCGGGGGATCGGCGCCGACGGGCTCCTGCGGCTCTCACCGGGGACGAACGGCGCGCAACTGACCATGGAGCTGCGCAACGCCGACGGGGGTCGAGCCGAGATGTCGGGCAACGGCATCAGCTGCCTGGTGCAGGCCGCCGTGCACGCCGGGCTGGTGAACGGCCCGACGGTCGCGGTCAGCACCGCTGCGGGGCTGCGTACCGTCACCGTCGCGCCGGGGGAGGCCCGTCACAGCCACCTCATGACCGTCGACATGGGCCGGGCGAAGATCGGTGACGACGAGCCCGCGTGGCTCGGCGGCCACGTGCTGCGCGCGGCTCGGGTCGACGTCGGCAACCCGCACCTCGTCTTGCACGTCGACGACCTCGATGCCATCGACCTGGCGGATCGGGGTGCTGCCATCGACGCGCGGACACCCGGGGGCAGCAACGTCGAGACGATCGTGCCCGGAACGGAGCGCAGCGAGCTCGTCATGCGCGTCTACGAGCGAGGCGTCGGCATCACCGAGGCGTGTGGCACCGGGGCTTGCGCTTCAGCTGCGGCGGCGGTCGCCTGGGGCCTGGCGTCGCCCGAGCTCGTCGTGCGGCAACCGGGCGGCTCGGTCGCGGTCCAGGTGGGCGACACGATCCACATGACGGTTCCGGTCGTGCAGGTGGCGAGCATCGATTGGTTTGGATGCACGTGAACGACGCGCTGACCAACACCCTGATCTCGAGAGAGTCGAGGGAGAAGATCGTGCTCGTCGGTGTCGCAACAGACGGGGCGCACCCCCTCGACGTCGATGCCTCCCTCGACGAGCTCTCACAGCTGGTCGACACCGCAGGCGCAGATGCCGTTGCCCGGGTGGTGCAGAAGCGCGACCGACCCGATCCCGCCACCTACATCGGCAAGGGCAAGGCAGCGGAGCTCAAGCAGGTCAGCTTGGAGGTCGACTCCGACACGGTCGTGTTCGACGACGAGCTCACACCGGCACAGCAGTTCAACCTCGAGAAGCTCCTGGGGCGCACGGCGATCGACCGCACGGCGGTGATCCTCGACATCTTCGCCCAGAACGCCGCGAGCATGGCCGGCAAGGCCCAGGTCGAGCTGGCCCTCCTGCGGTACCGGCTCCCGCGCTTGCGACGCAACAAGGCCGGCAACCTCGCACAACAGGCCGGCGGCATCGGGACGCGAACCAGGGGCAAGGGTGAGACGCAGCTGGAGGTCGACCGCCGACGGCTCGTGCGCCGGATCCACAAGCTCGAGGCCGACCTCCGCGGGATCACTCGCACTCGCGACACCCAGCGCAAGAGCCGCGCGCGGAGCCGCCTCCAGCACGTCGCCATCGTCGGTTACACCAACGCCGGCAAGTCGACGCTGCTCAACCGCCTGACCGACGCTGGGGTGCTCGTCGAGGATCGGCTCTTCGCAACGCTCGACGCGACGACGCGCCGCCTCGCGCTGCCCGGAGGCGAGCCCGTGCTGATGACCGACACCGTCGGCTTCATCAACAAGCTGCCTCACGGCCTCGTCGAGGCCTTCAAGTCCACCCTCGAGGTCGTGCTCGAGGCCGACCTGCTCGTGCACGTGGTCGACGCCTCCGTTGCCGAGCCCGAACAGCAGATGCGGGCGGTGCGCGATGTGCTCGCGGACATCGGCGCCGGGCACATCCCCGAGCTGCTCGCTTGCAACAAGTCCGACCTCGACGGTGCCGGAGCGCGACGACTGAGCGAACGCCACCCCGGCAGCGTTGCCTTGTCATGCACGTCGGGCGCCGGCGTCGATGACCTGCTCGTGGCGATCGGCGATCGTCTGCGCGCCCTCACCCGCGTCGTCGAGCTCGTCGTGCCTTACGCCCGCGGCGACGTGCTCGCAGCCGTGCATCGTGAGGGTGAGGTGCTCACCGAGGTCGCGGAGCACGACGGCATGCACGTACGCGTGCGCCTCGACGAGGCGGGCACCGCGCGGTTCCGCGACAACGCGATCCCATGACGGGCATCGTTTTGCCCCCGTACCCCTACGACCGGCTCGAGCGCCTCAAGCCCAAGGCCGAGGCGCACGAAGGCGGGTGCGTCGACCTGTCGATCGGCACGCCGTGCGATCCGCCACCAGCTGCGGTCCTGCGTGCGCTGGCCGCGAGCGGAGCCGAGCGCGGCTACCCGCCATCCATCGGCTCGCAGGCCTACCGCGAGGCAGCGGCCGGTTGGGTGCAGCGCCGCCTTGGCGCCACCATCGACCCCGCGAGCGAAGTTGCTGCGTGCATCGGCACGAAGGAGCTGGTGGCAGGGCTCCCGCACTGGCTGCGCCTGCGCACCCCAGAACGCGACACCGTCCTCTACCCGGGCGTCTCGTACCCGACCTATGCAATGGGTGCGATGCTCGGCGGGTGCCGCGCCGTGCCCTACACGACGCTCGACGCGATCGAGCCGGCCGACGCTGAGCGCGCGTTGTGCCTGTGGGTCAACGTGCCAGGCAACCCCACGGGTGAGCTCGCTGACCTCGGTGCTGCCGCGGCCTGGGGCCGCGCCCGCCATGTGCCGGTGCTGTCGGATGAGTGCTACGTGGAGTTCACCTGGGACGGCCCGCCGCGCACGATCCTCGAGCACGGCACCGACGGGGTGCTGGCGGTGCACTCGTTGTCGAAGCGCTCGAACCTCGCCGGCATCCGAGCCGGGTTCTACGCCGGCGATGCCGAGCTCGTGCATTACTTGCGCGAGCTGCGCAAGCACGCCGGGTTCATGCTGCCCGGCCCGGTGCAGGCTGCCGGGGCTGTGGCCTACGACGACGACGCCCACGTCGATGCCCAACGCGACCGCTATCGCCGCCGTCTCGGTCTGCTGCGCGAGCTCCTCCACGCCGGGCTCGGCGTCGAGGCACCGATGCCCGGTGGCGCGTTCTACGTGTGGGCTCCCGCGCCTGATGACGATGCGTGGGCCCTGGTCGATCGCCTCGCCACTGATGTCGGCGTTCTCGCCAGCCCCGGCGAGTTCTACGGGCCGCTCGGTGCAGGCCACGTCCGCCTCGCCGCAGTGCAGCCCGACGAAAAGCTCGACCTCGCCCTCCGCCGCCTCCAGCACTGACCGAGATCAGTGGGTCAGCGGTTGAGCTCTGGTGGCGCGGTGCGGCGCGCGGCGCGTTGGCGCGACGTCTCCCGAAGCAGGTCGACGGTGTTCGACGCAGCCGTCCGCGCGCCAACGCCGGGCTGCGCGCCGACGATCTGGCTCTCGATGCGGTCGACGGCCTCGATGGTGTGATGCACGAGCGTGCCTAGCGCGTCGATCTGGCGCCCGACGCTGTCGAACTCGGTGTCGATGCGATCCTCGAGTCGCGCAAGCGCGCCGGCGACCGAAGCCACGAGCCCGGCCCCAGCGCCCGGTGACTCGCCTGCACCAGCTTGGTGGACCCCTGACGCTCGGCTCGGCGAGCGCAAGGGGCGCGTCGCGCCTGCGCTGGCGCCGAGCTGATCGACGACGACCGCGATGCCGGCGAGCACATCGACGAAGCGGGTCTCGGTCGCCGCGATTCGAGCGCTCAACACGTCGAGGCGCTGTTGACCCTCGCTCGAGGTGACCCGCGCAGATTCGACGAGCCCGGCCAGTGCTTGGAGGCTCGAGGTGATGTCGGGACGGTTGCTGCGGAGCTCGGAGACGGTGCTCGAGAGCTGGTCGAGCTTGGCTGCGATCTCGGTCCTGGGCGAGCCCGACGCGCCCTCGAGGTGCAGCGAGCCGACGGCTGTCGCGAGGTGCTCGATGTTCGTGCTCACCGAGGTGAGCCCGTCGAGCACGACGGCGAGGCGATCGATGACAGGGGCAAGTGCCTGGCCCGTGGCGCCCGCCTCCACCTGGCGGGTGCCGGCGCGGGACTCGCCGAGCCGGTCGAGGCGCTCGACGATCGCACCGAGTGCCCCCTCACCGAGCTGCGGCCGCTCGTGGAGCGCCCGGAGGCTCCCGGCGAGCACGTCGAGTCGCGCTTCGAGCGGAGACAGCAGCGAAGCGACCTCGGCGCGCGGGTCGGCCACGGCCGAAGGCTCAGTTGCCGCGTCGACTGCATCGGCGACGCGCTTGTCGACGCGCTCGAGCCCCGCGGCCAGCTCCTCGAGACGGTCCCCGAAGCTGCCGAGCTCGTGGGTGACCGTCGCCGTCACCGCTGCGACGTTGCGGTCGATGCTGGTGAGCTCGCTGAGTCGATCACCGACGTTGTTCACCAGGTCGGCCATGTTGCGGGCATCGCCGATGGTGCCGCGCATGTCGAGGACGAAGCTGTCGATCTGTTCGGCGGCCAGGTGCACTCGCTCGACCTCGACGTGCATGGCCGTCTCCGCCATCTGCAGGCGGGTCTCGAGGCTCGCCAGCCGGGCGTCGAGACGGGCACCGGCGCCGCCACCTGTGTCGAGCTGCTCCGACATCGAGTCCTCCTCGACCCTCGTCTCCGAAGGGCCAACAGTACGGCGGAGAAGGGCTGCCCTCATGGACCCGCACTACCTTGTCCGCCCATGGCTGATCTCGCCGCGCAGATCGATGATCTGTGGGCGCGTCGCGATGCGCTGTCGCCAGATGATGGCGACGCGCGGGCACGGGTGCTCGAAGCCGTCGGGCTCCTCGACCGAGGTGAGGCGCGGGTCGCGGAGGTGATCGACGAGGAGATCGTCGTGCACCAGTGGCTCAAGGAGGCGATCCTCCTGCTGTTCCGGCTCTCGGCGATGGAGACGATCGAGCTCGGGCCCTTCGAGTACGCGGACAAGATCCCCCTCAAGACGGGCTACGAGGCCGCGGGCGTGCGCGTCGTGCCTGGCGGGTCGGCGCGGTGGGGGTCGTTCCTCGACCGCGGGGTCGTCCTCATGCCCGGCTACGTGAACATCGGGGCTCGCGTCGGAGCGAACACGATGGTCGACACGTGGGCCACCGTCGGCTCGTGCGCACAGATCGGCGCGAACACGCACCTGTCGGGTGGGGTCGGCATCGGTGGCGTCCTCGAACCGCCCCAAGCGGCTCCGATCATCGTTGGCGACGAGTGCCTCATCGGCAGCCGTTGCATGGTGGTCGACGGTGCGCGCGTCGGCGACGGCGCCGTGCTCGGGGCGGGCGTCATCTTGTCGGGCACCGTTCCCGTCATCGACGCCGAGACCGGCGCGGAGATCAGCCGAGGCGTCGTGCCGTCGTGGTGCGTTGCCGTGCACGGGATCCGCCAACGCGAGTTCGCAGGCGGCACCTTCGGGCTGCCGTGCGTGCTCGTCATCAAGCGCCTCGAGCCGGGCGAGCGTCACGACAAGTCGAAGCTCAACGACGTGCTACGCGATCACGGCGCCACGCACTAGCTCGCATGGACCTGCTCGAACGCACCGCCGCGCTCGTCGACGTCGCGTCGGTCAGCCACGGTGAGGGGCCCATCACCGACGCGATCGAGTCGACGCTGCGTGGCGTCGCTGGGCTGGTCGTCGATCGCGTCGGCGACAACGTCGTGGCCAGGACGGTCCTCGGCCGCGCCGAGCGCCTCATCCTCGCGGGCCACACCGACACCGTCCCCGCGAACGGCAACGAGCGGGCTCGCGTGGAAGGCGATGTGGTCTGGGGTTGCGGGGCAGCGGACATGAAGGGCGGGCTCGCCGTCATGGTCGAGTTGGCCGAGTCGCTCCCCGAGCCGTTGCTCGACGTCACGTACGTGTTCTACGCGGGCGAGGAGGTTGCGGCTGAGCACAACGGGCTCCTGCAGCTCTTCCGCGACCGACCGGAGCTGTTGGTTGGCGACGTGGCGCTGCTGGGCGAGCCGACCGACGGCGCCATCGAGGCCGGCTGCCAGGGGACGATGCGCGTCGAGGTCGTGCTGCGGGGCGTCCGGGCGCACACGGCTCGGCCGTGGATGGGGCGCAACGCCATCCATCGCATGGGGGCGCTCCTTCAGTTCCTCGAATCCCGTCAGGACTGGCGACGCGTCCAGGTCGAGGGTTGCGAGTACCGAGAGGCCGTGTCGGGCGTGTCGGTCCGCGGCGGCGTCGCCGGCAACGTGGTTCCGGACACGGTCACCCTCACCCTCAACCACCGCTTCGCGCCCGACCGCTCGTGCGCCCAGGCGGAGGCCGCGCTACGCGCTGAGCTCGACCCGTTCATCGAGGCGGACGACGGATGGACGCTCATCGACGCCGTCGAAGGCGCCACACCAGGTCTCGACCATCCAATCCTTGGCGAGCTCGTCGCCCGCACGGGGCTCGAGGTGCGAGCGAAGCTCGGCTGGACCGATGTCGCGCGCTTCGCAGCACACGGGATCCCGGCTTCGAACTTCGGTCCGGGCGACGCGCTGCTCGCCCACACCGCGGAGGAGCGGGTCACGCGGGCTCAGCTCGAGCGCACGCACGCTGCGCTCGCCGATCTCCTCAGCCGTCCGCGCGAGGCGCGCTAGGACCGGCGCGGAAGGGAAGCGTCGCCCGCTCAGGGTCAAGCCGGTTACTCCGCTCTTGCCGGCTTCGCCGGCGGGCCGCTCGGGCCACGGCCTCGCCTGTCCGCTCGGCCTCTAACCAGGCGTGCGGCGGGCCCAACCCGCGCCGCGCACCAGCATCCACCCGCTCGACGCGCCGATGCCACCGACGAGCAGCACGGCGGCGGTGACCGGCCCTGGCGGCAGGTCGTCGTGTGGGGTGCGCAGCGCCACCGGGGCCGCGACCTCGGAGGCGTCGGACGGGACCGTGGTCGATGGCAGCTCGACGACAGGAGGGATCGTGGTTGTCGAGGCTTCGGGCGGCGCGGGCTCGGTGCTCGGCGCCTCGTCGGTGACCGGGGGAGCGGTTGTCGGCTCCTGCCCGACGGGCGACGTCGCGCTCGTGGGTGTCGCGATCCCGGAGATCGCAGCGGCGAGGTCGACCAATCCGGCGCCGTAGGTGCTGTCGGGGCCGACGGCACCGATGTCGCGGGCAGTGCCGAGCAGGCGCTGCACCGTCTCGGGAGCCGAGAGGCCGGCGCTGCGCAGCACGGCCGCAGCACCCGCCACTTGGGGCGCGGCCATCGAGGTCCCGGCAAGGCACGCGTACGAGCTCGACTCGCCGGCACGCCAGTAGGTGGAGAGGATGCCTTGCGGCGCGCTCTTGCACGACGATGCTGTATCGCTCTCTCCGCCGGGGGCCGCGAGCGCCCAGCTCGCGGCGCCGACCCCATTCGAGTAGCTCGACTTGGTCCCGGCCCGGTTCACCGCGTCGACGACGATCGCGTGTTGGCCGCTGAAGCCCGAGCTGAGCACGAAGTCGTTGCCGGCAGCGACGACGGGGATGACGCCATGTTCCCACGCGTACTCGACGGCATCAGCGAAGCTCGGGCCGAACACCGACTGGGTCGTGCTGCCGAGCGAGAGGTTGATGACCGTGGCCCCGTTGTCGGTCGCCCACCTGATGCCGGCTTCGACGTCAGCAGCGGTTCCCGATGCCTCGCAGCCTCCGCCGGGCAGACCGCTGCACACCTGGCGCAGCACCTTGACAGCGAGGATGGTGGCCTCGGGTGCAACGCCGACGACTCCGATCGCGTTGTCGCCGTTGGCTGCCGCGATGCCTGCGACGTGGGTGCCGTGGCCGTTGTCGTCCTGGCCGCCGTCGACACATCCGCTGGTGTTGCCGCCGGTGTCGAGGCAGGTCACGGCGCGGGCGATCTTGCCGCCCTGGAGGTCCTCATGAGCGAGGTCGACGCCGGTGTCGACGATGGCGATGGTCGCGCCGGTGCCGGTGGCCCTCGCCCACGCCGTTGGCGCGCCGATGGTCGCGAGGTGCCACTCGAGCCCGCTACCCGGATCGTCGGTCGGCCCCTGCTGCGCTGCGCTCGGGGACGCGCCGGCGACCAACGCAACGAAGCCGATCGCCCCGAACGCGGCGAGCGCGCGTCGCGCTGCGCCAGGCGCCAGCTTCCCGTACCGACCCCTGTTCACCCGACCATTCTGGCCAGAAGTCGCCCTCGGCGCAGATCGGCGCACAGAAAACGGTCACAGACGGCGCAGGACGGTCACCACCTTGCCGTAGATGCTGACCTCGGTCGCGTCGAGCTCCATCGGCGCGAGGCGCGGGTTGGAGGGGACGAGCACGACCTTTGCCCCCTTGCGCGTGTAGGTCTTGACCGTGGCCTCCCCTCCAGGCAGGCCGGCGACCACGACGTCGTTCTTCTCCGCCGTGGTCTGGGCCCGGCACACCACGAAGTCGCCGTCGAGGATGCCGGCATCGATCATCGAATCGCCCCGGACTCGCAGCATGAACAGATCGCCGTCGCCGCAGAAGTCGGCCGGGAGGGGGAGGAGCTCCTCGACGTTCTCCTGCGCGAGCACGTCGGTGCCTGCCGCGACATCGCCGACGAGCGGCACGTGGCGCACAGGCCGGCGCTCGACGGCAGCGCCTGAGTTGGGGTCGAAGCGCACCTCGATGGCGCGGGGCTTGGTGGGATCGCGCTTGAGGAAGCCAAGGCGCTGCAGCGTCGTCAGGTGCGAGTGCACCGTCGACGGCGAGGTGAGCCCGACGGCCTCGCCGATCTCACGAACCGACGGCGGGTAGCCGCGTTCACGCATGGAGCCATCGATCATCTCGAGCACTTGGCGTTGCCGGTCGGTGAGCCGCTGCTCCGTCATGGTGCCTCCGTAGGTCTGCCTGGGTGAGCGTATCGAACAGGTGTTTGTGCGACCGTACCAAAATCGCCTCACCGTGGCAAACACCTGTTCGGCGAAATGCTTGACGCCGAACGAGCGTTCGTGTGTGAATGGTGACGAACAAGCGTTCGTCGGTGAAACCCCCCGCTCAGTGTCACACCCCCTCGAGAGGATGAGGCCATGGTCGCAACCGCATACCCCCGCAGCTTCCCCATGGAGCGCCTCGCGTCGGTGCAGCTCGTGGCGACCTCCACTGCTTCGATCTCCACTGCTTCGATCCACACTGCTTCGATCCACACTGCTTCGATCTACCGGCGGCGTCGTGTCGCAGCGGTGCTCTTCGGCGTCGTGGCCGTGCTGCTCATCACGCTCGCGGCGCAGCTCGTCGCGGGCTTCGTCGCCTCGCCGCAAGCCACCACGCTGCGCGCTGGCGCGCCAGCAGCGACAGGAACGGTGCTCGTGTCCGAGCCGGCGCAGTACGGGGCGAGCGGCGCCGCGCTCCCCGGTCACGCGGTCTACGTGGTGCACCCAGGCGACACCATGTGGTCGATCGCCAGAGCCATCGAACCCGATGCCGACGTGACCGAGGTCGCTGCTCGCCTGCGCGAGCTGAACGGCTCGAGCGCGCTGCAGGTCGGCCAGCGTCTCCGCCTGAACTAGTTGGCTAGCCTCCGCTGTGATGCGGTGCCCGGCGTGCGCGAGCCTCGACGACAAGGTCGTCGACTCGCGTACCGGCGATGAGGGGACGACGACGCGACGCCGTCGTGAGTGCCTCGCATGCGGCCGACGGTTCACGACCTACGAGCGCGTCGAGGAGGCGGCGCTCGTCGTGGTGAAGCGCTCGGGCACACGCGAGCCGTTCGAGCGAGGCAAGGTGGTGACCGGGCTGCGGGCTGCGGCCAAGGGTCGCCCGCTCGATGACAACTCGCTCGAATCCGTCGCCGTCGACATCGAGGAGCGCATGCGCCTCGACTGGGGCTCGGAGGTCACCACCGAGCAGGTCGGCCTCGCGGTGCTCGATCGACTTCGCGACCTCGACCAGGTGGCGTACGTGCGCTTCGCGAGCGTCTACAAAGGCTTCGACGACGCCACCGACTTCGAGCGCGAGCTGACCACGCTGCTAACGAAGTCCACCGCCCCGAAGGGGCCGCACTAGAAATTCGTCTTCGGTGGTGCGCACCTCACGCGCGGACGTAGCGCAGGCAGAGAGCGCCCTGGTGCTCGAGGACTCGGGCGAGGCGAAGGCCTGTTGGGGCCGGGGGAGCGGGGCCGTGCGCGACGCGGGCCGACTCGCCCGAAGCAAGCATGGGGGGCACCGTCAGACAGAGCTCGTCGACGAGGTCGGCCGCGATCAGCTGGCCGTTCAAGCTGGGTCCGCCCTCGCACAACACGATCCGTGAACCGCGGGCCGCGAGCTGCGCCAGCGCGGCACGCAGCTCGACGCGTCCCGTCCCGACGACGATGACCTCCTCGGCCACAGCCGCGAGCGAAGCGAGCCGCTCGGGTTCGCCCCCAGCGGCCGTGATGACGAACGGCCGGTTCTCGGGCTCCGCCTCGGCGAAGAGGCGAGCGGAGGGATCGAGGTCGAGCGATGCGGTGATCACCGCGAGCCGTGGCGCCGGCGCCTGGCCGCGCGCCTCTCTCGCTGAGCGCACCGTTTCGGCTGGTCGGGGTGGCCCATAACCCTCGGCTCGCACCGTTGCTGCCGCGACGAGGATGACGTCAGGCACCGCTCGGATCGCTGCGAAGACCGTCCGGTCCGCCTCGCCTCCGAGCGCCCCCGACCCACCGTCGAGCGTCGTGGCGCCATCCGCGGTCGCAACCATCCCGAGGACCAACCACGGCAGGCCATCGTCGTGTGGGCTGCGTTCATCCGCTGCATAGACGCCGAGCACGTCGACGGCGTTGCTCGCGCCCGGGTGGATCTCGCGCATGGGTGGCAGCATGGCACCCAATGGCAACCCTGCAGTCGGCGACCACCACCACCTTTCGGACCTGCCCGCTGTGCGAGGCCGGGTGCGGGCTCGAGGTCACCACGAGCGCGACGACGGCTGACGCCGAGGTGCTGCGCATACGAGGCGACCGCGAGGACGTCTTCAGCCGCGGCTACATCTGCCCGAAGGGCTCGACCCTCAAGCACCTCCACGACGACCCCGACCGCGTGCGTCGCCCCCTCGTCAAGGGCCCCGATGGCGCGTTCGTCGAAGCCTCCTGGGATGAGGCATGGGCAACCGTCGAGCGGTTGCTCGGCGGGGTCATCGACCGCCATGGCCGCAGCTCGCTCTCGGCGTACATCGGCAACCCCAACGCGCACAACCTCGGTGCGTTGCTCTACGGCCGCTTCGTGATGCAGGCGCTCGGCACCAAGCAGCTCTACTCCGCGAGCACCGTCGACCAACGACCCAAGGAGATCAGCTCCGGCCTGCTGTTCGGTGCGTCGCTCAGCGTTCCCGTGCCCGACATCGACCGCACGGACTTGCTGGTGATGCTCGGGGCAAATCCGTACGCGTCCAACGGCAGCCTCGCCACCGCGCCCGATTGGCCCGGGCGCATCGAGGCGCTCATCGCCCGCGGTGGTCGCCTCGTCGTGCTCGACCCGCGCCGCAGCCGCACAGCGGAGCAGGCAAGCGAGCACGTGCCCATCCGTCCGGGCACCGATGCCTTCTGGCTGTTCGCCATCGTCAACGTCTTGGACGCCGACGGGTTGATCGACCTCGGCGCCCTGGCCCCCCATGCCACCGGGCTCGATGAGGTCGTTGCCCTTGCGGCGCCCTTCACCCCCGAAGCAGTCGAGCCCGTCACCGGCGTGGCGGCGGAGCGCACCAGGCGGCTCGCGCAGGAGTTGGCGACGGCCGAGCGAGCGGTCGTCTATGGGCGCATCGGAACGACGACGCAGGAATTCGGGACCATCGCATCGTGGCTCGTCGACGTCGTGAACGCGCTGACCGGGAACCTCGACCGCGTCGGCGGCGCGATGTTCAGCACCCCCGCCGCCGGATCGGCAACGACGCGCGGCGCGCTCGGCCGCGGCAGGGGCATTCGCCTGCATCGCCACGCTTCGCGTGTACGCGGCCTCGGCGAGACCCTCGGCGAGCTGCCTGTCGCGGCGCTCGCCGAGGAGATCGACACGCCCGGGGAAGGGCAGGTCCGGGCGCTCGTCACGGTCGCAGGCAATCCGGTGCTCTCGACGCCGAACGGCGAGCGCCTCGACGCCGCCCTTGCTTCGCTCGAGGCGATGATCTCGGTCGACATCTACGTGAACGAGACGACGAGGCACGCCGATGTGATCCTCCCCGTGCCCGACGCGCTCGCGAAGTCGCACTACGACGTTGCGCTGTTGCAGCTCGCCCTGCGCAACGTTGCCAACTACTCACCGCCCGTCATCGAACGAGAACCGGGCCAGCCCGACGAGTGGGAGGTGCTCGCCAAGCTCGCGCTCGTCGCGTCGGGTGAAGGAGCCGGGGCCGATCCGGCCACGATCGACGAGCTGGCCGTCGGCGCCATGCTGCGATCGGCGGTCACCGACGAGAGCGGCCCGATCTTCGGGCGCGACCCGGAGGAGATCCTTGCGATGCTGGCGCCGCGCACCGGCCCGGAGCGCTTGCTCGACCTCATGGTGCGCACGGGCCCGTACGGCGACGGGTTCGCCCGGGCATGCCGTGACTGGGCCCACGCCGCCTCGCTGCCAGACGGCGTCGAGCCACTCACCCTCGCTGCCCTCATCGCCAAGCCCCATGGGATCGACCTCGGTCCCCTCGTGCCCCGGCTGCCGGGCGTGCTGCGCACGCCCTCAGGCAAGGTCGAGCTCGCGCCCGAGCCGCTCGTGGCCGACGTGCAGCGGTTGCGAGACGCGCTCCAGAGACGAAGGGATGAGGGCTCGCTCGTGCTCGTCGGGCGTCGGCACCTGCGCTCGAACAACTCCTGGATGCACAACCTCGACGTGTTGGTGAAGGGCAAGGCGCGCTGCACGCTGCAGATGCACCCCGATGACGCGGCCCGCCTCGGGCTGCTCGACGGTGCAGGGGCGGAGGTCAGCTCCCGCGTCGGGCGCTTGGTCGTGCCCGTCGAGGTGACCGATTCGATCATGGCCGGCGTCGTTTCGATTCCCCACGGTTGGGGTCACGACAAGCCCGGAGCGCAGCTCGGCATCGCTGCAGGGCACGCCGGCGTCAACAGCAACGTGCTGACCGATGAGCAGCTCCTCGACGCGCTGAGCGGCAACGCCGTCCTCAACGGCATCCCCGTGACCGTCGCCGCTGTCCACAAGGCTGGGGTCAACGGCGGAGGAAATCCACGCTGAATCCACACCGTTGTGCTCTTCCTGTCCACAACAAGGATTGCGTAGGGTCGTGACGAGATCACAACGGGGGGATGAACGCAGCGCGGAGGCGTGGACGGTGGACGGACGTCTGCGTCGCCGTGGTGGTGATGGACCGGTTCCTTGAGACCGCGTGGCGGGGCGCTTGCCCAGTGCAAACCTTCGCGAGCGGCCTCTGACCTGCGCTTTCGCGCTGCGCCCTTCGTTGACACGAACCAAACCACAGTGCTGTAATCTCACCCACGTCATTTGGCATATCTCGTGGCACATCTTGTGCCGCAGAACCGTCGGGGGGCGGGCCGACCACAAGCCCTGGTGGCACGACAAGTGCCGCGACCTGGTGGCACGGCGGGGAACACGGCATACCCAGGAAACGTTCGACAACGAGCTCGATCTACCGCGTCCTACGAGGAGAACCCATGGCATTGGCGCCCGAGCAGACCGGCATCGGCATCCGCCGGCACTTCACGACGGAAGGGGTGCACCCCTACTCCCAGATCGCTTGGGAGCGCCGCGACGCTCGCATCACCAACTACCGCGACGGTGCCGTAGCGTTCGAGCAGCTCGATGTCGAGGTGCCAACGGGTTGGTCGCTCAACGCCACGAACATCCTCGCCCAGAAGTACTTCCGCGGCACGCTCGGGCTCGCTGAACGCGAGACGTCGCTGCGCCAGGTCGCCGACCGCGTCGTCGACACCATCACGCGCTGGGGCGTCGAGGGCGGCTATTTCCTCGACGATCGCGAGGCTGCGACCTTCAACGCAGAGCTCAAGCACCTCATCGTGCACCAGAAGGCGGCGTTCAACAGCCCGGTGTGGTTCAACATCGGCGTCGACGGCGTCCCCCAACAGGCCTCTGCCTGCTTCATCCTGTCCGTCGACGACTCGATGGACTCCATCCTCAACTGGTACCGGGAGGAGGGCACGATCTTCAAAGGAGGCTCGGGAGCCGGCGTCAACCTGTCGCGCATCCGCTCGTCGGCCGAGCTGCTCAAAGGTGGCGGCACCGCGTCGGGCCCTGTCAGCTTCATGCGCGGCGCCGACGCGTCCGCTGGCACCATCAAGTCGGGCGGCAAGACCCGCCGCGCCGCGAAGATGGTGATCCTCGACGTCGATCATCCCGACATCGAGGAGTTCATCTGGTGCAAGGCCCGCGAGGAGCGCAAAGCCCGCGTGCTGCACGACGCCGGTTTCGACATGGATCTCGATGGCATCGACAGCCATTCGATCCAGTACCAGAACGCCAACAACTCCGTGCGCGTCACCGACGAGTTCATGCAAGCCGTCCTCGACGACGCCGACTGGCACCTGCTTGCCGTGACCGACGGCTCGATCGTGAGGACCATCCGAGCCCGCGACCTCATGCGCCAGATCTCGACGGCAACGTGGGAGTGCGCCGATCCGGGCATGCAGTTCGACACCACGATCAACCGGTGGCACACCGCGGCGAACACTGGTCGCATCAACGGCTCGAACCCCTGCAGCGAGTACATGCACCTCGACGACTCGGCGTGCAACCTCGCCAGCATCAACCTGCTGCGGTTCCTGACGGATGGCGACGACGACGTCTTCGACGTCGAGGGGTTCAAGGCTGCGATCGAGGTGCTCTTCAGCGCCCAGGAGATCCTCGTCGGCCGTGCCGACTACCCGACGGGGCCCATCGGCGAGACGAGCCGGCAGTTCCGCCAGCTCGGCATCGGCTATGCGAACCTCGGAGCGTTGCTCATGGCGCTCGGCCTCGCCTACGACAGCGCCGACGGCCGAGCGTGGGCAGCAGCGATCACCGCGCTGATGACCGGCCACGCCTACGAGGTCTCGGCGCGCACCGCAGCCCGCATGGGCCCCTTCGCCGGCTACGCCGCCAACCGCGAGCACATGCTCCGGGTGCTCAACATGCACCGCGAGGCCGCGGCTCGCATCGACGAGGAGCTCGTGCCCTCGGCGATCTTGTCGGCAGCGCAGGAGGCCTGGGACGCGGCATGCGAGCTGGGCGCCGACTACGGCGTGCGCAACAGCCAGGCCTCGGTGCTGGCGCCCACCGGGACCATCGGGCTGCTCATGGACTGCGACACCACCGGCATCGAGCCCGACCTCGGGTTGGTCAAGATGAAGAAGCTGGTCGGCGGTGGGACCATGACGATCGTCAACCAGACGATCCCGCGCGCCCTGCGCCGTCTCGGCTACAGCGACGAGCAGGCAGTGGAGGTCATCGCCTACATCGACGAGCACAAGTCGATCCTCGGCGCACCCCACATCAGCGCGGAGCACATCGACGTCTTCGCCTGCTCGATGGGCGACAACACGATCCACTACACGGGCCACGTCAAGATGATGGGCGCGGTCCAGCCGTTCATCTCCGGGGCGATCTCCAAGACCGTCAACATGCCAGAGGACGTCTCGGTCGAAGACGTCGAGCAGCTGCACATCGACGCGTGGCAGCTCGGCATCAAAGCTGTCGCGATCTACCGCGACAGCTGCAAGGTGGCCCAGCCCCTCTCGACGATGAAGAAGGCTGTGCCGGGCGAGGAGCTGGCCCTGCCCGTCACTCCGAGCGAGGTCGTCGAGCGGATCGTGGAGAAGATCGTGACGGTGAAAGAGCCGGCGCGCACGAAGCTGCCCCGAAACCGCACGTCGCACACCTTTGAGTTCCGCGTCGCGGACTGCAAGGGCTTCGTCACCGTCGGCGAGTACGACGACGGCCGGCCCGGCGAGATCTTCTTGCGTGTCTCCAAGCAAGGCTCGACGCTCGCCGGGATCATGGACGCGTTCGCCATCTCGGTGAGCCATGGCCTGCAGTACGGCGTGCCGCTACGCAGCTTCGTCGAGGCGTTCACCAACATGCGCTTCGAGCCGGCCGGCATGACCGACGATCCCGACATTCGCATTGCCAGCTCGGTGCTCGACTACATCTTCCGGCGCCTCGCCGTGGACTACCTCTCCCAGCCCGAGCGCGCCGAGCTCAACATCCTCACGGTGAAGGAGCGCACGCAGCCGACGTTGCCTGGCGTCGACGAGTCCACGATCGAGACGGTGCAAGGCCACGACATCCCGGCCGACCCACCGTCGATCGAGTCTGCGTCGACGCTTCTCGAGCGCGCTGGCGTGCTGGATGCCACCTCGGCTGGCGCGCCGGTGCAGACCACGCTCATCCCGATGGGCTCATCGAGCCCCTCCGACGCGCCGTACTGCATGCAGTGCGGTGTGCAGATGCAGCGCGCCGGCTCGTGTCACGCCTGCCCCAGCTGCGGCAGCACGAGCGGCTGCAGCTAACAGGCCTCGCTCATGCCGGGATGAACCGCCAGGCGTCGTCTGCTGCGACGACGCGACCGGCGGGGCGGGTCGGGAAGTGGGTGCCGAAGAAGAGCGCGCCGGTGCTGGCTGCCTCGTCGAGCATGCGCCTGCGCGTGGCGCGCGCCTCGTCGGCGTCGGCGTCGCCGACCTCGGCCCATTCGGTCACGGCGCATTGCACGGGGTGATGCACGATGTCGCCGCTGATGAGCCCGACCTCGTTGCGTGACTCGATCCAGAGCGACACGTGGCCAGGTGTGTGGCCGCCGCTCGGCGCGAGGCGCAACCCGTCGCCGAGCTCAGCGTCTTCGGCGACGATGTCGGCGAGCCCGGCGTCGAGGATCGGCTGCACGGACTGGGCGAGCACGTTCGCGTTGTCGTAGCCGCTCGGGTCGCTGAGCGCATCGAGGCTTGCCTGGGTGTAGAGGTGCCGGGCGTTGGGAAACGTGGGTACCCAGGCGTCACCGACGAGGTGCGTGTCCCAGCCGCAGTGGTCGGCGTGCAGGTGCGTGTGCAGCACCGTGTCGATCGAAGCAGGGTGGAACCCCGCGGCGGCGAAGCGCTCCATGAACGGCCATGTCATCGCATTCCAAAAGGGCATGTCGAGCGTCTTCGCGTTCCCGACGCACGGGTCGACGAGCAGCCGCCGCGCGGCGACCTCGATGACGAGCGCCTGGATGCGCAGCGCGATGTTGCCGTCGTCGTCGGCGAAGTCGGGGATGACCCACGCGTGCTCGGCGACACCAGCTGCGGTAGCGGCCGGGAAGAAGAGCTCAGGAGGGATGTGCTCGGTCTGGGACTCGAGCACGCTCGTGAGCCTCACGTCGCCGACGGTCCAGCTTTGCGTGTCGTGCATCACCGCACCGTAGCGAGTCGGGCCTCAGCTGAATGCGGCGCGCGCGACGCGGCTTCCGGCAACGACTTGGTCGTAGTAGCCGTAGGTGCCGTGCTCGAGCAGCTCCCTCGCAGCTTGCGCCGCGCCTGCGAACGCGGCCCAGGCGAACGCGCCGCCAACGGACACGCGCCGCACGCCCAGCTCGCGCAGCTCGGCCACGGTGGGGCAGCCGGGGAGGGCGAGCACGTTCAGGGGCCGGTCGATCGCGGCCACGACGCGACGGATGTCGTCGCTGTCGCGCAGTCCTGGCGCGTAGAGCACGTCGGCGCCGGCAGCCTGGAAGGACTGGAGCCGCGCGATGACCTCATCGATCTCTGAGCGGCCGTGGATCAAGCCATCGGCTCGGGCCGTCAACACGAGGCGCGCCGAGCCGCTATGGGCAACATCGGCTGCCGCTGCGACCCGTGCCGCAGCGAGCGACGGCTCGTACAGCGGCTCATCGAGGTCGCGAGTGAAGTCCTCGACGGAGCAGCCTGCCAGACCGGCGTCGATCGCCAGCCCGACCGTGTCGGCCACCCCTGCCGGGTCGTCAGCGAAGCCGTTCTCGAGGTCGGCCGTCACCGGCACATCGGTTGCGCCTGCGAGCTGCGACGCGTGCTCGATCGCCTCATCGCGGGTGACCGACCCGTCGAGACGACCGAGCGTGGCCGCGAACCCACTGCTCGTCGTCGCGAGCGCCACGAAGCCGAGCGACGCCAGGAGCTTCGTCGAGCCGACATCCCACGGGTTGGGCACGAGCAGCGGCTCGGGCCCTTCGTGCATCGCGAGGAACTGGGCCGCTCGGTCGGCGCGAGGCGTCATGCACGCACGGTAGGGCCCGTCCGGAGCTGATGCTTCCTCTACGCTGAGGGCACCATGAGCGACACGTCGCAGGGCAGCGGTTGGTGGCAAGCATCCGATGGCAAGTGGTACGCCCCCGAGCTGCACCCCGACTACGAGGCGCCACCCGACCCGGGCGGCTCGCCTCCTGCCGGTGGCCCTCCCGCTGACTTCCCGCCGGTTGGCCCTCCCGGCTTCACGCCGCCAGGGCCGCCGCCGAGCGGCCCGCCGCGCGACGGGCAGCCCTTCTACCGCAAGCCGATCTTCATGGTGCTCGTCGTGCTCGCCGTGCTCGGAGCTGCGATCGCAGCTTTCGCGATCACCAGGAGCGACGACGGCAAAAAGGTGTCGACCAAGAGCGACAGCAGCAGTGACAAGACCGACAGCACCGACTCGTCGAGCAAGTCGAAGACGACGACCACGAAGAAGAAGGCGACGACCTCCAGCACGTCGACGTCGACGACGGCGAAGACCGCACCCCTCGTGGTCGTGCCCGGTGGGTCAAGCACCGTCGATTCGAGCGGCACCCGCCACGCGTTGGCAGGCGCCACCGTGACCAACCCCGACTCGAAGCTCGCTGCCTACAGCGTGAAGGTCGTCTTCAACTTGGTCGATGCGGCTGGCACCGTGCTCGACACCGACACGGTCGATGTCGACTACATCGGCCCGAGCAAGACAGCGTTCGTCGCGCCGAGCCAGATCGGTTACCAGGCCGCGAGCGACGTCGCCAAGGTCGACGTGACCGCCGTCGGCGACCTTCGCAAGGACCAGGGCTACGCGGGTGTCGAATTCGGCCAGTTCAAAGGCATCGAGCTCACGGTCGTCGACGCCGCGATCGTGCCGGACGAGTTCGCCCCGAAGATCGTGAGCCACGTGTCCAATCCCGGCAAGGAGGTCGTCAACGCCGGGCAGCTCACGTGCCTCATCTTCGCCGGTACGGCGATCGTCGGAGGCACCACCAGCTACATCTCCGACACGATCGTGCCGGGCGCCACGATCGAAGCCGACTCCTTCATCGACTTCGTTCCGACCGGCGCCGACGGCGTCCGGTGCCAGGCGATCGGCTGACGTCAGCCGTCGAGGGCTTCTTGCAACGCGGCGCGGACCGCGTCGGGGAAGTCGGTGGAGACCACCTTGCCATCGAAGCGTCCGAGCTCGCGCAGCGCCTCTTCGCGTAGCACCGGGTCGTTCAACAGCAGGAGGATCGCGGAGGTCCCAGGATCGATCCACTTGGCCATCTGCTTCACCCAGCCGTCATCGAGGCCGATGTCGACGAGCTTGGCGTAGATCGCGCCGCTCGCCGCCCCGACGGCAGCACCGCCGAGCGGGCCACCGAAGAGGAGACCGACGAGGGTACCGAGCCACATCCCGCCGACTGCGGCCTTGCCGGGTGTCGGGTCGACGGTCTGGCGCACGAAGGTGCGCCCGCTCGACCCCTTGGCGACGACCACGGCGTCGGCCATCTCGATGCCGCCCTCGAGCTGAAGGTGGGTGAGCGCGAGGAGCGCCTCGTCGGCGCGGGTGCGCTTGTCGAAGAGGATGGCGACCACGTGCTGGCGCGTCGGGTCGTCTCCGGTGGGCGGTGGGGCTTCGCTCATGACCGGACGGTATCGGGCGTCACGGCTCGAGGAGGTGCGAGAGGCTCTGCGCGGCGTCGATGAACTCCTCGACCATGTCGAGCACGACTTGGCGCGCCGGCTTGACCTGGTTCATCTGCCCGACCGCTTGGCCGACGAAGTAGTTGACGAGCTGGCGGGCGCCGTCGTTCGTCGCGGCAGAGCGGTTCATGCGCCCCTGCGCCTCGGCGATGAGCATGCCGTGCAACGGCATCGGCAGCGGATCGGGGTTGGCGGGATCTTCCCACTCGTCGGTCCACGCGCTGCGCAGCTGCCGTGCGGGCTTGCCTGTCGAGGCGCGGCTGCGCACGGTGTCGGCCGAGGTCGCGGCCAGGAACTTCTCCTTCACGACCGGGTGGGTCTCGGCCTCCTCCGTGGTGAGCCAGACCGAACCGCACCACACCCCCTGCGCGCCGAGCGCCAACGAGGCGGCGATCTGGCGGCCGGTCGCGATGCCACCCGCAGCGAGGACAGGGATCGGCGCGACGGCGTCGACCACCTCGGGGATGAGCACCATGGTGCCGATCTCCCCGGTGTGGCCCCCGGCCTCGGCGCCTTGGGCGACGATGATGTCGACGCCAGCGTTGCGTTGGCGCTCGGCGTGGACGGCCTTGCCGACGAGCCCGGCGACGAGGACGTCGTTGGCGTGCGCGTGCTCCACCATGTACTCCGGTGCGGGGCCGAGCGCGTTGGCGATGAGCCGGGCCTTGTGGGCGAACGTGACATCCATGAGCGGCAGCGCGCCTTTGTGCGACCACGACAGCAGCCCGCTGCCGGCCGGCAGGTGCTCGGCTTCGGGGAGGGGCGGGACGCCGTAGCGCGCCATCATCTCCTCGACGAAGCGGCGGTGCTCCTCGGGGATCATCGCGTTGAGGTCGCGGCCGGACAGGCCTCCCTCGTCGGAGCCGATGTACTTCGCTGGCACGAGCACGTCGACGCCGTAGGGCTTGTCGCCGACCTCGCCCTCGATCCAGTCGAGCTCGACGTCGAGACGGTCGGGGGTGTGGGCCACTGCGCCCAGCACGCCGAGCCCCCCGGCCTTGGAGACTGCGGCGACGACGTCGCGGCAGTGGCTGAACGCGACGATGGGAAACTCGATGCCGAGCATGTCGCAGATCGGTGTGCGCATGCAGCCTTCGTAGCATGCCTCGCGGCTGAGGAAGCAAGGCCTGTCGGTCGTAGCCTGCGCGGCCATGAGCGATCCCGACTGGGACGCCGGGGTCGAACGCATCCTCGTCGTCACCGCCCACCCCGACGACGTCGACTTCGGTTCCGCCGGGTCGGTCGCGACGTGGACCGACAAGGGCATCGAAGTCGCGTACTGCATCGTGACCGATGGCGACGCAGGCGGCTTCGACGCGTCGGTACCTCGCGACCAGATCGCTGCCGTCCGGCGCGCAGAGCAGACGGCCGCGGCCAAAGAGGTGGGCGTCACGGCGCTGCACTTCCTCGGGCACCCAGACGGCCGGCTGTACCCGACCATCGAGGTTCGGCGCGACATCAGCCGCGTGATCCGCGAGGTCCGCCCGCACCGAGTCGTCACGCAGTCGCCCGAGCGTCAGTGGGATCGCATCTACGCGAGCCACCCCGACCACCTGGCAGCGGGGGAGGCAGCGATCTGCGCGGTGTATCCGGATGCCCGCAACCCGTACGCGCACCCGGAGCTCGCCGACGAGGGGCTCGAGGCCTGGAGCGTCGCAGAGATCTGGGTGATGGGCCCCGGGGCGAGCCCTGACCGGTGGGTCGACACCACCGACGCGTTCGATCGCAAGCTCGCCGCCTTGTTGCGCCACGAGAGCCAGCACACCGACCCGGGCCGGCTACCCGAGATGATGCGCGGGTGGGGCGCGATGGTTGGTCAGGCCGTTGGCCTCGCCGAGGGTCGTCTCGCTGAGGCCTACCGCCGCATCGACACGCCCTGAGCCTGCGTCAGAGGCCGACGAGGCGCAGGAAGCTGGGTGGGATGTTGTCGTCGCCCCGGGCAAGCATGGCGGCTCGCTCGACGTTGACGGCATCGTGGTGGCGAGCGGACCACGTGTCCCACGGGCCGCTGCCGATGCGCGCCGGTTCTCCTTCGGCTTCGACGCACGCGCGCAGGTATGCCTGAAGGTCGCGCACCTCCTCTTCGCCGCCGATGGGCCCGAGGCCAGGCACGATGATGGGTGCCACCGTGACGAGCTCGTCCAGCGCGTCGGCCCAGAGCCCCGGGTCGCCCTGGTACGCGAGGGGCGTCACGCCGAACGTGCACATGGCCCCGGCGAAGACGAGTTGCGCGCCGGGGACTGCGACCACGAGGTTCTCTGACTGCTGACCCCCGCACGGCATGAGGGTGGTAGCCGGCGTCAGCTGCACGGCGTCGTCGACCACATGGCTGACCGGCCGGGTGGTCCACGCGTCGTCGATCTCGGCTGCGAGCTCGGGGTAGAGGCGGCGCAAGACCTCCGGGTCGGGTTCTTGGTCGAGGTGCGCCGAGGTCTGCGGGCGGCCGTAGATCGCCGCGAGGCGGAATCGGGCTGTGCCCCCCGAGAACTCGGCGTTGCTCGAGCTGAGGACCAGACGCCGGACCGGCAGCCCGATCGCCTCGACCGCTGCGGCGAACGGTTCGTACTGCGAGGGAACCGCAAGGACGTCGATGATGGTCATGCCATCGGCGTCGACGACGACCCCGGCGTTCGCGTGCCCGTGCCCGGGGTGCTCGGCCAGCCACGCGAACACTCCCGGCGCGAGGGCCGACAGCTCGCTCACGTTCGACGCATCTCGGTGTGGGCGATGCCGTCTTCGACGAACTCGTGCCCTGTGGCCGCGAACCCGAAGCGCGTGTACCAACCAGCGAGCGGTGTCTGCGCGTCGATGGTGAGCGGTCCGCGGTCCGCGAGGCCGATCGCGGTGTCGATGAGCGCAGTGGCCAAACCGCGCGACCGAGCCCCGGGCGTCGTGCACAACCGACCGACGCGGTGACCGTCCTCCTCCGCGAGCAGGCGAGCGGTCGCAACCACCTCCCCGTGCTCCTCGACCCAGAGCTGGGTGCAACCTGCCTCGATGTCGCGACCGTCAAGATCGAGATACGCGCAGTGCTGTTCGACGACGAAGACCGCTGCGCGCAAGCTGAGGATGGCGTACAGCGTCTCGGCGGGGAGCGCGGCTGTCTGCGCGGAGCGGACCACGTCAGACGTTCTACTGTTTGTGCGATGCGGAGGCGATGAGTGCTGGAGCTGGCCTAGCGAGTCACGATTCGCCGACGAGCTTGAACAGCGCTCCGGAAGGATCGGCCGCGGTGGCGAGGCGCCCGTAGGGGCTGTTCTCTGCCGCGACGACGATCGAGCCGCCGAGCTCGACGATCCGGGCGAGTGCCTTGTCGGTGTTCTCGACGTCGAAGTACACCGACCAGTGCGCGGGCACACCTTCGGGCAAGAACCCGGAAGCGTCCATGACGCCTGCAAGCTGCGCTTCGCCCTCGCCGAACGTGGAGTAGCGGAACTCGGGTGTGTCGCTTGCGACGTGAGTCTCCCAGTGGAAGACGGTGCGGTAGAACTCGAGCGCAGCGTCGTAGTCACGGGTGAGCAGCTCGACCCAGCAGGGGGCGCCGACAGGGGCGCTGTCACGGGTGGGCATGGTTGCTCCTAGGTGAGGGGTTGCGGATGTCGTTGCTCAGACGGCGTGGGGCACCGAGAATCATCTGCTCGCCGAAGCTGCAAGCGCTGCACCGACGATCCCGGCCCCGTTCTGCAGCATCGCAGGCACCACTTCGGGGCGTACGTCGATGTGGGGGAGGAGCTTGACGGCCTTGCGGCTCACGCCCCCGCCGATGATCACGAGGTCGGGCCACAGCAGGGCATCGAGGTGCTCGATGTAGCGCTGTACCCGGCTTGCATAGCGCTTCCACGACAGGTGCTCGTCGTCTCGCACGTTCGCGGCAGCGCGCTTCTCTGCATCTCTGCCGTCGATCTCGATGTGTCCGAGCTCGGAGTTGGGCACCAGCTCGCCGTCGAGGAACAGCCCGGAGCCGATGCCGGTCCCCAGCGTGAGCATGACGACGACCCCCCGGCGCCCTTTCCCCGCACCGAAGCGCATCTCCGCGATGCCCGCAGCATCCGCGTCGTTGATCACGGTGACGGTGGTGCCGATCGCGTCGGCGAAGGTAGAGGCGACATCGTTGCCCACCCACCGCTTGTCGACGTTGGCCGCGGTGAGGCTCACCCCGTTCTTGATCACGGCGGGGAAGGTGCAACCGAGCGGCCCGCTCCATCCGAAGTGGTCGACGACCTCTTTCACCGTTCGCGAGACGTTCTTCGGCGTCGCCGGATGCGGCGTGCGCACTCGGTACCGCTCAGCGGTGAGGGTGCCGGCGCGCACGTCGACCGGGGCGCCCTTGATGCCGGTCCCGCCGACGTCAAGCCCGAACACAATGGTGCTCTCGCTCTTGTTGGGCATGGCCGAAACGTACCTCGGTAGCGTTCGCGCATGGCCTCTGACTACGCAGCGCCGCTGCGCGACATGCGCTTCGCGCTCGAGCACCTCGTCGACCTTCCGGGATTGTCGAAGCTCCCGGCCTTCGCGCACGCCGATCCCGAGACGGTGTTCGGCCTGCTCGAGGAGTTCGGCCGGTTCGTGAGCGAGGTGCTCGCCCCCCTCGACGGTGTCGGCGACTCGGTGGGTTCGAAGCACGACCCGACGACCGGTTCGGTCACGACACCGCCGGGTTTCCCTGTCGCGTACAAGCAGTACGCGGAGGCCGGCTGGGGGAGCGTCCCGTTCCCCGCCGAGCACGGCGGTGGCGCGTTCCCGTGGCTCGTCGCCGTCGCCATGCAAGAGCAGATGACGTCGGCGAACATGGGATTCTCGCTGTGCCCGCTGCTCACGCAAGGGGCGATCGACATGCTCATCCACCACGGCAGCGAAGAGCAGCAGGAGCGCTACCTCCGCCCGATGATCGCCGGGACCTGGACGGGCACGATGAACCTCACCGAAGCCGAGGCCGGCTCCGACGTGGGCGCGCTGCGGACACGAGCGGTGCCGTCGTCGGACGGCGACGGCTCATGGCGCATCAGCGGCCAGAAGATCTTCATCACCTATGGCGAGCAGGACCTGACCGAGAACATCGTGCACCTCGTACTCGCCCGCGTGCCTGATGCGCCACCCGGTACAAGGGGCATCTCGTGCTTCATCGTGCCAAAGGTGTTGGTGCGCGACGACGGCACGCTGGGTGAGCGCAACGCGGTGCGCTGCATCGGCATCGAGCACAAGATGGGCATCCACGCGTCGCCGACCTGCGTGCTCGAGTTCGACTCCGCGACGGGGTTCCTCATCGGCGATGCCAATGCAGGCATGCGCTACATGTTCACGATGATGAACAACGCCCGCCTGTCTGTCGGGCTCTCTGGGCTGGCCATCGGCGAGCGGTCCTACCAGCAGGCGGTGCAGTACGCGCTCGAGCGCAAGCAAGGTCGCCCGATCGACGCGACGACGGGCGCGATCGTCGACCATGCCGACGTGCGCCGCATGCTGCTCACCATCCGCTCGACCGTCGAGGCCCTGCGTGGGCTGCTCTACCTGAACGCGCAGGCCATCGACGTGAGCCGTGCCGGTGCCACCGAGGAAGAGCGCACAAAGGCGCAGGAGCTGGCCGACATCCTCACGCCGATCTCCAAGGGCTGGGGAACCGACATGGGCATCGAGCTGGCTTCTCTCGCGGTGCAGATCCACGGTGGCATGGGCTACATCGAGGAGACCGGCATCGCCCAGCGCTCCCGCGACATCCGCATCGCGGCCATCTACGAGGGCACGAACGGGATTCAGGCCATGGACCTCGTCGGGCGCAAGCTCGCGCTGCGCGCCGGTGGTGTGGTCGACGACCTCCTGTGCCAGATCGAGGCCCTCGACGCCGATCTCGAGGCGGCTGGCGAGGAGCTCGCCGGTCTGCGTGCGGCTCTGGCCGATGCTGTCGCAGCGGTCCGCGACGCGGTGCGCTGGCTGCAGGCGAACGGCTCGGCCGACCCGAACGACGCGCTGGCCGGAGCCACACCCTTCTTGCGCATGGCCGGGATCGTCGTTGGTGGATGGGTGCTGGCACGCCAAGCGCTCGCGGCTCGCGTCCTGGCGGCCGGCGGCGACAGCGACGGCTACTACGCCGCAAAGGTGGCGACAGCGCGCTTCTTCGGCGAGCAGATCGTGCCCCAAGCTCGCGGGCTGCTCGCGGCCGTCACCGCCGGCAAGGTCGAGCTCTACGCGATCGCCCCGGGGGCTCTCGCGAGCAGCTGAGATGGGGAGCGACGATCGGCTCGACGGCCGCGTCGGTAGGGTCGAGCAGATGCGCCGGTTGGGGGCTCTCGGGTTGCTCGCGGCGCTCCTCACCGCCTTCTCCTTCGGCGCGCCGGCAGCGCGAGCAGCTCCTCCGGCCCCGAAGGCCTACGTCGTCGTCGACGTCGACACCGGGAACGTCATCGCGTCGCAGGACGCACGCACCCTGCACCTGCCGGCGAGCACCGTGAAGCTCATGACGGCTCTCATCGCAGCGGAGCGCCTCCCTCCGGACGACCTCGTGCCGATCAGCGCGTTGGCTGCGTCGATGCCCGCGCGCAAGATCAACGTCAAGACTGGCCAGACCTGGAAGCTCAACGACCTGATGCATTGCCTTCTCATGATCTCGGCGAACGATGCGGCCGTCGCCATCGCCGAGCGCGTCGGGGGAACCGTCGACGGCTTCAAAGCCATCGCACAGGCAACAGCAGCGCGGCTCGGTCTGGCCGACAACTCGATGTTCAACGACCCTGCAGGGCTCGATGACGAGTTCGCTCACGACGGCGGTTCGCTCACCAGCGGACGCGATCTCGCGATCGTGGCCCGCGCAGTGCTGGCTCGACCCGACCTCATGGGCATCATCGGCACCCAGGACTACCGCTTCGACGGCGGCGACGGGGTGAGCCACCACTTCACGAACCACAACCTGTTCCTCGGCATGTACCAGGGAGCGACAGGCATGAAGACGGGCACCACCGACAAGGCAGGGAGCACCTTCGTCGGGTCGGCGTCGCGGGGCGGGCGCACCATGCTGGTCGTCGAGCTCGACGCGCCTGACCCCTATGCCACAGCAGCGCAGCTACTCGACCAGGGCTTCGCAACGCGGGTGGAGCTCGAGTCGAAGGCCGATGCGTTGCCTGCTGTGGTACGCGACGCGTCGGTGCCGACCACCGCGCCAGTCCCCACAGCCATGGCGGCAGGGCGCAACGCGCCCGGGGGCTCGCAGAGCGATCGCGTCGACAGCAACTCGGCGCCCGTCGCCGTGGCCGTCCTCCTGGCCGGGCTTCTCGCACTCGCGTTCGTGCGTCGCGCGATGCTCCTTCGCCGCCAGCAGGGTACCTGAGCGTCAGTTGGCTTCGTCCCAGATCAACCTGTTCGCGCCTGCCTCGCCGCCTTCGCCCAGCAAGAGCTTGCCGGGGTCGCGCTTGTCGATGTGGCCGATGAGCCCGTTGTAGATGCCGTACCCGCAGAGCTCCTGCAGGCGGCGCGGGAACCGCGTCGCGATGGCTCGCGGGATGCCGAGCTGCTGGTTCTCCTGCTGGCGGATGTAGCCAGCGCAGTAGTTCATCGCGATCCCATAACGCCTCTCGGAGGTGGTGTTCGCGCCGCCGCCGTGCCAGAGGCTCCCGTGCCAGACGAGCACGGAGCCACGCGGCATCTCGGCCGCTACGGAGTCGTAGTGGGTGCCGTAGTCGGGGCTGTGATCGCGCTTGTGCGATCCCGGGATGATGCGCGTCGCGCCGTTTGCCTCCGTGAAGTCGGTGAGCGCCCACATGGTGTTGCACACCGTCGGCGGGTGCGGTTTGGGGATCGGGATGAGCTGGTCGTCGGCGTGGATGGGTTGCGCCGTCTCTCCGGGCCCGATTGCGATCGACGACAGCGAGGAGATCAAGCACCCTGGGTCGAGCACGCCTTCGACGACCGCAAGCACCGCGGCGTCGAGCGGGATGGCCTCATACGGCGCGCCGTGCACGAGCAGGTTGTAAACGCGCCACGTGTGCTCACCTTCGAAGGAGTTCTTGGCGGGCTCGATCGCGAGCTCGCGCTCGAGGCGCTCCAGATCGGCCACCAACAAGTCAGCCCGATCGGCGTCGAAGGCATCCTCCACGATCGTGTAGCCCTGCTCCGCGATCGCGGCGACGTGCACGCCAGCTTCGGTCATCGGCTGAGCCTAGGCACGATAGGTTGCCCACCATGTCCATCTACGACGTGTCGATCAACGCCCTCGACGGCGCCGGCAACAGCCTGCAGGATCTCGAGGGCAAGACGGTCCTGCTGGTCAACGTGGCATCCAAGTGTGGGCTTACCCCGCAGTACACCGCGCTCGAGCAGATCCATGAACAGTTCAAGGACAAGGGCTTCAGCGTCCTCGGTGTGCCGTGCAACCAGTTCGCCGGCCAGGAGCCCGGATCGGCCGAGGAGATCAAGGAGTTCTGCTCGACGACATACGGCGTCACCTTCCCTCTGACCGAGAAGGTCGATGTCAACGGCGACGACCGCCATCCCCTCTACCAGCAGCTCGTCGACACGCCCGACGTCGATGACGGCCACACGGGCGACATCCGATGGAACTTCGAGAAGTTCCTCATCGCGCCATCGGGCGAGGTCGCCGCTCGTTTCGCCCCGACCGTGCTGCCCGAGTCCGACGAGGTCGTCAACGCGATCGAGGCCCAGCTCTCCTCGTGACCGAGTGAGCCACGAGCTCCGGGTACGCTCGGAACTCTCTCATGACGACGACCTTTGAATCTTTGGGCCTGTCGCCAGACCTCGTCGAGGCCCTGAGCGCAGCCGGCATCAAGCATCCGTTCCCCATCCAGAGCCTCACGATCGCCGACGCGCTGGCCGGGCGCGACGTGTGCGGCAAGGCGAAGACCGGCTCGGGGAAGACCCTCGCGTTCGGCCTGCCCCTGATCGAGCGCACCGCGAAAGCGCAGCCCAACGCGCCGACCGCGCTCGTCATGGTGCCGACGCGCGAGCTGGCCGTGCAGGTCTCGGAGAACCTCATCCCGCTGGGCAAGGTGCGAGATGTGCGCGTCGCCGTGGTCTATGGGGGGCAGTCGCTCGAGAAGCAGGCTCGACAGCTCGACGAAGGCGCAGAGATCGTGGTCGCGACGCCGGGCCGGCTCATCGACCTCCTCGATCGCAAAGCGCTGTCGCTCGAGTCGGTCGGCATGGTCGTGCTCGACGAAGCCGACCGCATGGCCGACATGGGGTTTCTCCCACAGGTCGAATGGGTGCTGCGCCATGTTGGTCACGACCACCAGACGCTGCTCTTCTCGGCCACCCTCGACGGGGCCGTCGATGTGCTCGTCAAGCGCTACCAGCGTGACCCCGTGCACCACGAGGTCGAGTCGCGAACGGTCACGGTCGAGGAGATGACGCATCGCTTCCTGCAGGTCCATGAGATGGACAAGGTCAAGGTCGCTGCCGCTGTCAGCCGCACCGCGCCGCGCACGTTGATGTTCACGAACACCAAACGCGCGGCCGACAGGCTCGTCGCAGCGCTGAGGAAGGAGGACATCGACGCAGCGGCCATCCACGGCGACCTCCCGCAGCGTCTCCGAGAGCGGGCGCTCGCCGACTTCTCGAACGGTCGCCTCGCCGTGCTCGTCGCCACCGATGTCGCGGCTCGCGGGTTGCACATCGACGACGTGCAGGTCGTCCTCCACTACGACCCTTCGCCCGAGCACAAGACCTACTTGCACCGCTCGGGGCGCACGGCGCGCGCGGGTGAGTCGGGCCTCGTCGTGACGCTCGTGCTCTGGAACGAGGAGCTCGAGACCCGCCGGATGATGCCTCGACTCGGCATCAAGCAACCGCTCGTCGAGATGTTCTCCAACGACCCGCGCCTCGGTGACCTCGCGGCGTGGGACCCCGAGGAAGCCGCGAGCTGATCCAGCCGCCTCAGCGGCGGAAGGCCAGCCAGTGGCTGAGGGCGGTGAGTGAGAGCCCGTCGGTGATCTCCCCGTCGCGCGCGAGCCGGGCGACCTCGTCGACGGAGACCCACTCGATCCGCTCCGACTCGCCAGGGTCGCTCGGAGCACCGACGTGTTCGGCACTGCCGGCCACGCAGACGTGGAAGGTCTGGTCGGACAAGCCGTTGCTGGGGTGGAAGGTGACCTGGTGGCGGACCGGACCTGCTCGCCAGCCCGTCTCTTCGAGCACCTCGCGGGCCGCAGCAGCTTCGAGCGATTCGCCGGGGTCGATGCCCCCCGCCGGCACCTCCCAGCCCCAGGTGTCGGTGATGAACCGGTGCCGCCAGAGCAGCAAGACGCCGCGAGCTGCGTCGACGACGACGGTGCCGACTGCCTGGTTCGGGACCCGCACGACGTGATGCTCGAAACGTTCGCCGCCAGGGATCTCGACATCGACCAGCGCCAGAGCGACCCACGGGCTGGCATAGAGCGAACGTTCTCCGTGGATCGTCCATCGCACGCAGAGGACCCTAGGGTGCGGCTCATCGATCCCGACGCCATCGGAGCCGCGTACGAGGCCGGCCTCGGGGCCGCGAAACGCAGGGCCATCGGTGCGCACTACACCCCGCGGGCCGTCGCCGACGGCCTCGCCGCGATCGCGCTGGATGGCCTCTCCGATCGCGCTGTGGTGTGCGATCCCGCATGCGGCGCCGGCGCCATGCTCCTCGCCGCCGGCCGAGCCCTCGTCGCCCGAGGCGCCCCCCGCGCGAAGGTTGCTGCTGAGCAGCTCTGGGGCGTCGATCGCGACAGCGCGGCGATCGGCGCCGCGAGAGCTGCGATCGTCGCGTGGTCGGGCGTCGACCCAGGTCAGCATCTCGCCGTCGGCGACGGCCTGCGGGCGGGCGAGCGGTGGCACGGTCGGTTCGACTTGGTGCTCGGCAACCCACCGTTCCTCAACCAGCTGCGAAGCGCGACGGTGCGCACTGCATCCGTGCCTGATTCGCTCGTGTCGGTCGTGCGGCCGTACACCGACACCGCTTGGCTGTTCCTCGCAGCCGCGCCGGGGCTCGTGCGTCGAGGCGGGCGCATTGTGTTGATCCAGCCGCAATCGGTGGCTGCGGCCCGCGATGCGGGGCCGGTGCGCGACGCGGTGGGCGGAGCCGCTGTGCTCGAAGGCATGTGGTCGTCCTGCGAGCCGATCTTCGGTGCTTCGGTGTTGGTGTGCGCGCCGGTGCTTCGTGTCGGCGCGCATCCTCCGAGGTCGGTGCGGCGCTGGACGGGCGCGACGCTCGAGGAGATCGATCCCGTCGCGCCCCTGCTCGACGGATCGTGGAGCCCGCTGCTCGTCGGCCCTGATCCGCCTCCGCCGTTCGCTCTGCGCGCGACGCACGGCACCATCGGTGCCATCGCGACCGCCACGGCCGGCTTCCGCGACGAGTTCTACGGCCTTGCCCCCCACCTCGTCGACGAGCGCGCTGCGAACGAAGCGACCCACCCCAAGCTCGTCACGGCGGGGCTCGTCGAGCCCGGCCGGCTGGTGTGGGGCGAGCGTCAGGTCCGTGTCGCGGGTCGACGCTACGACGCGCCTCGCGTCGAGCTTGCCTCGCTGGAGCGAGGTGGCTCGGCGCGTCTGCTTCGCTGGGTTCGGGCTCGCATAGTGCCCAAGGTGCTCGTCGCCACTCAGACGCGCGTGATCGAGGCGGCAGCGGATGTCGCGGGCACGACCGTGCCGAGCACGCCGGTCATCAGCGTCGAGGGATGCGACCCATGGCTCGTTGCAGCGGCCCTGACCGCTCCGCCGGTGACAGCGTGGGCCGCCACGTACCACGCTGGGAAGGCACGGAACGCCGGTGCGATCAAGCTCGCAGCCCGCGACGTGCTCGACGTCGCCCTGCCAGGCGACGCAGCGCGCTGGCGCGAGGGCGCGTCGTTGCTGGCTGCCGGCCAGCTGCTCGCAGCTGCCGAGGTGCTCAACGCCGCCCACGGTGGCGATGAAGAGGTGCTGCGGTGGTGGGCACGCCGGGCTCGCCTCACGTGAGCGCACGTCGCGGTACTGTCGGCTCCCGGTGCACGGTGAAGCAGCGCAACGGATCGCGGCGGCATGGGTCGAAGCCTGGAACAGCGTCGACGCCGAGCAGGTGCTCGCGCTGCTGCACGACGACGCTGTCTTCTGCGACCCGACGGAAGGGGTGAAGGTCCGCGGCGCCCACGTCGCAGATCACATCCGCCGTCGCATGACGGAGCGCCACGAGCCCGTGCGCACCTGGGTCTCCCTCGCGGGCGTCGACTCGGCGGCCGTTGTGTGCACGATGGCCGATGGGCATCAGCGTGCAGACACGCTCGTTGTCAGCGCGGACGGTCGTATCGTGCGCGTCATGGTGCACACCTGAGAGGTGGTTCCCGTTTGACAGGTGCCGACGGGTGTCGGTTCACTGGTCTACGACATCGAGAGCGGCCCGCAAGGGTCCGGCAACCTGGCGTGGACAAGCCAAGGTGCCCGCCGCCCGGCAGGGCGGGATGTGGTCTCGAACCAGAGGCAACCAAGAGTCCTGGAGGGCGTGTGGCTGAGCAACGGGGAGGAGGCGCACGTCGGGTGCACCCGACGATGCTGCCGGCGTCGGGCGCATGGCGCCCCGGCGACGCACCCGGTTGGCGCCAGTTCCTGCGCACCGCCGTCGATCGGCCCTTCGTGCTGGAGGGAGGCGGCATGCTCTCGCCCATCGACGTGGCGTACGAGACGTTCGGGCACCTCGACGCGACAGCGTCGAACGCGATCCTGCTCTGTCACGCCCTGACCGGCGACAGCCACGTCAGCGGTCCGGCGACCGAGGGCCATGCCGCCCCCGGTTGGTGGGACGCGCTCGTCGGCCCGGGCCGCCCGGTCGACACGGACCGTTGGTTCGTGGTGTGCGCCAACGTGCTGGGCGGGTGCCAGGGATCGACCGGTCCGTCCTCCGCGCATCCCGACGACGGGCGGCCGTACGGGTCGCGGTTTCCCGTCGTGTCGATCCGCGACATGGTGCGAACGGAGGCTGTGCTCGCCGACAAGCTCGGCATCCACCAGTGGCTCTCGGTCATCGGCGGATCGATGGGCGGCATGCAGGTGCTCGAGTGGGGCGTCATGTTCCCCGACCGCGTCCGCTCCTTGATCCCCGTTGCGACGTGCATCGCCGCAAGCGCGCAACAGATCGGGTGGTGGGCGACCGGTCGCCGCGTCGTGCAGCTCGACCCCGCGTTTCGCGGCGGTGACTACTACGACGCCGCAGCTGGAGATGGTCCTCACGAGGGGCTGGCGCTCGCCCGCATGATGAGCCAGATCACCTTCCGCAGCGACGACGTGTTCACCGACCGCTTCGGCCGCGAGCCCGTCGAGCCTCTCGCCGAGGGCTTCGAGCTCTGGCAGCGCTTCGAGGTCGAGCGCTACCTCGAGTATCACGGCGACAAGCTCGTTCGTCGCTTTGACGCGAACACGCATCTCGTGTTGACGAAGGCGATGGATCTGCACGATGTCGGCCGCGGCCGCGGCGGCGCTCTGGCGGCGATGGCGCGCGTCGCCGCGCCGGTTCTCGCGCTCGGAGTCTCGAGCGACGTGCTCTATCCGACGTACCAACAACAAGAGATCGTCGAGCTCGTGCGCGCTGGCGGGGGCCGCGCCGAGTATCAGACGATCGAGAGCCGCCACGGCCACGACGGCTTCCTGATCGAGATCGACCAGGTGGGGGAAGCCGTGGCTACGTTCCTCCGCGACATCGACAAGGTGGGCGAATGACGCACGAGAGCAACGACGACTGGCACTTCTCGACCCGCGCGATCCGCGCCGGGCGCAGCTTCGACGGCGAGTCTCTCGCTCCCGTGCTGTGGCCTTCGACGACTTATGCGAACGGTTCGGTCGATGAGCAGCTGCGAAGGGCCAGATCGTTTCACCCCGGCGAGTTCTACAGCCGCAACGGCAGCCCCACGGTGCTCGAGCTCGAGGACGCCATCGCGGCGCTCGAGGGAGCGGAGGCCGCGCTCGCGTTCGGCTCGGGCATGGGCGCGATCGCATCGGTTGTGCTCACCTTCTGTTCGACCGGCGACCACATCGTCGCCCAGAGCCGGACCTTCTCGGTGACCAACCAGCTCTTCACGATGCTGTGCCCGCGACTGGGGATCGACGTCACCTTCGTCGACGCCACCGACGCCTTGAAGGTCGTCGCGGCCGTGCGACCAGGCCGCACACAGCTCGTCTTCGTGGAGTCGCCGGCCAACCCCGGCCTCGAGCTGGTCGACCTGGGCGCCATCGGCGCGATCTCCGGCCCCTTCACGGTGTGCGACGCGACGTTCGCGCCCCCGCCCGTGCAACAGACGTTGCGGCACGGGATCGACATCGTCGTGCACGCCGCGACGAAGGGGATCGCCGGGCACAACGACGCGATGCTCGGAGTGATAGCGGGGGAGCGCGATCTCATCGAGGCGGTCTGGGGACACCACATCATCCATGGGGCCGTGGCTTCGCCGTTCGACGCGTGGAACGCGCTTCGGGGCATCAGGACGCTCTCGGCTCGCGTCGCCCAGCAGTCGGCAACGGCGTTGGCCCTGGCCAGCTCGCTCGAGGCGAACCCGGCCGTTGCCCGCGTTGCGTACCCGGGCCTCGAATCGCACCCCCAGCACCAGCTCGCGGTGCGCCAGATGACGACCGGTGGCACCTGCCTCGCGTTCGAGCTCGCCGGTGGCCTCGAAGCCGGTCGCGCCTTTGTCGAGGGCGTGCAGCTTGCGCAGGTCGCGCCCTCGCTCGGCGGGCCAGAGACGCTCGTCGTGCATCCGGCGACGATGACGGCAGCAACGCTCCTGCCCGACGAGCGAGCTGCGATGGGCATCGGCGAGGGGATGATCCGCGTCTCGGTGGGTCTCGAGCACCCCGACGACGTCGTCGCCGACTTCGCCCAAGCTCTCGCTACGCTCGCCAGCCGATGATGGCGACAGCGCACGCGGGGGGGAGACGGGCTGTCGCGGCCGGATGCGTCACGATTCTCCTCATCGTCGCAGTCTTCCTCGTCACCGGCAGCCGCATCGCCGCAGCCCAGTGCGTGCCGCCCCTCTGTTCGACGAGCTCCACCAGCCCTCCAACGTCGACGACTGCGCCCCCGACCACGAGGCCCACGCCTTCCTCGACAGAACCGGCGACGACCGCCCCGTCGCCGACCTCCATCTCCCAAACAGTGGCGACGGTCGAGGCCCAGCGCTCAACCCAGTCGGCGCAACCCGTCCTCCCCACCGTCGAGGCGAGCCCGACGAGCAACCCGCTGATCGTTCCCGGCCCTGGCCCCGGCGCGGCCAGCGCCGCAGCGACGTCGGGCGAGACCCCGGCCGCCAAGGCCTCGAAAGGGGACAAGACAGCCACCGTCGTCGCCATGGTGGTCGCAGGGCTGCTCGTCGCCGCGATCCTGCTCGGCTTGCTCACCTACAGGTTCTGGCGCAACACCCGTCCGCTTGTCGCGCGGACCGCTCGCGCGCCCGAGCAGGGCTGGAGCTGACGGACGAAGCGACTTGGCGCGGAGCCGCTACGGTGCAAAGCATGGCCGACGACTTCGACATCGATGCCATGTTGCAACGCTTCCGCGACCGCGCTGCGGCCGTGCGCAGTCGCAATCTGCCTCCGGTTGGCGGCGAGGAACGCGCTGCGTTCATCCGCCAAGCCCAGCTCGACTTCCAGGACTTCGCCATCGTCGGCGACGCCAAGGCCAGCCTCGAAGACGGTGTGCTCGTGCTGCGCGTCGACCTGCGCGGGTCGTGAGCAGGTTCGACGACGCGATAGCGCGCATCGACGCCGCGAACGCGGACGATCCGAACACCCTCGTGATCGACGGCGTCGAGCGTCCGAAGGAGCAGGCACATGCCGAATTGATGACCCGCTGGGTCACGCGCCTCGACCCCGACGCCAACGAGGCGCAGCTCCTCGCGGCACGCGCCCATCACCTCAGGCGCTGGACGCGGCCGCGTCGCTCCTACCCCGAGGGTCGCGCCGGCTACCTCCGTTGGCGCAAGCAATTGAAGGAGCAGCACGCCGAGGAGGTGGCGACCGTTCTCGAACACGTGGGCTACGAGCCCGCCGTGGTCGAGCACGTGCAGGCGATCATCCGCAAGGACAGGGCGGCCGGCCGCGATGTGCAGGTGCACGAGGACGCACTCTGCCTGGTGTTCCTCGAGACCCAGGCGCTCGAGCTGGCAAGCGAGCTTGGCGAGCGCAAGAGCGTTGACGTGTTGCGCAAGACGCTGCGCAAGATGAGCCCAGAAGGCATCGAAACAGCGCGTGCGCTCGACGTCGACCCAGCGGTCCATCGCCTGCTCGCGCGAGCCGGCGAACCTGAGTAGGTTTCCGCTGGTGAGCAACCAGGAGGTCCCCACTTCATGAGCGAGCAGCTCCCGCCGCCCGGCGACGACGCGACGCCACCCAGCGCGCCGCCTCCTCCTCCTCCTCCACCGCCGCCGCCCCCGCCCCCGCCCGCGGCTCCGTCCGCTGCACCGCCACCGCCAGCGCCCGCACCGCCCGCGCCGTCGATGCC